>NZ_JBEXVQ010000001.1:0-645549 GCF_040629405.1 Lentzea sp. NPDC005914 | reverse complement strand
TGGGTCGTCGAGAGGACGTTCGGCTGGCTGACCCGCCATCGACGCCTCGTCCGGGACTACGAACGCCGACCAGAACACCACGAAGCCATGGTGTGATGGGCCACCGTCACGATCATGACCCGCCGCCTAACCCGAGAACTCTCCGGCGACCCACCACCAGCACGCTGGGGCCAGCCCAGACAACCCAGCTCAACCACGGCATGACCACCTACCAACAGGCTCTAAGACGTGAGCTCACGGATCGGCTGCTGATCATCAACGAGCGTCACCTCGAGTCAGTGCTGAACCGCTACGTATCCCAAGCGCAACACCACACCCCTCCGCAACCTGACCACCTGATCGCAGAGCCCGGCTGTAGGGCCGTACATCGCTGGCAAGTACTCGGCGGCGGCTTGATCAATGAGTACGAACCTGCAGCAGCCTGATAGGCAGGTCAGACCCTGTGGGGCTCGTGAAACCATCGTCGCAAGTGGTGGCGCGGTGTCGGCCAATCATGTCCGACCCGTGTTGCACCAGAACGTCAAACGATCTTGTTAAGGTCGCGGTCTGATCGCGAAGCCACACAGCAAGTGGAGCATCCTGTGGCACAAGAAGCCCTTGTTCAGCTCATCGACGACCTCGACGGCTGGTCTACCGGCGCATGGCCAGCATCACCGGTGAGCAGATCGCTGTCGTCAGTCATCTCGGCGAGGTCGCCGAGCACGCCGACACCACGGCCGCCGCACTGCTGACCGTCGTGCTCGACGACGTGAGCACCCGTCCCGACCACCCCACCCCGTGGGACAGTCTTCTGGCGGAGTGGACGGTCGCCGAGAAGCTACGTGACCTGCACGCGGAACTGCACCCGCGGCCACCGGTCGAGCTACCACCCCAGCCGACCCGATGCCGGCACGAGCGACTGTTCACCGAGTCATGCGCGACGTGCGGCGACTGACGCCGGTAGCGACACAGCGATCAGGCGACGAGGAACTCATGCCCACCGACGGCGATGCCAACCTGGTAGACCCCGTGCAGGAGACGACCTCACCGCGATGTCCGACGAGCGGCTGCGCGTCGTGATCCGTCGCTACGGCTGCCATTCACCCTGGTACGGCAGCTCGGACGAGCGCACGCCGGAGCGTGAAGTCCTGGCGCGCTATCCCTACCTGCGCGGCCTGCACCGATGGACGGGAAGAACGGGCCGGCTAACTGGGGCAGGCACTGAGGTCGAGGCGGGCGTCCGGACAGGGCGCCCGCCTCAGCCCCGCACCATCGATGTTCACCGTGTTTTCCGGTCTTCCCCCGGAGCGGGATGCGCGGGGCGTGGTTCGGGCGTGAAGTCGGGATCGTCCTGGGACCGGTAGCCCTTTTCGGCGTACCGAGCGGCGTCCTGCGTTTCTCTGACCCGACGCCGCATCTCCTCCAGTGCCTTCTTCGCCCTCGGCGCGAGCTTCGGATGACCGCTTTCGATCGCTCGCTGATACCACCGCTCGGCCTCGGGCGGTCGTCCTCTGCCCGCTTCCAGATCGCCCATGCCGATCATCGCTCTGAGCTGGTAGTCCGGATCGGGATGGTCGACCACGGCGGTCAGAAGTCCTTCTGCGACGGTGTGGTCCCCCACCGCGATCCTGAGATCGGCGAGGTTCAGCGCCGCCTGGTTCGCCCAGTCCTGGTGTCCGGACGCAATGGCCCGCCCGTACCATTCGGCGGCCTCCGCGAGACGGCCTTGCCGTCCCAGGAGGACTCCGAGGTCGTTCATCGCTCTGGGTGAATATTCGGGGTGGCCGAGTCTGATGGCTCGCTCGTACCACTCCTGGGCTCGTACCCAGTCACCGTGGCGGTATTCCAGCAAGCCTAGATCGGCTGCAGCGCAGGACGCGGCGTTCTTGTTGTCGCAGACGGCGGCGCCGGCGAACCATTCCCTGGCTGCTTCGACATCTCCCTCGGAGCGGCTGATCTGGCCCAGGTTCACGTGGGCGTAGGGAAGAATCCGCTCGTCCTCGGTCGCCAGCGCCCGCTCGAACCACTCGCGAGCCGCCTCGAGCTCGCCCTCGTCCATGTCGAGGCGGCCGAGATCGATGAGCGCGTTGTTCGCCTCGTCCGGATGGCCGCTCTCGAACACGCGGCGGAACCAGCGCCTCGCGCTTTCGATGTCTCCGGCAGCGCGGTCGAGCCGGCCCAGGCAGAACATCGACCGCGGTGCGTTGTCGGAGTGTCCGTTTTGGACGGACAGGTGATACCAGTGGCGTGCCGCCGCTTCGTCGCCCTGATCCCGCATGAGGTTTCCGAGGTAGTGCAACGCATTGGCCTTGTGGTCGGGATCTCCCGCGTCCACCGCGCGGCGGTACCAGCGGGAGGCGTCGTCCACGTCGCCGTCCGTCTCCGCCGTCATGCCCAGTTCGCACATCGCGTGCGGGGCCCAGCTGGGATGACCGGTGTCGACCGCCGCGCGGAACCATCTTCGTGCTTCCTCGTTGCTCCCGTGGCGCCGCAGGAGGATTCCGGTGTGCCACGCGGCGAACGGGGTCAGCAGCTCGTGGTCGAGCCGGGCCAGTTGCTGGTACCACGGGATCGCGGCGACTTCGTCGGACTCCTCCAGCCAGGTGGCCAGCCGGTACAGCACCATCGGAGAGGCTTGGTCGCGAATGTCCGCCAGGAGGACCAGCGCGGAGCTGTGGTCCTTGCGGCTGAGTGCGGTGTAGGCGATGTCTCGTCGCTGTGCGGCGGTGAAACTGCTGATGCAGTAGTCCTGCAGCACGGTGGACATCTGCCAGCCGAGAGGCTCTCCTTTCGTGTCGGCGAGTGCGGTCAGAAGGGGGTACGGGACATATCCGGTGCCCGACGCGCTGGTGACCCTCTCGACCAACCGCGGGCGGAGATGTCCGGGTCGTGCGGTGGCCCACTTCAGCGCGGCTTTGAACCCGGTCACGCGTACGGGATCAGCTGTCCGCAACCCGGCGACTTCTCTTCGATACCTGGGGAAGAGCCGACGGACGCTCTCGCGATCGAGTAGGCGGTGCGTGTCGAGCTGCAGCCGTGCCCAGTCCGACACCAGGCGCAACAACGCGACGCGGTCCATGGACTCCTCGTCGCTGATGGTGAGTGCCTCCCGCACCTGTTCCCACCGGACGAGCAGACGCCCGAGCAACTGCGCCTCGGGCAGGACAGGCAGGAGATCCGCGTACTCGGCCCGCCCGGCCAGGTGGTCCCGCTCCGGCTTGCCGATCGGTCCCAGTGACAGGCGCAGGGCGTGTTTCCTGAGCACCGCGTCGAGCTGAGGGGAGTCGTGCGGGTTCTCGCCCTGCGCGGCATCAACGGTGATGAGCAGCCACACCCCTGCGGGCAGCGTGGCGAAGGGGACGGCCGCGAGGCCGTTCTGCCAGGCGGCGGAGATGCGTTCCAGCCAGATGACGGCGCCGGGAGCCTTGCGCCGGCGTGCCCACAGGGCGGCCTGGTCCACGAGATCGGCGATCGACACACCGGGTGACTGGACCGGGGCGACCAGGAGGTGGTCTCCGAGGTGGTTCTTGGCGGCCTGAGCCAGGGTTCGCGTGGTTCCGGAGAGGCGGTCACCGCTCAGCATGACCACGCGCGTCCGGGCATCGCGGAAGGCGGCGCCCAGCCGCGTGTCGACGTCGCGCGGCGCGTACGGGGCGTGATCGAAACGGGAGGAGTGCACGCCCAGGCTGCCGAGTGTCACGTCGTCCAGTCGCTTGGGCACGCCGCGGGAGTCGGTCGTGGACTCGTAGAGGGCGTGATGCGGACGTTGGTCCCGGCGCATCCGCCACTGGTTGAGCGCCTCCGCCGAGATCGCGCAGCCGAGCGCCACGCCCAGCCACCACCAGTTCCACCTGTCGGTCAGCACCTGGTTGATCGAGACGCCGACCGCGACCGCTCCGGCGGCGACCGAGATGGCACGAGGCAGTGTCTGTGCGAGATTTGCCACCCGTGAGCCCACCCGCGTCCTCCGCACCGGTCCGTCATCGAAGCTTTTCCTCATTCGTGCCGGGGACGTCGGGCGTTACGTCACCGATGACGGGTGCTGTGGCGGAGGGCCGGAGCTCAGCGGACCGTGCTCCGCCGCAAGCCGCTACGAGCCTTACACCTCGAACTCGTAGATCCGCGCCGCCGTGTTGCCGTTGTTCGTCGGCGTGGTGACAGTCGATTCCGAGCTCAAGGCCGGGGCGGATGATGTGCCGCCGTTGATGCTGAATGGGCCGCTGGTTTTGACTTCGCGAGGCTGATGGCGCCGACGTTGGCCTTGGCGCCGGGTGAGGAGTTCTCACTCCGGCGTTGCCAAGAACGGCGTCACCCCTCGTAGCGAAGCCACTGGAGCTTGCGCGAGATGATCCATCCCTGGCCGTCGGTGGCACAGGTGCAGTTGACAGCGGTCCATTCCGAACCCGGCTCGCCCGCGTGGGTGCCGAAGCAGTTGCGGACTTCTTCGCCTGCATACTTGGTCTTCCGGACCACCGAGTCGTTGTCCGGGTTTTCCCGGACGTAGGCGTTCTCGATGACGCGGTACACATCGCATCCCGCCGCGCTAGCCGGAGCAGCTCCGACAACGATCGCGCCCAGAGAAATCGAGACGGTCGCCAGTGCGGAGATGAGCCTAGACACGGACTTCGTCATGTGTTGATCCCTTTCATCGAACCATTGACGCGGGCGAAACTTGTGGATCACCTGGCCTAATGAACCAGAGGGCATGGTTCCAGTGGAGGCTAGTCCGCACCACGGCAATCAACTATTCGGCTGCGGGCCAACCAGGTGACGGGCAAGACTGGAAGGCTTCAATGGAAGCGAACCGAAGCGCGCACCAACTACACGGGGCTCAGTTGACTTGTGAAGGCCTTCGACCAATTCCACTCATCGGCAGTAGCGGACGTTGCGCTCGGCTTGGCTTGAGAGTTGATGTGCAACGACTCGAATGACCGGCCGTGGATGGAAACGCCGAGCGCGTGCCGGGAGGAGTTCGAAATCGGGACGCAGTCAGGGCGTTCGACCGTGAACTTGGGATGGCGGCATTCGCATGTGGAACCTGCGCAGCGTTAGTGACGGTCGACCTCGCCGAGATCCCATTCCCAGGTGACGCGGGAGGCAGCGCCGAGGAGTCAGGCGCCCTGCAGCGAGTGCAGTAAGGCATATTCGCTCTTGATGGCGCTAGCCGATTGTCCCCAGAGGCGATAGATCAACTGCCCCAGGTAATTGTTGGATGTTAGCCGTGTCAGCGGCGGAGCGGAATGACTCCGTCAGGTGCGGCGATGGGCATCTGCGGGCGTGCCGCTTCGGGTGTGGTGAGCAGGGCGACGATCGTGACGGGCCCGCCGCAGTGAGGGCAGTCGCGTTGAGCAACGGTCTGCGGTAGCGGCGCTGGATGCGCCGTGGCCGCAGGTGTTGACGGGTGCAGCGGCTGGGAGGTGCGTTCGACCTCGCGTCGGGCCGCGGCGGTCCGTTTGCAGGTTGGTGAGCAGTAGGTCTTGTGCCGTGCTTGGCGTCCGGTCGCTGTGAAGCCTTCCCAGCAGATCGGGCAGGTCTTCGACATCGTGTTGGTGTTCGTGTCAGGAGACATGGGCGTTCACCGCTTTGCGCAGCTTGTCCGAAGTGGACTGATGAGAGCGGCGCCTGTAGGAGGGTCCGTCGATGCCGACGACGGTGGCGCGGTGCAGGAGCCGGTCGAGCATCGCGGCGGCGACGGTTGCATCACCGAAAGCTGTTGCCCAGTCAGCGATTCCGACATTTGTGGTCAGGATCGAGCTGGATTTCAGATAGCGCTGGTTTATCACCTGGAACAACGCGGACGCCCCGTCGCCAGGCAGCGGGAGATAGCCGAGCTCGTCGATCACAAGGAGTTTCGGGCCGGCGAAGAACCGCATGCAGGTGGACCAGCGGCCCTCGACGGCGGCCTTGTGGCAGCGGGCGGCGAGGTCGGCGGCGGTGGTGAAGTAGACCCGGTTGCCAGCCTCGGCAGCGCCTCTGGCGAGCGCGGTGGCGAGCATGGTCTTGCCGACTCCGGGCGGGCCGACGAGCAACACGTTGGAGGCGTCGTCAAGGAACCGCATGGTGGCCAGATCACGGATGAGTTTCTCGTCGACGCCGGGCTGGGCGGCGAAGTCGAAGTCCGCGAGCGTCCAGGGATCCGGGAGGCAGGCGAACCGCAGCCGGCCGGCCAGGCGGCGTTCCTCGGTGGCGGTGACCTCGATCTCCAGCAGCCGCTCGAGCGCGGCGGTGAGGGAGAGGTTCTCAGCGCGGGCGGCGTCGAGAATCCTCGGCAGGGCCTCGGCAGCGTTGTCGAGTTTGAGGTAGGAGAAGTGCGCGCGGAGTTGTTGATAGCGGCGGGCTTCACTCATCTGCGGCCCTGATCTGTTGGCAGACAACGGGTTTAGTCCTCCTCGGACTCTGGTCGGGACTCATAGGTGGGTGCTCTGTCCAGCCTGGCCGCGGTGGCGGCGTAGGCGGACAGATCGATCACGACGTGGGCCGCGGGCCCTGTCGTGGGCAGGCCGCGCAGCCGGGCTGCCTCGGCCAGCGCCGCCACCGAGGGCGGACGGCGAGTCTTGTGGGCGCAGGGCTTGCTGGTGGAGAACGCGCCCAGCGCTGCCCGCTCGAGTGCGATCACGTGCCCGTCGTCGCGGATTACCCGTCCGGCGCCGTCGGGGGCGCGGTGGTGGGCCGCGACCACCGCTCCACGGGCGGTGACGATGCGCAGCTCGTCGGAGCCCAGCCGGTGCCGGACCTGAACCGGGGCGCCGCCCAGGCCGGGTGGGACGGAGTACTGGTTGCCGCGGAAGGAGATCAGTGCCTGCGCGGTGACGACGCGGGTGACGTCGAACTCGGCCGGGAACGCCATCAGTGGAGCCGGATGAAGGTGCTCGGCCGCGGCGAGCGCTTCGACGGTGGTGCGTTCGCCGTCGCGGACCCGGCGGCGTCCGTCCATTGTGGCGGAGAGCCGGTCCGGCCCAGCCTGCGCCTCGGCGACGGTGGCGTCGTCGCCCAGGGTGCGCCACCAGCGCTGCGCGGCGGAGTGGTTGGCCTTCTCCACCACGCCTTTGCGGTTGCCGCGCCGAGGCGGACACGTGACGGACCGGACGCCGTAGTGCTTCGCCGCCTGCGCGAACGCCGGCGTAATCCGGCCCGAGGACGGGAAACAGACCGTGGCCATCCGGTCGAACCGCCAAACCTCGGTGACCCCGCCGAGCCGGCGCACCACCGCGTCCATGGCCTCGATCAGGTGCGGGAAGTCCTCCGCGTCGGCTAGGACACCGCGCCAGCGGCCGGAATGCGCCAGCGCGCCGACCAGCAGATGCGCGTGGCGGCCGACGCCCCAGGCGGCCGGCGGATCAGGCAGTTCGAGCCAGTCCCACTGGGTTTCCTCGCCCAATTACGCTCCACCCATGTCAACGTGGTATGCCGCAGCCAGTGCGTGCTGATGCTCTCCTCATCGACAACCTTGATGTGCATCTGCACCCGATCCCACAGCCTCCGATAGCGGATCTTGGTCATCGGCCTGCCGTCAGGAAACCGCAACAGCGGACTCTCCTTGTCTCGAACACCACGCTCCTCCGCATGGTCGAGCAATGCCTGCATCAGCGCCCTGGAGACCGGCTGCTTACGCGTGACGGAGTTCTTCTCCCTCAACACGATCAGCAATCGCTCTGGATCCAGGTCCCCCAACCGCAGATTCAACGCGCCACCCGTGCGTGCGGCAGTCTCCAAGTGAAAACGAAGCAACAGGCTGTCCAGCCGCGGATCAAGGCCCGTGCCGGCGGCCACCTGCACGATCTCCCGGTACAGCTGCGGGCTCAACGCATAACGCCGGGACTTGGCTTGGCGAGGTTTAGTCACCCGCGCCATCGGATTCCGCCGGGACGACAACAGCCCCTCATCCACCGCCAACTGGTACACACGCCGCAGCGCGTAGTACGTGTGACACGCCGCGCCGGAGCCGTCACCATAATTCCGGCGGCGCTGCGCGTTCGCGCGGACTTCCTCGATCAGGTCACCCACCTCACGCGCGGTTGGCTCGTCCAGCCTGCGCGTGCCCCAACATGCAACGATCTTTTTCCAGTACGCGCGGTACACCACCTGCGATGCCGGGGGCGCCGCGTCGCGCACCAAGGGCATGAACTGCTCGAAGGTGGGCAGTTCCTGCACCCGCGCGGCAGCAAGGAGCTCTTCCGGCTCCACATTCATGTGCTGCATCAGCTGCACCAACGCCTGCACATCGGCCTGAGTGCTACCCATGACGACCGCCCGAAGATGCCCGGCCCGCGGCCCCGTCACCCGAACCACGTCCGCACGAGAGTTCGTCGTGACCGCAGTCATCAGCAGTCGTGGCCATCGTCGCAACCGCGTCACCGAGCGGCACGCCAGCGGGACGCATCCGCCCCACGATCGTTCTGGGATCAGGCAGCGCCTGGTCCAGGGTTTGCAGGGCGTGCACCACCACGGCAGACATCGACGGCACCGCCACCAGCAGCACCGGGTCTCCGGCGCCGTAGCCGCACCAGCGGCGCAATGGCGCCGGCACCAGAACCATGTTGCGCGCCGTCAGCGTCCAGGCGCCCTCCTCGTCACCACGTACAACGATCTCGTGGCCATCGCCCACACCGATGTCCACACGCATTCCCGGCGTCCACCCCAACTGCGAGAACAGCTGCTGGTCGGTGAGTCTGCCGTCGGAGTCGAGCAACGCCACCGCGTAGCGCCGTCGCTGCCGGTTCTGCCTTTGCCCGCCAGGCATTTCCCCGACTCCGGGAGCCTCGGTCCGCCTGAGATCCAGCGTGCGTCGTGCCCGCGACGAGCCCGGCAGGCCATTCGCGGGTGGCGCATCGCCGGGCGCGGTGACCAGGTCGGCTGTGGCGTAGCCGAACTCGAGCGCTGGGACGATTCCGTCACTCATGGGCGTCTCTGCAGTACTGACCGCCGGAGAGGGCCGGGATGTATTCCGTGCGGCTCCGCTGGGGTCGCACGGGCGGTCGAAGTGCCGCTGCTACGGGATCGGTCCCGGATGTGGGTGTGGAGGCAGGAACTCCTCGTCCATCGTGCCGCGACGGTTCCACAGCCCGACGGTCGCCATGTTGATCGAGTACCGGCGCCCGGTCGGCTGGATGACGCCGCCCTTGCCGTCGGGCATCGGCCGCGTGAAGGTCCCCTTCATGACACCGGCGACCGCGGTCAGGCCCCCGTTCGCGACGCGCAGGTAGTGCGACTCGATGCGGGTGTCCGGCGCCCACACGAAGAGCGCCTTCAGGTCCTCGATGTGCCTGTCGATGCCGTCGGTGTAGTGCCCGTCGGGCCAGTGCACGCGGATGGTGCGGGCGTGGCTCTCCCCCAGCCGCGCCCACTTCTGGTGGGTGAAGACGTCGAAGTCGAGCTCGTCGAACGTCTCCAGGTTGTGCCGTTCGGTGCCGGTCAGGTCCTTGGCGAACAGCGGGTTGGGCACCGGGGTCGCGGACGGGTCGGGCAGCGGTGTCCACGGCGAGTACCCCGCCGGAGCCGCCGCTTGCGCGGTTCCGCCGGCCACCGCGGCCAGTGCCATGGCGCCGAACGCCGCGGTGCTGCCGCTGGTGATGAGTGAGCGTCGGTTGAGCATCTCGTGCACCTTTCACTCGAAGTGCCGAGAGTTTTGCGCTAACCAGGAGTTAGCGCTATCTTTTCTGCAGCGTCGTGGGTCACTCAGAGCAGATATCGCGGGCATATCTAAAAGCTCATACGCCGTGGCAACGTTCGCGCGTCTTGGGTGGAGGCATGCTCACCTCCTGGTACGCGTGGTTCGGCACCTACACCGGCATCGCCGCCATCACCGTGCTCTCGTTGCCCGTCGCCGTGCTGACCGCGGGGATCCTGGGGTGGCGCCGGAAGGTGGCCGGCGCTTCGAGGCCCTGCCGGACCGCGCTGGCCGAGGTCGGCATGGTCTACGGGACGGTGCCGGGCGTGTGGATGACCCTGTTGCCGGGCAACGAGCCCGGCAGGCACGGCGTGGTGAGCCCGATCCCGCTGGCCGACCTGCTCTCGATGGACGAGGGCCAGATCATCGGCAACCTCCTGATCCTCGCGGCGCTCGGGTTCTTCGCCCCGCTGCGGTTCGCGGCACTGGCGTCGCTGGGCCGGGTGCTGGCGCTCGCCGCGAACTGCTCGATCCTCATCGAGGTCCTGCAGTACGTCCTGCTGCTGGACCGGGTGTCCTCTGTGGACGACGTGCTGCTCAACACGGCCGGCGCCGGCCTGGCCTCGTTGCTGTCGTACTACTGGTGGCGCACGAGGACATCGGAGGATACGGCGGCGATATACCGCGTTGCCTAGGCTGCGGGCATGCGGGTGCTGATCGTGGAGGACGAGCCCTACCTGGCCGAGGCCGTGCGAGACGGGCTGCGGCTGGAAGCGATCGCCGCCGACGTCGCCGGTGACGGTGACACCGCGCTGGAGCTGCTCAGCGTCAACTCCTACGACCTCGCCGTGCTCGACCGCGACATCCCCGGCCCGTCCGGTGACGAGGTCGCACGACGGATCGTCGCGTCCGGCAGCGGCATGCCGATCCTCATGCTCACCGCGGCCGACCGGATCGACGACAAGGCGTCCGGGTTCGAGCTGGGCGCCGACGACTACCTCACCAAACCGTTCGAGCTGCGGGAACTCGTGCTGCGCCTGCGAGCGCTCGACCGCAGGCGCGGGCACGCCCGTCCGCCGGTCCGCGAGCTCGCCGGGCTGCGGCTGGACCCGTTCCGCCGGGAGGTCTTCCGCGACGAACGCTATGTGGCGCTCACCCGCAAGCAGTTCGCCGTGCTGGAGGTTCTCGTCGCGGCCGAGGGCGGTGTCGTGAGCGCCGAGGAGCTGCTGGAACGCGCGTGGGACGAGAACGCCGACCCGTTCACCAACGCCGTGCGGATCACCGTCTCGGCGCTGCGCAAACGGCTCGGTGAGCCGTGGGTCATCGCCACGGTGCCCGGTGTCGGCTATCGGATCGACACGTGACGAGGCGCCCGGAACTCAGGCGTCCTGGACTCAGCGCGCGCCTCAAACTCACCCTCAGCTACGCCGGACTAGTGCTCATCACGGGTGCAGTGCTGGTGGCCGTCGTGTGGATGTACCTGCTGCGCTTCGTGCCCAACAGCGAACAGGGCCTGCTGTGGATCTCGCCCAACCAGTACCTCCTCTCCCGCATCTTCGGCCGGGCTGCCGCCGTCGCACTGGCTCTGTTGCTCCTGCTCGGCCTCGTCGGAGGGTGGTTTCTCTCCGGACGGATGCTCGCGCCGCTCACCAAGATCGCCGACGCGGCGCGGCTGGCCTCGAACGGATCGCTGTCGCACCGGGTCCGGCTGCCGGGCCGCAACGACGAGTTTCGCGAGCTGGCCGACGCGTTCGACACCATGCTCGAACAGCTCGAGTCGCACGTCGCCGAGCACCAGCGGTTCGCCGCCAACGCCTCGCACGAGCTGCGCACCCCGCTGGCGATCACGCAGTCGCTGCTCGACGTGGCCCGCCAGGAGCCGACGCCGGAGCTCGTCGAGCGCCTCCACACCGTGAACGCCAGGGCGATCAGCCTGACCGAGGCCCTGCTGCTGCTCAGCCGCAGCGACCGCGGCGGCTTCACCCGCTCGCGCGTCGATCTCTCCCTGGTCGCCGAGGAAGCCGCCGAGACGCTGCTGCCCTTCGCCGAACAGCGCGGGATCACGCTCGAGGTCACCGGAGAGGCCTCACTGACCACCGGCTCCGCGGAGCTTCTGCTGCGAATGGTCACGAACCTCGTCCAGAACGCGATCGTCCACAACGCACCCGCCGACGGCCGCGTCACCGTCCACACCGAACAGCAGCACCAGGCGAGCGTGCTGCGGGTCGAGAACACGGGTCAGCCCCTCGCCCCGGACCTGGTGCCGACGCTCACCGAGCCGTTCCACCGCGGGGCCGGACGCACCCGCACCGGCGAGCACGCGGGGGCCGGGCTCGGCCTGGCCATCGTGGCCAGCGTCGTGCGGGCCCACGACGGCGCCCTGGACCTCGCGCCCCGCCCCGCCGGCGGTCTCGTCGTCACGGTGCGCCTGCCCGGCCTCAGCTGTCCCGGCCCGCACCCGCCGCGGGAGTCGCGGTGAACATCCGCGGCGGCTTGAACCCTTGCGCCGCAAAGGCTTCGAGGACGGCCCGTTCGACGTTCGCGCGGATGTCCGCCGGCACCAACGCGATCGCGGACCCGCCGAACCCGCCACCGATCATCCGCGCGCCGAGAGCACCGGCCTTCTCGGCGGCCTCCGCGGCGACGTCGAGCTCCGGGCACGACACCCGGTAGTCGTCACGCAGGCTCGCGTGCGAGGCGTTCAGCAGCGGCCCGATCTCCGCGTACCTGTCTTCCCGAAGCAGCTCAACGGTTTTGAGCACCCGCGCGTTCTCCGAGATCACGTGCCGGACGAGCGGCTGCAACGGTTCCGGCAGCCCGGCCTCGGTCTCCAGGTCGCGCACGGCCACCACACCCCGCAGCCGCGCGGCCTCCTCACACCCCGCGCGCCGCTCGGCATACCCCGACTCGACCAGCGAGTGGCTGACCCGCGTGTCGATCACGAGCACTTCCAGGCCGTGCCGCGCCGCGTCGAACGGCACCTGTTCCTGCCGGCCCGATCGCACGTCCAGGAACAGCGCGTGCGCCTCGGTGCAGCACAGCGACGCGGTCTGGTCGAGCAGCCCGGTCGGCGCGCCCACGAAGTCGTTCTCGGCCTGCTGCACCCACTTCGCGATGTCGCTCGTGGACGCTTGCACCCCTGCCAGACCCAGCAGCGCCAGCGCGGTGGCGACTTCCAGCGAGTGCGACGACGACAGCCCCGACCCGTGCGGCACGTCACCGGCGATCACCAGGTCGGCCCCGCCGCTGATCCCCTGCTGCCGCAACACCCACGCGACACCGGCGGGATAGGCCGTCCAGCCCCGCACGCAGCCGGGTTCCAGTTCCTCGATCGGCAGCGGTTCGGCGGTCACGGTCCTGTCGTCCACGACGCTCGCCAGCGTGAGCAGGCCGTCGGGCCGCGGCGCTGCGGCCACGCGGGTCCGTTGGGGGATCGCGAACGGCAGCACGAACCCGTCGTTGTAGTCCGTGTGCTCGCCGATGAGGTTCACGCGGCCCGGCGCCGACCAGACCCCGGCGGGCGCGCCACCGTGCAGCCGCGCGAAAGCCTCCGCCGCGATGTTCGATCCTGTTGACTTCATGCCGCCCGTTCCCTGCGCCGTCGTCAGTGCCGACGGAGAGAATGACGGACATCGGTCATCTTGACAATGTTGACTCTTGATGAAGAACGTTGAGTGCCGTGCGCTCGCAGACCGGCGTCGCTCGCCCGGCACCGCGCACCGCGACCGCGATCACCACCAGCGTGACCAGCGCGAACGCCGGGTAGACCCAGCCGGCCGCGGACAGCCATCCCGGCCGGCTGATCGTCCAGATCGTCGGCTGACGGCGCAGCTGGAACGCGATCACCCAGGGCCAGGAACACGTGGGCGCTCGTCTCCTCGTCCAGGTCCTCCAGCCCACGGCGTGCGCCCGCGGCACCACCATGACGTGGCCGGGCGTCACCGCGCCCAGATCCATGAACGCGACCGCCCGTTCGTCCGCGCAGACGACGCTCGCCTCCGCCTCCCCGGCGACGATCGTGCAGAAGACACATCCCCCGTTTTCATCCATGATCGAAGCGTATGTTCTACGGCCAGTTGACTCCCCGCTACACTCCGTGCGGGTGCCAGGGGGAATCGGGATGGATCGCACGTTCGGGGAGATTCTGCGCCGCCATCGGGTCGGGCTCGACCTGACCCAGCAGGCGCTGGCCGAGAAGGCACAGCTCAGCGAGCAGGCCATCGGAGCGCTGGAACGCGGCGATCGGCGTTTCCCCCAGGCCGTCACGATGGACCTGCTGGTCGGCGCGCTCGGGCTGATCGGGTCCGAGCGTGAGGAGTTCGTGCGCGCCGGATCACGCAAGGGCAAGCCGCGGCATCGTGGCACCACACCGCGTCAGCTGCCCGCCGGCATCGAGCACTTCACCGGCCGGTCGGACCAGGTGCGGCTCATCGCGGGGCTCGTGCGGGACCGGGCGACGGCCGGGCTGGTCGCGATCACCGGCATGGGCGGGGTCGGCAAGACGTCGCTGGCGGTGCACGTGGGTCACCTGCTGGCCGAGGACTTCCCGGACGGCCAGCTCTACGTCGACCTGCAGGGCCACGGGGCGCGGGAACCGGTGGCGCCGCTGGCCGCGCTCGGGCTGTTCCTGCGCGCGCTCGGCGTGGCGGGCAAGGACGTTCCGGGTTCGGTCACGGAGGCCGCCGCGCGGTTGCGCACCGAGCTCGCCGGACGCCGGGTCCTGCTGCTGCTCGACAACGCGGCCAGCTCCGAGCAGGTCACGCCGCTGCTGCCGGGCACGTCCGGTGCGGCGGCGATCATCACCAGCCGCCGGGCGCTGCTGGCGGTGCGCCACGCCCGCCAGGTGCACCTGGACGTGCTGGCCGAACCGGACGCGCTCACGTTGCTGGCGTCGAGCGCGCCGCGGGTGATCCTCGAACCGGACGCGGCCGCCGAGGTCGTGCGGCGGTGCGGAGGCCTGCCCCTGGCCGTGCGGCTCGCGGGTGCGCGGCTGGCGGCCCGGCCCGCGTGGCCCGTGTCGTACCTGGCGGAGCGGCTGGCCGACGCGGAACGCCGGTTGGACGAGCTGGACCAGGACGAATGCGGTGTGCGGGCCTGTTTCGCGCTGTCGATCGACGTGCTCGCGGCCGACGACGCCGCCGCGTACCCGCTGCTCGCCTGGCCCGACGTGCCGGACCTGTCCGTCACCGTCGCGGCGCGCGTGCTCGACTGCGGCGAGGAGGAGACCGAACGGCTGCTGGAACGGTTGACCGTCGCGTGCCTGCTGGAGGCGTCGGCGCCCGGCCGCTACCGGCTGCACGACCTGCTGCGCGTGTACGGTGCCGAACTCGCTTCCGCACCAACGAGATCAGCCGCGCTGACCCGCCTGCTGGAGCTGTACGGCACCGTCGCCTGGAGCAGCTACGCGACGGTCAACCCCGGTTCGCCCATGCACGCCCTGGCCCCGGACCCTTGTCCCGCACCGCAGTTCGCCGACGATGCGGCGTTCACATGGCTCGACGGCGAACGGCATCACCTGCTCGCCGCAGTGCGTCAGGCCGTGACGGACCCCGGCGTGGACAGCGCGCCGATCGCGTTGCTGGCACTGGGGTTGTTCGAGTTCTACCGCACGCAGGGGCTGTGGTGGGACTGGCGGGACATCTGCGAGACCGCGCTGCGCAAACCGGGCGACGACCTGATGCGCGCGTGCCTGCTGCTCGACCTGGCTGTGGCGAAGGCCGGACTCGCCCAGCGCGGCGACGGCGACTTCCCCGCGGCGCTGCACCACATCGAGGACAGCGTGGCGCTGTTCGAGGCGCACGGCGACGACGCTCTGACGGGCCGCGCCCTCAACAACGCGTGCTACGTCTACCGCCTGAGCGGCGCCTACGACGAGGCCATCGCATACGGCGAACGTGCCCTCACGCTGGCCAACCGCGACCGTGCCCGCGGCCTCACGCTGGTGAACCTGGCCGAGATCTACGCCCTGGCCGGCGACCGCGCGACCCAGCACAGGTACCTCGCCGAGGCCCTCGCGATCCTCGAGCCGATGGACGACGCCCACGGCATCGCCTACGCACTGGTCGTGCTGGGCCTGGCGCACCGTGCCGACGGGCACCTGGAGGAGGCCATCGCGAGCTTGCGGCGCAGCGCCGAGCAGTGGCGCCGGATCGCCGACACCCCGAGCGAGGCGAACACGTTGATCGACCTCGGCGAGACCCTGCTGGCCGCCGGGCAGCCCGAGTCCGCGCGTGAGGTGCTGACCAGCGCCCTGGCGCTGATCCCCCGCTACGGCGACCCGGTCAGGGAGAAGAAAGCCCGCGCGTTGCTGCGCCGCGTCACGGCTTGACCTCGTCGAGCCGGACCAGCTGTGCCCGCGGGTACTTGCGGCCCGGCATCGGCACGGGCGACCCGGTGAACGACACGGGCGTCCCCGCCAGCAGCAACGTCAGCCCTTCCGGCAGGTCGTCGCGCGACACGAACCACGACCCGCCGCGGCTGTCGGTGATGAACCCGTGCGCCTCCCCCGACCGCCACGTGGCGACGGTGCCCTTCCTGCGCCCGCGCGGCGCGCCCACCGGAGACGCGACCGCCTGGGACGAACGCACGAACGGGCTCCGCAGCGGGTACTCGGGCAGGTCGGTGGGAGCGAACAGCGCGTCGAACCCCGGTGTGAACGGCGTGGCGGCCCTCAGCGGCGCGGCGGTGCGCGGCGTCCAGGCGGGCGCCTTCTCGATCGTCCGCACGTCGACCACGGGCACGATCACGTGCACGCCCCGCCCGGTCAGCCTGGTCACGAGCGGCGAGAAGTCGGCGTCGCCGGTGAGCAGCACGACCCAGTCCAGCGGCACGGTGATCGCCCGGTCCCAGGCCTCCAGTGCCAGCTGGACGTCGACGCCCTTCTCCTTGCCGCCGTGCAGGGGCAGGTCGTGGCGGGTGATGCCGGCGGCGGCCAGGGCGGCGTCGAACGACGCGGCAGGGGTGTCGATGCGGCCGCGGACGTAGTGCGCCTCGGACACCACGCACTCGTCGAGCGGGGTGCCCGTCTCCGTGTGGACGAACCAGCGCAGCGCGTCGTGCAGTCCGTCCAGCGAGATCCGGGCGGCCCGCTGGTGCGCGGTCGCGTAGAAGTCGCTGAGGTACGCGAACCACGTGCCGTCGTAGAACACACCTATGCGGACGATCTTCCCCACCAGCACCACCCTACCTCGTACGCTGCCGGGGAAGATCATGTGACAGCCCGAACGGGGAGCTCCGTGCAACAGTTCCTTCAGCAACTTCCCGCGCTGATCGGTGTCCTGCTGGGTGCCGCCGCGACGTTCACCGCCACCACGGCGGCGGAACGGGCCCGGTGGCGGCGAGCGCAGGCCGTCCGCTGGGACGAGAAACGGCTCGCCGCGTACTCCGAGTACGCGCACGCAATGAAGAAACTGATCTCCATCGCCGTGCAGCTGGCCACCACGCGCGGCGTGCATCCGGACGCCGTGACGGCAGGCCCGGAGAAGGACGTGCCCACGATGGCGGCGGCCGAGGAGGAGCGCACTTCCAAGTGGGAAGCGGTGCTCCTGCTCGGCAGCGGCGACGTCATCATCGCCGCCCGCGCCTGGCACAACAGCGTGTTCCGCCTGCAGCGCGTCGCCGCCGGGCAGTCGGAGGAGCCGTGGGCGGACGCCGTCCAGGCCGTGAGCAACGCCCGGCGAGAGTTCTACAAGGTGGCGAAGAAGGACCTCGGCATCGACATCGGCACCGATCCCGCGAGCTATGAATGGCAGCTCGCGAAGCTCGTCCCGATCGAGAACAAGAAGCCGGAGATCAGCAACTAGCGGCGGTACACGCCGAACTCGTACAGCGAGTAGCCCCACCCGGTGCCGCGCTGGGTGGCGTGGACCCGGACGTAGCGGCCGGTCGCGGTCACGTCGATCGAGTCCACTCCCCCGTTGCCGGACGTCGTCCCGTACACGGACCTCCAGTCGCTCCCGTTGCCGGACACCTGGATCTCGTAGGCGCGGCCGAACGCGCTCTCCCACACCAGCTGCACGTGCTGGAACGTCGTCACCGCGCCGAGGTCGACGCTGAGCCACTGCGGGTCCGACCAGTCGCTGGCCCAGCGCGAGCTCGGGTCGCCGTCGGTCGCGTTGCCCGGCGGGAACGGGGCGCCGTTGCCGGTCTGCTGGTACGACGAGGCGGTGGCCGGCTTGCCCTGGGCGACGTTCACGCCGTCCGGACGCGGTGCCACGACCCTGATGGACCTGGTCTCGATGCCGATGTTGCCGCGACCGTCCTCGGCCATGACGTAGACCTTCCACACGCCGAGCCGATCGGGTGCGGTGACGGTCAGGCGGTTGCCGCCGACCTGGACGGGCGTGCCCGCGAGGCCTCCGCTGTTGTCGACGTACTTGGAGTTCCACGCCGCCGACCACGTGATCGGGTCGCCGTCCGGGTCGGACGCCGCCACGTCGATCGTCAGCGGAGCGCCCGCCGCGACTGTCTGAGCAACGTTCATCGCGGTGATCACCGGCGGGGTGTTCGAAGGTGTGGCGCCGCCGAACGCGCGTTGCACCGAGTAGAAGGACAGCCGCTTCTTGCCCGCCGGGGTCAGGTTGAACCACACCGCGCCGAAGTCGTACTCGGTGCCGTAGTGGAAGAGGGTGCCGCCGAGGGAAACGCCGGTGTGGCCGGCGATGCAGTCCCAGGCCTGGGTGTAGCCGTCGCGTTTCTGCACGTCGGTCGGCTCCGCGGGCACGCCGTTCGCGTCATTCGGCACTTCCCACTCACCGGGCGGACCGGCCTCGGTGAGGATGTACGGCTTGGTGTAGCCGCCGTTGATCCAGTCCTGGCGCACCTTGCAGACGTTGCCGTAGGAGTTCACGGCGTAGAGGTCGAGGTCGGGCGTGTACGCCTTGAGATACACCCACGCGCCGGTCCACGCGTCCGTGTTGGTGACCGGGTGGTCGGGATCGATGGCGTGGATCGCCCGTGCCGCTTCGTTGAGGTAGCGGGCGTAGGCGACGCGCTGGTTCTCCAGTTCGGTGCCGGCGTAGCAGTTCTGCAGGCCGAGGATGGACTCGTTGCCCACGTTCCACATCAGCACGCCGGCGTGGTCCTTGTAGGCGGTCACCCACTGCCGGATCGTGGCCAGCACGTCGGTTTTGTACTGGGTGTCGGTGACGTAGTTGACGCAGCCGCCGGAACCCGGACCGCCGCCGGGCTGCAGCCAGAAGCCGTTGATCACGCGCAGGCCGCCGGCAGCGGCCGCGTCGAGCAGGGGCTTGGTCGACGCGTCGGTGCCCCAGGTGCGCAAAGTGTTGACGCCCATGGATTTCAGCTCCGGTACGTACCGCGCGGCGTCGGCGGCGGGCGGACCCCAGGTGAGGCCCTTCACCGTCCACGGCTGACCGTTCACCGTGAGCTGCCAGTTGCCCTGCGAACCGGTGACGTGCACGCCGGTGGGCGCGGCACCGACCGGTCCCGGTACGGCCAGAAGTCCTGCCAGCACGGCGAGAACCGTGCCGATGAAGCGGACGCGAACCATCGCGCCTCCTGCCACAGGTAGGGGGTGAATGCGGGGAGAGCGCTCTCACAACCCTGGCGGCGAACGTTACGACCAGACGTCGGCGGTGTCAAAGAACCGGTCTTGACACCTCGGCGGCTCCAGCGGGAACCTGGTTCGGAGAGCGCTCTCCCGGCCGGTTCCCCACGTCGGCAGGAGGACAAAGGTGTCCCGGAAACTCAGCGCACTGGCGGTCGCGGCCGCTCTCGTCACTGTCTTCTACCCCGCGGCTCAGGCAGACGACCTGGTCACGCACCACGAGTTCCAGGCGAACTGCTCCGTCACGCACCACCTCCCGGACGACCCGATCGTCTTGCCGGGACTGCCGGGCGCGTCGCACCTCCACACGTTCCTCGGCAACAGCTCCACGAACGCCCGCAGCACCAACGACTCGCTCAAGGCCGTGGAGACGAACTGCAAGACACCGGACGACAAGTCCGCGTACTGGTTCCCGTCGGTCTACAACGGCGATCAGATCGTGCCGCCGAACTTCCCCCAGGTGGTCTACTACAAGTCCGGAATCCTGCGGTACCAGGACGTCGTGCCGTTCCCGCCGGGAATGCGGTTCGTGGTGGGCAGTCCCGGCGCTTCGCAGGAGGAGTTCCGCACGGCGCCGGGAGCGGTCGAGGGCTGGGAGTGCGGCGACAGCTCCCACAACTGGGACATCCCGGCCTGGTGCGTGCCGGGCAGCCAGCTCAACATCCGTTACCAGGCACCGAGTTGCTGGAACGGCCGCGACCTCGACTCCGCGGATCACAAGTCACACATGGCCTACCCGGATCGCGCGACCCTGGTGTGCCCGTCGTCGCACCCGGTGGCGGTGCCGATGATCGAGTTCAAGATGGCGTTCCCCGTCTCCGGTGACATGTCGCGCGTCCGGCTGTCCAGCGGGCGCGGCTACAGCTGGCACTACGACTTCATGAACGCCTGGGACGCGCCCACGCAGGCCGCACTCGTCCGCCACTGCGTCAACGGCGGTCTGCAGTGCGACCCGCGTGGTTTCGATCAGTACAAGCCGGACCGGGGCGCCGCCCTGGGACCGGACTACCGCCTGCCGAGGTGAGGTCGATCAGGCAGAGGCCCGTACGACGAGCTCCGGTTCGAAGATGACGGATCTCGGCCGCTGTCCCGGTTTTTCCAGGCTTTCCAGCAGAAGCTCGGCCATCGCGGCGGCCATCTCCTCCACTGGCTGCCGCACGGTCGTGAGCTGCGGACGGCAGGCCAGCGCGGGCGAGCTGTCGTCGAACCCGATCACGGCGACGTCCTCGGGAACGCGTTTCCCGTGCGCCTGCAACACGAACACGGCAGCTTGCGCCATCAGGTCGTTCGCGGCGAACACCGCGTCGAGGCCGGGGCAGTCGAGCAGCAGCCGTTCCATCGCGGCCGCACCGCTCTCCGCTGTGAAACCGCCCTCGGCGGCGGGAACGTACGGGAAACCGTGGCGGGCCATGGCATCCCGGAACCCGTTGTGCCGGTCCTGGCTCGCCGGCACGTCCAGCGGGCCGGAGATCGTGGTGATGGTCGTCCGGCCCGCCGCGACCAGGTGATCGGCGGCCATCCCGCCGCCCGCCCGGTGGTCCATGTCGACGTAGCTGACCGGCATGGACCTGCCTGGCCGCGCGTACAGGACCGCGGGCACCGAGGCTTCCAGCAGCCGTGCGGGCAGTGGATCAGCGGAGTGCGTGGTCACCAGCAGGGCGCCGTCCGCACTCCCCTGCCGCAGGAACTCCACGACCTCGGTCCGCGCCTCGTCCGAGTCGGCCAGCATCAGCACCGGGTGCACGGCGCGCAGACGCAGGAAGTCGACCACGCCCGCCGTGACCCGGCCGAAGAACGGATCGGTGAAGACGTCCGATCCCCCGCCCGCACCGGAGATCACCAGCGCGACCGTGCCAGTGCGGCGCGTGACGAGAGACCGGGCCACGCGGTTGGGCGTGTACCCGGTCTGCTCGATCGCGTTGCGCACCGTTTCCCGCAGTTCAGGGTCGACGTTGCGGGTGCCGTTGACGACCCTCGAGACCGTCGCGCGGGACACGCCCGCGACTCTCGCGACGTCCTCCAGCGTGGGCGCGCCCTTGCTCATACGCCCGTTGTACCACGTGTGGAGAGCGTTCTCCCAACATCAAGAACTGACGGTGACGTCCGCTATCGCACCCCTCCAGAAGTCGACGTTCTGCCCACCCCACTTGGCCCGTCCCACCGCCAGCGCGCCGGTGCTCGCGATCGCCGGACCGGCCGGTGCGGTCGCGACCAGTGCCCCGTCGACGTAGAGCCGGATCTCATCGCCTTTTCGCTCGCCCTTCAGTTGGTACCAGCGGCCGAGCTCCGGCTTGATCTCGTACCGGGCCCGGTTGCCGCCCGGCGTGCTGAACGCGAAGGCGCCCTGCCCGTACTGCAGGTAGAAGGGGTTCTCCTGCTGCCTGCCGTCCTGGCTCACCGCGGTCGCGTAGTTGCCGGGCAGCTCGTCCAGCCGAACCCGTGCGGACACCGTGTAGTCCTTGGTCGTGTCGATGACCGGACCGTACGTCTCCGCCGAGCCGTTGGTGAGCTCCAGCGTCTTGTCCTTCCACACCGTGCCGGTGGGGCTGAGCGTCAGCGGGTTGGCGCCGCTCGAGTCCCTGGCCACCGTTCCCCTGCCCTCGTCGAGCTTCCACCCGCCGCGGCCCGCGTACGGGTACGGCTTGCCGGAGTTCGCGCCCGCCTCGATCACCCGCCTGTTGATCTCGCGGACCGGTCCCGGGTCGACCTTGATGCGCTTGCGGTCGTAGGTCCAGAACCCGTTGAGCTCGGTCTCCAGGTCCGTGACCTGCGTGTAGACCGACGCGGACAGCTCGTCGCGCGCCTGCCCGAGGTAGAACGTGCGGGTGTTGTCGACGTACTTCGCCGTCAGCGCCGCCTTGTCCGCCACGCCGCTGTAGATGTTCGCCGGCGCACCCGGCCACTGGTGTCCCGGCGTCCGCAGGGTGAACCCGCCGTGCTCGCCGTCCATCACCACGCGCTTGCCGTCCGGACGCGCCGGGTCGGTGTTGTTGTAGTCGTGGTGGTCGATGACGTCACCCCTGCCGGAGTCTCCCTTGGACGCACAGCAGTTCACGCCGCTGTGCGCGTTGACGATCCGGCTCGGGTCGGCGGCCTTGACGGCGTCGGTGATCTGACCGGTGACGGTGCGGTCCCACTCGCCCCAGCCCTCGTTGAACACGATCCACGCGAAGATCGACGGCGAGTTGTGCAGCTGCTCCATCATCTCGCGGTTCTCGGTGAGGAACGCCTGCTGCGCCAAGGGGTTGTTGCCGTCCTCGACGGACACGAAGTCCTGCCACACCAGCAGTCCCAGCCGGTCGGCGTGGTAGTACCAGCGGGCCGGTTCGCCCTTGATGTGCTTGCGGACCGAGTTGAAGCCGAGGTCCTTCTGCGCCTTCAGGTCGAACACGAGCGCGTCGTCGCTCGGCGCGGTGTTCAGGCCGTCCGGGAAGAAACCCTGGTCCAGCATCATGAGGCTGAAGATCGGCTTGCCGTTGAGCGTGAGCTTCTTCTGGCCGTTCACGTCCGCGACGCCGGTGGAGCGCATGCCGAAGTAGCTCTTGACCTGGTCCCGGCCGAGCTTGATCTCCAGCTGGTACAGGTAAGGGTCGTCCGGCGTCCACAGGTGCGGGTTGGGCACCGGGAGCTTGAGCGCGGTGTTCGCGGGCCCGGTGACCGTGCCGACCTGCCTGCCCCTGGCGTCCTTGGCGATCGCCGTGACCGGGGTGTTCCCGGCGGACTTGACGGTCAGGGCCAGCTCGTTGGTGGTGAGGTCCGGCGTCATCTTGATGTCGTCGATCCCCTTGTCCGGCACCGGTTCCATCCACACCGTCTGCCAGATGCCCGACGAAGGCGTGTAGAAGATGCCGCCGGGGTCGCGCGACTGCTTGCCCTTGGGCTGGTTGGGCCCGGTCGTGTCGGTCACCGCGACGACGATCTCCTGCTCACCGCCGCGTTTGAGGGCGTCGGTGATGTCCGTGCTGAACGCCGTGTAGCCGCCGGAGTGCTCGGCGACCTGCTTGCCGTTCACCCACACCCTGGCCTCGTGGTCGACCGCGCCGAAGTTGAGCTTCACGCGTTGCCCGGACCAGTCGCGCGGGACGGTCACCGTGCGGCGGTAGAACATGTGGTCCTCGTGCCGCTCGAGCCCGGAGAGCTGCGACTCGATCGGGAACGGCACGATCACGCGTTCCTTCAGGCGCTGCCCGAACACCGGCTGCTGCCCCGCCTTCGCGCCGGCGAACTCCCACGGCCCGTTGAGGTTGAGCCACCTGTCGCGTTCCAGCTGCGGCCTCGGGTACTCCGGCAACGGGGTGCGCGGGTCGGCCTTCTCGCCCCACGGCGTCCTGAGCCGCTGCGTCGACGAGTTCGCGACCGTGCGCGCGGTCTTCTCGACCTTCTTGCCGTTCACCGCGAGCTGTCCGCCGCCGTCGTAGAAGAGCCGGACCCGCTGGCTCTTCAGCACTCTCTCGCTCAGCCGGACCGTCAACCGGTTGCGGCTCGCGGTGATCAGGTCGACCGGCATCGGCGTCGCGTCGACGTCGATCCTCAGGTGGGCTTTCAGGTCGGCGACGTTCGTGACGCGGCCGTCGAACTCCGCCGTCAGCACTCGTCCGTCAGCGGAGATCTGGGCGGTGCGCGGCACGACCTGGAAGTCCGCGGGCGGTGTGAACGCCGACTCCGGCACGACCTGCTTCGGCGTCGTGGCGCTGGACCAGCGCAGGAACATGTTGG
Organism: Lentzea sp. NPDC005914; assembly: GCF_040629405.1. NCBI lineage: Bacteria > Bacillati > Actinomycetota > Actinomycetes > Pseudonocardiales > Pseudonocardiaceae > Lentzea > Lentzea sp. NPDC005914. Next base: position 621,679 of record NZ_JBEXVQ010000001.1, on the reverse strand, counting down.
CGCCACCGGTGTCCTGGAACATCTCCAGCCGGAAGTCGTACTGGCGCCCGGCGGTCAGCGGCACGGGCGCGCTGGTCTGCTCGCGGTCCCAGTCGCCCACCCAGTGGTCGATCACCGGTTTGTCGTCGACGAACAACCGGAAACCGTTGTCCCCGGTGGCGTAGAACGTGTAGTCGCCGGTCTGCGGCACCGCGATGCGACCGGTCCAGCGCGCGGTCGTGTGTTCGGTGCGGCCCGCCAGGAACCCGAACACCGACGTCAGGTCCTGGTGGTTCACCTCGCCGTCGAGCACGGTGCCGGCGAGGGTCGCGAAGTCGCGCGCGCCCGGCGCCGACATGCTGAAGTACTCGCCCTTCAGGCCGTGCACGGGCTCGGCGGCACCCGCGGGTGGTGTGCCGGGCGCGACGCCCAGCGCCAGCAGCAGCGCGACGAGTACGGGGGCGGCTTTTCTCATCGACGAAGGTCCCCTTCGTTTTTACAACGTTGTAAGAGCGCTCCCATCTATCCAGGCACAGCCTTCGAAGACCGGCTACGGCCGATCGGAGGTATCGGGCATGTCAAACAGGACAAGTTCGGTCACACTGTGAGAGCGCGCCCACGAATCACGACTGCAGCGGGATCTCCAGGCTGACGGTTCCGCGCAGGTCCAGCCACGCCCTGTCCCGTCCGCGCACCAGCCGCAACACGACCTCTTCGCAGTGCGGGCAACGCGCCACGATCCCCGGCGCGTTCTGGTACACCCGCAACGTCGCCACCGAACCCTTGTACCCACAGCCCGCGCACTGGCCCGTGGCCACCGTCAGGTCCACCGCGAAGATCTCCCGCAGGTCCCCCGCGAGCGAGTTGCCGTCGACATGGCTCATCGGAGATCTCCTGTCAGCCGAAGCGTTCGGTGCGAACGCGGCGCGGATCATGGCCCAGCGCCACGAAGATGTCGGACACCGTCTCGACGAACCCGGTCGGCCCGCACACGAACACGGCAGGGGTGAACTCGGCGGGCCAGGCGTGCGTGTTGATGGTGGCCACACCCAGCCGGCCCGGCGGCTCCGGAGATCCTTCCGGAGCTTGCCGGGTGTACACGATCTTCACGTCCAGACCGGCGTCCTCGCGGGCACGTTGCCGCAACTCGTCCGCGAACATCACGTCGTCGGGCGTGCGCACCGAGTAGATCAACCGGAACGGCACACGGCTGCCCTCCCCGGCCCGCACCCGGATCATCGCCATCAGCGGCGCGATGCCCGATCCGCCCGCCACGAGCGTCACCGGCGCCTGATCGGTGGCACGCCACACGAACCAGCCGCCGACCGGGCCGCGCAGTTCGATCTGGCCGCCCACGGGGAGCACGTCGCACAGGTACGGCGACACCTCGCCGTCCTCGACCCGTTGCACGGCGAGCTCCACCCGATCCGATGCCGAGGAGATCGAGTAGCTGCGCTGCACCGAGTAGCCGTCCTCGGCGGTCAGCCGCAGGTCGACGTGCTGGCCCGGCAGGTGCCCGGGCCAGTCGGGCACGTCGAACACGAGGCTGCGCGCGCTCTTCGTCAGGTCGGAGGCGGACGCCAGTGCGGCCACCCGCCAGGTCAGTCGCCCTGATATCGCTGCTCGCGCCATGGGTCTCCGTAGTCGTGGTAGCCGGCGGTCTCCCAGAAGCCGGGCTCGTCCTCAAGCAGCAACTGGATCCCGCGGACCCACTTCGCCGACTTCCAGAAGTACAGGTGCGGCACGAGCAGCCGGGCCGGGCCGCCGTGCTCGGGCGTGAGGTCATCGTCGTCGTAGCGGTAGGCGATCCACGCCTGGCCGTCGAGGAGGTCCTCCAGCGGCAGGTTGGTCGTGTAGCCGCCGTAGGAGTGGATCAGGGCGAAGTCCGCCGCCGTCTCGACGTCCTCCAGCAGCACGTCCAGCGAGACGCCCTTCCACCGGGTGCGCAGCTTGGACCACTTGGTGACGCAGTGGATGTCGGTCGTGATCTTCTCGGCCGGCAGGTCCATCAGCTGCTGCCACGACCACGTGTACTTCCGCCCGACCTCGGTGCTGACGGTGAGCTCCCAGCGGTCGGTCGGCACGCGCGGGGTCGGTCCCGCGGTGAGCACCGGGAAGTCCTCGGTGAGGTACTGACCGGGCGGGAGCTGCACGTCCGGTGACTGACGCCGCCCGGTGAAGCCGGGAGAGACGATGGCCATGGCGCCAGTACACAGCACCGGCTCCGAACATGCACGCGTACCGGCACGGTGTCGAGGAACTCGGTCCGGCCACCGGCGGTGTCGGCGGTGTCAGCGGCGGCGGTGTCGGCGGCGATGTCGGCGGCGATGTCGGCGGCGATGTCGGCGGCGATGTCGGCGGCGATGTCCGCGGCGACGTGCCCGTCCAGCCGGATCAGCACGAGCCGCGGTCCGTCCACCTGGTGCGCCCCCGTGTCGAGCGGCCACTCCGGCGCCTCGCCCCGCACGACCTGCGCGAGCTTCCACGCCAGACGCGCGAAGGCCCGGCGAGGAGTGCCCCATGCCAGCGGACCGCACGGGACAGGGCGAGCCGCCTCGCCGGTGTGGCGACGTGACCCTCCGGCCAGACCAGCACGAGGCCGGGCGAGGAGTGCCCCGCGCCCGGCCCGAGGCGCCACGTCAGCGGAAGACGACCGTGCCGTTGCCGTTCAGCAGCACCCGGTGCTCGCAGTGCCAGCGGACCGCGCGGGACAGCGCGAGAGCCTCGGCGTCACGGCCCGCCGCGGTGAGGGCGCGCGGGTCGTAGGAGTGGTCGACCCGCAGCACCTCCTGTTCGATGATCGGCCCCTCGTCCAGGTCGGGCGTGACGTAGTGCGCGGTTGCCCCCACGTACTTCACGCCCCGGTCGTAGGCCTGGTGGTACGGCTTGGCGCCCTTGAAACCGGGCAGGAACGAGTGGTGGATGTTGATCACCCGGCCGGCCAGCTTGGCGCACAGGTCGTTGGACAGCACCTGCATGTACCGGGCCAGCACGACCAGGTCGGCCTGGTACTCCTCGACCAGTTCCACCAGGCGTTGCTCGGCGCTGTGCTTGGTGTCGGCGTTGTTGGGCACGTGCACGAAGTCGAGCCCGGCCGCCTCCGCCATGGGACGCAGGTCCTCGTGATTGGACACCACCGCGGCGATCTCACCGCCGAGACTGCCCGCGCGCCAGCGGAACAGCAGGTCGTTCAGGCAGTGACCGGCCTTCGACACCATCACGAGGATGCGCGGCTGCCGCTCGTCCCACAGGTCGAAGTCCATCTCGAACTCGGTCGCCACGGCGGCGAACTCCTGTGCGAGCTCGTCCAGTCCGGCCGAGGAGCAGGAGAACGCGGTGCGCAGGAACAGCCTGCCGCGGACGTCGTCGTCGAACTGCTGGTGCTGGACGATGTCGCAGCCGTGGCCTACCAGGAACGACGTCACCGCGTGCACGATGCCCGCCCGCTCCGGGCAGTTCAGGGTCAGGGTGAACTTCCCCATCACGCCACCACCAGGTACTCGGCGCACGCGTCGCTCAGCCAGGCCACGAGGTACTCGGCGAACGAGGACCGCACCAGCAGCGTGACGGTGTCGGCGCCGGTCACCTGCAGGATGATCCCCGTCCGTGCGAGGAGCGTCTGCACGCAAGTGCCGACGGGAGCCGAAGACGGGTGCAGGTCCACGGAACATCCGTGAGCCAGCACGTCCCGGACGTGCGGCCCTTCCAGGACCACGGTCGTGCGCTGAGCCGAAGTGTCCACAACGGACCCTCGGAGACCACCGAACGCGCCACGCAACACCTCCTCGATCGCGACCTGCAGGCCGGGAGCCGCCACGACGAGGAACTCGTCAGGGCCGAGCCACAGCACCTCGACGTCCCCGAACGGGCCAGAGCCCGTCGTGAAGGTGCACGCGACCGCGGGGAACTCGACGCCCAACGCGGACCCCAGCGCCGACGGGTCCGGCACGCGCACCGTGACCTGCGAGCGGAACGGCACCTCCGCGACCGTCAGCGCGGGTGCGAGCGCCGCCAGCCGGTCGGTCCAGGCCGCCAACGGACTGGTCGGGTCAGCCGTCACGACGGGCTCCTTCCTTGTCGTAGAGCACGGATTCGGTGACGGTGACCGGCACGAGCGCGTCCTCGACCGGTACGTACAGCGTCTCGCCGATGCGCTCGTGACCGGACCTCACGAGAGCCAGGGCGAAGGTGCGGCCCAGCGCCGCGCTGGGATAGCTGGACGTGACGTGGCCGAGCATCCGCACCGGCGGTTCGGGCAGGCGGTCGGTCTCGACGATCTGCGACCCCTCCGGCAGCAGCACCGAGGGATCCACGGGCAGGAGGCCCACCAGCTGCTTGCGGTCCGTGCGATTGTTCTCCGCGCGGGCGAACGAGCGCTTGCCGATGAAGTCCGGCTTCTTCTTCGACACCGCCCACGACATGCCGAGATCCTGCGGTGTCACCGTGGCATCGGTCTCCTGGCCGATGATCGGATAGCCCTTCTCGGCCCGCAACACGTGCATGGTCTCCGTGCCGTACGGCGTGATCCCGTACTTTTCCCCGGCCGCCATGAGCGCCTCCCAGACGGCGAGGCCGTGCCAGGCGGTCACGTTGATCTCGTACGCCAGCTCGCCGGAGAAGCTGATCCGGCAGACCCGCGCGGGCACCCCGGCGACGACGGTGTCGTGCCAGGTCATGAACTCGAACGCCTCGTTGCTGACGTCCAGACCGGGCGCCACCGCAGCCAGCACATCGCGGGATCGAGGGCCCACCAACGGGATCGTCGCCCAGTGCTCGGTGACCGACGTGCAGTGCACGTCGAGGTGCGGCCACTCCGTCTGCAGCCACTCCTCCATCCAGTCGAGGATCTTCGCGGCGTTGCCGGTGGTCGTGGTGACGATGTACCGCTCCTCGCCGACCCGGATCACCGTGCCGTCGTCGATCACCATCCCGTCCACGCCGCACATGACGCCGTAACGGATCCGGCCGACCTTCAACGAGCTCATCAGGTTCGTGTAGAGCATGTCGAGGAACTTGCCCGCGTCACGGCCCTGGACGTCGATCTTGCCCAGCGTCGAGCCGTCCATCATGCCGACGCTCTCGCGCGTGGCAGCGCACTCTCGCAACACGGCCGTGTGCAGGTCCTCGCCCAGCCGCGGGTAGTACCAGGGCCGCTTCCACTGGCCTACGTTCTCGAACAACGCCCCGTGCGCCACGTGCCACGGGTGGATCGCCGTGACGCGCACCGGGTCGTGCAGCTCGCCGCGGTCGCGTCCGGCCAACGCCGCGAACGACACCGAGGTGTACGGCGGCCGGAACGTCGTCGGTCGCTGGTCGGCCAACTCGACGCCCAGCGCCTCGGCGACGATGCCCGCCGCGATCATGCCGGACGTCTTGCCCTGGTCGTGAGCCGTGCCAATGGTCGTGTACCGCTTGATGTGCTCCAACGAACGCAAGCCCGCACCAGTCGCACGCAGTACGTCTGAGACGGTCGCATCCCTTTGCAGGTCAACGAAACTCGCGTCGTCATCCCCCGGCACCCGCCACAGCACCAGACCGGAACGTGACGTGCACCGCGAGTCCGAGGCAGGCAACGGAATCTGACCGCGCGGCGTGAACCCGGCTGCGATCGCGGCCGCGGCACCGGCGTTGCGTCCCTGCCGCGCGCACGCCGTCAGATCCATCTCACCGGTCGCGGACCCCGCGACGTGGACGGTCTCCAGTTCCTCGCCCGGCACGAAGGCGCCGAGCTCGGCGTCGTAGCGCAGCTTGCCGCGGGCCTGGCTGAACAGGCTGACGACGGGGTTCCAGCCGCCGGACACGAGAAGTGTGTCGCACGCGACCTGAACGGCGTCTCGCGCGCCATCCGCCTCGGCGACCAGCACGCCGGCCACTCGCCCCGTGCCCTCGGTCCCCACCACCACGTGCCCGGCCCTCACCTCGATCCCCCGCGCCGCACACTCGGTGGCGAGCCGGGCGGGAGCTTCAGGCCTGGCGTCGACGATCAGCGCGATGTCCACACCGGACTCCGCGAGGTCGATCGCCGCGCAGTACGCGCTGTCGTTGGTGGTGAACACGACCGCGCGCGACCCCGGCAGCACGCCGTAGCGGTGCAGGAACGTGCGAGCGGCCGACGCCAGCATGATCCCGGGCCGGTCGTTGCCGGCGAACACCACGGGTCGTTCGTGCGCCCCGGTCGCGAGCACGGTCTGCCTGGTGCGGATCCGCCAGACCCGTTGCCGGGCAACCGAAGCCGGTGCCGCGAACCCGAGGTGGTCGGCGCGCTTCTGCAGCGCGAGCACGAACCCGTCCTGGTACATGCCGAACGCCGTGGTGCGCTCCAGCACCAGCACACCGGGCGTGCTCCGAAGCTCTGCCACGACGTCCGCCACCCACTCCGCGGACGGCCGGTCGTCGAGGTACTCGTCCACACCCAGCAACGCGCCGCCGGCCTGGTTCTGCTCGTCCACCAGAACCACGCGCGCACCACTGCGAGCTGCGGTCAACGCGGCAACGAGTCCAGCAGGTCCCGCGCCGACGACGAGCACGTCGCAGTGCTCGTGCTTGGCGTCGTACCGAGCCGGGTCGGGCTCAGCCGCCAGCCGTCCCTGTCCCGCCAGGCCGCGCGCGACCAGACCGTCGTAGAGCTCGACGGTCGTCGCGAGCAGCATCGGCTCGGGGAACGGTTCCTCGATCTGCACCAGCGACGTCGGGTCCTCGGAGCCCGCCGCCACGATGCCGCGCGGCCGGCCGAACTTCACGCTGCTACCGATCTCGTGCACGCCATGAGCGAGCAGCGCTGACGCGAGAGTGTCGCCGGGATGCCCGGTATAGCTCTGACCGTTGAAGGTGAAGCGCAGCAAGGTGTTCCGGTCGATCTGGCCACCGGTGGGCGTGCGGAACGTCACGAGGTCACCTCAGGCATCGGCTCGCCCGCGCGGTAGACGGCGAGCAGGTCGTGGGAGCGGGTGTCGCGCACGGCGTTGAACCACCGCCGGCACCCGGCGCTATGACTCCAGCGCTCGGCGAACGGGCCGCTCGGGTTCTCCCGGAAGAACACGTACTGCGCCCACTCTTCGTCCGACAACGCCGACGGGTCCTCGGGATACGCGACGTGGGCCTGGCCGCCGTAGTGGAACTCCGCTTCCTCGCGCGGCCCGCACCACGGGCATGGGATGAGTTGCATCGTCAGCTCCTAATGCGCGACGGCGGCGGCGCCGTGCTCGTCGACGAGAGCGCCCGTGGTGAAGCGCTCGAGGGTGAACGGCTCGTTGAACGGGTGCGGCTTGTCGTGGGCGATGGTGTGCGCGAAGCAGTCACCGACACCGGGCGTGGCCTTGAACCCGCCGGTCCCCCAGCCGCAGTTCAGGTACAGCCCGCCGACGGGGGTGAGGCCGACGATCGGTGACGCGTCCGGGCTGACGTCGACGATGCCCGCCCACGTCCGCAGCAGGTGCGCCCGCGCGAAGACCGGGAACAGTTCGAGGGCCGCCGACATCTGCTGTTCGATGATGTGGAACGAACCCCGCTGGCCGTACCCGTTGTAGCTGTCGATCCCGGCGCCCATCACCAGTTCTCCCTTGTGCGCCTGGGAGACGTAGACGTGCACGGCGTTCGACATCACGACGGTGGGGTGCACGGGCTCGAGAAGCTCGGACACCAGCGCCTGCAACGGATGCGAGGCGAGGGGCAGCCTGAGCCCCACCATCTTGGCGAGCACCGAGCTGTGCCCGGCCGCGCACAAGGCGACGCGACCAGCCGCAATGCGACCACGAGAGGTCTCGACGGCGGTGATCCGGCCGCCGGACGTCTCCAGCCCGGTGACCTCGCAGTTCTGGATCAGGTCGACGCCCATCGCGTGCGCGGCTCGTGCGTAACCCCACGCCACGTAGTCGTGCTTCGCGATGCCCGCACGCGGCTGGTACGTCGCCCCGAGAACCGGGTACCGCACGTCCGGCGAGATGTTGACGATCGGGCAGATCTCCTTGACCTGCCCCGGATCCACCCACTCCGCGTCGATGCCGTTGAGCCGGTTCGCGTTGACCCGTCGCACGCTGTCCCGCACGTCCTGCAGGCTGTGCGCGAGGTTCAGCACACCGCGCTGGTCGAACAGGATCGGGTAGCCGAGGTCGTCCTCCAGGCCCTCCCAGAGCTTCAGCGAGTGCTCGTAGATGCCGGAGCTCTCGTCCCACAGGTAGTTCGACCGGATGATCGTGGTGTTGCGGGCCATGTTGCCGCCGGCGAGCCAGCCCTTCTCCAGCACCGCGACGTTCGTGATGCCGTGGACCTTCGCGAGGTAGTACGCCGTGGCGAGACCGTGCCCTCCCCCGCCGACGACCACCACGTCGTAGGAGGCCTTCGGTTCCGGGTTCTCCCACAGGAAGTCCGGGTGCTCGGGCAGATGTGCTCCGGGCGGGCTGGTCATGCGACGCCTCCAGCGAAATCATCTGGTCGACTACTGGTATATCAGTCTGTGCGCTACCGTAGGACACATGAACACTCGGGTCAACGACGAGCCCGCGGCCGCCTCACTCACCGAGCAGGCGTACGGCGTCCTGCGCGATCGCCTGGTGATGCTGGAGATCAAGCCGGGCGAGCCGATCAACGAGGAGCGGCTGCGCACCGAGCTCGGTGTCGGCCGCACCCCGATCCGCGAGGCGTTGAAACGGCTGGAGCAGGAACGGCTCGTCGTCGCCTTCCCCCGCCGCGGCACGTTCGCCACCGACGTGAACATCTCCGACCTCGCGCACATCTCCGAGGTCCGCCGCACGCTGGAGCCCCTCGCCGCCTCCGCCTCGGCCGAACGGGCCACAGCAGAAGACCGCGCCGCGCTGACCGAACTGCGCTCGCGGCTCGACACGACGCCGTCCGGCGACAACATCGAGCTGCTGCGCACCGACGTCGGCGTGCACCGCGCGATCTACCGCTGTGTGCACAACCCGTTCCTCGAGGACACCCTGATCTCCTACGACAACCTGGCCACCCGCATCTGGTGCGTGTTCCTGCCGCGACTGTCCGGAATGGCCGGTCACGTCGACGAACATGTGCCACTCCTGACCGCGATCATCGAGGGAGACGCCAAGAAGGCGGGCGAGCTAGCTTCGCAGCACGTCATCGGTTTCGAGCGCGCGATCCGGGCGTTGATCTAGCACGAGCGGGTCGCTGCGCAGGTCCTTCACCAGCGCCACGCACGCCACGACCATCACCAGCACGAACGGTGCCGCGGCGATGATCGTGAGGTTCTGCAGGCCGGTCAACGCGGTCGCGCCGCCACCGCCGACGAGCAGCATCACCGCCGCCACACCACCGGTCGCCACGCCCCAGAACACCACCAGCCGCCGGTGCGGCTCGATCGCGCCGCGCTGTGACAGCGTGCCCATCACCAGTGAGGCGGCGTCGGCACCGGACACGAAGAAGATCGCCACCAGGACCATCACGACCACACCGGCGACCGCCGCCAGCGGGAACTGGTCCAGCATCCCGAACAGTTGTGACTCCGGGTTCGCCGCGCCCGCCAGGTCCGTGCCTTCGCGCTGCAACGTGATCGCGGTGCCACCCATGATCGTGAACCAGATCAGGCTGACCACCGACGGCACCAGGATCACTCCGCTGACGAACTGCTTGATCGTCCGGCCGCGGCTGATCCGCGCGATGAACATGCCCACGAACGGCGTCCACGAGATCCACCACGCCCAGTAGAAGATCGTCCACGACGACAGCCAGCTCTCCATCGCCTCGCCACCGGAGGCGCTGGAGCGGGAGATCATGTCGCCCATCTCGCGGAAGTAGTCCCCGACGGCCGCGGGCACCAGGTTGAGGATCAGCACCGTCGGCCCGACCACGAACACGAACACAGCAAGCACGGTCGCGAGCACCATGTTGATGTTCGAGAGCCACTGGATCCCCTTGGCGACACCGGACACGGCCGATGCCACGAACGCGACGGTCAGTACCGCGATGATGCCGACCAGCACGCCGACGCCGGGGTTCTCGTCGACGAACCCGCCCGCTTTGAGCCCGCTGCCGATCTGCAGCGCGCCCAGCCCGAGCGACGCGGCGGACCCGAAGAGCGTCGCGAAGATCGCGAGGATGTCGATCAGCCTGCCGAGCGGCTTCTCCGACACCCGGTCACCGAACAGCGGGGCGAACGCGGCGCTGATCAGCTGCTTGCGGCCGCGCCGGAACGTCCCGTACGCGATCGCCAGCCCCACCACCGCGTAGATCGACCACGGGTGGATCGCCCAGTGGAACAACGACGTCGCCATCGCCGTCTCGACCGCCGCGTCCGTGCCGCCCTCGACCGTGCCCGGTGGAGGCTTCACGAAGTGCGCCAACGGTTCCGCGACGCCGTAGAACATCAGCCCGATGCCCATGCCCGCGCTGAACATCATCGCGACCCACGAGATGGTCCGGAACTCCGGCCGCTCGCCGTCCTGGCCGAGCGGGATCCGCCCGTAGCGACTGAAAGCGAGCCACAGCGCGAAGATCACGAAACCGGTCGCAGCGGTGAGGAACGCCCAGCCGGTGTTCTTGATGACCCAGCCGAGCACGGTCTTGGACACGCTGCCCAGGCTGCCGGTGCCGACCACGCCCCAGGCGAGGAACGCCGTGGCGACGGCCGCGGACAGCGCGAACACCGGCCTGTCTGTTTTCGTGGTGGGAAGGAACTTCGGTCCGGCCATGGCCTGCTACCACCTCGTCGTGGACGTGGCTTCCTGAACCCAGCGGTGGAACTCCCCGATGTGGTGCTCGGAGGGAACCAGCACACCCCCTTGCGCGTAGGCCCGCGACGACATCGCGGGCTGGCACCGTTCACATGCTTCGAAGTCCTGCTCGTTGACGCGGTGGAACAGCTCGACCGACCGCGACACGTCCTTGCCGGTCGCGACGACGTCCTTGGCGTAGAGCCAGTCGCACTCGACGATCGTGCGGTCGGCGGCCATCGGGAACATCCGGTGGATGATCACGTGGTCCGGCACGAGGTTGATGAACACCTGCGGCCGCACGGTGATCGCGTAGTACCGGCGGTCCTGGTCCGAGTCCACCCCGTCCAGCCGGTCGAACCCCTCGCCGCCGTCGATCGTGAAGCCCTTGATCTCCTCGCCGAACACCGCGCCGTGCCCGACGTAGTACTGCGCGGCATACCCGTCCGCGAACTCCGGCAGGACCTCCGTGAGCTCCGGGTGGATGGTCGCGCAGTGGTAGCACTCCATGAAGTTCTCGATGATGAGCTTCCAGTTGGCCTTCACGTCGTAGGTGATCCGCCGGCCCAGCTCCAGCTCGCTGACCTGGTAGTTGCCGATCGCGTCGAGGTTGCCGAGCCGCTCCCGGACGTCGCGCTGCACGGTCTGCTCGAACGACGGCGGCTCCTCGGCCAGGCACAGCCACGCGTAGCCGAGCCACTCGCGGAGGTGGACGGTCTTCAGCCCGTACTCGACGCGGTCGATATCGGGCATGGAGGTCAGGTTCGGCGCGGCCACCAGCCTGCCGTCGAGCCCGTAGGTCCAGGCGTGGTACGGGCACTGGAAGTTGCGCTTGACCGTGCCGGTCTCCTCGACGCACAGCTTGGCGCCGCGGTGCCGGCAGATGTTGAGGAACGCGCGCAGCTCACCATCTCTCGCGCGAGTCACGAGCACGCTCTCGCGTCCGATCTGGACAGTCTTGAAGTTGCCGGGGGCCGGCAGATCGGCGCTGCGCACCGCGCAGAACCACATCTGCTCGAAGATCTTCTCCTGCTCCAGCTCGAAGTTCGCCGGATCGGTGTAGGTGTGGCCGGGCAGGGTCGGGATGAGGCTCGACGGCAGCTCGGTGTGGGTCATGCGCGGATCCGCTTCATCTCGGGGTCGAACAGCGGTTCCGCCGCCACGACCGCTGGCACTCGGTCACCGAAGTACTCGATCTCGACCGGCGTTCCCTCGATCGCGAACTCCGCGGGCAGCCAGGCATAAGCGATGTTCTTGCCGATCGAGTAACCACGCGCGGCACTCGTGACGTACCCGACCGCGTTGCCGCTCGCGAACACCGGCTCGGACCCCATCACGACCTGGTAGTCGTCATCGATGGTCAAACACGTCAGCTTGCGCGAGACCGTGTCCTCGGACCGGCCCTCCAAAGCCTTGCGGCCGTGGAAGTAGCCCTTGTTCATGCGGACCGCGAACCCCAGCCCCGCCTCGAACGGGTCGTGCTCGGCGGTCACGTCCGCGCCCCACGACCGATAGCCCTTCTCCAGCCGCATGCTCGTGAACGCACTGCGCCCGGCGGCGATCACACCGTGCTCCTGGCCTGCTTCCCACAAGGTGTCCCACAGACGGCGCCCCATGTCGGCGGTCGTGTAGAGCTCCCAGCCGAGTTCGCCGACGTACGACAGCCGCATGGCGGTGACCGGCACGTCACCGATGAACGCCCGTTGCGCCTTGAAGTAGCCCATGGCCTCGTGCGAGAAGTCCGCACGGGTCAGGGGCTGCAACAACTTCCGCGCGGCCGGTCCCCACAATCCGATGCAGCAGGTGCCGGGGGTGATGTCGGAGATGTGCACCCCGCCGTTCGGGGGCAGGTGCCGGCGCAGCCAGTCGAGGTCGAGCGGACCGTTCGCCCCGACCTGGAACCGGTCGGAGCCGAGCCGCGCGATCGTGAGGTCGCTGCGCACTCCCCCGTCCTCGTTGAGCAGCAACGTGTAGACCACCGAGCCCGGCTTGCGGTCGAGCTGGTTGGTGGTCATGGTCTGCAGGAACGTCAGCGCCTCCGGGCCGCTGACTTCCAGGCGCTTCAACGGGGTCATGTCGAACATCGCGACCCGCTTGCGCGCGACCAGCGCTTCGGCACCGGCGATCGGCGACCAGAACCGGGACGCCCACTCGTTGCGCTCCGGAATCTCCGCGACCTCGGGCAACTGAGCGTTGGCCTCGTACCAGTGCGGCCGCTCCCAGCCGGACGCCTCCAGGAACACCGCGCCGAGCTCGGCCTGCCGCTCGTGGAACGGGCTCACCCGCAACGGCCGCGGCCGCTCGGCGGGCTGCAGCGGGTGCAGGACGTCGTAGACCTCGACGAAGCTCTGGCAGCTGCGCTCGTGCACGTACTCGGGCGAGCGCTGCACGTCCTCGAACCGGTTGAGGTCGCAGCCGTGCAGGTCGATCTTCGGCTGACCGTCGACCATCCATTCGGCCATCGCCTTCGCCACCCCGGCGGAGTGCGTGATCCACACGGCTTCGGCGACCCAGAACCCGTCCAGGCCGGGGTGCTCGCCGAGCAGCGGGTTTCCGTCGGGGGTGAAGGAGAACAGGCCGTTGACGCCCTCCTCGACCTTGGCGTCGCCGAGCACCGGCAGCAGGTCGACGGCGGCGTCCCAGGAGGTCTCGAAGTCCTCCGGCGTGAACGCGATCTCGGACGGCATGGTCGGCGCCACGTCGTGGTCGAGGATGTCGTCCGCGGAGATCGGCATCGGCCGGTGCCCGTAGGCGCCGATGCCGATCCGGTCGACGTGCTCGCGGAAGTAGAGGTCCGCGTCCTGGTGGCGCAGCAACGGCTTCGACATCTCGGACAGCTCGTCGTTGACGCCCTGGAGCACCGGCAGCGGGGTGGTCTTCGCGTACTGGTGCGCCATCGGGACCAGCGGGATGTCGAGGTCGACCATCCGCCCGATCCGCGGTCCCCACATGCCGACGCACGACACCACGATGTCAGCGGCGAACGTGTCGTGCTCGGTGACGACGGCCTTCACGCGGCGGCCGCTGCGTTCGATCCCGGTGACCTTGTGGTGTGCCAGGAACTTCGCACCGCGGTCCATCGCCCTGCGCGCCTGCGCCTCCGCGGCGCGAAGAGGCTTGGCGAGACCGTCGGACGGGATGTGGAACCCGCCGAGGATCTTGCCGGGGTCGAGCAACGGGTGCAGCCGGGCGCACTCCTCCGGGTCGCGCAGGAAGCTCTCGACGCCCCACGACGTGGCCCAGCCGTGCCTGCGCTTGAGGTCAGTCCAGCGTTCCGGCGTGGTCGCGACTTCGAGCCCGCCGAGCTGCTGGAAGCACCACTTCCCGTCGAGCGTCATCGCCGTGTACTTCTCGACGGTGTACTTGGCGAACGAGGTCATGGTCCGGCACCCGGTCGTCTGGAAGACCAGGCCCGGTGCGTGCGAGCTGGACCCGCCCGTGGCGAACAGCGGTCCCTGTTCGAGGACGGTGACGTCGGTCCATCCGCGTGCGGTCAGCTCGTCGGCCAGCGCGCACCCGACGATGCCCGCTCCGATGAGCACGACACGGGGGTTCACAGGACCACCACCGAACGCAGCACGCGGCCGTGGTGCATGTCGTCGAACGCGCGCTCGACGTCCTCCAGCCCGATCGTCTCGGAGACGAACGCGCCGAGGTCCAGCCGGCCCTGCAGGTAGAGGTCGATGAGCATCGGGAAGTCCCTGCTGGGCAGGCAGTCGCCGTACCAGGACGACTTCACCGCGCCGCCGCGGGAGAACACGTCGATCAACGGCAGCTCGAACTTCATGTCCGGCGTCGGCACACCCACCAGCACCGCGACACCGGCGTGGTCGCGGGCGTAGAAGGCCTGGCGGAAGGTCTCCGGGCGGCCGACCGCGTCGATCACGACGTCGGCGCCGTTGCCCTCGGTCAGCGAGCGGATCATCTCCACGACGTCCTGGGTGCGGGCGTCGACGGTGTGCGTGGCGCCGAACCGTTCCGCCCACTGGAGTTTCACGGGGTCGAGGTCGACGGCTATGATCGTGCGCGCGCCGGCCAGCCGTGCGCCCGCGATGGCCGCGTCGCCGACGCCGCCGCATCCCAGCACCGCCACGCTGTCGCCGCGGGTGACCGCGCCGGTGTTGATCGCGGCGCCGATGCCCGCCATGACACCGCAGCCGAGCAGGCCCGCGACCTCGGCCGGTGCCTTGGGGTTCACCTTCGTGCACTGTCCGCTGTGGACCAGAGTCTTCTCGGCGAACGCACCGATGCCGAGTGCCGGGCTGAGTGGCGTGCCGTCGGCCAACGTCATCGGCTGGGACGCGTTGTGGGTGTTGAAGCAGTACTGCGGCCGGCCGCGCAGGCACGAGCGGCAGGAGCCGCACACCGCGCGCCAGTTGAGGATCACGAAGTCGCCGGGCTCCAGCTCGGCGACGCCCGCGCCGACGGCCTCGACGACACCGGCGGCCTCGTGCCCGAGCAGGAACGGGAACTCGTCGTTGATCCCGCCTTCGCGGTAGTGCAGGTCGGTGTGGCAGACCCCGCAGGCCTGCACCTTCACCAGCGCCTCGCCGGGGCCGGGGTCCGGCACGAGGATGGTCTCGACGGAGACCTTGGCGCCGCGCCCCGCCGCCACAACACCGTTGACTGCGTGTGCCACTGAGACTTCTCCTCTTCTACAGGTGGGGGTAGAGCGGGTGCTTCTTGGCGAGCCGGGCGACGCGCGCGGACAGGTCGGTCTCGTCGAACGACGGCTGCAGCGCGGCGGCGATGATGTCGGCGACCTCGGTGAAGTCCTCGGCGGTGAACCCCCGCGTGGCCAGCGCGGGCGTGCCGATGCGCAGGCCGGAGGTGACCATCGGCGGACGCGGGTCGAACGGCACGGCGTTGCGGTTGACGGTGATCCCGACGCGGTGCAACCGGTCCTCGGCCTGTTGTCCGTCCAATGAGGACTCGACCAGGTCGACCAGCACGAGGTGCACGTCGGTGCCGCCGGAGAGCACCTTCACCCCGGCCGCGGCCGCGTCCGACTGGGAAAGCCGTTCGGCGAGGATCGCCGCGCCCTCGAGGACCCGGTGCTGACGCTCGCGGAACTCCTCCCCCGCGGCGACCTTGAACGACACCGCCTTCGCCGCGATGACGTGCTGCAACGGCCCGCCCTGCTGACCGGGGAACACCGTGGAGTCGACCTTCTTGGCCAGCTCCTTCGTGCACAGGATCACTCCGCCACGGGGACCGCCGAGGGTCTTGTGCGTGGTGGTCGTGACCAGGTCCGCGAACGGCACGGGGCTGGGGTGCAGGCCTGCCGCGACGAGGCCGGCGAAGTGCGCCATGTCCACCATGAGCCTGGCGCCCACCGCGTCGGCGATCCGGCGGAACTCGGCGAAGTCCAGCTGCCTCGGGTACGCCGACCAGCCCGCGATGATCAGCTTCGGCATGGTCTCCAGCGCCAGCCGTTCGACCTCGGCCATGTCGACGCGGCCGGACTCGCGATCCACGTGGTAGGCGACGACGTGGTAGAGCCGGCCGGAGAAGTTGATGCGCATGCCGTGCGTGAGGTGACCGCCGTGTGCGAGGTCGAGACCCATGATCGTGTCGCCCGGCTGCAGCACCGCCGCCATCGCCGCGGCGTTGGCCTGCGCGCCCGAGTGCGGCTGGACGTTGGCGTGCTCCGCGCCGAACAGCGCTTTCACGCGCTCGATCGCCAGCGCTTCCACGACGTCGACGTGCTCGCACCCGCCGTAGTACCGGCGTCCCGGGTATCCCTCGGCGTACTTGTTCGTCAGCACCGAGCCCTGCGCCTGCAGCACTCCGACCGGCGCGAAGTTCTCGGAGGCGATCATCTCCAGCGTCGACTGCTGGCGGTGGAGCTCGGCCCGGATCGCGGCGGCGACCTCGGGGTCGAGCTCGTCGAGGTCCTGGTCCAGAACTGTGGTGGGGACGGAGAGCGACACGGGCCAACCCTTCCGAGCGAGTTCCGTAATACGCAACACTGTTCGCATTATGCAACTGCAGGGCCTCACCGTGAGGCTCGCCAGGATGCTTGTCAAGACCCTGTCGCACGGACGGAGCAGGGTTCGTTTCTTCGTGAATCTCTTTCACAGCAGGGAATGCGTCTGCGAACGGTGTTGACGCGCGCCCCGAACGTGAGTCATCCTGCTGTTGCGCAGTGCACACCGTGTTCCGTAATACGCAACGGAGGCTTGAGGGATGATCACCGTTTGCGCCGTGGACGATCTGCCCGCAGGCGAGTCTCTGCGGATTCCGGGTGAGGTTGCGATCGCGGTCTTCAACGCGGACGGCGAGTTGTACGCCATCGACGACACCTGCAGCCACCAGGACGCCTCGCTGTCCGAGGGCTGGCTCGAGGGCTGCTTCGTCGAGTGCCCGCTGCACGCGGCGACCTTCGACCTCCGCACCGGCGTCCCGACCTGCCTGCCGGCCAAGAAGGCCGTGCGCACGTACCCGGTCGTGGTGGAGGACGGCGTGATCTACGTGGACACGCGCGTGCGCGAGCCTGTCGCATGAGAACGGTGGCGGTCGCCGGCGCCTCGCTGGCGGGCCTGCGTTCTGTGCAGGAGCTGCGACACCAGGGCTTCACCGGCCGCGTCGTCGTGATCGGCGAGGAGCCTCACGCGCCCTACGACCGTCCGCCGCTGTCCAAAGCGTTCCTCGCGGGCACCCGTCCCGCCGCGGACCTCGCTCTCGGCGATCTGGACGAGCTCGACGCCGAGTGGCGGCTCGGAGTCCGTGCCGACCGCGTCGATCCCCACGCGGGCGAGATTCACCTGTCGACCGGCGAGGTCGTCCGCGCCGACGGTCTGGTGATCGCCACGGGCGGCCGTGCCCGGACCCTTCCCGGCGATGTGGCCGGACTGCACACGTTGCGCACACTCGACGACGCCGTGGCGCTGCGCGCGTCGCTGTTCCCCGGCGCCCGAGTCGTGGTCGTCGGCGCGGGCTGGATCGGGGCCGAGGTCGCGTCGACCTGCCGCGCGCTGGGCCACGAGGTGACCGTCGTGGAAGCCGCCCAGGTGCCGATGGAACGCGCACTCGGCGCGCTCGGCTCGCTCTGCGCCGAACTGCACGCCGACCACGGTGTCGACCTGCGCCTGGGTGTCGGCGTCGCGTCCTTTCTGGACAACGGCGCCCAGGTGACGGGCGTGCTGCTGCAGGACGGCACTCAGCTGCCCGCCGACGTCGTGGTGGCGGGCATCGGCATGGAGCCCGTGACCGAGTGGCTGCACGGCTCCGGGATCCCGCTCGGCAACGGCGTGCTGTGCGACACCGGCTGCGTCACGCCGATCCCGTCGGTGGTGGCCGTGGGCGACGTCGCCCGTTTCCGCACCCGCGACGGCCGTCAGGTGCGGCACGAGCACTGGACGAACGCCTCGGAACAACCGGTCGTGGCCGTGCGCAACCTGTTGGCGGGCACCACGATCGACTCGTTCCGCCCGTCCGGGCTACGTCTGGTCGGACCAGTACGGCGTCCGCCTGCAACTCGCGGGCGACACCACTTCTGCCGACGAGGTGGTGGTGATCGACGGCTCGCCGGACGACCGCAAGTTCGTGGCCGAGTTCCGCCGCGCCGGGCACACCGTCGGCGTCCTCGCGATGAACAACGCCAAGCTCTTCGGCAGGCTCCGCAGGCAGCTCACGTCCGCGGCGCTCCCCTAGCCGAGCTGGTCTCGGCGACGGGTCAGGTAGGCGATCTCCGCGGTGTTGCCCGCCAGCTCGACGGCCCGGTCGTAGGCCGCGCGGGCCTCGGTGCCGCGGCCCAGCCGGCGCAGCAGGTCGGCGCGGGCCACGTGGTAGGCGTGGTAGCCGGCCAACGCTCCGTCCAGCCGGTCGATCGTCGCCAGTGCCACCTGCGGGCCGTCGATCTCGGCGACCGCGATGGCCCGGTTGAGCGCGACGACCGGCGACGGGTCGAGGCGGACGAGCTGGTCGTAGAGGGCGACGACCTGCGACCAGTCGGTGTCGCGCACGTCGCGGGCCGAGGTGTGCACGGCGTTGATCGCGGCGAGGATCTGGTAGCGGCCGGGAGCCACCCCGGCGGCCAGCCGCTCGCGCACCAACTGGTGGCCCTCGGCGATCAGCGCCGGGTCCCAGGCTCCGCGGTCCTGCTCGGTGAGGGAGACCAGTTCGCCGCCCGCCGAGACTCGGGCGGTGCGGCGGGCATCGGTGAGGAGCATCAGCGCGAGCAGCCCGGCCACCTCACCGTCGTCCGGCAGGAGGGCGCGGATCAGGCGGGTGAGCCGGATCGCCTCGGCGGTCAGGTCCTGGCGCACCGGATCGGTGCCGGGACCGGTGGCGAGGTAGCCCTCGTTGAACACGAGGAACAGTGCGGTGAGCACACCGGAGACGCGGGCGGGGAGATCCTCGGCCGACGGCACGCGGTACGGGATGCGCGCCGCCTTGATCTTGGCCTTCGCCCGCGTGATCCGCTGCCCGATCGCGCTCTCGGCCACCAGGAACGCGCGGGCGATCTCGGGCACGGTCAGACCGCCGACCATCCGCAACGTCAGCGCCACGCGGGCCTCCACCGCCAGCGCCGGGTGGCAGCAGGTGAAGATCAGCCGGAGCCGGTCGTCGTCGATGACGCCGAGAGGCTCGGGCGGGTCGTACGTCATCTGAGCCTCCCTCTGCTTGTCGTCGCGCTTGTTCTCACGCCGGATCCGGTCGATGGCCTTGCGGGTCGCGGTGGTGGTCAGCCACGCGCCGGGGTTGGGCGGCACACCGTCGGCGGGCCACCGCTCGACGGCGATCGCGAACGCCTCGGCCGCGGCCTCCTCTGCGATGTCCAGGTCACCGAAGCGCCTGGTCAGGGCGGCGACCACCCAGGCCCACTCCTCGCGGTGCGCCCGAGTGACCGCTTCCTCGGCGTTCACTGAAATGGCCGCACCTCGATCTTGCGGTCGCAGACCTTCGACGCCTCGGTGGCGAGCTTGAGCGCCACGTCCAGGTCGGGGGCCTCCCACACCCAGACGCCGGCGAGGTACTCCTTGGACTCCACGAAGGGCCCGTCGGTGAACAGCGGCTGCTCGCCCCGGTTGTCCACGACCGTGGCCGCCTCGGTGTCCGCGAGCCCGCCCGCGAAGACCCAGTAGCCCCCGGCGATCAGCCGTTCGTTGAACTCGCTGATCGCGGGCTGCCGGTCCGTGCTGCCGGGGTTGCTCTTGTCGTCGATGACGGAAACCAGATACCGCATCCGAAGATCCTCTCGTGTGGTGTGCAGGGTGTCAGGCCGACGGGTACTGCGGGCGCCCGGCCGGCCGGTAGACCTGGATCGTCACGCCCTTCGAGTCGACCCGTGACTCGACCAGCTCGAGCGCGTGGTCCAGGCCGTTCTCCGGGAACAGCCGCGTTCCCTGGCCGAGGATCACCGGGACGACCATCAGGGTCATCTCGTCGACCAGGTCGTTCTCCAGCAGCCAGCGGACGAGCGTGCCGCTGCCGTGCACCTGCAGCTCACCTCCCGGCTTGGCCTTCAGGTCCGCGACGGCGGCCGCGAGGTCGCCGGTCAGGGCGGTGGTGCCCGCCCACGACGGATCGGTGACCTTCGCCGACGCCACGTACTTGGGCTGCGCGTTCAACGCCCGCACCACGGGCTCCCAGCCGGGGGCGTCCTGCTCCGTCCAGGATCCTCACGAGCCGGCGAACAGCTCGTAGGTACGCCTCCCGAACAGGAAAGCGTCGGCCCGCGCGTAGGTCTGCTTGATGAACGCGTGAGTCTCGTCGTCACCCTTCCCCAGAGCCCACCCGCCGCGCACGAACCCGTTCCTGCGGTCCTCCTCCGATGCGCCGCCGTTGCCCTGCACCACGCCGTCGAGGGTGATCTGGGTGATGGTCGTCAGCTTCATGATCGCGGTTCCTCCGTCTTCGCGCCGCCCGTCGCGGCCTCACCCCTCCTACGAACTCCCCCGCCCCGATCCGACACCGCCTGCGAAACTTTCTTCGAAGATTTTTTCGTGCGGCTAGCCTCGGGCAGATGGAGGACGTGCGAGTCGACATCACCGGCACCACCACGGTGATCTGGATGAACCGCCCGGACCGGCGCAACGCGGTCGACCGCCGCATGGCCACCGAGCTGCGGGACGCGTTCCTGGCGTTCGACGCGGACCCCGGCCAGCGCGTGGCCGTGCTCGCGGGCGAGGGCGGGACGTTCTGCGCGGGCGCGGACCTGACCGTCGTCGGAGATCCCGAACGTCGCAACGACCTCGACCCGGACGGCGCCGGTCCGATGGGGCCTTCCCGGTTGCGGCTGAGCAAACCGGTGATCGCGGCCGTCAGCGGGTACGCGGTCGCGGGCGGGCTGGAGCTGGCGTTGCTCGCCGACCTGCGCGTGGTCGAGCGCGACGCGGTGTTCGGCGTGTTCTGCCGGCGGTGGGGCGTGCCGTTGATCGACGGCGGCACGGTCCGGCTCCCCCGGATCGTCGGGTTGGGGCGTGCGCTGGACCTGATCCTGACCGGACGACCCGTGGCCGCCGACGAGGCGCTGGCCATCGGACTGGCCAACCGCGTCGTCGAACCCGGTCAGGCGGTGCCCGCCGCGATGGAGCTGGCCGAGCAGATCGCCGGGTTCCCGTTCGAGTGCGTGCTCGCGGACCGGGCCTCCACCTACGCGGCGCTCGACCTGCCGCTGGCCGAGGCGTTGCGGGCGGAAGGTGCCGCCGGGGTGCCGATCGTGCGGCAGGAAGGTGTGTCCGGCGCCGCCCGTTTCGCGAGCGGCGCCGGACGACACGGCCAGTTCTAGTGGTGTGGCTCGGAACGTTGCCGGGGGAATTCGCGGTCAGACGGGTGCATCGTGGTGCCGCCCCCACGTCCTCGTACTGGTTGTACGGGGGCGTGGGGGCGGTGCCGCGAGGCGCCCTGCTGAGCGTGGATTACCTCGCCGACGTTCCGAGACGCGCCACTAGCGCACGATGCCGCCGACGATCGGCAGCACGACCTTGCTCACGCCCAACGACACGTTCAGCGCGATACCCGCGGCTCCGGTGTCCGTGGCGACGTAACCGCTGTGGTTCGTCACGATCACGACGCCGATCCGGTGCCCGGCCGGGATCAACGCGTCCTTGGCGTGCATCCGCCAGGTGACGTCCACGGTTCCGGTGGTGGGCAACGGGATCGAGGTCTCCAGTGAGGCGCGGTTCTTCGCGTCGATGGACCCGCGGGTCAGCATGGTCGCGGTGACCGCCTGCACCGAGACGTCCGGTGGGCGGGCGCATCCGGTGCGGTCGCGCAGGTTCGCGCGCGTGCAGGTCTCGGTGGAGAGCTCGATCGGCGAGCGGTCGGTGAGCACGGCCTGGGTGCTCGGGCCGTAGTCGACGAGCAACGCGGTCAGCGGGGTCGATGGGCGGTTCGAGGCGACTCGGGCGGTGAGGCTGACCTCGCCGGACAGGCGGGCGGGCTGCGTGAGCGGTGGCGTCACGTAGACCAGCCTGCGCGGATCCGCCGTCTCCGGGTTGGCCAGCATGAGCGACTCGCTGAGGTTCGCGTTGTCCCCCAGACGTTGCGTCCCGGTGCCCGGGGTGGTGGTCAGCGAACCCGACATGCCACCGGCCGCCGGCCCGAAGTACAGCGTGGTGCCCGCGGTACCCGGCCGCGGCCAGGCGGTGTCCTGCTCCCAGCTGCCGTCGGGCTTCTGGACGTCGGCCATGGGCTCGTTCATGATCCCGTTCTCGACGCCCTTGAGCCAGTGGTCCATCCACAGGCCCATCACGCGCTGCCACTCGGCCTGGCGGAACGAGATCGGGTCGAGGTGACCGCCGCGGTGCAGCCAGATCTTGCGGGGCACGTTGCGGTCCGCGAGCTGCTGCCACCAGCGGCCGAACTGCGAGGTCTTGACGTTCCAGTCCGACTGGCCGTGCACGACGAACACCGACGCCGTCACGTTCTGCGCCGTCTGCCGGTAGTCGCGGGCCTTCCAGAACGACGTGTAGTCGAAGGACTCGTCGCCGTCCTCCTTCGCCAGCTTGTCGAACACCGGCTTGCACTTCGCCTTCTGCGCGGAGCTGACCACGTAGTTGGCGAGGTAGGTCGGGTAGTCCTTGGAGTGCGCGCCGCGATAGGCGATGCCCTGGTCGCGCGAGTACTCGTACCAGCTGGAGATCGCCGCGATCGGCACGATCGTCTTGACGCCGTGGATGTTCGCCGCCGCGGCCGCGTTGGGCAGGGTTCCGTTGTAGGACACACCGAGCATGCCGACGTTGCCCGTGCTCCAGCTCGCCACCGCGGGCCTGCCGTCGGCGTAGAAGGCCTTGGCGCGGCCGTTGAGCCAGTCCACGACGGCGCGGACGCTCGCGGTGTCCTCGGGGCCGCCGGTGGTCGGGCAGCCGGTCGAACGGGAGGTGCCTTGCATCTCCATCTCGACGACCGCGTAGCCGCGTGGCACGAAGTACTCGTCGTACCACCGGCTGAAGCCGCGCGGCACGTCCATCGCCTGTTTCGCCGTGCCCAGCCCGTAGTAGGGGCTGGCCTCCATGACGATCGGCACCTTCCCGGCCGTGTCCGGACGCATCACGTCCGCGGCGATCCGGTCGAGCTTGCCGTCCGCGTCACTGTCGATCGTGGACTCGACGTAGACCGTCTCGGTGACCGCCGCAGGGGCCGCCTCCGAGACAGGTGTGATCATCGTCGTGGCCGTCAGCAGGATGGCCGCGACGAGGGTGACCCTTCGCATGAGTTCCTCCGTCGGAGGGCCCGTTCACCCGCAGGGGTGTGGTGAATCGGGCCCTTCCAACGGATCTCACCGAATCCGGTGGTGCCACCGGTACGGCCGAAAGGTCTGAACAATTACCGGTTCAGGCCGCGACGAGCTCCTTGTCGCGGTCCGGCGTCTTGACCTTGGGCTTCTTGTTCGGCAGCGAGAGCCGGAAGACCTTGTGCCACGCCGAGAACACCTGCTTGGGCAGCGGCCCGGTCACGTACTCCAGCTCGTACTTCTCGAACAGCGCGCGCACCTTCACCGCGACCTCGGCGTACCGGTTGCTCGGCAGGTCCGGGAACAGGTGGTGCTCGATCTGGTGCGACAGGTTGCCGGTCATGAAGTGCATGGCCTTGCTGCCGCTGATGTTCGCCGAGCCCATCATCTGGCGCAGGTACCACTGGCCGCGCGTCTCGTTCTTGATCGACCGGCGCTCGAAGACCTGCACGCCCTCGGGGAAGTGCCCGCACATGATCACCGAGTGCGACCAGATGTTGCGGACCAGGTTCGCGGTGAACGTGGCGGCGAGCGTGGTGAGGAACGACGGGCCCGACAGCAGCGGGTGGATCACGTAGTCCTTGAGCACCTGCTTGCGGATCTTGCGGCCCACGGCCTTGGCCCGCGCGCGGAACTCGGGGTTCTTGCGGCGGCGCTTGTGCAGGTTCTTGCCGAGCTCCAGGTCGTACGCTGCGATGCCGTACTCGAAGAAGCAGGCGTTGATGAAGTTCCACAGCGGCTGCGCGAGGTAGATCGGGTGCCACTTCTGGTCCTCGTCCACGCGCATGATGCCGTAGCCGAGGTCGTTGTCCTTGCCGATCACGTTGGTGTACTTGTGGTGCAGCTCGTTGTGCGAGTGCTTCCACTGCTCGGCGGGCGAGACGTGGTCCCAGTCCCAGGTGGTGGAGTGGATCTTCGGGTCGCGCATCCAGTCCCACTGGCCGTGCAGGATGTTGTGGCCGATCTCCATGTTGTCCATGATCTTCGCCACGGACAGGCCGGCGGTGCCGACGATCCACGCGGGCGGGAAGAGCGAGAACAGCAGGATGCCGCGGCTGACCAGCTCGAGCTTGCGCTGCGCCGAGATCACCTTGCGGATGTAGGCGGCGTCCTTCTCACCTCGGCTGGCGAGCACCTCGTCGCGGATCGCGTCGAGCTCGCGGCCGAGCTCCTCGATCTGTTCCGCGGTCAGGTGGGCGGTGGGGTCGATGGCGGTCATGTAGCTCGCTTTCGGGGGGACAGTGGCTGGGGGTCGGGCCACTTCGCGGGCGGAGGGGAAAGTCTGTGGCTAGCGTTCGAGCTCGCACGGGCCGGCTGCGGCGGACACGCAGGTCTGCACCACCACTCCCGGCTCGGCCTCGGTGATCTCGCCGGTGCGCAGGTCGCGGACGGCGCCCGCCTTGAGCGGGGTGCTGCAGCCGAAGCAGATGCCCATCCGGCAGCCGGACGGCATGAGCACGCCGGCCGCCTCGCCGACGTCCAGCAACGGTGTGGCGCCGTCCGCGTCGACGGTCTTGCCGGTGGTGCCGAACGTGACCTCGCCGCCGTCGCCGGCGACGACGATCGTGGGCCGGAAGCGTTCGGTGTGCAGGCTGTCCGACTTGTCGTGCTTCGCCCAGTGCGCCTCGGCGGCGTCGAGCAGGCCGGTGGGTCCGCAGGCCCAGGTCTCGCGCTCGGCCCAGTCGGGCACGAGCTCGGCGAGGCGGGTGAGGTCGAGCATGCCGTCGGTGTCGGTGTGCAGCTCGGTGAGCCGCAGTTTCTCGTCCGCGACCAGGTCGTGCAGGTCGTTGCGGAAGATGACGTCCTTGGCCTGGGGCGCCGAGTGCACCAGGACGACGTCGTCGAGTTCGGAGTCGCGCAGCATGCCCATGACGGGCGTGATGCCGCTGCCGGCGGTCAGGTAGAGCACCTTCGCGGGCTTGGTCTCGGGCAGCACGAAGTCGCCGGTGGCCTGGTCGAGCTGGATCACCGTGCCCGGCTTCATCCGGCGCACGAGGTAGTTGCTCACCTTGCCGTCCGGGATCGCCTTCGCGGTGATCGTGATGCGGCCGTCGGCCCGGTTCGCCGGCGAGGTGACCGAGTAGGCACGCCACAGGCGCACCCCGTCGACGTCGACGCCGATCCGCACGTACTGACCGGCCCTGTGGCCGCGCCAGCCCTTGCCCGGCCTGATCACGATGGTGGCGGCGTCCGGGGTCTCCAGATGCACGGCCTCAACGCGTCCTCGCAGGTCAGCGCCCGCTCGAAGGGGACTGACCAGGTCGAGGTAGTCCGACGGCAGCAGCGGCGTCGTGACCATCTCCAGCAGTTTCCACGCCCTGCTGCGAAGGGCGGCACTCGTCATGACTCCAGCTTGATGCGCCTCAGGGCGTAAAGTCCTGTCCGCAGGACGTGAATTTGGTCGGCTGAATTGTTCGCGGGGAACAAAACATGAGCCACGCAATCCGGAGAGCCACCGAACTGGCCCTTGATGAGACGACGGTCACCGCGCTACGGGCGGCGCTGAAGACCACCGCCGACGAGGTGGTCCAGGCCATCATCGACGAGGTCCCGTCGTACGCCAACGCACTTTCGGGCCGCATGGGCGGCACTATCCGCCGAGCCGTCCGCACGGCCCTCGGACACTACCTCGACCTCGCCAGTGGCAACGTCACCAGCGGCGACGCGGGCGACGCGGCCTACGAGCTGGGCCGGGGCGAGGTCCGCGACGGCCGGTCGATGGACGCCCTGCTCAGCGCCTACCGCGTGGGCGCCCGCGTGGCCTGGCGAGGCCTCGCCGCGGGCGCCGTACCAGCTGGTCTCCCCGCCGCCGAGGTCGCCAAGTTCGCCGAGCTGACCTTCGCGTACATCGACGAGCTCTCCGCCGCGAGCGCCGCGGGCCACGCCGACGAGCTGGCCGCCAGGGGCCTGGCGCACGAGCGCCACCTTGAGCAACTGGCTCGCGACCTCCTCGCCGGCGCGGGCTCGGACGTGCTGCTGGCCTCCGCCCAGCGCGCCGGGTGGCAGCCTCCCGTGTCGCTGACCGCGGTGCTGCTGCCCGCCGCCCAGGCCCGCCCGGCCTACCGCGCGCTCGACTCCAGCACACTCGTCCTGGACGACCTGCCCGACGCTCTCGGCGTGCTGCTCGTGCCCGACGGTGACCGGGCTCATCTCCTGCGGCAACTGTCCGAGCGCACCGCCGTCGTCGGTCCCGCGCGCCCATGGACCCGTGCATCCGCCTCTTACGAACGCGCCGTACGCGCGCGCTCGCTGTCCACCAAAATCCGCGACACCGAGGAGCACCTGCCCGAACTCGTCCTGAGCGCCGACATCGACGCGTTCGCCGACCTCCGCGCCCGCGCACTGGCACCGTTGCGGACGTTGCCCGTCGCGACCGCGCGCAGGCTGGAGGAGACGCTGCGGGCGTGGCTGCTGCACCACGGCAGGCGGGAGGAGGTGGCGGCGGCGTTGTTCGTGCACCCGCAGACCGTCCGGTACCGGATGTCGCAGCTGCGGGAGCTGTTCCCGGATCTGGCGTCGCCGCACCGGGTTCTCGAGCTGACGCTCGCGGTAGGCCTGGGAGTCACCTGACTTCCTAACACGACTCTCGGAAGTCCAGGTCTGACACGTATCGCGCCCACAGGTCCCGGTCGAGCCCGCCACCGGTGACAGCACAGGCGGTCTCGTCGAGCTTGCCGCGCAGCTCATGTGTCGGCTTGAGGTCCCACAACACGACGGTGCCGTTGGAGCCGCCGGTCGCCAGCAGGTCGCTGGCGGGCGAGAACTCCAGGTGGTAGACGGCGTCACCGTTGTCGGCGAGCGAGGTGCCGAGCTGCTCGGGCAGGATCCTGTTGCCGAGGTCCCAGAGGAAGACGCCGTTGGTGATGCCGCCGGTGACCATGATGTCGGCCGACGGCGCGAACGTCGCGGTGAGAACGCTTTGGGTGCCGTGCGGGACGAGAGGGTCGCCGAGGCGTCTGGGATGCTCGGGATCCTTGATGTCCCACAGGATGGCGGCGCCCTTCGCGTCGCCGGTCATGAGCAGGTCGCCGGCCGGGGACACCGCCGCGCTCGCCACGCGGTCGGAGTGCCCGAGCAGGCCCGCACCCAGCTGGCGGGGGTGCGCTGGATCGGTGATGTCCCACAGCCGTGCGCCGTTCGGGTCGCCAGGCCCGCCCTGCCACCGCCCCGACGAGTCGCTGGATCCCACGGCGGCGGAGCCGTTGCTGTTCGTCGTCGTGGGGATGGTCGGCGCGGCGACTGCCGTGGTGGTCATGGGTGCGGCTCCCGAGCCGCGGACCACGGCGAGCACACGGCCGTCGCGCACCTGGTCGACGGCGAGGACGCCTTCCTTGTCGAGCAACTGGGCGGACTTCGAGGTGCGTGCGGGATCGGCGACGTCCCACACCGTCGTGCCCGAGTCGCCGCCCGCGGTCAGCCTGGTGCCGTCGGGTGAGAACACCAGCCGCCGGATGATGTTGGTGGACCCGGTGAGCGCGGGATCCAGCCTGCGCGGGTGGTCGCGGTCGGCCAGGTCCACGAGGACGACCTTGTCGTTGCCCTCGGTGAACGCGAGGAGTCTGCCGCCGGGGGCGAACGCGACCGCGTCGACGCCCTCGTGGTCAGAACGCGCGGTCAGCGTGTCGATCTTGCGGGGACGAGCGCGGTCGGTGATGTCCCACAGTTCGACGGTGTTGTCGCGGCCGGCGGTGGCGAGCACGGTCGCGTCCGGGGACAGGGCCATGCCGTAGATCTCCTTGTACCGCCCGGCCCGGTGGACGGCGATCGGCGGCCCGAACGCACGCGGACGGCCTGCCCTGGCCAGGTTCCACAGGGTGATGCGGCCGGAGGTGCTGCCGGACGCGACCATCTGCCCGTCCGGGGAGAACGTCGTGATCCGGTCCTCCTCGCCGGCCTGCAGCCGTTCCGTGCGCGACGGGAAGTCGATGCTTTCGGTGTCCCACAAGACAAGCCCGGTGTCACGCCCTGCCGTGGTGGCGAGCGCGTCGCCGTGCGTCGAGAACGTCACGCGCGACCCGATGCTGACTCGGACGAGGTCCCTGGCGGGCTTGGGGTTCGCGGGATCGCTGATGGTCCACAGGCTGGTGCCGCGCAACTGGCCACCGAGGGCGAGCTTCTTGCCGTCGGCGGAGAACGAGATCGTGCCGACCAGGTCCTTGGGGGTGAGCGTGATCCGGGCGAGCGACCGGGGCGCGGCACGGTCGTGGATGTCCCAGAGCACCACCGGGTCCTCGGTTCCCCCGCCCGACGTGGCCATCAGAGCGCCGTCGGGAGAGAACGCGAGAGCCTCCACCTTCCCGGCATAGGCGGTGACCGGAGCGCCCGCGGGGTGCACGTTCGCCGGATCGCTGAGATCCCACAGCTGCACCGCGGGGCTGTCCTCCCCGGACGTCGCCGAGAGGGTGCCGTCCGCGGACAGCCATCCGCCGACGTTCTTGTCCTTCTGCCCCTGCACGGGCGTGCCGGTCTGACGGGGATGTTCCGGGTCGGCCACGTCCCACATCGTGACGGCGCCGTTGGTGCCGGTCGCGACCAACCGGCGGTCACCGGCCGCGAACGCGAGGTTCAGCCTCGACTTGAAGCCGATGAACGGGTCGCCGAGACGACGCGGCCGCAGCGGGTCGCGCAGATCCCAGAGCATGATCGCGCCCGAGTCGAACCCGGCGGCCAGGTACCGGCCCGTCGACGAGTAGGCGATCGAGCTCACCTGCTCGCTGACCCCGACGAGCTGGCCCGCGTAGGGCGTGGTGGTGAGGGTGCGCTGGAGTGCCGCGTAGGTCTCCGCGTCCGGGTGGATCTTGTGGGCCGCGAGGCCGAGCATCAGCGCCGTGCGCGGGTCGGACTCGCTGACCGCGCTCGCCTTCGCGCCCAGCTGCCGCACGGTGGCGACGAGGGCCTGCTCGCGTGCTTCCTGTTGCCGCTGGGCGGCGGAACGCTGCTGCACGAACGCGATCACACCCGCCACCAGCGCGACCACGATGAGCGCCGCGGACGCGCTGACGATCACGCGCCGCCGTGAGTTGCTGCTGCGCCTGCTGGCGGTCAGGAACTCACGGCCGGACTGGCTCAGCTCGGTCTCATCAACAGCACGGGCGCTGGTCAACTGGCGACGTTCCCAGAGGTCGTCGTCCCTGCGTTTTGCCGTGTGCCACGCGGCAGCGGCCTGCTCGATCGACCGGCGGGCCCTCAGCGTCTCCGCCGCCTTCCCGATCGCCTGCTCGAGCGGCGGCCACGCCGTGAAGAACTTCTCGTGCGACGCGCTGACCCTGGCCTCGCCGTTCTCCGCCGAGTCGACGGTCAGCAGCCGGTGCTCCACGAACGCGTCCAGCTCCGGCACCGGCACGCCGTGCCACCGCGTCGGGTTGCCCTGCTCGTCCACGGTCACCAGTCGTAGCAACGCTTTCAGGACGTCCTCGCGGCTGCGCCCGGTCTCGGCCAGCGCCACCTCGGCCTGCCGGGTCAACGCTCCCCGCACGCCGCCCAGCGCGTCGTACTGGGCAGCCGACAGCTCACCTCCGCGCGGCACGCCCTTGGCGAGCTGCTCGAGCGTGAAAGCCAGCAGCGGCAGCGCGTCCCCGCTCTCGGTGTCCTCCACGAGCCTCGCCACGAGGTCCTCGCCGACCTTGATCCCCGCCAGCCGCGCGGGTCCCTCGATGACCGTCCGCAACGTCTCGCGCCGCAACGGCCGGACCATGTAGGTCCGCGACCGCACGGCGGCGAGGTCGGGATCGACCGTCCAGTCGGCCAGGAACTCCGGCCTGATGGTCGCCACGACGTCGACCGGCCCCTTCAACGCCAGCCGCAGGTCCGCGGCGAACTTCGCCCGGTCCTCCGCCTGCGTGAGGAGCTCCTCGGCCTGGTCGATCACGATCAGGAGCCGCCTGCGGCGCTTGCCCGGCACGGCCAGCAGCAGCTCGTCGAACACCTCGCCCCGCTCCAGCGCGGCCTGCACGTCGCCGATCGGCCGCCCCGGGCCCAGATCCCGGAACGCCCCGGCGAGCTCGCGGACGAGTGCCTGGTGCGGATCGACGCCGGGCGTGAACACCGGCAACGTCCACCAGTCCGGCTCGTCGGCCATCCGCGGCACCAGACCTGCCCGCACGAGTGATGACTTGCCACACCCCGACGGCCCGAAGACGAGCAACACGGCGTTGTCGGACCGTTCCGCGGGCGATCGCAACAGACCGGTGAGCTTGTCGATGTCCTCGTTGCGCCCGAAGAACGCGCGGTGCAGCCCGGCGTCGAACGCCCGCAACCCGGGAAACGGCGACCGCTCGCCCGACCACCCGACACCGCCCGCGTGGTCGATGCGCCGCAACGCCTCCAGCACCGGCTCCCGCGCCGCCTCGACGTCCGCGTAGTGCAGCTGCGCGAGCAACGGGTGCGTGACGCCCTTCTCCGCACACACCGGCAGCAACACCACACCCCGCGACCGGGCGATCGCCACCTCGGCCACGCACCAGACCGAGTTCAGATAGGCGTTGGTGACGACGCAGACCGTGGCGTCGGCGCGGCGCAGCTGGTCGTACAGCCGCTGTTCCCACTCCTCGCCGACGACGATGCCGTCGCGAAGGTCCCGGTCGAGGAACACGGTGTGTCCCTCGTCGACGAGCCACCTGCGCAGGTCGGCGGCGACGGCGGAGTCCTCACCGGCATGACTGATGAAGACGTTGGCCACACCCGCAGGATCGCCGTTCGCAGCAATCCCGTTACTGCCCGTTGCGCAACGACCACGCGGCGATCTCGGTCCTGGTCCGCAGCCCCAGCTTGGCCAGCACGCTGCGCACGTGGGTTTCGACGGTCCGCTCGGACAGCACGAGCCGGGTGGCGATCTCCCGGTTCGTCAACGCCTGCGCGACCAGTGCTACCACTTCGGACTCGCGCGGCGACAACGGATCCGCGGCCCGCTCCTGCACCCCGATCCGCCGCAGCAGCCGGTCAGCGGCCTCCAGGCGCAACGGAAGGTCCAGCGCGGAACTCGGACGCCGCCTGAGCGGCCAGCACCCGAGCCTCCGCGAGCGAATCCAGCTCCACGAGGGCCTGGGCGAGGCCGAGCCGGCTCAGCGCCACGAATGGCCGGGCGCCGATCCGGGCGTTCATCTCGGCGGCCAGGCGGTAGTGCGACACGGCGACCGGGACGCGGCCGCAGGTCATCGCCAGGTCGCCGAGCAGGTGGGGCGAGGCGGCGCTGCAGAACACCGCGCCGGAGCCGTCGGCCGAGAAGTCCGGCTCCAATGTGGACAGACGGGAGTAGACGAGGTCCGTGGTCTCGGTGTCGCCGAGCATGCAGGCGACCTCACCGATCTGGCTGAGCAGCGGTGCCCACGTCGGACCCACCTCGACGGTGGCGGGCATCGTGCGGAACTCCTCGAACGTCGCGCGCGCCCGGTCCAGGTCTCCTCGCAGCGCGTGCAGGAGGGGGACGGACACGCGGGCCAGTGGAATGTCGGCGACGTGCTCGAGAACGCCCAGCGCTTCCTCGGCGGACTCGGCGTCGATGGTGCCGTTCAGGTGGGCCAGCCGGAGCAGGAACGCGTGGTACATGCCCACCGCCGCGGTGACACCGATTCGTTCGGCCAGGGCGCGGGCCGTGTCGTTGTGTTCCAGGGCAACGGAAAGCCTGCCCACCAGGGCCGCGCGGGTGGCCCGCAGCCGGTACAGGTGCCACCAGGCGATGGGGTGCTGGCGGGCGGCGGCGAACTGTTCGATCAGGGCCAGTTCGCGGTCGACGGAGACGAGGTCGCCGGCCTGGAACGCCGCATCCACCAGCCAGACGTGGCCCCACAGCGCGGCGTGGGGCTGGTGAGCCGAGGAGGCCAGCGCCACGGCCCGCAGAGCGAGCGAGACCCGTTCGGCGCGGAACTGCGGCGCGCACAACGACAGGTGCCGGGCGTGGATGCCGTCCAGCTCAGCGTCCGGGTCGCCGCTGCGCGAGGCTAGTTCCAGTGCGGTGGCGGACAACGAGCGGGCCAGCGAGGCGGAACCCGTTGCGGTGGCGGCCATCGCGCGCCGAGCCAGCAGGCGGGCGCGCAGGACGTCGGACGGGTGGTGCTCCAGCGCCTGCGCGCACAGGTGGTCGACGGCGGCGAGCAACTCGGGGCCGCCGAGCCCGGTGATCACCAGGGCGGCCTCGGCCATCAGATCGGACGCGCCGGCGTCCTGGGCCAGGCGGATCGCGGTCCGGCAATGGTCGAGGCTGCTGTCGACCTCACCGCACAAGAACTCGGCGCGCGCGAGGTCGAGCGTCAGCGCGGCACGCTCCTCGGAGGAGCCGGCGGACTCCAAAGCCAGCAAGGCGAAACGCCGAGCATCGTCGTACGCCAGGTCGGTGGTGGCGGCGTGGGCGGCGGCGGTGGCCCAGCGGGTGCACTCGGCGGGCTCGTCGGCGCGGCTCCAGTGGGTGGCGATGCGGCCGGGAGCGCCGCCGGCCGAGATCAGGGCTTCCGCGCAACGCCGATGCAGGTCGAGGCGCTTGGACGGGGAAAGGTCCTGGTAGATCGCGTCACGAACGAGGGCGTGCGTGAAAGCGAGAGGATCGGCCTCCAGCACCCGCGCGGCAACGGCCTCGTCCAGCAGCGGCCCCGGCGAGGCGATACCGGTGACGGCCTCCAGCAGGACCGGTTCGATCCGCTCCCCCAGCACGCTCGCCGCGTCCAGCACGTCGCGGACCTGTGCGCTGAGGCCGTCCAGTCCGGACAGGACGAGCTTGTGCAGTTCCGGGTGGACGGTGATCTCACCGCTGCCGGTGATCCGGTCGAGCAGCATCCGGACGTAGAGCGGGTTGCCGCCGGTGTCGCTGATCAGCCGCGCGGCCAGCGAGTCGGGGTCGGTGACCGTCGTGACGCGACGGATCCAGCCCGCCACGTCCTCGCGTCGCAAACCGCCGAGCCGGATCACCTGGGCGGCCGGGGCCCGGAGCAGCTCGGGCAGCGGGTCGCCGCGGTAGGTCGCGACCACCACGATCCGGGCGCTGCCGAGCTCCCCCGCCAGGTGAGTGAGCAGGCGCAACGAGGTGAGGTCCGCCCAGTGGACGTCCTCCAGGACGATCAGCAGGCCGGTGGACCCGGCCTCGGCGACGAGAGCGTCCACGGCGTCGGCGACCATCGCGAACCGGGACGTCGCGTCGGCCGGATCGAAGTGCGAACCGGCCAGTACGCGGCCCAGTGACGGCAGGTCGCGGGCCACCCGGCGCCACGGCCACAGCGGCGGCATGCCGGGGTCGTCCACGGCCTGACCACGTGCGGAACCGATGCCGTACTCGGCGGCCATGTCGAGCGCGGCCGTGGCGAGCCTGGACTTGCCGATGCCCGCGTCGCCGCCGACGAGCACCAGCCTGCCCGTCGCCGCCACCAGGGCCGCGCGCAGTCCGGCCAGCTCGCGGTCGCGGCCGAGGATCGGGACCTCCACGCCAGCAGTATCGCGGCTCGGTGCCGATTCAGTACCGCACTCCGTGCTGGCACGGATCCGCGTGGCACCCGTCTCGCCAAGACTTCGGTGGCAACGAACCACAGGAGGAACGCCATGTACGCGCAACTCACCTACTTCGACCGGCCACGCAGCTCGGAGCAGCTCGCCGCCGAGGACTTCGCGAACTCCGAGCGGATCAAGCCCGCCGTCGAGCGGGTGCCGGGCAACATCAGGACCTACGTGCTGCGGCGCGAGGACGGCTCGGAGGTCGTCGTGTCGCTGGCCGAGACCGAGCAGGCGCTCATCGACAGCCAGAAGGCGATCATGGGCTCCACGCTGCTGCCCGGCGAGGACCCGGCGTTGCTGACGGGCGCCGACCGGGTCGAGATCTACCCGGTCCACCAGGTCTTCGAGCACGGAGAGGCACGGTCATGACCGCCACCAGGACGCTGGCCGCCGGCGTGTGGCGGGCCGATCTCACGCGCAGCACCGCGTCGTTCCAGGTCGGCAACCTGGGCCGCAAGGCTCACGGGACCGTGCCCGTCACGGCCGGGACCGTCGAGATCGGCGACGACGGGCAGCTGCGGGGCGTGCACGGGACGCTCGACCTGGCCGCGATCGACACCGGGATCGCCAAACGCGACCTGGACCTGCGCAAACCGAGCCTGCTCGATCTCGACCGGCACCCGACGATGACGTTCACCGCCACGTCCTGCGAGCCGGCCGACAACGGCTGGAACGTCATCGGCCCGCTCCAGGCGAGGGGCGGCTCGACCGAGCTGAGCGGGGTCGTCGAACTGTCCACCGTGAACGGTGAGACGGTGATGACGGCGACCGCCCGGCTGGACCGCAGGACGCTGGGGATCCGCGCACCGCGGTTCATGATCGGCGCGTTCGTCGACATCACCGTCACCGCGGTGATCAGTAGGCCTTGATCTCGGTCAGGCCGGTCCTGAAGCCGGCCGTGTGGGTCATCACCACCCGCAGCCGCTGGGTGCTGACGGGAGTGAACTGGACGAGGTTGTAGTTGGCGCGCGGAACCGCGGGTGTCCTGGTCTGCGCGCCGACGTCCACCCACGCACTGCCGTTGTACTGCTGCACCACGTACGACGACGGCGCCCGGTACCGGTTGCCGGCCCTGTCGTCGCGGAAGTACAGCCGCACCTCGCTGACCTGGCGCTGCTGGCCGAAGTTCAGCTCGAACCAGTCGGACGCGTTCGCTGAGCCGGTCGTGCCCCAGATCGGTTCGTTGATCGGGAACCCGTCCACCGCCGCGCCGACCGATGTGCCGGACGCGGTGTAGGAGGCTGACGGGCCGGTCGCCAGGTTCGGCCTGGTGGACGTCAGGTCGACCCCCGCCTTGGCGAACACGTCGACCATCCGCGGGCTGTTCTGCACGACGTCACGCGGAGCCCGCACACCGGGTGCGGCACTCCGGTACACCACGGAACCGCCGGACGGCAGCGTCACCGACCCGGTCGCCGGGTCGTACAGAACGCGCGTCAGCCGGTCCACGGTGAAGGCGCGCGTTCCGTTGAGGTAGACCGAATATCCCTGCGGCACACCGTTGTAGCGGGTCACGCCGTCGGCGGGGTCGTCCCACACGACGCTCAGGTCGGCGTTGCGGTGCCGCAGGTTGTTGACCGCGAAGTGCGACCAGCCGATGTTGATGGGAGACAGCTCGATCAGCCCATCCGTGCGCGGCCGCAGACCGGCGGCGTCCTCGATGACCGTCCAGTTGCTGCTGCCGAGGATGTTGTGGTGGATCCACGACCTGTACTGGATCGTGCTGCCGTTCCAGTCGGCCCAGAACTCGTTGGCGTCCGGCCACTGCGTGTTGCCGCCGACGTACTGCGCCCAGGCGTTCCAGTACAGCAGCTTCTTGTAGTCCTCCGCAGTCATCCACTGGTTCGGGTAGTTGCGCAGCACCGACGAGTACAGCCGGAACTGCACGGTCGAGTTGATCGTGGAGAAGTTGTTCGAGCCGGGGTGACCGGCCGCGGCCGCCTCCGCCTTGTCCTTCTGGTTGGCGGTGTAGAAGGGGAACACCGGGTACTCGGACGGCTGGGCGAAGAGCCGCAGCGCCTGCTTGTACTGGTCCGTCGAAGGCATCAGGCCGACGGAGTACGGGTAGTAGTTGTTGATCTCCTTCCACGGCACGTGCTCGTTCGTCTGCACGTGCTTGTGCTCCAGCAACTGCCGGTTCGGGTTCCACAGGGTGTTGATCACGCCGGAACGAATCCGATCCGCGAGCGCCTGCATCTCGGAGGCTTTGGCGGTGTTACCGGCCAAGGCGTAAGCCTGTTGTGCGGCAACCGCTCCGCTCCACACGTACGCGGTCTCCGCGCGATCCATCCGGCCCGGCCGCCAGTCGAACGACACCGCGTCGGCGTCGTTGCCTGTCAGCGCGCCCCAGTCGTACTCGATCACACCGTTGTTGTTGGTGTCGTAGTAGGACAGTTGCCCCTTGGCGTCGCCTTCGGCGTAACGGGCCAGCAGCGCGGCGATCGCAGGTTGACCACCGTGGATCTCGTAGCTGCGCCAAGCCGCCTCGGAGATGTACTGGGTGTAGGAGTTGGACCAGTTCTCGGGGTCACCGGGGTTGTCCATGAACCGGCCGCCCTTGGACGTCTGCCCGGCGGAAAGCCATGGACCGTACGAGTAGACCGGGTCACGCAGGTACTTCAGGTCATCGATGTGCATCGGCTGGGTCAGCACGATCGCGTTGTTGTAGCCCGTGGCACCTTCGACCGAGATCGGGAACTGGTAGTCCTGGCCTGGGATGTCGACGTCGAGGTGGTTGAAGCGCATCAACCACCAGCGGTAGTAGATGTTCTTCTTGATCGCCGGGTCCGGCACGTCGATGTAGGGGATGTTGTCCGCCCACCAACGGTTGTACGTGCGCACGTGCGTCGCGAACGCCGTCGAAGGCGAGTAACCGCGGTAGGCCTCGTACTCCGACGACGACTCCGGGATCTCGGTCGTCAGAAAGCCCATCTCGACCTTGGTGGACACGGTCTGCCCCGCGCCGACGGTGATCGACCGGTCCAGGCCACCGTTGTTGACGCTGAAACCGTCCCCGGCGAACCGCGGGCGGATCGTGGTCAGGTTGTTCTTCACCGGCCTGCTGCCGGTCAGCTCACTGCCGCTCGCGGTCGTCGCGTACGGCGAGGTGGCCCTCAGCTGCAGCGTCGCCGAAGAGCCGCCGGTGTTGACGATCGCCAGATTCGTCACGGCCACGTTGTTGTGGGTGATGAACTTCGTCATCTCCACCCGCAGCGAACCGCTGGTGAAGACGCTCCTGTAGTGGCTGGGCTTCTGCACCCGGCTGCTGACCTGCTCGGTGAACGTGCCGGGCGACAACGCGACCTGGTAGGCGTTCTGGCCGCTGATATCGTCCCAGTAGGCGGATCGGCCGCCGAACCCGATCACGGCGGGGTCGTGGGTGTACATGAACATCCCGCGGCCGCGCGTCATCAGGAAGTTGCCGGACGGGTCGTTGCCGGGCCGCGCGAGCAACCGGTCCATCCAGAAGTCGGTGCCGCCGCTCTCCGCGTCGTAGATCGCCCGCATCGTGCTGCCGGTGTCGTAGCCCACCGGTGGCGCGGGGATCGAAGGCCCGGTGAACGCCGGATAACCGATGTTCTGCTCGGCCGACGCGGGACTCAGGCCACCGGCGAGGAGCACCACGGCCACAGCAGGTGCCGTTAGGCGGCGAAGGCTTGCCATTCCAGGACTCCCGTCGAGAGGCCGGTCTTGGCGGTGATGCTCAACCGCAACCGGGTCGTGGACACGGTGGGGAACGTGCTGGTGTTGAAGGTGTTCGCGGCCGTCCCACAGCCGGGCAGGTCCGCGTAGGCGGTGCCGGTCCAGTACTGCAGACGGCAGGACGCGGGCACGTCGATGCCCTGGTCGTCGTCGAACCAGTACACGGCCGACCGGGTGATCGACTTCGCGGACGGCCACGTGTACTCGAGCCACTGCGTGCCCTGCTCGGGCCAGTTGCCGTAGACGAGGTTCGAGCGGTCCGCCGAACTCGCAGGCGTCGCGCCGTTGTTGACCGCGGCGAGGTTCTCCCACGGCGACACGTACGACGTGCTCGCCGTAGCGCTCAATGCGAGGTTCCCGCCACCACCGCCGGGGTTCGGCGGCGGACCGGCCGCCGTCTGGACGACCCGTTGCATCGTGCCGTCAGCGTTGAAGTGCAACAGATCCACGGCGACGGACCGCCGGAAGTTGCCACCGCCGGGTGCCTGGGCGTTGTGGTAGACCATGTACCACTGCCCGTTGAACTGCGCGACGCCCGCGTGGTTGGTGGTCGACGAGACCTGTCCGAGCACCACACCCCGATGCGTCCACGGCCCCATCGGGCTGGTGGCGGTGGCGTAGCGCTGGCAGGCGTAGCTGGACGACGTGACGCAGCCGTTCGTGTCGTTGGCCGCGTAGATCATGTAGTAGAGGCCGTTGCGCTTGAACATGAACGGCGCTTCCCAGAAGTTGTCGAGACCCTGCGGCGTCACGACGGGACCGTCCAGCTCGATCATGTTCGGCTTGAGCTTCGCCGCCCGCGCGCCCCAGTAGCTGCCCCAGTAGAGGTAGGCCTGGCCGTCGTCGTCGGTGAAGACCGTCGGGTCGATGTTGAGCCCGGACGAGTTCGGGGTGCTGTCGCTGATCAGCGGCCCGCCCTTGGCGTCGGTGAACGGCCCGAGCGGGCTGTCGCCGACCGCCACGCCGATGTCCATCCAGCCGGGACCGTTGCCGTTGACCGAGGTGTACCAGTAGTACTTGCCGTTTCGCGGCTCGACCTCGCTGGCCCAGGCGTCCGCGCCGGCCCAGCGGAACGTGCCGAGGTTCGCCTTGGCGCCGTGGTCGGTCCAGGTGGCGGCGTCGGTCGACGAGAGCACCCGCCACTCGCGCATCAGGAAGTTCTGCTGGCCGGACGCGGCCTCGTCCCGTCCGGCGTAGACGTACATGGTGTTGCCGACGACCAGCGGAGCCGGGTCCGCGGTGTAGACCGACGTGATGATCGGGTTGGCCGCACTGGCGGGCGTTGCGACCACAACGCCCGCGAGCAACGCAATCGCGGCGCCGAGCAGGGTGGCGCGCATCGATCCTCCTCAGGTACCGGTGGAATGGAGGTTCGCGACCTCTGCGGCGGTGAGGGCGCGGCCGTAGACGCGGAAGGAGTCCACGGCGCCGTCGAGATAGGGGTCGTTCGCGTACTGGGAACGTCCGATCCAGTTCTCCGTGGTGCTGGCGAAGCGCGCCGTCAGCGCCGTGTTGCGCGCGACCTCGGCGCCGTTGACGTACAGGACGCCGAGATCACCGTTCTGCGTGACCGCGACGTGCGTCCACACGCCCTGCGGTAGCGCATATGGTGCGTTGATCTGCTGTTCCGAGCCAGCACCGTTCGTAGTGATGGCGAACCTCGCACCGCCCGCCGAGCTCTGTGGTGTGAGGAAGGCGTAGGTGCCCGTACCGGACCCGAAGTCGAACACCCGCGACCAGGTCGTCACGGTGTCCAGCCGCACCCAGGTGGCGATCGTGAACGCCGGTGCGCCGGCGAGCAGTCCCGGCGGCAGCACGACGTGCGCGCCGGAACCGGCCAGGTCGACCGCTCCCCCGCTCTTGCCCGTCGTCCACGCCGCGCCACCCGCGAGCGCGGCGGTCAGGCCGTTGCCGGTGGCGTCGCTGGTGTCGCCGTCGAACGGGTAGTGCGCGATGAACAGCGGGACCTGCGCGGCGACGGTCCAGTAGACCGTGTAGCGCTGCCCGTGGACCTTGTAGAACGGCATCAGCGTCACCTGGCCGGTGCTCGCGGAAGCCGTGTACTGCAACGGTGTCGACGTGGCTTTGATGGTCGACACCTGCAGCACGGGCATCGACGACAGGTTGTTCGTGCCGTACGCGCCAGCGAGCACGATCGGCCCGTGCCGGACCGCCTGCACCGCGCGGTTGTCCGGAGTGGACTCGCGGTGCAACGCCATCGGCAGGCTGATGTCGACGACGTCACCGCTCGACCACGTGCGGTTGAGCCGTGCGTAGGACCCCGGTGTGACGGGATCCTGCACCACCCCGTTGAGACGGATCTGCGCACGTGAGGCCCAGGCCGGAATGCGCACGCGCAGGTCGATCGTGCCGGACCCGGTGATCGTCAGCCTGGTCGAGCCTGACTCCGGGAACGACGTCTCCTGCCGCACGGTGAACCCGCGCCAGCTCAGCGTCGAGCCGATGAACAGGTTGACGTACAACGTCGTGCCGGACTGGGCGTAGATGCGCCCGGTGTGGCAGGTGTTGGTCTCCATCCCGGTGCCGTGACAGCAGGTGAAGTCGTTGTAGTCGTTGCTGTACGTGCGGATGCCACCGGGTCGCAACGGCGTGTAGTAGCTGTGGTGGCCGTGCGCCGAATCCGGGTTCTGCGCGCCCAGCAGGTGGTTGTAGAGCGTCTTCTCGTAGAAGTCGAAGTACCGCGCGTCATCGGGGTTGCCGCGGAACAGTTGCGCGGTGAGCTTGAGCATGTTGTACGAGTTGCAGGACTCGCACGTGTTGTCCGACAGCTCGGCCGCGATCCGGCCGGGTGCCTTGAAGTACTCGCCGTTGGAGTTCCCGCCGATCGCATAGCTGTGCGCGGCGACGACGAACTCCCAGAAGTTGCTCGCGATGTCGCGGTACCGGGACGTGCCCGTGGCGTGGTACTCGCGGATCGCCCCGATCGCCTTCGGGATCTGGGTGTTGGCGTGGTAGCCGGTCAACGCGTCCCGGTTCTGCGCCAGCGGGTCGAAGATCTCCGCGTGGTCGAAGTACTGGGCGGTGGTGAGGTGCGCCGGATCGCCGGTGAGCTGGTAGAGGTTGGCCAGCACCTCGTTCATGCCGCCGAACTCGGTGTCGAGCATGTTCTGCCGCTGGTCGTAGGTAAGCCTGCCGTTGCGCCACGCCGCCCACGACGCCATGCGCGTGAGCACGGTCAGGGCCTGGGCGCTGCCGATCAGCAGGTGCACGTCGAGCAGCCCGGCCATGATCTTGTGCAGGGTGTAGTAGGGCGCCCAGACCTGTTCGCGGGCCTCGACCCGGCCGATGAAGCTCTCCGGGAACGCCGAGAGGTAGCCCGTGCTGAACCCGGCGATCCGCGCCCTGTCCTGGCACACCGCCAGTTGCTCGACGAGGTAGTCGGCCTTCGCCGAGAACGCCGTGTCCCCGGTCGCCGCGAACGCCTGGGCGAGCGCGGACAGCACGTGCCCGGTCGAATGGCCGCGCAGTTCGGTCGACGGTGACTCCCACCCTCCGCAGGGGACGACCCCGGACGACAGGCCGACGTTGGTCCGGAACGTGTGCAGCAGCCGGTCCGGGTCGAGGAACTCGAGGTAGGCGTGGGTGCGGAGGGTGTTGTCGCGGAAGGGCCCCGGCAGCAGCGAGACCGCGCCCAGCGGGAACAGCTCGGCGGACACCCCGAAGTCGGAGCGTGCCGCGGCGAGCGCGCGTGCGGGCAACGCCGACGCCGCCACGGCGAACGCGCCCGCACGCAACACGGTGCGTCGAGAAGGAGTGATCATGGTGTCAGAACCCGTACCTGTTCTTCAGGTGCCGCCAGAAGTCGCGCAGCATCCACTTGTCGAACTCGGTGATCACCGTGGAGCTCCCGGCCTTCATGATGAACCGGTCGACCCCGCTCGGTGTCCAGTCGTAGAAGTCGTCCAGCCCGAACGTGTGCCCGACCTCGTGCAGGAAGATGTGCACGTCCGACGAGTTCAGGTTGCCCATGAAGTACTCGCTGCCGATCCGCTGGCCCCAGTCACCGCCGGCGCCGCCGCCGAAGCCGGCCGTGAGCCACAACGACTGGTCGTAGTGCCGAGCCACCCCACCAGGGCAACGCGGATAGGTGCCGCCGCGGTTGAAGAACCTGCCGCACCCTTCAGAACATTGCGGCGCGTTCTCGCGGATGTCGTTGACGTAGATGTCGACGGAGTTGTCCGTCCACTTGAGCTGGTTGCGGTCGCGTACCGACCAGCCGACGACCTTGATCGGCACCGACGCGTACGGGAAGTTGTTGTGGCCCGCCATCGCGTCCATCCACTTCTGGTACTGGCGGGCGAGCTGCGCGTGCACGGCGTCGCGTTGTTGCGCGGTCACCGGCTGGGGCGAGTCCCAGCGCACGCAGAAGTTCAGGTAGCCCTTGTTGGCGAAGAGCTGGTCCCACCCGTAGTTTCGGAAGCCGTAGAGGTCGCCGTAGGTGCTCTCGACGTGCTGCCAGACCTGGTTCAGCGGGGTCACCAGGTTCGCGGGCGGGTTCCACGTGTCCGCTCTCGCGGGCGCCGCCACGCCCACCGCCATCACCGCCGCGAACAGCGCGGCCACGAATCCTTTCCCAGTTCGGATCATGCTGATCTCCTCAACCTTTGAGGGCGCCCGAGGTGAACCCGCGGACGTAGCTGCGTTGCAGGAACGCGAAGAGCACCAGGCACGGCACCGCCATGAACACCACACCGGCTTCGAGGGCGGCGTAGTCGATCGAGCCGTGGCTCGCGGTGCGCATGTTCACCACGGCCAGGATCGCGGTGAACTTGCCGGTGGAGTTGAGCAGGATCAACGGAGCGAAGAACTCGCTCCACGACGAGAGGAACGCGAACAGCCCCACGGTCACCAGACCGGGCCGGACGGCGGGCAGCATGATCCGCACCAGCGTGCCGAAGCTCGAGCACCCGTCCACGCGGGCGGACTCCTCCAGCTCGATCGGCACGGCCTCGAAGCTGTTGCGCATCATGAAGACCGAGAACGGCAACTGGAATACGACCAGCACCAGGCTCAGTCCGACCAGCGAGTCCTCCAGTCCCAGCCAGCCGAGCAGGACGTACAACGCGATCAGGATGGTCGCGTACGGCACCATCAGGATCGCGAGCGTGAGCAGGAACAGCAGGTCGCGGCCGGGGAAGCGGAACCGGCCGAACGCGTAGCCCGCGAACGTGGACACGACCAGCGTGCCGGCGACGGTCAGCGCGCTGACGATCACGCTGTTGAGCACGTGCACCGCGCGGATCCCGTTGGCGGAGCTGAACAGTCGCGCGTAGTTCTCCAGGCCGAACCCGGTGTCCGTGCGCACCGACGCCCACCCGCTCCACACCAGCGGGAACAGGAACAGGATCGCGAGCGCCGTGCCCGTGAAGTAGTAGGAGGTCCTCATGCCGTCCTCCTGCGCAGGACGGCGAACTGAAGTGAGCTCACCACCGCGAGCCCGGCCAGCAACACCACCGAGATCCCCGCCGCCGAGCCGAGGTCGAGCCGCACGAACGCCTCCCGGTAGATCACCATCACCAGCGACGTCGTGCTGTTGTCCGGGCCGCCGCGCGTCAGGATCCAGAACTGGTCGAACGCGAGCAGCGACCCGGTGATCATCATCGTGAGCACCAGCGCGATCGTTGGCCGCATCAACGGCACGGTGATCCGGCTGAACATCTGCCACCGGGTCGCGCCGTCGATCCGCGCGGCCTCGTAGACGTCGAGCGGGATGGCCTGCAGCCCGGTCAGCAGGATCAGCATGTTGAACCCCGCGAACCGCCACAGCACGAGCAGCACGGCCGATCCCAGCGCCGGGCTGTCGCCGGACAGCGGCACCGGCCCGATCTCCTCGCTCAGCAGGCCGAGGAACAGCAGCGAGGCGCTCGCGAACCCCACCGCCATCGGCAGGAAGAACGCGGTGCGGAAGAACCCGACGCCCGGCCTGCGGTTCTGCACCAGCAACGCCAGCCCGAACGCGAGGGCGAACAGCAACACCGTGATGAGCACCGTGTACTTCAAGGTGAACCAGGCCGCGTCGCTCAGCAGGGCGTTGCCGCCGATCGCGGTGTAGTTCGCCGGCGCGCTGAACCGGGGCTTGCCCAGCAACGGCCAGCGGTGCAACGACATCCAGCCGACGAGCAGCAGCGGAACCACGAAGAACAACCCGACCAGCACCGCCGCGGGTGTGACGTAGAGGGCTCCGCTGATCGCTCGCCTGCGCACCGGTCACTCCTGCCGCAACGACTTGGTGATCGCCTCGTTGCCCGCCAGCAGCGCCGCCGACGCGTTACCGAACAACGCACCGCGCACGGTCGTCAGCCACGGCCCCTGCGGGTCGTTGAACGTGGCGTTGAAGTTGCGGGCGTACGGCGTCTTCCCCTTGGCCACCAACCCGTTCGCGGTGACCAGTCGTGGATCGGCCGAGGAGTACTTGTTCGAAGCCAGGTCCGTGCGGACCGGCACGCCCTTGCGTTTCGCGATCACCTCGACCTGGGCCTCGTCCGACATCGTCCAGGCCAGGAAGTCCCACGCCTGCTGCGCTTTCGAGCTCGTCGCACCGATGCCGATCGCGTCGCCGCCGACGAACGTGGACTCGCCGCCGTTGATCCCGGGGATCGGCGCGATGCCGGTCTTGACGCCCTTCTCCTCGATGGCGTCGAGCCACACCGACGGACCGGGCGCGATGCCGACCTTCCCGCCCTGCAACGCGCCGAGCCAGGTCGGCCCGGCCTCGCCCTTCGACGCGGGCGACGCGGCACCCTGGTCGTAGAGCTCGCGGTAGAGCGCGAACACCTCGGCCATCTCGGGTGAGTCGACCCGTGCGCTACGGCCGTCGTCGTCCAGCACCTCACCGCCCGCGGCCCACACCGACGGCCACAGCGTGAACTCGACGCAACCGCCGCAGTTCCCGCCGAAGTA
Organism: Lentzea sp. NPDC005914; assembly: GCF_040629405.1. Lineage (NCBI taxonomy): Bacteria > Bacillati > Actinomycetota > Actinomycetes > Pseudonocardiales > Pseudonocardiaceae > Lentzea > Lentzea sp. NPDC005914. The sequence continues at coordinate 577,240 of NZ_JBEXVQ010000001.1, read as the reverse complement.
CGTGCCGTTGACGTCCCCGCCGAGCTGGTCGATCTTGCGGGCGTGCTCGGCGAACTCGCGCAGGGTGCGCGGTGGCTTCTCCGGGTCGAGACCGGCCTTGGTGTAGAGATCCTTGTTGTACAGCAGCACCGACAGGTCGATCGTGTGCGGCACGGCGTAGTTGTGGCCCTCCCACGTTCCCGCACGGACGTGGGAGGGGGCTACGGAGTCCTTGAACGGCAAGGACTTGAACTGATCGGAGACGTCGGCCCACAGTCCCTGCGCGGCGTACTGCGGCGCGAACACCACGTCCGCGGCGAACAGGTCCGGCAACGACTTCGCTCCCGCGGCCGAGGCGAGCTTCGCCGGGTACTCCTCGTTGGGGTATGCGGTGACCTCGATCTTGTTGCGGTGCCCGGCGTTGTAGGTGTCCGCGTAGGCCTTGGACACCGACTCGGTCGCCGCCCTAGTCCACAGCGTGAGGGTCGCGCCGTCGTCGGCGGCACCAGGTTCGTCCGCACCGCACGCCGCGGTGGCCAGCAGCAGCACAACTGCCGCGAGCATCGCTTTCACGGTCTCTCCTTTGAGACGTGTTCAGATGGTGGGCAGCCACACCCGCATGGTGGAGGGGCCACGGCGGGCCCAGCGGTGGTAGGGCGTGAGGTGCACCGGGACCGGCGTGCCCGGTCTCCCGGACGGATCGCCGTACGGCCACGCGGAATCCAGCGGTGTCTCGAACCGCGCCCGCACCACCGCGCCGTCACCCGCCTGCTCCGGGTCCTGCCCGGTCCAGACCTTCAGCGCGTCGAGGTCGTTCTCCCCCAACGACTCCGCGCACAGCACGAGCGGCCCTCGTTCGACCGCGACACAACCGCGCACGGCGTCGATGCGCGGGTCCGGCCAGACGAACCTCGGCCGCGTCGGCAGTTCCAGCCGGATCTCCTGCCCCGCCGTCCACTCGCGGGTCAGGACGGCCTCTCCCGGTGCGACCGGCCGGCGCTCCTCGTCCACGGTGAGCACCGCCCCGGCCGCCCAGTCGGGCACGCGCAGGCTGATCGACCAGGGTTCGCCGCCGCTCCTGGTCACCCGCACGGCCACGTCTCCCCCTTCGGGGTACGACGTCCGCACCTGCAGCCCGACGGGTCGGCCGTCGGCGAGCCGGGTCTCGATGTCGCAGTCGGCGTACTGGTGCACGCGCAGCCCGGTGTCGTCGGCGGTGACGAGGTAGGACGAGAGGCTCGCCACCAGCCGCGCGAGGTTGGGCAGGCAGCACGACACCTCGAACCACGGCGCTCGCGGCCCGCCGCCGACGTCGAGCCGCTCGCCGTCGCCGCTGGGCCGCGCCGGAGTCCGCTGGTGCAACGTGTTGGCGTAGAAGAAACTCCGGCCGTCGTCCCCGATGGCCGTCGCGATCACGTTGTGCAGCAGGCGATCCACGACACCGGCGTAGCGGCTGTCGCCCGTGGCCAGCAGGAGTCGTTGCGCCAGCATCACCGCGGCCACCGCGGCGCACGTCTCCGCGTACGCCCGGTCCGCCGGCAGCACGAAGTCGTCGCCGAACGCCTCGTCCTGATGCCGCGATCCCATGCCGCCGGTGAGGTGCGTGCGCCGAGCCCACGTGCGCTCGAACTGCGAGGCCACCGCTTCCAGCAGGTCGTCGTCGCCGGTCTCGACCGCCACGTCCACGGCACCGCACGCCAGGTACAGCGCGCGCACCGCGTGTCCGCGAAAGACGGTCGCCTTGCGCACCGGGACGTCGTCGTTGAAGTACGACCAGCCGAACTCGTGGGCGGGCAGGTTGCGGTAGCCGCGCCGTTCCACGAACATCGCCGCCTGGTCGAGGTAACGCTGCTCCCCCGTCACCCGGAAGAGCTCCACCAGCGCGGTCTCGATCTCCGGGTGCCCGCACACGCCGGTGCCGGGCTCGCCGAAGACCTCGCAGACGTGGTCGGCGGCGCGCCGGGCGACGTCCAGCAACGGGCCTTCGCCCGCGGTTCTCGTCCTGGCGACGGCCGCCTGCAGCAGATGTCCGGTGCAGTAGAGCTCGTGGCCCCAGGCCAGGTCCTCGTATCTCGGCCGCTGCCAGTGCCGGCCGAACGACGTGTTGAGGTAACCGTCTTCGTCCTGGGCCGCTGTGAACATTCCCGTAAGCGTTTCGATTCGGGCGTTCAGGTCGTCGTCCGGGCATCTGCCGTGTTCCCACGACATCGCCTCGACGATTTTGTAGACCTCGGAGTCGGAGAACTCCCGGCCTTTCCGGTCAGGTGATTGTTCGCCGTTGGCGGCGGCGGTGAAGTTGCCGGTCCAGCCGAGCCGGTCCATCCAGTCCAGTGCGTGGCCGAGGGTCGCCTCGCCGTTGACACGTTGGCGTTCGGCCCAGAAGCCACCGGTGATGCGCACCTCGTCCGTCCCAAGTGGACGCAGAAGTCCGCGGGACGGGACCACCGGACCGCGGATCGACTGGGTGTTGCGCATCTGAGCCACACCACGCACTCTGGTGACCGAAAACGATTTCGACAATGCGCCATCAGGAGCAGAAATCGTCGAATCAACGGTCGAATCTCATTCGAAAGGGTTTCGATGGGCAGGCGGCGGTCGGAAGCGGTGACACTCGGGGACGTGGCGAAGCGAGCGGGCGTGTCGATCGCCACCGCGTCCAAGGCGATCAACGACCGGGGCGAGGTCGCCGCGGCCACCAGAGCACGTGTGCTGCGGGCGGCGGCCGAACTCTCGTTCCAGCCCAACGTCCTCGCCCAGGGACTGGTGGCGGGCAGAACGCGGGCGATCGGCCTGCTCACCGACGAGTTCGACGGCCGGTTCGCCATCCCGATCCTGCTGGGCGCCGAGAACGCGTTGTCGGACCAGGAGATGTCGGTGCTGCTGTGCGATACGAGGGGCGACGCGATCCGCCGCAACCACTACATCCGCACGCTGCTGGCCCGTCAGGTCGACGGGTTCATCGTCGTGGGCGACAGCAACGACGTCCGCGCGTCGCTGACCGCCGACCTCCCGGTGCCCGCGGTCTACGTGTACTGCCGGTCGACCAACCCGGCCGACCTGTGCCTGGTCTCCGACGACGAGGGCGGGGCGCGGCTCGCCATCGAGCACCTGATCGCGTTGCGGCGCAAACACATTGCGCACATCACCGGGCCGCAGCACTACCGGGCCGCACGTGATCGCGTGGCGGCGGTGCACGCCGTTCTGGCCGAGCACGACCTGTCGCTCGCCGGTGGCCAGCCGCTGCACGGCGAGTGGTCGCAGCGCTGGGGCCGGCACGCCGTCCGGCTGCTGATGGCGACCGCACCCGAGGTCGACGCGATCTTCTGCGGCAACGACCAGATCGCGAGCGGTGTCACCCAGGCGCTCGTCGGGCTCGGCCGGCGCGTGCCCGACGACGTGGCGATCGTCGGGTACGACAACTGGGAGATCTTCGCCGCGGACTGCACACCGCCGCTGACGACGATCGACCTCAACCTGCAGCAGCTGGGCACGACCGCGGTCACGCACCTGGCCGCGGCGCTGTCCGGAGCTCCCGCCGCCGGGGTCGTGCGGCAGCCTTGCCGGTTGGTGGTGCGCGAGTCGTCGGCGTGACCGGTGTCAGTAACCTGTCAGCGCCCACCGAGATCCCTCTCCCCGCGAAAGCCAGGGAGGGGGTCACGTGAGATCAACGCTCATCGCGGTGGCGGTGGCCGCCGGATCGGTCACCACCGCGACAACGGCCACAGCCGCCGTGAGTCCGGAGCCACCGGCGATCATCCAGACAGCGACCAACGAGTACCAGCACTTCTTCGTCGACAACGACGCCGTCGGGATCTACGGCGTGTCCGAGGGACAACTCCGGTATCGCGGACAGGTCGCGTTCGGCGGCGAGTTCTCCCCGTGGGAGAACCTCGGTGGCAGCGAGCTGAGCGGCCGTCCGACGCTCACCCACGACCGTGAGATCGTCCGCGGCGCCCAGCTGACGGTCCGCCAAGGCGCCGGCGCCGCCGTGTACCAGCACTACGCGGACAATCCGCCGAACAACAGGTTCATCAACCGGGGCGGCTCGATCGCCGGCACCCATCTGGTGAGCGCGAGGGACGCGCGGCGGGGCACCCGGCTGTTCGCCACGACCCCGGACGGCCAGGTCGTGACCAACGGCTTCGGGAACCTCGAGTGGGCGTCTCTGAACAACCCGAAGACCGGCCTTCCGCCGACCGCCGCGTTCGACGAGGTGCGAGAAGGCTCGGACGTCGTGATCCGTGCCGCCGACGGTCACGGACCAGGCCGGCGCGACTCATCTGTGCGGCCTCGACGCACTGGGCAACGACACGGGCTGCCGGGTGCTGCGCTGAGGGCGACGCGGCCACCGTCTCGCTTCGAGTCCCGGAACGCCTCGAAGGCGATCACGGTGGCCGTCTTGCCGCACTACGACAGGAACCCGCCGTACAGTCCATTCCGGATCGCGTTCTTCTGCTGCTCGTTGAAATGCGTGTTCGGGTAGTTGTAGAACGACGCGGACATCGGTGTGCCGTCGGTGAACGACGAGTCGGGCAGGCCGAACGCGTGGCCCAGCTCGTGCACCATGCCGCCGTACCACCGGTTCATCGGCCCGTTGACGCCCGCCGCGCCGTCGGCGTCGTGGCCGGAGAGGATCACCCAGCCGTTGCCGCCGCCTCCGCCCGCGCCCGGTCCCTCCGCGCTGATCTCGCCGACGTTGAGCCACCGCCGGTCCGGGTCGCGGAGGTTCATCTTGCGCAGCAACTCCTGCTGCATGTTGAACACGGCCCACCAGTAGCGGTCGCCGCCGTTGGGGGTGTTCTCGTACCAGCTCCGGTCGTGGTCACCGGTGACGACCTCGACCACGGGACTGTTGAGCTGGAACGTTTTCCCGAGTTCCTGTTTGTAGTAGCGCTGGGCTTCCCGCACGACTTTGGCGATGCCGTCCGGGTAGCGCTGGTCGTACTGGACGTCGTAGGGCCGCAACCAGTAGACGCGCACGGTCTTCTCCGGGGGCGCCGAGGCCACGTCCGCCGCTGCCTGCGGGGCCATCGCGAGAAGCAACCCGATCACCGTCAGCAGGACCGTTCGAATGCGTCCGCGCGAAAACTTTTCGTAGTTGACCATTCTTCGGAACGTATTCTTCGAATAATCGTTCGACAAATGGAGAATTCTGTCGAATTAATGGAACGAGTGGACGGACAGGTGTCCGCTACGCTGGCGGCATGCCTGCGCGACCCGACACCGGCCCCGACTTCATCGAGGCGCTCGCGCGCGGCCTGGAAGTGATCCGCGCGTTCCAGCCGCGGCGTCCTGTGATGGCGCTGAGCGAGGTCGCGTCGCTGACCGGACTGGCGCGGCCGACCGCGCGGCGCATTCTGCTCACGCTGGTGGAGCTCGGCTACGCGCGGCAGAGCGAGAACGGGTTCGCGCTCACGCCCCGCGTGCTCGAGCTGGGTGTGGCGTACGTGCGGTCGACCGGGTTGTGGGAGGTGGCGCGGCCGCACATGGAACGGCTCGGCGCTCGTACCAACGAGTCCGTGTCGATCGCGCAGCTCGACGGGTCGGACATCGTCTACGTGGCACGGGTGGCGGTGCCGAAGATCGTCACGCTGTCCGTGCAGATCGGGACCAAGTTCCCGGCCTTGCCGACGTCCCTGGGCAAAGTGCAGCTAGCCGCTCTGCCGGCCCAGGAGCTGGAGGCGGTGCTCGCGCAGCCGACGCGGTCGGGCCTCACGCCGCGGTGGCAGCCCGACCCGGCCGAGCGCGACGCCGAACTGCGGGACGTGCGGGCGCGCGGGTGGGCGATGACGGACCAGCAGCTCGCACCGGGCATCCGGTCGGTCGCGGCGCCGTTGCGGGACGGCAACGGCACGGTCATCGCCGGGATCAACGTCAACTGCCACGCGTCCGAGACGTCGATCGAGGTCATGGTCGAGCACCACCTGCCGCTGTTGCTGCAGGCCGCCGGGGACATCAGCGCCGACTTCGCCCGCTTGGGCACGGTGCCGCACGTCGTTGTCGCTTGACGCCTGACCGGAGAAGGTTGAGGATTCAACGGACACCTGTCCGCATGCCGGTCGAGGAGGTCCCCGATGGTCGGCGAACGACGTCCTGTTGTCCTGAGAAACGGCACCGTTCTGACGATGAACGGAACGCACGAGGTGCTCGCCGACCACGACGTCCTCGTCGTGGAAGATCGAATTTCCGCGATCGGGCCTCGATTGCAGGTCCCGGAAGGCACCGAGGAGGTCGACGCGTCCGGCGGCATCGTGATGCCGGGGATGATCGACACACACCGGCACATGTGGCAGACCGCGATGCGCGGTTACGGCGCCGACTGGACCCTCACGCAGTACTTCGTCTGGTACTACCTGGAGTGGGGCAAGGTCTTCCGGCCGCAGGACATCCACGCCGGCAACCTGCTCGCCGCGGCCGAGGCACTCGACGCCGGTGTCACCACGACCGTCGACTGGTCGCACGGGCTGCAGACCACCGAGCACGCCGACGCCGCCGCCGACGCGCTGGAGGCGGTGCCCGGCCGGTTCGTGCTGGCGTACGGGAACATCCAGGACTCCCCCGCGTCCTGGACGGCGAAGCGCGAGTTCAACGACTTCATCTACCGCCGCATCACCGGCAACGACATGCTCGGTTTCCAACTGGCGTTCGACGTCACCGGCGACCCGGCGTTCCCGGAGAAGCCCGCGTTCGAGGTGGCACGCGAACTCGGCATTCCGGTGACCACCCACGCCGGCGTGTGGGGCGCGACGAACGACGACGGCATCAGGCTGATGTACGACAACGGGTTCATGACCCCGCAGACCATCTACGTGCACGCCGCGACGCTGTCCGCCGACTCCTACCACCGCATCGCCGCGACCGGCGGGTCGATCTCCGTGTCGACCGAGAGCGAGCAGAGCGCGGGCCAGGGTTACCCGCCCACCTGGGCGATCCGGGAGCACGGCATCCCGGTGTCGCTGTCGATGGACACCTCCGTGTGGTGGAGCGGCGACCTGTTCACCGCGATGCGCTCCACATTGGGCGCCGACCGCGCGCGTGAGCACATGGCCGCGCACGCTCGCAACGACACCGTCACGCACTCGTCGCTGCGGGCCGAGCACGTCGTGGAGTGGGCGACGATGGGCGGCGCACGCGCGTTGGGGCGTGACGACCTCGGCAGCATCGAGGTCGGCAAGAAGGCGGACCTGGTTCTGCTGCGCAACGAGAACTCGCCCGCCATGTTCCCGATCCTCAACCCGTACGGGCACGTGGCCTTCCAGGCGCAACGGTCCGATGTGGACACGGTGATCGTCGACGGCCGCATCGTGAAGCGCGACCACCGGCTCGTCGGTGTTGACCTGAAAGCGATCCGCGAGCAGGTCGAGCAGACCGTCGAGCACCTGCGCGAACAGCTCGGCGACGAAGCGTGGGAGAAGGGCATGAACCCGGACATCCCGGCCTCGAAGGTGCTGGACAACCCCTACACGTACACGGAGTACCGCGGCGACACCAGGACGTCCGTCTGATGGGGCCACTCGACGGCCTGCTCGTCGCCGACTTCTCCCGCGTGCTGGCGGGCCCGTACGCGACCATGCTGCTCGCCGACATGGGCGCGTCGGTCGTCAAGGTCGAGGGCCCCGCCGGCGACGAGACGCGGACGTGGATGCCGCCCGTGAGGGACGACGTCTCGACCTACTACCTCGGGATCAACCGCGGCAAGCGGTCCATCGCCCTGGATCTGCGCGACGAGAACGACGTCGTGCTGGCCCGTGAGCTCGCCCGGCGCGCGGACGTGCTGATCGAGAACTTCAAACCGGGCGGGCTGGCCAAGTACGGCCTCGACCACGCCTCGGTGAGCGCCTCGAACCCGCGGGTGGTCTACGCGTCGATCACCGGGTTCGGCTCGGGCGAGGGCAGGCACGTTCCCGGCTACGACCTGATGGTGCAGGCGATCTCCGGGCTCATGAGCCTCACCGGCGACCCGGACGGGCCGCCGTACCGCGCGGGCATCTCCGTTTTCGACGTCATGGCGGGCAACCACGCCGTGATCGGCATCCTCGCGGCACTGCGGCACCGCGACGCCACCGGACAGGGCCAGCTCGTCGAGGTGAACCTGCTGTCGTCGGCGTTGACGGGTTTGGTGAACCACAGCTCGGCGTTCGTCGCGGGTGGCGTCGTGCCGTTCCGGATGGGCAACGCGCACCCGAGCGTCTTTCCCTACGAACCACTGCCGACCGCCGACAACGACCTGATCGTCGCGGCGGCCAACGACGGCCAGTTCCGCAAGCTGTGCGAGGTGCTCGGGCTGCCCGAGGTGCCGGACGACCCGCGGTTCGCCCGCAACGCCGACCGCACCCGCAACCGCGAGGAACTGCGGCCGCTGCTGCTCGACCGCCTGCGCACTCGCGGCGCGGTGGAGTGGTTCGACCTGCTCGTCGCGGCGGGTGTGCCGTGCGGGCCGATCAACACGATCGACGGCGGGTTCGCGATGGCCGAGCGGTTCGGGCTCGATCCGGTCGTCGAGGTCGGGGGCATGCCGACGACCCGGCACCCGATCCGGTTCTCCCAGACGCCGGCGGTGTACGAGCTGCCACCGCCGGGGCTGGACGAGCACGGCGAGGAACTGCGTGCCTGGCTGAAGGAAGAGGGCCACGGTGGCTGAGGCCTACGAGACCGCGCTCGGCGCGTCCACCCCCGACACCATCACCCTGCTGGGCCACGACCTCGCCCGCGACGTCATGGGCACCGTCGGCTTCGGTGAGCTGGCGTTCTGGCTGGCCACCCAGCGCAGGCCGGGCCCCGGCGAGACCAGGCTGTTCGAGGCCGTCCTGGCCGCGCTCGCCGACCACGGCTTCACGCCGACCGCGATCGTCAGCCGTCTCACCTACCTCTCCGCCCCCGACTCGGTCCAGGGCGCGCTGGCGGCCGGACTCCTCGGTGGTGGCTCGCGTTTCCTGGGCGTCACCGAGGACTGCGGCCGTTTCCTGCACGACGTCGTGAGCACCACCGAACCACCCGCGACCGACGACGGCTGGGACGCGCTGGCCCTGGAAACCGTGAAGGCACAAGGCAAAGCGCGCATCCCCGGACTGGGCCACCACGTGCACAAGAACGGCGACCCGCGCACCCCGCGCCTGTTCCAGATCGCGGCCGAGGAGAACCTGGTGGGCCCGCACCTGTCGCTGTTCGCCGCGATCGGCCGCGTCCACCCGCAGGTCCTGGGCAAAACCCTGCCGCTCAACGGCGCCGGAACGTGCGGCGCGGTGCTCGCGGACCTCGGCCTGCCCCTGGAACTCCTGCGCGGCTTCGCGTTGCTCGCCCGCACCGCCGGGTTGATCGGCCAGCTCGCCGAGGAGCTGCGCAACCCCGTCGCCAACCAGATCTTCCTGTCCGTGGACTCGAACACGCGGTCCGTCGCGCCGCTGGAGGAATGAGCAATGCAGCTGGTCACCGAGGACAACATCACCGAACTGGCGCAACAGCGCTGGGCCACCGCGAAGGACCCGCGCACCGCCCAGCTGATCACCGCGCTCGTCCGGCACCTGCACGACTTCGCCCGCGAGGTCAGGCTCACCGAGGCCGAGTGGATGGCCGCCATCGGGTGGCTCACCGCGACCGGTCAGATCAGCGACGACAAGCGCGAGGAGTTCATCCTCGCCTCCGACGTGCTCGGCCTGAGCATGCTGGTGGTGCAGATGAACCACCGCTTCGACCCGAGCGCCACCCCGGCCACCGTGCTCGGGCCGTTCCACATCGACGGCTCCCCCGAGCTGGACTTCGGCGGCGACATGTCCGACGACGTCGCCGGAACTCCGCTCTACCTCACCGGAACCGTCCGCTCGCTCGACGGCACCGCGGTGCCCGCCGTGCTGGACGTCTGGCAGGCCGACGCCGACGGCGCCTACGAGGCTCAGCTCTCCGACGTCGACGAAGCACGGCTGCGCGCCAAGTACCGGGCCCGCGAGGACGGCTCGTACTGCGTGCGCACGATCGCGCCGAAGGGCTACTCGATCCCGATGGACGGTCCCGTCGGCGCACTGATCAGCCAGACCGAGATCAGCCACTTCCGTCCCGCGCACGTCCACTTCCTGGTCACCGCCGAGGGCCACGAGCCGCTGATCACGCACCTGTTCGAGGAGGGCGCCGAGTACCTCGACAGCGACGTCGTCTTCGGCACCAAGCAGGAGCTGGTCGTCGCCTTCGAACCGCGCGAGCCCGGCCCCACCCCGGACGGCGGTACGTCCGCGGTCCCGTGGCTGCAAGCCCGCTACGACTTCGTGCTGCAGCCATGCGCGCCGCACTGATCGAACAACTGGGCCAGCCGCCGTCGCTGGCCTCGCGCGACAAGCCGGCCGTCCTCGCGGACCACGTGGTCGTCGACGTCCTCGCCGCCCCGATCATGCCGCTCGACCTGTTGTGCGCCACGGGAACCTCGTACTTCGGCTCCCCCGAGACGCCCTACATCCCCGGAGTGCAGGGAATCGGGACGGTCGGCGGACGCGCCGTGTGGTTCCCCACCGTCGCCGGAATGGCCGCGGGCGACGGCAGCATGGCCGAGAAGGCGCTGGCGCGGCAGGAAGATCTGGTCTTCCTGCCGGACGACGTGCCCACGGAGGCCATGGCCGCCCTCGGCCTGTCCGCCGTCGCCGCGCACATGGCGCTGACGTGGCGCGGCGAGCTCAAGCCCGGCGAGTGCGTCGTGGTCCTCGGCTGCGGCGCGGTCGGGCAGGCCGCGATCCAGCTCGCCCGTGCGGCGGGCGCCGGACGTGTCGTGGCCGCGGCCCGGTCCGCCCAGGCCCGCGACCGCGCGACGCGAGCGGGCGCCGACGCCGTGATCGCCCTGGACGCCGACGACCTCGCCGGACAGTTCCGCGAGGCCGCACCGGACGCCGACCTCCTGCTCGACCCGCTCTTCGGCCCTCCCGCCGCCGCGGCCGCGCAGGCTCTGCGTCCCGGCGGGCGATGGGTGAACCTCGGCGGCTCGGCGGGCGAAACGTGCCCGATCACGTCGTCCACCCTGCGCAGCCGGTCGCTGCGGTTGTCCGGCTACACCAACAACGAGCTCAGCACGCACCAACGGGCAGAGGCCATCTCGACCGTCGCTCACCTGGCCGCGCAGGGCGCGCTGACCGTCGACCACGAGGTCGTGAAGCTCGCCGACGTCACGAACGCGTGGCGCCGTCAGGCAGAGGGCGCCACGCGTGGACGGATCGTGCTCGTTCCGCAGTGAGTTCGTCTCACCTGCTCGCGGTGCGGGTCCTTCGCCACGCGATCACGATGAACGCGATCAGGCCGAACAACGGGATCGTGCTGATGGCCCAGGACAACCCCATCGGCGGGCCGGGCTGGTCCATCACCTGGAGGTTCTTCAGCTCACCGGTCGCGGGACCGGCCGGACCGTCGATGTCGAACTTGAAGGTCCACGTGCCCGGTTCGGGCATGGCGTGGATGTCCAGGCCCCAGACCTCGCGCTTGCGGGGATGGCGTGCGAGCGGGGAGTCGTCGACCTCGTCCTGACCGTAGAACATGGTCAGGGTGCCCTTCTTGTTCGCGATGCCGTCCTCGGGCGCGAACGTGAAGTCCAGTGACTGCATGGCTTTCACGGGCCACGTGCTGAAGCCGACGGTCAGGTTGTACGGCCCCGCCTGCACGTTCTCGGTGTGGACGACGTTCACCGGCTCGAACGCCAGTGACGGGGTGGCGAGGCCGAGCAGCAGCGCGGCCGTGCCCAGCAGTCCCAGCAACGTTTTACGCATGGTTGTCTTCCTTTGCTGGTGCGAGCTGGCGCAGCATGTGGCCGAACCGCCGGCCGAGCTGGGCGGCGAGAGCGCCCAGCACCGCGGCGACGACGATGGTGGCGAGATACCTGCCGGTCACGTGGAAGGGCGCGCCGTAGGTGAGCAGGCGCTGGATCGGTGCGCAGGCCGCGATGAGCGCGCCGCCGACCGCACCGGGGACCCACACGGGCAGCTTGTGCAGCAGTTCCACCGCGACCGCAACCACGACCAGGCACATCGGGATCATGTTGGGCATCGCGGGGATGCCGTCGACGTAGTCGCGCAACGGCAGGCCGGTCGCGTCCGCGTAGACCTCGGCCGCCCACGGCGAGAACCACCAGAACAAGGCCTGCAGCACCGCGACGCCCACGCCGACGGCGAGCGCGCCGCCGCGCCGGTTCAGCACGTGCGCCGCCATGAAAAGGATCATCACCGAGAAGAACGCCGTGCCCACCGAGACCGGGTTGAAGAGCGTGCCGGGCGCCGCGCGCAGGCCGAGCGAGGTCACCATGCTGAACACGAGCAGCGCGGAGGCGGACACGATCACGCCGTACAGCCCCCAGCGCTGGTCACGCGCCACCGCGAAGACCATGACCGCGCCGACCATCGTGATCGAGATCGACAGCAGCAGGCCGATGTGCGGCGGGGAGTCGATCACGGCGTCGAAGCCGTACAGGCCGTGCCACCACTGGTCCCACAGGCCGTAGACCAGGAACAGGGCCGCGCCGGTGCCCGAGATCAGGTAGCCGACGGGTGCGGCGAACGTGCGGCCGAAGACGCCGACCGCGCGGCCGCCGACGATCGGGTCGACGTCCCTGTCGCGCTTGGCGTTCGCGGTCGTCATCAGCACGACCACGAGGCTCGCCAGGCCCGAGACCGCGCTGCCCGCGTACAGGAACAGGTGCGGCATCGTGAAGAACGTGTCGGGCCCGACGTCCGAGTGCCACTGGATGTCCCAGGTCAGGCCGATGAGCGAGAGCAGGGTGCCGCCGAGCACGATGCTCGCCGGGACCAGCCCCCTCGGCACCGACCTCGTTGTTGGTGCAACCGCCGTGATGTCCACTGGCGATCCTCCCCCTTCAGGTGAGCAGCAGCGGGATGACGACCCGCTCCGCGCTGAGTGACACGGTGATTTCCCATTGCCCGGCCATGAACAGGCCGACGTCGCCGACCCGGTAGTGGCCGGGTTCGAGCGGCCCCGCGGTGATCGGGGCGATCGCGTGGCCCATCTGCGGCATCGCGGGTTCGACGACGACTTCGCCGCCCCGCGCGGGATTCCCCTCGAGATCCGTGATCCGCAGGTCGAACGAGTTGACGCCGCTCTTCGTGCTCGCGGGCGTGAGCACGAACCGGTGCCGCGCGCTTTCGGCCAGATGTGGTTGTGCCTCCACGGTTCGAGGCCAGAACACCACCAGCGCGCCGATGATCGCGATCATCGCGGCGATGCCGCCCAGCACGTGACGCTTCATTTCCCGGCCACCCCCTTCGCCGGCACGTCGACCACGGCGGGAACCGTGGCGATCTCGTAGTTCCGTTCGGCCTGGATCCACACGAGGTACTTGCCGGGCAACGGGAACGAGTAGGTGAACGGCACCTTCGGCCCGAACGCGGCGACGCTCTCGTCCGGCTTGTCGGGCATGCCCGGTAACGGTGGGATCATCGAGTGCACGTGGGCCCAGATCGGTGCGTTCACCGGGCTGCCGGTGACCGGGCCGACGACGATCATGTGCCCGAGCATGCCCAGCCACGGCTGGAGATCCCGCCCGCCGAAGTCCGCGGTGATCGTGCTCGGCCTGCCCGCTTCCCGGATCTCCGTTGCCAGCCCGGCTTTTCCGTCGTTCGGACGCGCGGTGGTCCCGGCGACGTCGACCTGCGACCGCAGCAGCTGCACTCCCCCGCCGCGCCTCGCGATCTCCGCGGCGATCGCGTGCGTGCCCTGTTCCGGAGCTTGGAGGCGGGCGCGGTACTCGCCGGGAGCCGTGCGGATCGGGTGCAGGTGACGCAGACTCCCGGACGGCGACACGACCACGAGGTGGATGAACGCGCTGTCGTGCACCAGCAGGTCGTCCACCGGCCTGCCCGATGACCCATCTGTCAGACTCAGCACGAGGTCGTTGCCGACCATGCTGGGCACCAGGTTCACCGGCGGACGCGAGAAGTCCACTATGGACGTTCGCTGGTAGGGATCGTTGATGTTGTCGAACGTCGGATCCAGCTGCGTGCCCGGCGCCGCGACCGGCGGGATGCTCGGTGACAGCAACGCCGCGGTGGCCGCGACCGCGATCGCCGCCACCATGCCCCCAGTGGGAACCAGGGCGAGGCCCGGCTTGCCGGACACCGCGAACAGCAACGCCAAGAACAACAACACGCCCGCCGCGATGAACCCGCCGTAGGTCGCGTTCTCCCACGGCGACGGCACCAGCGCCGGGACGACGAACGGAATCGTCGCCTCGTCGACCGCCAACTCCCACGGCCCGGACCGGTCCACCCGCACGATGCCTGAGTAGAACCCGGGCTTCTCGCCCAGAACGACCTTCGCCGAACTGGTCTCGGCGCCCGCGGCCCGTGCGGTCAGGGTGATCTCGCCCGGCGGCGAACCGGCGTGCGTCACCACGTCGACGTGCACCGGACCGGGCACCTCCGCGACCCGCCGGATGATCACCGTGAGGTCGCGGTCGCCGAGGGTCTGCGCGACGTGGACGTCCGCGCCGGTCAGGGCACCGTCGGCCAGCGCCGGGGCCACGATCCCGAGGATCGCCCCCAGCGTCAGCAGCAAGATCGCACCACTTCGCTTCATCGTGGCCGAACGTATCGATCATGGCTCCGGAAAGCGTCACTGTCGCGGCGGAAATCGCGTCCCCCGCGCGGGGGACTTCCGACCCCTGCGAAGAAGGACGTGCTCAGGGTCGGGATGCGGCAAGATTCTGCAGCGATGTATCCGATCAAGCTGTCACTGAAGCACCAGTCGTGGCTGGTCGCCGGCACGTGCATGGTCGCGGACGGCGGCTTCGTGCTGCTCAACCGCTGTTCGCCGGCGCAGACCGCCGCCGTGCTCGCGATGACCCTGGCGGTGAACGCGTTGCTGGCCGGTCCCTCCAAGTCGGCGGCCTGGGTCGCGGCACTGCAGGCGGCCGTCCCGTTGATCGTCCTGGTGACCATCGGCGACCGGATCCACGCCAACGAGGCGGGCCTGCTGATCGCTGGCTACCGCGCGGGCGCCTGGTTGCGCGGCGGTCCGGCGTGGGCCTCGCTCGGGGTGATCGCCGCGAGCTCGTTCGTCTGCCCGTACGCGATGGGCACAGACGTGGTGCGGTCTTTGCTCGTGGTGGCGAAGATCGCGGTGCTGCCGTGGCTCGTCGGCCGCTACACCACCGCCCGCCGCGCCTACATCGCCGAGCTGGAAAAGCGTTCCGCCGTCGAGCAAGCGGACGCGCAGGCCGCCGTCAGCAAGGCCATCACCGAGGAGCGCAGCGCGATCGCCCGCGACCTGCACGACGTGATCGTGCACCACGTCAGCGCCATCGGCTTGCACGCCG
This sequence comes from Lentzea sp. NPDC005914, assembly GCF_040629405.1. Lineage (NCBI taxonomy): Bacteria > Bacillati > Actinomycetota > Actinomycetes > Pseudonocardiales > Pseudonocardiaceae > Lentzea > Lentzea sp. NPDC005914. The sequence goes on along the minus strand of NZ_JBEXVQ010000001.1, from coordinate 561,969 downwards.
GCGCCGCTCGCCTGGGCCTGACCAACGGCGACACGAAGCTGGCCGGGTCGCTGCGGTCGGTCGAGACCTCCAGCCGCGCGGCCATGGTGGACCTGCGGCACCTGCTCGACCTGCTGCACGGCGACAAGTCGGAAGGCGCCCGCCAGCCGGGTCTCGACAATCTCGACGAGTTGTTCGAGGGAGTGCGCGCGGCGGGCATGCCGGCGCGTCTGGAGGTACGTGGACAACAACGCGACGTGCCGGAGTCGTTGGACATCACCGTCTACCGGATCATCCAGGAGATGCTCACGAACGCCCTGCGTCACGGCCACACGTCCGGTGTCACCGTGACGCTGGAGTACGGCGTGGACTCGCTCACGATCAGCGCGTCGAACCTGGCGGGGTCGGGCAACGGCCACTCCGGTTCGGTGCGCCGCGGCCTGGTGGGGATCCGCAACCGCGCGGGCATGTTCGCGGGGATGACCACGTCCGGCCTCGAACCGGACGGCCGCACCTGGCGCACCGTCGTCACGTTCCCGCTGGAGGCGTCATGACCCTGACGGTGCTGCTGGCCGACGACCACGCGATGCTGCGCTCCGGCATGCGCGCGATCTTCGAGACCCAGCCCGACCTCCGCTGCGTGGCCGAGGTGGCCGACGGCCGCGCCGCCGTGGCCGAGGTGGCCCGTCTGCGCCCCGACGTGGCCGTGCTCGACATCCGCATGCCCAAGCTCGACGGCCTCGACGCCACCGAGATGATCCTCGCCGACCCCGCGAACCGCACCAAGGTCCTGCTGCTGACCACCTACGACAGCGACGAGTACGTCTACCGCGCCCTGAACGCCGGGGCCAGCGGGTTCCTGCTCAAGTCGCTGCCGCCCGAGGAGCTGATCTCCGCGGTCCGGGTGGCGGCCCGCGGCGACGCCCTGATCGACCCGTCCGTGACGCAGCGGCTGATCGCGCGGTTCGCGGTGAGCCTCGCGCCTCCGCCGACGCCGCCGGAGTTCGAGCTGCTCACCGCGCGGGAACGGGAGGTGCTGCAACTGGTGGCGGCGGCGTACAGCAACGCCGAGATCGCGGCTCAGCTGCACGTCGGGGACGAGACGGTGAAGACGCACGTGTCGCGCGTGCTGGCCAAGCTCGGGTTGCGGGACCGGGTGCACGCCGTCGCCTACGCGCACGTCAACGGCCTGGTGCCTCCGCGTTCTGCTCGGTGAACAGGTCGATCACGACCTGCGGGGTGTCGTCCCCGAACAGGCTCTTGAGCAGGTCCTCGTCCGCCATCGGTGTTTCCACGCGGGTGAACATGGCCTGCTCGTAGTCGGCGAGCGCGGCCTCGACGTCGGAGTGCCCGGCCAGAGCGGCGCCGAGCTCCGCGCCGTCGAGCATGGCCTGGTTGGCTCCTTCGCCGTCCGGAGCCTTCAGGTGCGCGGCGTCACCGACCAGCGTCACACCGGGCACGCGCTCCCACCGCAGGCCGGGCGGCAACGTGTAGTGGGGCCGCCAGACCGGGGTCGTGTCGCTGTCGGTGATCAACGCCAGCAGCTCGGGTGCCCAGCCGTCGAACTCGCGCGCGACGACCGCGGCGTCCGTGACGTCGTGGGCGGCGAACCAGTCCAGCGGCTCGTCGAAGATCACGTAGGAGTGCAGGGTGTCGCCGGCCTCGCGATGGGCGTTGATCCCCTTGCCCTTCGCCGGGGCGATCATCGTGCCGCCGCCGACCGCCTTCGCCGCGCCGGGGTGCCTGGTGCCGGCGTCGAACAGATAGGTCTCGACGAACGACGTCCCGGCGTACTCGGGCGTGGCGTCCGTGAGCAGTGGCCGGATCCGCGACCACGCGCCGTCCGCGCCGACCAGCAGGCTCGTGACGGTCCTCGTGCCGTTGGTGAACTCCACGTGGTGCAGGCCTTCGGCGACGGTGCGCGCGCTGCTGACCTTGTGGCCCCACCGGATCGTGCCGTCCGGGAGCGAGTCGATCAGCAGCTGCCGCAGGTCGCCGCGCTGGACCTCGGGACGGCCGCCGGTGCCGTCGTCGGCCTTGTCGAACAGGACGGTGCCGTCGCGGCCGATGATGCGCATCGCCTCGCGGCCTTCCAGGACCAGGCCGCGGAACTCGTCCATCAGACCGGCCGCCTCGACGGCGAGCTGGCCGTTGTAGTCGTGGATGTCGAGCATTCCGCCCTGCAGACGGGACTGCGGGGACGGCTCGGCCTCGTAGACGGTGGCCTGGATGCCGTGGACGTGCAGCACGCGAGCGAGGGTGAGACCGCCGAGACCGGCGCCGATGATCGTGACGTGACTGTGCATGGGGACAGGCTGGCGTGAGCCACTGGCACAGAACGCACACGACGCTGGCACCGGTCCGGCGGCCCCTGTCAGCGAGTCGGTCCGACCCCTAGAACGAACCGACTCGCCACCGGGTCACCCGCAGTACGGCGTCGGGCTCTCCCAGACCGAGTTCCCGTGCCTGCCACCCCAGATGACGCACGGCGCCGGCACCCTCACCGGACCCGCGTAGTAGCGGTAGAAACCGTCGTCGATCGCTGCCTGTCCGATCCACGCGGCGGTCCGCGTCGCGGTGCCGCGGGAAGCCGTCTTGATGGTGGTGACGCACTTCCGGTTGTTCGACGCCTTCGACAGGTAGACGGTCGCGCCACTGATGGCGTGGGACGCGGCGCGCGTGTAGCCGGAACCGCAGAGTGCTTCGGGCGATTCGACCGTGATGCCGACGTCGGACGCGTTGGCCGGCGTGGCGAGCACGGTGCCCGCCAGCGCCAGTGCCGCACCGATCACGGCCACCCCGCCGGACTTCACAAGTTTCCGCATGTTCCTGGAATCCCCTCTCGTGACGCGAACCGGTGTTCGCTGATCCATGTCTACGAGCGGCGAGGTTGTCCCGGAGCCCCCGAAGCGTCGGGACAACCCGGTGCGGGACAACGCGGGTCTCGGACAAACCCGAGGTCAGGCGGGCGGGCACGGTGGCGCGTAAGGGACGTCGGGCAGGTGGGCGCGCCATTCCCGCTCGGTGATCGGGTCGCCGACGCCGGTGCAGATCGCGGTGACGACGGCGTTCTCGTCGGTGCGCCACAGCCGCAGCCGCCGGTCGCTTCCGCCCGTCACGAGCAGGTCGCCGGCCGGGTGGAACACCGCGGTGTTGAGCGGAGACGGGCCCGCCGACAGCACGGCGGTGCGGACCGGGTTCGCCGGGTCGGACACGTTCCACAGCCACGTCGAACCGTCGATGACGCTGGCCGCCAGCAGGTCGCCGCGCGGCTGGAAGGCGAGCTCGAAGATCCGTCCGGCCGGGCCGCTGATCGGCTGCCCGATCCGCACGGGCTCGTCCCTGACGTCCCACAGCACCACGACGCTGTCGACCCCCGCGATGGCGAGCATCTCGCCGGACTGGCTGAACTCGGCGCTGTAGACGTAGCTGTCCAGGCCTTCGAGCCGCGCCCGCAGGTGGGGCGGGCCGGTGAAGTCGAACAGGTACACGTCGCTGTCGGCACTCGCGACGGCGAGCAGCGTGCCGTCGTTGTTCCAGTCGAGGTCGAGCACCACCTCGCGCGGAGCGTCGAGCACGCTGACCAGCCGCGGCTCCTTGCCGGTCACGTCCCAGACCCGGATCGACGAGTCGTACCCGCCTGCTGCGAGCTTCGAGCGGTCCGGGCTGAACGCCACCGCGACGACCTGCTCCTGGGAACCACCGAGCCGGGCACGCAGCCTGGGGCGCTCAGGGTCGGAGACGTCGAGCAGCTGGACCTCGCCGCCGATCGTGCCCGCCGCGAGCAGGTTGCCGTCGCCCGACAGGTCACCGGCCCCGCTGAACACCGCGTCGGCGCCGGTGAGCGTGCCCGTCAACGGTGCCGGATCGGCGGGATTCGTGGTGTTCCACAAGGTGACGCCCCCTTCCGCGAACACGGCGAGCCGTCGGCCGCTGGCGTTGAACCGCGTGTCGAAGATCGGTGCGTTCGCCCGCCGGGGCAGCGCGGTGTCGAGCTTCCACACACGAGCGGCGCCGTCGGTCGCGGCGGACATGATCGACTCGCCGTTGTCGCTGAACACCGCCCACGTCACGACGTCGGGGTGATTGAGCACCTCGACCGTTGCCCACGTGGTCGTGTCCAGCACACGCAGCGTCGAGTCGGCACTGCCCACGACCAGATGGGCGCCGTCCGGGCTGAACGCCGTCGTCGTGATCTTGAGGTCGAACAGGTCGGTGAGCGACCTGGCCGGCACGGGAGCGGTCGGGGTGGAGATGTCCCACGACCGCAAGGCGCGGTCCAGCGACCCCGCCACGAGCACCCGTCCGTCAGGCGAGAACGAGAGCGCGGGAACGGCGCGGTCACCAGCGTCCAGCACGGCCAGCTCCGCAGCGTTCTCGGTGGCCCGCCACAGATGCACGCCGCCGGACTGCGTGCCGAACGCCAGCAGTCCCCCACTGCCGTAGACGACGGTCTTGGTCTTCGCAGGGGCGGGCAACGGTGCGAGCGGCCTGGGGTTCGCGGGATCGCTGATCGTCCACCGCAGGATCCCGTCACCGCCCGCCGCGGCGAGCTGACCGCCGGTCGGGTCGATGTCGAGCCGTTCGATCGGGCCAGCACCCGCGTGGATCGGCACGGCCAGCCGGCGAGGGTTACGCGGATCGGAGACGTCCCACAGCGTGATGGTCGACTGCATGTCACCGATGGCGAGCGTGCGCGCGTCGGGTGACAACGCCAGTGCGTAGACCATGGGACCCTTCGCGGCGCCAGGTTCCCAGGGCTCGATCACGCCGGTCCGGGTCAGGTGGTCGCCGGACTTGGTGAGCAGGCGGACCGACCCGTTCGTCGCGTCGCTGACCGCGACCAGCGCGCCGTCGGCGGACGCGTCCAGCGCGGTCGGGCCCGCGCCGCCGAGATACCTGGCCGGGACGGGTGCGCTGGCGTGCTTGAGGAGTTCGGATCTGGCCTCGTCGGTCTGCGCGATCCGGTAGCCCGCGATCGCGAGCTGGGCGGCGAGGCCGGGGTCGGTGGCCCGCAGTGTCGCGGCGGTCAGGGCGGTCTGGCGGGACAGGGCGTTGTCGCGGGCGGTCAACGCGTCGGTGCGGGCGGTGCTGGCGACGACCGCGAGCACACCGGCCACCAACGCCAACACGACCGCAACGGCCGTCACCACGCGCAGTCTGTTCGTTCGCCTTCTGGCTGACGCCGCGGCACGTTTGGTCTGCGCGACGCTCTCCTGGAGGAACTCCCGCTCGACCTGGCTGAGGCGGAACGGCGCGGTCCCGGAGACGGCGTACGAGCACATCGTCGCCAACCTGGTCCCGGTGGCCAGCGCCGCGGGATCCCGGACGCCGTCCGACCAACTCCTGGCGGCCTCGGTGATCGTCCGGTGGACCTGCAGCGCCTCGCGATGGTCGTTGATCCACTCGCACATCCTCGGCCAGGCCGTGAGCACCGAACCGTGCGCGATCTCGGCGGTGTCCCGGTCGACGACGACGAGCCGTGCGTTCGCGAGGTGGTCGATCACCTGGCCCGCGTCGGGGTCGACGTCGAGCAGCGTGGCCAGGTCCAGGCGGCGAAGCGTGACGGCCCCGGTCTCCTCGTCCACCGCGAGCAACCTCAGCAGCAGCCCGGCGGCCAGCCGCTGCCCCACGGCGTCGAGCTCGCGGTAGGCGGCCTCTGCCATCTGCGCCACCGCACAGCCGATCCCGCCGGCCGCCGTGAATCCGGCCAGCGTCAGCACTTCGCCGCGTCGCCGCTGCCATGTCTCCAGCAGGGCGTGCGACAGCAACGGCAGTGCGCCGACCTGTCCGTTGGCCTCGTTCAGGATCGTCACCGACAACGCGCGTTCGACCGACAGCCCGACTGCCAGCGCGGGCTTGGTGATCGCGGCGTTCAGCGCGTCCTGGTCCATCGGGCCGACGACCACCTGTGGGTACTCGGCCAGCCGTGCGGCGAAGTCGGCGCGCACGCACAGCAGCACCCGATCCCGCGCGAGGATCCGATCGAGGACCTCCCTCGCGTCGCTCCGCGCGTACAGCTCCTCGACCTGGTCGACGACGAGCAGGCCGGCCGAGTCGGGCAGGCACTCACCCGGCTTGATCACGACCGGTCGCAGGCTCGGGCACAACGCGGGCAGCACACCCGCCATCAGCAGCGAGGTCTTGCCCGACCCGGAAGGCCCGCACAGCACCGTGACCCGCTGAGCCGACACCTGGCGCACCACCTCGGCCACCAGCTGGTCGCGGCCGAAGAAAAGATCAGCGTCCTCGGTGCGGAAACTCCGCAGACCCCGATACGGCGGCCGATCCCTGCCCTGCGGACACCGCGACTCGGCGGCGGTGAGCGCGGCCGCACGCCATTTCGCTTTCCACTCCTCCTCGTCACCGCCACAGGCCATCGCATACGCGAGCGCGACGTCCAGCGTCGGCAGCCGCCGCCCGCCCGCCGCCTCGGACAACGTTGTCACCGCATAGCCGCTGCGCTCCGCGAGTTGCCGGTAGGTCACCTTGCCCGCTCTGCGCCTGAGCTCCCGCAGTTCCCCCGCGAACCGTTGTACCGCACCGTCGTCCGGATCCAGTGGCCGTTCTGGTCGAGGCATCACTCACCCCCGCAAGTCCATTCCCCTTGCCACGGAATAAAAATCTCCGAGGCACCCCTGAACTGTCGGACACGGTAGCCAATGAATGGACGCCCTCACCACCTTTGGGCGATTCCGAAAATCTTGCCGTGCGCACTGGAATTCGTCAGGGGCGGCGGAAAATCGTGATGGAGTGACCGACCTCGTCGATCGGCGTGCTGCTCGCGACCAGTGCTGCCAGCCGGTCGTCCGCCTTGGCGATCGCGGTGTCCGAGACGACGAGCAATCCGCGCACCTCGTCCGGGCGCGCATTTCGCGGGTCCGCGGCGTCGATGCCGTAATACGACGGCACACCCGCGCCCTTGTACACGAGCCAGATCCGCTCGCCCGGATGGCGTTCCCGCAGCCGGTCCGCCAGCCGCCCGAGGTCCTGGCCCCAGTCGACGTTCGAGTCGTGCAGATGCAGGTGCGTCTGCGAGGGCCCGCCGAACGCCTCGTTGGAGTACGGCAGGTAGTAGGGAAACGTCCGCAACGAGCTCATGGCAACGAATGCGACGAGACCCGCCACCACGAAGTGCGCCCACCGCTGACGTACGACAACGACTGCCCCGGCCGCGACCGCCAGGAACATCGGCATGAAGATCGCGTACCGGACGCCGAGATCACGACTGCCCGTCATCGCGGCGGCCAGCAGAACAGCCGTGGGAGCGAGCACGTACGGAGCCGCCGTGCGCTGCCAACGCACCATCACGACCGCACCGGCGATCCACAGCACCAGTGCACCCAACGGCGTCTTCACGAGCAGCGCGGCCGGCACGTAATACCAGTGCGAACCCTCGTAGTGCATGCCGAACAGGAATCCGCCCCACACCCGGTTTTCCAGACCGAACTGGACGCCCATCCCGTGCAGATACAGCCCGGGGAACGGCGATAGCGGATCCACGGCGAGATAAGAAGCCCACACAACGACAACCGCGATCAGCCCGACGAGCGCAGCCGCCTTCAAACGCGCGTGCTGCACGGACATCGCGGCCAACAACAACACCACCGGAACTGCGGCCAGCGCACTCATCTTCGTGGCCACCGCCGCGCCCAGGGCAAGGCCCGCCAAAGGCAGATGAACAGCACGGGACCTGGCCCGCCACAACAACCAGACCGAGGTCAGCAGGAAACCGGCGGCAGGCACATCAAGTGTTGCCAACGAGCCGTGCGCGATCACATCCGGTGAGAGCGCATACAGAGCGAGGGCGACCAACCCACCGACAGGCCCGAACAGGTCGCGCGCGAACAGGAACACGACCAGCCCGAACAACAGCGTCAGCACGATCATCGGCAGCCGCGCCAGCAGAAGCAGCGTCGCGGGATCGTTGCCCGACTCGTACAGCACGTGCCGCCCGAGCTCCGTCTGGTCTCCGGCGAACCGCGGATCGAGCCGGACGTCCGCGAACGCCAGCCCGGTCGCCATGATCAGCTTGCCCAGCGGCGGGTGCTCCGGGTTGTACCGCAGGCTGTGCTGCTGCAGCTGGACCACCGCCGCACCCACGTACACCGGTTCGTCGATGGTCGGAGTCTGCTGCACCGCCGCCACGACCATCGCGACCGCCATCTGCGCGAGCAGCACGACCACGACCCAGCCCGAAGCCGTCCGTCGGCGGTCCTCGGTGGACGTCTGTCTGATGGCTTCGAGCACCACACTCATGGAACGGGAGTGCCCGGCCGTTCGGTTGTCATGCGTGCCGCAAACGCAGCAGTTCGGCTCGCGCGTAGGCGACTCGACGAGTCTCGTGCCCACCCGCCAGTGCCAGTTCACGGGCGAGGTCACCGGCGGCTTCGAGCAGATGCCGCGCCTTCCGCCTGTCGCGCACCAGCTTCCGGAACGCCCTGCGGTCCCTGCGCAGCCCGCTGACGGCGGTGAGCAGCGCCGGGTCGACCACGCCCGCCTCGGCTTCCGGCCCGAGCAGGTCGCGAATCCAGGCCCGCTCCTGCCTCGCCGCGTGGCGCAGGACGTAGAACAACGTCCAGAGCTCGACGGCCGCGATCAGGAACGGCAGCGCGATCGACAACAGCGCCCTGCCTCCGGCGATGCCCGCCATGTCGTCCCACGCGAAGTGGAAGACCATCGCGGCCAGCATCGTCACCAGGCCCCGAACCACCTTGCGATCACCCGGCGTCCGCCCGAGCACCCACATCAGCCCGGCGCAGAAGATCGCGCTGAACAACGCGTGCGAGACGACCCCGAACGCGCCGCGGATCAGGAAGATCTGCAGCGACGAACCGAGCTGGTCGACGCCGAACGACTGCGCCGCGCCGTTGTAGACGTAGAGCACGTCCTCGAACACCTGGAACCCCAGGCCGATGAACGCCCCGATGATGAACCCGTCGTAAGCACTGCGCACCAGCCTCGGCGCCAGCCCGATCAGCAGCACCAGCCCGAGCGCCTTGCCGAACTCCTCGTTGACCGGCGCGGTGAGCCCGGCGCCCCAGTCCGCGGCGAACTGGGTGCCGCCGACCTTCGCCCAGATCTCCAGCAGCGCGGAGTTGGCGGGCAGCGCGATCCAGAACGTCGCGGCCACACCACCCCAGACGAACCCGGTGGCGAGCAGCCCGCCGGGTTGCGCGGTGTACCGGTTGTGGTGCCGCAGGAGCAGCAGCCACGGAATCAGGTACAGCCCGAACAACAACACTCCGCCGGTCAACGCCGGACGGTAGAAGTCAGCACCAGGCCCGAAATAGCGGAACAACGCGAGCCCGCCGCCACCAACACCCACCGCGTACACCCAGAACGCGAGGTTGCCCGGCTGGAACAACCGGAACGGCTGCCCCCACCCGGACTGGTCGATGGCCACGAGCTGCGCGGTCCTGGCGGCGGTCATCGCCCCGCTCCCGGCGTGATGGAGCGCAGCACCGCGCCCACGGTGTCCTGGTAGCGCTCGAACTGCCCCGGCGCGGTCCGCACCCGCACGAGCAACGCGACCGCACCGGACATCTTGAACGCCACCAGCAACGTGTCCCCACTGGGCGAACTGCTGCTCAGCGCAACCCCGACCAGTCCCCCGTCGGTCGTCACGGACCCACGCGCACCATCCACCCCAGGACTGCCCTGCGACCGCAACACCTGGTCGAGGAACGCGTCGGCGTTCCCGGCGAACGACGCCCCGCGCAGCCCGATCGTCGCACCGCCCGTCGCCAGGTCGACCTGCAGGCTCGCCGGCGCCGCACCCGTCAGCGTGCCGTTCTCGAGCTGCCACCCCACCGGCGGCACCGCGGTCGCGCCGTCGCCGAGATCCAGCACGTCGCCGGCCCTGATCTCGTTGTGCCACGGGATCGTGGCGTTGAGAACCGGCAGTCCGTAGGCGAGCACGAGGGCGACGGCCAGGGCGATCAGCGCGGGCCGGAACGTGCGGCGGTCGAGGCCGAGGAAGCGGTGTTCGACGGACACCCATTCCCGTGGTTGCTCGGTCATCACCAGATCACCTGACCACATGGGGCGGGATCCGGCTCGCCGAGGCCACCTGGTGAGCCTCGCGAAGGAGTGGCAGGGCCTTCGCGCGGGCAGCAATCTGGTTGCACGGACGAGGATCTCCCAGCACACCCGCGTTCCCGCGCCAGCCGATGGCTCAGCGAGTACGACGGCCGCCCGTCCCGCGACACGCTGTGCGATCCGGCGTCCCCCGAAAGCCGTTCCCCGACCCGGTGGACGCCGCGAACCGGTCCCCGAAAGCCTATGCAACTGAAACGTGTTCTAGTTATGCTTCTCCGCATGATCGCCGCTGTGGTGTGGGGAACGGGAAACGTCGGTCGCGCCGCGATCCGGGCCGTCGAGGCCCATCCGGCGCTGAAGCTGACGGCCGTGGTCGTCAACAACCCGGAGAAGGTCGGGCGGGACGCGGGCGCGCTGGCCGGGCTCGACGTCGAACTCGGGGTCGCAGCCACCGATGACGTCGACGCTGTGCTCGCCGCGAGTCCCGGTGCCGTGGTGTACGCGGCGTCCGGCGACGTCCGGCCCGACGACGCCCTCGCCGACATCACCAAGGCGATCAGGGCCGGCGCGGTCGTCGTCACGCCGTCGCTGTACGCGCTCTACGACCACCGCAGTGCGCCGGCGGAGTTGCGAGAACCGGTTCTAGCCGCGATCGCCGAGGGCGGGGGCTCGCTGTTCGTCTCCGGCGTCGATCCCGGCTGGGGCAACGACGTGCTGCCGTTGCTGATCAGCGGACTGGGCAGCGAGATCGACGCGATCCGCTGCCAGGAGATCTTCGACTACTCGACCTACGACCAGCCCGACGCGGTCCGGTGGCTGATCGGCATGGGACAGCCGCTCGACTACCAGGCGCCGATGCTCATGCCGACGGTGCCGACCATGGTGTGGGGCGGGCAGATCCGGCTGATGGCCCGCGCGCTGGGCGTCGAGGTCGACGAGATCCGCGAGACCGTCGACCGGCGCGCCCTGGACGCCACGGTGACGACGCGGACCATGGGCGAGTTCGAGGCGGGCACGCAGGGCGCGATCCGGTTCGAGGTGCAGGGCGTCGTCGGCGGCGAACCGCTCATCGTCATCGAGCACGTCACGCGCATCCACGCCTCCTGCGCGACGGACTGGCCCATGCCGCCGTCCGGGGACGGCGCACACAAGGTGATCATCGAAGGACGTCCGCGGATCGAGGTCTCCGTCGAGGCCACCGACGAGGGCGAGAACCGGTCCGCGGGCGGCAACGCGACCGCGGTCGGCCGTCTGGTGAACGCCATCGACTGGCTCGTCGAGGCGGAGCCCGGACTCTACGACGCGCTCGACATCCCGCTGCGACCCGCCGCTGGCAAGCTCGGAAGGACCTCGCGATGAACCTCGACATCCCGGAAGGCAAGGACCCGATCGCCTACGTGTGGGGCGAAATGGTGCCCGGAATCGGTGTCGCCGCAGCGAACTTCTCGCTCGCGGTCTACTCCCACACGACGCTCGGGCTGCGCGAGTTCGAGGCCGCACGGCTGCGGATCGCGCAGATCAACGGGTGCATGTTCTGCATGGACTGGCGGACCGAACGCGAGGGCGAGAGGGTCGAGGAGGGGTTCCTCGACGCGGTGACCCAGTGGCGCACCACCGACGCTTTCGACGACCGCGCGAGGCTGGCCGCGGAATACGCCGAGCGGTACGCACTGGATCACCACGGTCTCGACGAGGAGTTCTGGTCTCGCATGACCGTGCACTACAGCCAGGTGGAGATCGCGGAGCTGAGCATGTGCATCGGTTCCTGGCTCGCGTTCGGCAGGCTGAACCACGTACTGGGCCTCGACGCGATGTGCGTGCTGCCGAAGTTCTGAGAAGTCCACAGAGGACTCACAGATCCTGAGCGATGATCCTCTCGATGTTCCGCTCGGCCAGCGCGGTGATCGTCACGAACGGGTTCACGGTGGTGAGTCCGGGAATCAGCGAACCGTCCATCACGTACAGACCGCTGTACCCGTGCAGGCGGCCGTAGTTGTCGGTGGCCTTGTTCAGCACGGCGCCGCCCAGCGGGTGGTACGTGAGGTGGTCGCCCCAGGTCTTGTAGACCCCGAAGAGGTCGGTCCGGTAGATCGTCCCCTCCTTCGCGTTGATCTTGTCGAAGATGGACTTGGCCGCGTTGATGGACGTCTGCTTCCACGCCGTCTGCCAGCTCAGGTCCACCTTGCCCGCGGCGGCGTTCCAGGAGAACTGGGCGCGGTTAGGCGTCCTGGTGATCGACAGGTAGAACGAGGCGTAGGTCTCGATGCCCGTCGGCAACGGGGCCACCTCGGCGAACGCGCCGCCCGCCGCCCAGTTGTCGATGCCGGCGGTCGGGATGGACGACTGCAGCGCACCGGTCGGGTCCCACAGGTGGTTGGCGCGACCGACCATGACGTTGCCGTTGTCACCCCAGCCCTGGCCGACCTCGCCGTTCAGGTTCGGCAGGGATCCGGTCGACTTGAGCTTCACCAGCAGCTTGCTCGTGCCGACGCTGCCCGCCGCGAAGAACACCTTGGCCGCCGTGACGGACTTGGTCGCGATCGTGGTGCCCGTGGTGTTCAGCTGCTCCATGGTGACCGTGTAGCCGCCACCGGACGCCGGTACGACCGAGGTGACCCGGTGCAGCGGGGAGATCGTGACGCGGCCGGTCGCCCTGATCTTCGGCAGGTAGGTCTTCTGCAGGGACTTCTTGCCGTAGTTGTTGCCGTAGAGGATCTCGCCGGCCAGCGCCGACTTGGTAGCCGTGCCGTCCGCCTCCTGCTTCATGTAGTTCCAGTCGTACACGTTGGGCACGTAGACGAACGGGAAACCGGACCGCTGCGCGTGTTTGCGGCCGACCCTGGCGTACTGGTAGGCCGGGGTGGCGTCGAACCAAGCGGGGTCGATCAGCGTGACCCCGAGCTCGGCGTTGGCGCGCGGGTAGTAGACGTTGTACATCTCGTCGGGGTTGACGGTCGGCAGGACCTCGCCGAAGAACTCGCGCCGGGGCGTGACCGCCATGCCGCCGTTGACGAGTGACCCGCCGCCGACGCCGCGGCCCTGGTAGACGGTGATGCCGCTGAACTCCTCGGCGTCGAGGATTCCCGTGTAGCGCGGGATGTCCTTGTCGATCGGGAAGCCCAGGAAGTTGCTCAGCGGCTGTTTCGTCCTGGTGCGAAGCCAGAACGACCGTTGGTCCGGGGTGGTGGTGTTGGCGAAGATCTTGCCGTCCGGGCCGGGGGTGTCCCAGGCCATGCCCATCTCGACCATCTGGACGTCGACGCCGGCCTCGGCGAGGCGCAGGGCCGTCACGCACCCGCCGTAGCCGGTGCCGATCACGAGGGCGGGGACGGTGGCCGCATCGGCGATCGACGCGGCCGCCTGTGCGGTCGAGGACAGGCCACCGAGGGCCACGGCCCCCAGAATAGAACCTGTTCCAGTAATGAACGTGCGCCGAGAAGGGCCTTTGGAACCGTTGTCACACCTCATTGTGTGGGCCATGTGATCTTCCTCACTCTAGCCGTATGAGAACAAGTTATACCTGCGCCGGTCAGCCAAGTCACTACCTGGCAGTTCCGGTTCTCTGGGCCGGTGAGGTGAAAGGTCTCCTGCTGGAGGGGGATTGCGGCGGGGTCCCGCGGTCGGCGGCGGACTGATCCACTTCACGAAAGTCTTTGCAGGACAAGGGACTTTCGGTCCCGATGTGGTCTAGAGGTTTTCCCGGCTCCACCGGGCGAACAGGTCCGCGCCGCCGGTCTCGCGGACCTCCGCGAAACCGTCCACGAGGTAGGGCTCGATCCAGCCCTCCTCGTGGCGGTCGAGGCCGTCGAACACGCTGCGGAACACGAGGACCGCCTCCTGGCGGGGCTGCCCGGTCCGCTCGATCAGGTCCCCCAGCGCCCAGGCGGCGTAGTCGGCGGCGGCGTACCGGTCGTCGGCGGCGCATCGCCGGAACGCGTCCTCGATGAACGCGACCGCCTCCTCGACCCGTGACGGGGACGGCTCGGACTTCAGCGCCGCGCGGGCTCGGGCGAACTTGGAACCCGGCGTGACCGGTGGGACGAGCTGGTCGAGGAACGTCTTCGTTTCCTCGGCGAACGGCGGCGCCTGGCCGGCGCGGCGGACGGCGATCTCGACGACTCGGGTGTGCGCGCGCAACATCCAGTTCTCGAGATGGGTGATCTTGTGCTGGCCCCACAGGAAGTGCAGCAACCCCGCCAGCGTCCGATGAAGCACGGGCACCGCGTCCTCGCCGATGAGGCCGCGCCAGGCGAGCCGTTCCGCGCAGGTCCGCGCGTACGGGGCCTCCGCGCCGCTGTGGTGGAGCCGGTGCTGGAACCCCCACACGACGGCGTTGTGGGCGACCGCGGTGACCGTCAGATCCGGCACGATCAGCGTCGGATCACCGCGCCAGTGCTGTTCGTGCTCGAACAACGCCTCGTGCAGGCTCAGCATCGCGTCGACGGCGGGGTCCGAGCGGTCGTTGACCGTCATGCCACTGCTGAGGTGGACGGTCTCGATCTTGCGGGGTTCGTAGGTCGGGTCGCGCGAGCGCAGTTCGGCGACCGCCTCACGATGAGCCTCGTACGCCGGTTCCCACTTGCCGCGCAACGGTTCGAGCGCCCTCACCACGTCGCGCAGCACGGCCTCCAGCTCGTCGAGGCCGCCCTCCGCCCTGGCGACGTCCGCCAGCTCCAGCAGGCGGCCGGCCGCACCGATGTCGTGGCCGATCTCGCTGGCCAGCCCGATGTCCAGGCGTGTCGACGAACTCCAACGCCGCAGCCAGGCGCAGATCATCCGGCTGGGCGGTCGCGAGGGCGTGGACGAGGCGTTCCTGGGTCGGCAGCGGTTCGCCGTTGAACAGGGCCGCCGTCGCGTCCCGCGGCCGCCACTCCGCGGTGCCGTCGAGCCGCTCGAACGGTGTGCCGATCAGGACCGTCGTCCCCCACAGCACGGGGCTGACCAGGTCCGCCATCCGCGCTCGGGCCCGGCGCAGCGCCTCACCGACGGGGTGATCGCGGGCCTCGGTGTAGAAGGCGGCTGCCAGCTGGGCCGCGCTCCGATCCTCGACGGGCGACAGATTCGCGACGACCGCGGGAGAACCGGCGCGGGCGAAGGCGTACGCGACACCGCGGCTGACGCCACCACCGACGTAGCGGCCACGGCCCAGCGAACAGGCGTTGAGATACGTGACGCAGTCGAGCCGGTGCCGCAGGGCGATGTCGAGCGCCTTCACCCGCGCGCCCTCGCTCAGCACGAGGGATTCCGCACCCGCCGCGGCGTCACCGTGGCACGCGAGGTGCAGCACGCCTGCCAGCGGCGCGATCTCCAGCAGCGCCTGCGGCGTGGCCTGGAACCCGGTCCAGGACTCGACGTCCCAGCCTGCGAGCGCGTCGCGGACCGCGCCGATCTCGGCGTCCGCGAACGACAGGTCCGGCAACCCCGGTGCCGAGGACACCGCTATGCACAGCGCACGCCGAGCAGAACTCCTTACCACGAGCGGAGGTTCGAGCACCCGCAGTGCGTGCGCCAGTGAGAGGCAACGCGAAATCGCTTTGCTGATACCGAGAAACGACTGTCCGTCGTGGAGCAGCTCGATCGGCACGCGGTCCCGGCCGTGGCCGAAGTCAGGTACGACGATCACGGTCGACGCATCCCGCAGCTCTGCTCGAACCTCGTCCGGCAAGGCATCGAAAGCGTTGCGTCCCAGCGTTTCGAGCGCGACGGGCTTGCGCAGCGCCGCGTCCATGCCGTCGGTGAGCGCGTCGAGAACCCGCTGCGCGGAGGCCGAGCGCACGGTGTTCTCGCCGCCCGATCCGACGCACAGGAACTCGGCCTCCTCCCCCACGCTCTGGATCACGAGCACCAGCACGCCCGGCCGGTTGCGCACGGCGAACGCGAGACGGCCGATGCGGTCGGTGGACACGGAGGCGTCCTCGGGTGATCGCAACGCCTCGATCAGCATGGCCGTGCGCTGCCGTCCGCCCGGCTCCCGGACAGCGGCCACGAGCGCGGGTTCGCAGGCGGCGCGCAGCCGCAGGCCCAGGGTCGAAGTCGCCAGCTGCGGCGCGACGTCCGCCAGTGTCAGGAGCACCATGTCGATCGGTTCGTCGGCTCCGGCGTGGTCTCCGGCCAGGTGACGCTGCCTCGCCAGCGCCGCGAACCCCAGGATGAACGTGATCGCGTCGCTGGGAGCGTGCGTCGAGCGGAAGGCGTCTTCGATGGTCTGTCGCGCGCGCCCGACGTCTCCGTGCGTCAGCCAGGCATCCGTTTGCAGGGCACGAACTCCGAGGACCCAGTCGGGATCGTCGGCGGCGACAGCCACGAACCGTGCCGCCGCCGCGTCGATCTCGCCGGGTGGCAGCGAGGACAGCACACCGACCAGGGCCAGCACGGACTCGTCGGGCAGTCCTTCCTCCGCCACCACGTCCACCGCGTCCCGCGCCGGGTCTTCGGCCTGTGCCGTGCGGGCAAGGCCCAGGACGGCGAGTTGCCGTGCCTGCCGCATCTCGGGCCCCAACAGGGCTGCTCCACCGTCCAGCGGAACACCCGAGCCGAACATCAGCTCCGTCCACGGACCGGTCAGCGCCCGAGCACGTCTGCCGGTGGTCAGCGCGGCCTCGAGCTCGGCCGCGATCTCGTAGCCCCGCCGTGCCTCGCCGATCTCCAGCGCGGCCTCGGCGAGCCGGGCCTCGACGAGGTTCCGGTGCATCCTCAGGTAGTGCGCCAGCGGATGACCGCTGTCCGCGGTGTCGTTCGCGCGGTCCACGAGCACTCTGGCGTCCGCGGGATCGCCGAGTTCGAACGCCGCCCTGGCACCCAGCAGCGCCAGCCAGGTCGCGGCAGCGCGTCGTTCGCCGTCGTCCAGGGCGCCCAGCAGCGAGGCGTCCAGGCCGGTGTGCGCCACCCGTTGTGCCGCTTCGAAGTCACCGGTCAGGAAGAGGGTCTCCGCCGCGCCGACCGCGAGGCGTTGCACGGTCGCGGCGTCCTCCGGGACCTCGGCGGCCCACCGCCGCAGCACCTGGGCGATGGTCAGCGGCGACGCCTGCCGCTGCCCCGGCTCCGGCCACTGCCACGCGCGGAACACCTGCTGGAACCGCGCGAGGTGAGTGGCCGGCGAGGCGCGCATCGGTCGTCACTGCCCGATGACCCAGTACTGCGCCGCCTCCGGGCCTCGTTGCAGACGCAGCCGTTGCGCCGGGTCCTCGTTGTGCCTCAGCAGGTTGTCGATGTCACGCAGAATGGGCTCCGCCGCCGCGTAGTAGCCGTGGCCCAGCATCGTCACGTCGATGTTCGTGACCTCGATGGTGTCGATGTCCGGCACCACGGTGACCGGCGGGGTGAAGCCCGCGCGGGGAGCGTCCTGCAGGAACTGCGACATGCCCAGCGCCCGGTCCCGCGCCGACACGTACATGGTGGTGCGCTGGGAGATCTTCGGGTACACGGCGGCGAGGTCCTGGAACAGTCCGACGCTGATGTCCGGCGCCGCGAGGATGATCTGTCCGAAGCGGACGCCCGCCTTCTCGCTCGCCGTCGCGGTGATCCGCTGGATCGCCCGCGCCAGCCCGCGGTTGGCCATCGAGTGGGCGATGATGTGGACGGTCGCGCCGCCCAGAGCGGTGCACAGGCCGCTGAGGAAGTCGGCGATGGCCCGTTCGCTCTCCTCGATGCGCGCCACGTCGGCGAAGTAGTCCTTCACCGACGCCTTGGACGGCCAGCTGAAGAACGCCGCCGCGCCGTCGATCTTGAGGTCCGCGAACAGCTGCGCCGCCCGGATCGCGGCCTCGTCGAACGTCACGTTGTAGCCGTGCAGGTAGAACAGCACCTGCTTGCCGGTGCTGTCGGCGAGTCCTTCCCGGAGGTCGGCGAAGAACTCGTCCGGCCCGTCGAGCGGCCTGCGCGCCTGGACCCTGATGCGGTCGTCGGCGAAGTCGAGCCGGATCCACCTCTTGTACCAGGCGGTGCCGATGCTGCCGAACTTGTGCGCCTTCGGGATCGCGACCTCGCAGACCCCGTGGTGCACGGAGTCGTCGCGCTGGTCGCCGAACCCGTCCTTCACCGGCTTGCGGTTGGTGCCGTACCAGACCTCGTACAGGCGGGGCTCGGTCTCGGGGTCCCTGACCTTCTCGCTGTCGTAGCGGAACTCTCGCGCGCCTTCCAGGGCGAAGATCGGCGTAGCCGGGTCGAGCGGGGTCAGGGAGGCGGGGTCGAACACGCCCTCCCAGATGGCGGTGACGACCGCGTCGACAGCGGCGATCGTCTCGTCGCTCAGGAGCTCGACCAGCATCCGCCGGGCGTCCACCTTGGGAACCTGGTTCGGGTTGAGGCAGGCAAATAGGGCGTGCACGACGAGCGCGTCGTCGACTCGCCCCACCAGGCCGCGCTCGTCCGGCACGATGTCGACCGGCGTGCGCCAGTACTGCCAGATGCCGTCCAGCACCCGGCGGACCTCCGGGGTGGCGTTCGCCTCGAGCTCGGCGAGCCGGTCGGGCACCAGCCCGATGGCGACGTGGACGATCCGGCTGCGCTCTTTGACGTCCTCGAACAGCAGGACCGAGCGCATCATCTCGGCACGCAGGCTCGGCCGCAGCTCCTCCCGCGCCATCGCCTCGGCGAGGTCGCTCCTGATCTGCTCGATCATCGTGCCCTCCTCAGCGACCTGCGCAGTTCTTCGGCCGTGTCGTCGTCGAGCAGCTCCGCGAGGCTCGTGAACAGATCACGTGCCCCCGGCAGGTCACCGGCCATCGCCGTCAGCGAGATCGCGTTCGCCGCGCTCTGCCGGACCCGCTGCTCGTACACCTCGTCCCCGTCGGCCAGCTCCAGGTAAACCTCGAGCGCGGCCAGCGTCAGCGTCCGGGCGGCCGCGTGGTCACCGCCGCGGACGTGCCATCCGGCCTGGAACGACAGGAAGGTCGCTTCCGCGCCGCGATCCCCGGCCTCGCGGCAGAGTTCGACGCCTCGGTTCGCCGTGCCGAGTTCGTAGTCCTCGGGGTCGCTGTGCACGTCGTCCAGGCAGCGGAAGATCTCCAGCGCGGTCGTGGCCGCCGACCGGGGTGCCAGGAACTTCCGCACAGCGGCATAGGAGGTGTCAGACGCGCGCCCTGGTCCCGAATAGTCCTCCAGCAACTCGTAGACCGCGGCGGCCTCCTCGTAGGAGACACCGCCCCACGGTGGCGAACCCCCGACGGACCAGATCAGGTCGTCGAACGCCTCGGGATCGTCGCTGCCCACATAGCGCAACATCCACAGCGGCCATGGCCGCGTGGTGTGGTCGGTCGCGTCCGCTGTCATTGAGGACCCTCCTGCCCTCCAATCGCCTCGCCGCGACGCTCGGTTACCGGCGCACACCCGTCTGGCCCAGTGCGTCGTCCTGCCGGAGGCGGATCTCGCCGCGTCCGGGCATCACCGGCCGAACACTGTGCTGAACGAGTGAAGGATGCGAACATGTGTTCGTGAGCACGCCCATCCTCCACGCCGACCTGGACGCGTTCTACGCCTCCGTCGAGCAACGGGACGACCCGCGCCTGCGCGGCCGCCCGGTCATCGTGGGCGGCGGCGTGGTGCTCGCCGCGAGCTACGAGGCCAAAGCCTTCGGCATCCGCACGGCGATGGGCGGCGCACGAGCGTTGCGGCTCTGTCCTCACGCGATCGTCGTACCGCCCCGCATGTCGGCCTACTCCGCTGCGAGCAAGGCGGTCTTCGAGGTCTTCCGCGACACCACACCGCTGGTCGAGGGCATCTCCATCGACGAGGCGTTCCTCGACGTCGGCGGCCTGCACAAGATCGCCGGCCCGCCCGAGCTGATCGCGTCACGCCTGCGCGCACGGGTGCTCTCGCAGGTCGGCCTGCCGATCACGGTCGGCGTCGCGCGGACGAAGTTCCTGGCGAAGGTCGCGAGCGCGGTGGCCAAACCGGACGGCCTGCTGGTCGTCCCGGCGGACGGCGAACTGGAGTTCCTGCACCCGCTCCCGGTGGAACGACTGTGGGGCGTCGGCAAGGTGACGGCGGCCAAACTGCACAACCTCGGCATTCGCACGGTCGGCCAGGTAGCCGGCTTCGACGTGACCGACCTGGTCTCCCTCCTGGGCAAGGCGGCGGGCCGGCACCTCCACGCCCTGGCGCACAACCGCGACCCACGCCCGGTGCAGACAGGCAGACGCCGCCGCTCGATCGGCTCCCAACGCGCCCTCGGCCGCACCCCGCACGACCTCGACCCCATCCTCGCCTCGCTGATCGACGGCGTGACCCGCCGCCTCCGCACGGCCCACCGCGCGTGCCGGACGGTCGTGCTGCGCCTGCGTTTCGCCGACTTCACCCGCGCCACCCGCTCACAAACGGTGCTCCACCCGACGGCCGACACCTCGCTGCTGCTGACCGTGGCACGACAGCTCCTCGTCACCGCGATGCCGGAGATCACCGAGCGCGGCATCACGTTGCTGGGCGTGTCCCTGACCAACCTCGGCGACGAGGACTCGATTCAGCTGATGCTTCCGTTCGACGAGCGCCCACCCGGCGCGCTGGACGCCACGCCGGACCGGTTGAAGGACAGGTTCGGCTCTTCGTCGGTGACGCGGGCCGTGCTACTCGGCCGCGATCCCGGCATCTCGGTGCCACTGCTCCCGGACTAGCCCGCAAGTCCACTGTGGACGCCGGGCCGGCGGGGACAACCCCGCAGGCCGGTCAGAGCGGCGACATCACCCGTACGGCCCCGTAAGTCGCCAAAAACAGGGGCCGGATGGACGCAGGCGGTCTAGACTCGCGAAGTTCCCTGGCGGTCCCCCCAGCGCTCTGCGGAGATCACCTCCGGTTAGGATGAAAACTGTGAACATCCGTCCCTTGCCGCTCGCCGCGTCGCCGTGGACGCGCCCGGGCCTCGGGAGGCGATCGCGTTGGTGAACCCCAGGGCAGACCTGCTGTCGAAGCAGCTCGACCTCGCCTCGTTCTCGCTGTCCGAACTGCGTTTCCTGCACAGGCGGGACCTGGACGCCGCGATCCATCGCACCGTCGAACAGGCCCGCCACACCGACTCGGGTGACGGCATCCAGGAACAAAGGTGAGCGGCAGAGGCGACCTGGCCCGGCTCCGCGTACCGAACCACGTCTTCGACCGGATCTGCGCCGGTCCCGCCGACGATGAGAGCATGTCTCTCCTGCGCAGGGGCCAGTACGGCATCCGCCTGCTCAGGTTGAAGACCCTGATCGAGTCGATGTCGGGACAGCGGTTCGCGGCCGGCGACCTCGACGAGGCGTGGACGGTGCTCGCCGACGCCGAGAGCACGGCGCCCGCGGTGGTCGAGGAACTGCTGATGCACCCCGCTGTGGGTGTCTGGCTGGCTC
Organism: Lentzea sp. NPDC005914; assembly: GCF_040629405.1. Taxonomy (NCBI): domain Bacteria; kingdom Bacillati; phylum Actinomycetota; class Actinomycetes; order Pseudonocardiales; family Pseudonocardiaceae; genus Lentzea; species Lentzea sp. NPDC005914. Next base: position 540,634 of record NZ_JBEXVQ010000001.1, on the reverse strand, counting down.
GCACCCTGCACGACATCTACGCAGAGGCGGCTCCCGCACAGGAGGAAGTCCAAGCACTGCACGCCGTTGCAGCTGCCGCGGCTGTCCGATGTAGACTCTCCTGCACGCTCTCGGTGCCCGTGGTACAGGGCGCCGTCACCCTGCCGACGGTCGGCCAGTGGCGACTGGACGAGCAGCCCCTTCCGGCCGGCCGGGTCGAGCTGCGGATCGCCGCGGGCGACGTCACCTTCGGCCCCCGTGCCTCGTTCGTCACCGCCAAGCGGCACAGCGCGAAAGCACAGGGCCAGTTGCTGGAGGTCGCCTTCGACGACGTGGACCCGCACCGGGAGTTCTCGGCCCCCGCGCCGCCGAACCCCCTGGACGAGGCCGCGTTCGACGAGTGGTGCACGCAGCTCGACGAGGCCTGGGACATCCTCACGCGCTGGCACGCGGACTACGCCTCCGAACTGTCGGCCGGGCTGACGACGTTGATCCCGCTGGCCACCGAGACGCCGGTGTTCGCCGCGTCCTCGGTGAACGCGTTCGGCGGCGTCGCCTTGTCCCCCAAGCAATCCGCGACCGACCTCGCGGAAGCCATGGTGCACGAGATCCAGCACTCCAAACTCAACGCGCTGATGGATCTCCTGTCCCTGCACCGGGAAGACGACCACACCTGGTTCTATGCGCCGTGGCGGGACGACCCGCGTCCGCTGGGCGGGATTCTGCACGGCATCTACGCGTTCACCAGCGTCGCGGAGTTCTGGGACGTGCAGCGCGGTCTCGTGCCGCCCGCGCAGGCCCGTCGTGGCCACTTCGCCTTCGCGTTCCGCTGCCGCCAGGTTCGCGAAGCTATCGACGCTGTGAGGGAATCGGCCGAGCTCACCGAACTCGGCACGAGGTTCCTGGCGGCGTCTTCCGCACGGCTCGCGGCACTCGACCCCGCCTCGGTACCCGCTGATCTCGCGGACGCCATCACCACGCTCCTGGCCGACCACCGGGCGACCTGGCGGATCCACCACGTCCGGCCGAACGCCGCCGACGTCACGGCCGCCGCCGACGCGTGGACGCTCGGAGGTCCCCGCCCTGCCGTCGTGCGCCGCGAGGTCGTGCCGGTCGCCCAGCAGGCGGAGTCCTCCCGCGCGGCTCTGGTCAAGCTGCGGGCACTGGACCCGGAGTCGTTCCGCCGCATCGACTCCGGCGAGTCCGCGGACGTGCGGTTCGCCGGTGGCGACCTCGACTCGGCCGCGGCCACCTACGAACGCCTTGTCCTGGCAGAGCCGCTGGACCACGACGCCTGGGTCGGCCTCGGCCTGGCCGCGGGCTCACGGGCACTGCTCGACCAGCCGGAAACCGTTCGGGCCGTGCACCTGCAGGTGCTCGCCCGCACCGGCGTGGCGGCGGCTCCCCTCGACCTCGCGGCCTGGCTGGCTCGGGCCTGAGCTCACAGCTCCATGGTGTCGGTGTCGCAGGTCGCCCTGATGTGCTGGCTCGCCAGGATCGTCGCGGGGTGGTGCGCGCCCAGGACCCTGCGGAAGCCCGCCACCGTCTCCTCGTGCAGGATCAGCGACTCCTCGGCCTCCCCCGCCTGCCGCAGGTCCATCGCGAGGTTGAGCGCCACGGCCAGCGTCGACGGGTGATCGACACCGAGCACCCTGGTCGACCGCTCCACCAACTCCTCGTCGAGCGCCCTCGCCCCGGTGAGGTCGCCGAGCGCGGCGAGGTCGCTGGCGAGGTTGGTGGCGGCCACGAGAGCGAACGGGTGGTCGCTGTCGAACGTGGCGCGCAGCCCGTGCACGGCGACCTCGTCGAGGTCGCGGGCTTCCTCGGCGGCTTCCAGCATCCTGTGCACGGAGGCCAGGTTCATCGCCGCGATCAGCGTGTACGGGTGCTGGGGCCCGCGGATCTCGCGGAACAGCTCGCAGGCGGTCAGCGCCGCCTCGTGCGCCGCCTCCAGGTCGCCGATGTGCCGCAGGTCGACCGACAGGCTCGTCAGCGAGGTCACGGTGTCGATGTGGCGGTCGCCGTGCCGGCTGCGGTAGGTGGCGACGCACTCCCTGGACAGGGCGACCGCGCCCGCGTGGTCTCCGAGCTTGCGCAGAGTCACCGCCATGTTGCGAGTCGCGCCGATCGTGTACGGGTGGTCGGCGCCGAACAGGTCCCGCTGATGTGACAACGCTTCCTGTTGCAGGCCACCGGCTCCGTGGTAGTCACCGCACTCCCGGAGGTCCATCGCGAGCGCGTTCATCGACCGGTAGGTCATCAGGTGGTCGCTGCCCAGAACGACGATCCTGCGCCTGAGGGTCTCCTCGTCGAGGTCCCTCGCCCCGAAGAAGTCACCCATCAACCGGTAGCAGCTCGCGAGGTTGCTCGCGTAGTAGAGCGTCGCCGGATCGTCCTCGCCGAGGATCACGCGCGACCTGGCGTGAACGGTCCGCTGCAGCGCGAGCTCCTCCGCGAACTTGCCCTCGGAACGCCGGTCGGCCGCGACCGTGTCGAGCATGCTGAGAACGGTCTCGTGGTCCTCGCCCACGGCCTCGCGCAGCACCTCGAGGTTTCGCTCGTTGACCCGCATGGCCTGGTCGATCTTGCCGAGCCTGCGCAGGGCGACCGCGTAGTGACGCGTCATCTCGACGGTGTCGAGGTCGCTGTGGCCGAGGTTGCGCTGCCATTCCTGCACCGCCTGCTCGGAGAGGTCCAGCGCTCCCCCGTAGTCGCCGCCGGCGAGCAGGTAGCCGGCCAGGTTGATCATCATCACCCGCACCCACCGGTCGCCGCACTCCACCGCTCGCGACACCGCCGCGTGCGGCAGCATTTCGGCGTACCTCGACCAGTTCGTCGAGTCCTCCGGGTCGCCGGGATCGCCGTTGGCAAGCAACACGTGCACCGTGTGGCGCAGGTCCCGCTGCTCGTCGGCCGGCAATCGGTTCTTCAGGACGGCCTGGACCAACCGGTGCAGCTGCAGGGTGTTGTTGCGGTGGTCGATCTTCGCCAGGCTGTACCGGCTGATCTCCCGCACGGCCCGGTTGAGCTTGATCGGGTCCTCGAAGGCCTCGGCGAGCGCGTCGGACACGGGCATGCCGCGCACACCGCTGAACCAGCGCCGCGAGATCGGTTCCGGTCCGAAGAACGCGCAGACCTGCAGCAGCTGCAGTGCCGCCGGGTGGTCGTTCTTCAGCCGGTTCAACGGCACGTTCCACGCCGCCGCGACCGGCAGCTGGTAGTCGCTCGAGGTGCCGACCTCGAGCAGTTCGGTGCGGCCCTGTTCCAGCAGCTCCAGGTACTCGCCGACCTGCATGCCGGTCTGCGCCCTCCACGCGGCCGCCTGCTCGACCGCGAGCGGCAGGTCGCCGAGTGCCTCCGCGAGCCGGTCCGCGTCGGCGCGCGGGAACAGCGAGTCCCTGCGCTGCAACAGTTCGATGCTCTCCTCGCGGGTGAACAGGTCCACCTCGACCGGCCGGGCGACGCCGGCCCACTCGGAGTTGCGCGACGTCACGACGACGTGGCCGACACCGCCGGGGAAGAACGGCCGCACGGTCTCCGGACGGTCGGCGTTGTCGAACACCAGGATCCAGCGGGAGAAGGGTTTCCCGGTGCGCAACGCCTCCAGCACCCCGGGAATCGCCGTGTCCGCCGAAGAGCCCGGTACGCCGAGCCGCTTGGCCAGCTCCGTCAGACCCGCCGTGATCTGGGCCGGGTGCTCCGCGGAGATCCACCACACGACGTCGTACTCGGCGGCGTGCTGGTAGATGTACTCGATCATGGTCTGGGACTTCCCGACACCGCCCATTCCGTGCAGCGCCTCGGGGAGCACGGCGGTCGCCCCTGGTTCGAGCAGACGGCGGCGCAGCTGCTCCAGGAGCGCCCCGCGACCGACGAAGTCGGGGTTTCGCAGCGGAACCGGTCCCCACACCTGCGGCTGGCCGGTCGTCTCGAGGCGCTGGCCCAGCGGTTCCTGGGCCGTCACGGCGGTGTGGTGGGCTGCGGACGACTCCAGCTCCGTCCGCGCTGCCGCGAGTCGCCGCGCCCGTCGTGCGAACGGCCCGGACAACGCGCGGAGCAGGCTCTCCTGAACCTTCAGGTACGGCAGGTTGTCGTGGGTGAGCTCGGGAACGGGAGCCTCGTCCGGGGCGGCGAGCGCGGCACTGAGGTCCCGCAGCGACGTGTGCGCGTCGGCGGCCTGCTCGCTGAGCACCCTGGCGACCCGGACGGTGTCCGACCGCTTCGCGGTGGCGAGGAGCTCGTCGCGCACACCGTCGTGGAAGTCGTAGGCGATCCTGGCGCCGTCCGGCGAGTCACCGGTGGGCAGCTGCCTGAGCAACCCACCGAGCATGACCTCGGCGAGCGTGGTCAGGGTGGAACCGGGCAGCACCACCCGTTGCACGAGCGTCATCAGCGGCAGGGACAACGGCGTGGCGGCGAGCAGCCCCGCGAGCTCGAACGCCTCCACCGAAGCGTTCGTGCGGAAGCGTGTCACGCGTTCACGAGCCGTGAGTTGTCCTTCCCGGCCGTTCGGCTGGACGGGCGCGGTGTCCTCCGCAGACGGGGACACCAGGGTCGCCGTCGTCTCGACCCATCCGCCGTCGCCGGAGTTGAGGAGCTTCGCCCAGCCCGCCATCCAGTCCGCGGACAGCGCCAGCACCGGGACGGGAACCGACTTCGCCTGCTCGTGCGCGCCGATGCCGGCGTCAGGCGCGACGGCCTGGACCTTCAGGTGCCGGTTCGCGGCGCCGGCCCTGCTCGCGGACAACCGCACCCGGCGGGTCGTGAGAGCGCTCCAGTGCCACAGCCGCTGCTCGAGCACCTGGACGATCGCCACGGGCATCGTCCGCCCCCATCGGGCCAGCAACGCCGGCACTGCGCCGTTGCGCCACGCCTTGCCGATGGCGTCGGTCAGCACCAGCACCACCCGTCGACCGGAGGGCTCCACGAGGTGGGACCACGGCCACGCCTTGACCTCCTCGCCGCCGACCTTGAGCAGCAGGTCGCCCGGCGAGGTCGCGGAGCTGTCGAGCCGGTAGTGGCGGACGTCGCGAAACGCGCCCTGCCGCCGCAGCAGCGTCAGGAACTCGGCTGCCGTGCGGCGCCAGATGTCCATCGACGGCCCGACGTCGGTCACGAGGGCCAGGTCGAACCGACGCCAGGGTGCCGGTCGCCACTCGGGCAGCCACAGGCCGTCCTGCGCGGCGCGGACCGCGGTGACCTCCTCGTCGAGCACGGTGCGCCACGGGGATGACGTCGTGTGCATGAAGGGGCGAAGGGCTCGCGCGATCTCCCGTGCCTCCGGCAGCGCCACGACCACGGGCCAGGCGAGCGGGAAGGCGCCGGTGCCCGCGGCCGGGCCGGGCTCGGAGCTCGACCGGGGCGGCCCCGGTGCGAGGTCCTGGGGCTCACCCCGCGGCCCGCCGGAGTCCACTTCCTCGTTCTCCCCGCGTGGCTCTTCCGCCGAGGTCTCGTGCGGTGGCTCGTCCGGCCGCGGTGCTTCGGGTCCGTCCTGCGGTGGCCGGAGCTTCCCGGCGAGCCACAGGGCGTCACGCAGCTCCTGACACGTCAGGTCCGCGGTGGACACCCTGTCGTCCGCCCGCCTCGCCCCGCCGAACTGCTGGGGGAAGACGGACGGACCGGCTGCCGGGTCTTCGTTCATTCAGGTTCCGCCGACAGGGGGTGCCAAATCGCGTTCAGCAGGTCGTTCCAGTCGCTGTCGAGCTGGTACGCGCCGGAGGTGGCCAGCTGGGTCGCCAGGTGCACCGCGTTGAGGAGCTGGTCGGACGCGAGGCCGCCGCGCTGGGCGCTGTGTTCCAGGAAGTCCGCGATCAGCCGCGCGAGGTCGATGCCCTCCGCCTCACCGAAGTGCGCCGCGATCATGCCGCCCAGCTGGTCGAAGTCCGGTGGCTGCACGTGCAGTTTCAGGCAGCGCCGCAGAAACGCCGGCGGGAACTCCCTCTCGCCGTTGCTGGTGATGATGACGATCGGGAACTCACGGCACCGCACGACGCCGTTCTTCACGACGGCGGAACCACCGCGGTCGGCGGTCAGCACGCGCACGTCCGGCTGTCTCGCGGCGAAGCGGACGAGCTCCGGGATGTGGTACTCGCCCTCCTCGAACACGTTGAGGAGGTCGTTGGGCAGGTCGATGTCGCCCTTGTCCAGCTCGTCGATCAGCAGCACCCTCGGCAGTTCGTAGGGCAGCAACGCGGTGCCGAGCGGGCCCAGGTGGATGTAGTCACCGAGGTCGGACTCGGCGGGCGTCTTGCCCGAACGGTCCGCCGCCGCCTGCACCCGCCCGATCGCGTCGTAGAGGTAGAGGCCGTCCTTGAGCACCGTGCGGCTCGTGACGGGCCAGCGCAGCACGGGCCCCAGGCCGAGCTCCCTGGACACGAGGTAGGCCAGCGACGACTTGCCCGTTCCCGGGCTGCCGGTGACCAGAAGCGGGCGACGCAGGTAGATCGCGGCGTTCACCATCAGGACCTCGCGGTCGTGCGGCTTTCGCCCGACGGAGCGCGGCAGGCCGATCCGGCGGTCGGCCTCTCCCCCGTCCCCGGTCGGCCGGAACACCTCGCCGGAACCGCTGAACCTCCGCCACGGCGGAGCGTCCGGCAGCCTGCCCAGTGGCGACGACGTCACCTCTCCGGTGCCCTGGTACACCTGCCATCCCGTGCCAGCGGTTCCGCTGGGCGAGCCGGGTGAAAAAGCCGGACCAGTATTCGCGTTCACGCCACCGACATCCTTTCCGGTGGTGCCGGATCGCTCGGCACCACAACCCGCACCGGATCGTCCAGGAGAATCGTCAGCTTCTCACCGACGTGTCCTGACACAGCGCCCAGTTCGAACGCCGTGACCCGGGCCAGCCGAACTCGTTCCAACAGGTCGTTCGAATCGTCGTCGCCGTGCAGGAGGCTCTCGACGATGGCCTTGAAATCGGCGTTGTCGCATTTCTCGCGATGCCAGAGGATGAGCGGCACTCCCGCTCGCAAACCCGCCGCCACTTCGTCCCGCCCGACCATCTCCACTCGCGGCGGTGCGCTGAGCACCAAGGACACCAGCATCGTCGTGCGAGCGAGGGCGGAGGTGAGTTCACGCAGTCCGTTCTCGGTGTCCCGCTTGCCCCACCAGGCCGATTCGCGCTGGACCGCGCCCGTCTTGCTGAGCTGAGACCACAACTGGTCCCACCGTTCGTGCCACAGCCGGTACCACTTTCGGCGGGTCATTCGCTCCAGGCTGCGCACGACCACCGGGTAACGGCATCCGATCGGTTCGGGAATGAGCGAGTCCGTTTCCCACGGCCACTGGTCGACGTCGAGGTTGATGAACTCGCTCGGCAGCACGAACTCGATGCGGATGTTCGGGCGGTAATGGCCCCAGTCCTCTTCCATCTGCTCGACGAGGGCGGCGACGCGGGCCTTCACCACGTCGAGCCCGCCCACTACGTCGGGACCGCGCACGGGTGCCCATCCGGCGGCCTGGCCGAGCTGCCGCCAGTGCGACAGCCGGTACCCCTCGCCCGACGCGCCCTCGCGCTGGACCTGCAGCACCAGGTAGGCCGTCGGCCGGGGCGGCGGGGGCGGTCGGCGGGACTCCGCCGCCTCCCGGCGCACGGCGACGAGTTCCGCGGACAGCCCCAGGTGCCCCGCCTGCCGGTCCGACCACCGTCTCAGCTCCGCCGCCAGTTCGGGCGGCACCTTGGCGGCGAGATGTTCGACGAAGACGAGCGGTTTCGGTATTCCATTCGGATCGGCATTCAACGATTCCAGCGCGCGCAGAACATCGACGTAGGTGGCCTGCCCGGACAGTCCGGGCGCCGCGAGACCCACGACAACGTGGTAGATCTCGGCGATGTCCGGCAACACGACCCCTTCGAGGAGCTGGAAAAGCCGGGCACTTTCCTCGCTCGGCCACAGCTTGGGGGCCGTCATCGCACGCACGGTCTCCCGCAGTGCGGCCATTTGCTTGGAACGTTGCTCAATCCGCTCCAGCACGAGCACGAGCGCGGCTAATCCATCCGGATGCCGCCGGCAAACCTCCGCCAAACTGTACAGGTGACCGGTGGCGTGGTCGAGTTCTTCGAATGGCAGCTGCTCGCCGAGCTCCTCGCACACCATCCGCATCACGAGGTTGCGGCCGCTGCGGTACATCAGGCACGGAATCCGTCGCAGGCCTTCGACCAGGGGCCATAAAGCGCCGCTATCAGTGCTCTGCTCCGCGAGCGGCATGTGCGGCCTCCCCGTTCGAGGTCGGTGATCGAAGTATGACAGCGATCGCCGGGCGTCACCGCAACGCTTCGAGAACGCCGTACATTACCCAGATTCCCGACGTTCCCCCGTCGGCCGCCGCACCGCTTCAGCCGAATGGCGGACCGGAATCGAATCGCCCTCGAATTCACGCGAACACGGAGTTCGGGCACTGTTCGGGCACGCTCTGGGCCAAGTGGCCTCTTGATCGCTCAACCCCGGCAGGCCAAGGTGAGGGGGATTCACGTACCTGAACACCTCGGAAGCCAACGGCGTCAACGAGGAGCACGGATGCGGAAACGCGCGACAGTCATACCCCTGCTGGCACTGCTCAGCCTCGTCTCCCCTGCCCCCGCGACAGCACAGCCGACCGGCACGGTCGAGTCGGGGCAGGCCAGGTTCCAGATCCTCTCCCCCACCCTGATGCGGACCGAGTACGCGGCGGACCGCGGCTTTGAGAACGCGCGCACTTACAACGTTGTAAATCGCACCTTCCCCCGTGCGGCCTACAGTTCGCGGGTCGAGAACGGGTGGCTGGTCATCACCACGTCGGCGATGACCTTGCGGTATCGCGTCGGGTCCGGGCCGTTCCGGGCGGACAACCTCGAGCTGAAAGCCAGTGGCACGACCGCGTCCCCGTGGCGGCGGGTGGTCTGTGCGACCGGGCAGCTCTGCGAAGCCGAGGACCAGCCGCGGGAGGGGATGCTCGTCGCGACCGAGCATCCCGGTCACACCGGTGCGGGCTTCGTCGCCGGATTCTCCTACTCCGGCAACGGAGTCACGGCGACGGTCAACGCGACCACGGCCGGCAGGCACCGGATCGCCGTCCGGTACGCGAACGGGCAGGGCGGTGACGGCAAGCACGAGAACCGGACGCTCAGCCTCGCTGTCGACGGCCGGGCACGGCAGATCACGTTGCCCGCGACCGCGGACTGGCGTGACTGGAAGATCGTGGAGGCCGAGGTCGACCTGACGGCCGGCGAACACCGCGTCGCGCTGACCAGAGGCGTGGCCGACTCGGGCAATGTCAACGTTGACAGCCTCGCGCTGCTCACCGCCGGTCAGCCCTATCCCGGCCAGCGGGCGATCGACGACTGCAGGTTCGGCACCACCTGCGAGGCCGAGAACGGCGTTCTCACCGGCGTGGCCACGATCGCCGACGAGCACATCGGCTACGCGGGCACCGGCTTCGTCGCCGAACTGAAGGGCGGGGCCGGGCTGGCCCAGCGGTTGAGCGGGGTTCCGGCCGCGGGCACGTACACCGTGAACCTGCGCTACGCCAACGGTGTCGGCGGCGACGGCAAGCACGAGCCGCGCACGATCCTGCTCAACGGGCAGGCGGTGACGTTGCCGGTGACGGCGGACTGGACCACCTGGGCATCGACGACAGCGCGGATTCCTTTGCCCGCGGGCACTTCGACCCTCGCGGTCACGTGCCCGGACACCGGCTGCCACGTCAACCTCGACACCATCGGGGTCAACTCGACCCAGCAACACCTGGCGCTCGGCGGTTATCGGCGCTCGTTGGACGGCTACACCGGCGACAGCGGCGACCCGCGGCTCTATCCCGGGCTGTTGTACCGCGATGGCTGGTACCTGCTGGACGACACGAGTTCCGCGCTCCACAACGGAAGCACCCCCACACCTCGTGCCGATCGTGGTGCACAGCCGTACCAGGACGGGTACGTGTTCGGGTACGGCCAGAACTACAAGGCCGCACTGCAGGACCTGGCGACGCTGACCGGCGGGCCGAAGTTGTTGCCGCGCTGGGCTTACGGCGTCTGGTACTCCGAGTACATCGACCGGACCGCCGCCGACTACCGCGACCGGATCCTGCCCGCGTTCCGGCAGCACGGTGTGCCACTGGACGTCCTCGTGGTCGACACCGATTTCAAGGCGCGCAACACGTGGAACGGCTGGCAGTTCGACAGGGCCAAGTTCCCCGACCCGCAGGGGTTCCTGGACTGGGCGCACGGCGAGGGACTGCACAGCACGCTCAACATCCACCCGAGCATCCAGGGCACCGACCCGGACTTCGCGAAGGCCCAGGCCACCGCGAAGGGCAAGCTGGCCAAGGGATCCTGCGCGGACTGCTACGTGTTCGACTGGGGCGACCCCGACCAGCTGCGCGCGTACGTGGAGCTGCACCGGCCCATGCCGACCGACTTCTGGTGGCTCGACTGGTGTTGCGACGGCTCGGGATCGTCGTTGCGCGGCGTCACGCCGGACTCGTGGATCAACGAGCAGTACGCGAAGCTCGGCGGGTTCGCGTTCTCGCGCGGCTTCGGCTCGTTGCAGGCGGGCGGCTACAGCGGGTCCGGGCCGCTGCAGACCGGGCCGTGGGCGGAGAAGCGCACCACGCTGCACTTCACGGGCGACACCTCGTCGACGTGGGGCGCCATGAAGGGGACCATCGGCTACACCTCGGCCGAGGCGGCGTCGACCGGGATGTCGTCGATCAGCCACGACATCGGCGGGCACAACGACACCACCGGCCTGCGCGGGTCGGAGACGTACCTGGACAACGGCCAGGTCCGGTACACCGCCAAACTGCCGGACGACCTGTACGCGCGGTGGGTGCAGCTCGGTGCGTTCCAGCCGATCACCCGCCTGCACAGCAACCACAGCGACCGCCTGCCGTGGCAGTACGGTCCGGCCGCGCAGGCTTCCGCGACGAAGTTCCTCAACCTGCGCGAACGTCTAGTGCCGTACATCTACACGTTGGCGGAGCAGGCGAACCGCACGGGCGTGCCCGTGGTGCGCCCGGCCTATCTCGACTACCCGGACAGCCCGGAGGCCTACTCCACTGTGGACAGCCAGTTCATGGTGGGATCGGACATGCTGGTCGCGCCGATCACCACGCCAGGCGACGTCGGTGAGACGCGGGTCTGGTTCCCGCCGGGGCAGTGGACCGACTACTTCACCGGCCGCGTCTACCAGGGCGGCACCTGGGCGACGGTCAGCGCGGGCTGGGACACCATGCCGGTGTTCCTGCGGTCGGGCGGGATGCTGGTCGAGCGCACCAGCAACGTGTCCGGTGATGTCCAGAACCCCGTTGACGCGCTAACCGTGCACGTCACGGCCGGGGCTCGTGGGTCGTTCACGCTGTACGAGGACAAGGGCCGCACGCGGATCACCCAGAACAACGGGACTCTGGTCGTGCACTCGAAGTCCAAGCGCGACTGGACGGTCGTGGTGCACAACGCCGACGGGACCAGCCGCGTGATCCAGGCCGGCCGGCGGGTGGTGATCAACCTGCGCTGATCACTCCGCTGAGTCTTCTGAGTCTTCTGAGTCTTCTGGCACCCAGTCGAGAAGGCGGACTTTCGCGACCGTGCGGACGTGCTTGCGCATGGCGGCCGCCGCCTTCTTCGGGTCACCCGCGGCGATGGCCTCGTAGATCGCCGTGTGCTGCGCCAGCGACCGGTACGGGCGACCGGGCTGGCGCAGCGACTCGGTGCGGCTCTCGGTGATCTGGCCGGCGATGGTCTGCATGAAGTCGGCGAGCAACGAGCTGTGGGCGGCGGCGGTGACGGCGGCGTGGAAGCGGCGGTCGCCTTCCACGCCGAAGCCGCCGGCGACGATCTCCTCGCGCATGAAGTCGAGGGCCTGGCGGATGTCCTCCAGCTCGGCCTCGGTGCGGCGTTCGGCGGCGAGCTCGGCCAGCTTGGTCTCCAGGGCCTCGCGGGCCTCCAGTACCTCCGGGAGGCGCTTGCGGCGTTCGACGAGCTGCTCGACGGGTTCGACGTCGAGGGTGTCGCGCACGAGATAGGTGCCACCGCCGTGACGTGCGTCGACCAGGCCCTGGACCTCCAGCACCACGATCGCCTGCTTCACCGACGCGCGGCTCACACCGAGGCTCGCGGCCAGCTCGCGTTCGGCCGGGAGCTTGTCGCCCGACTTCAGGCCCGCCTCCGCGACGTACGCGCGCAGGCGTTCGAGCACCTGCTCGTACAGGCGGGACTTGACCATCGGCCGCAGTGCCTCTGACATCAGCCCAGGATATCCGCTCAAGTGGCTCAGCCACTAGGCCACCTCTTGACAGCCGGTGGACCCAGGGCGGAAAGTGGCTGAGCCACTTAGCCACTCCCCCTCACCCTGGGACCGCCCAACGACGGGAGCCCCGCATGTCCCCCGAACTGATCTCGATACTCGTGCTGGTCGTGGTGTTCGTCATCGCCACAACCAGATCGATCAACATGGGTGCGCTCGCCTTCGCCGCCGCCTTCGGGGTCGGCACGCTGGTCGCGGACATGAAGGCCGACGACATCTTCAAGGGCTTCCCCGGCTCGCTGTTCGTCGTGCTGGTCGGCGTGACGTTCCTGTTCGCCATCGCCCGCGCCAACGGCACCACCGACTGGCTGGTGCACATGGCGATTCGCCTCGTCGGCGGCCGGATCGCGTTGATGCCCTGGGTGATGTTCGCGATCACCGGCCTGCTCACGGCGATCGGCGCGGTCAGTCCCGCGGCGGTCGCGATCGTGGCGCCGATCGCGATGGGGTTCGCGGCGAAGTACAAGATCAGCCCACTCCTCATGGGCGTGATGGTGGTGCACGGCGCGCAGGCGGGCGGCTTCTCCCCCATCAGCATCTACGGGACGATCGTGAACGGCATCGTGGCGAAGGAAGGCTTGCCGGGCAACGAGGTCGTGCTGTTCCTGGCCAGCCTCGTGGTGAACCTGCTGATCGCCGCGGTGGTGTTCGTGGTGCTGGGTGGGATGAAGCTCGCCAGGCAGCCGGTTGAGGTGCGGGCGCTCGCTGGAGCTGGCGGGAACAGCGGAGACGGCAGCGCCAATGGGGGCGGCGACAGCAACGTCGGGGTCAGCGGGGTCGGCGGCAGCAGCGGCGGGATCGGCACAGTCGGCGGCGGCAGCAGCGGGATCGGCGCAGTCGGCGGTGGCAGTGTCGGGGCCAGCAGCAGCGTCGGGAGCGGCAGCGGGGTCGGGGTCACCAGCAGCGGCAACCAGGACACGGTGGCGGCAAGCGGCGTCGTGGACAGCGACGACTCCGTGGCGGCCGACGAACGCATCGCGCTGACCGTCCCGCGCATCGCCACCCTCGCCGGCCTGGCCGCACTCGTCGTCGCCGCGCTCGTGTTCGACCTCGACGTCGGCCTGGCCGCGATCACCGTGGCGGTGCTGCTCAGCGTCGTGTGGCCGGAGCAGAGCAAGCAGGCGATCACCCAGATCACCTGGCCGACCGTGCTGCTGATCTGCGGCATCCTCACCTACGTCGCCGTGCTGCAGACCATGGGCACGATCAAGTGGGCGGGCGACTCGGTCGCGGGCGTCGGCGCTCCGCTGATCGCCGCGCTGCTGATCTGCTACATCGGCGCGATCGTGTCCGCGTTCGCCTCGTCGGTCGGCATCATGGGCGCGCTCATCCCGCTCGCCGTGCCGTTCCTGCTGCGCGGAGATGTCAGCGCGGTCGGTCTGATCGCGGCGCTGGCGGTGTCGGCGACGGTGGTCGACGTCAGTCCGTTCTCCACCAACGGCGCGCTGGTGCTGGCGGGTGCGCAGGACGTGGACCGCGACAAGTTCTTCAAGCAGTTGATGGTCTACGGCGGGATCATGGTCGCGGCGGCACCGCCGTTGGTCTGGCTCGCCCTCGTCGTCCCCGGAATCTGGTGAGCCCGTGATGTTCCCCTTGTCCTCTGATCGCGTCGCTCTCCGCTTCGGCGACCGCACGCTGACTCACGCCGAGCTGGCGTCCTGCGCGGGAACGCTGGCGCAGCAGCTCGTCGGACTGCCGAGAGTGGCTGTCTGGGCCACGCCGGACATCGAGACGTGCGTGGCCGTGGTCGCCGCCCTGCTCGCCGGGGTGCCCGCCGTGCCGCTCAACCCGAAGGTCGGCGAACGCGAGCTCGCCCACATCGTCGCGGACAGCGCGCCCGCCAACGTCCTCGCGGCCTCAGGGGTTCAGCTCCCAGAAGGCCTGCAGTCCGTGCCACGCCGGGATGTCACGCTGACGGACGGACCGGCCGAGCCGCTGGCAGCCCCTGGTCCCGAGGCTCCGGCGTTGATCGTCTACACCTCGGGCACCACGGGTGCACCCAAGGGCGTCGTGCTGCCACGCCGTGCGCTCACGTCCACATTGGACGCAGTGGCGGAAGCGTGGGAGTGGACTTCGGAAGACGTGCTGGTGCACGCGTTGCCGTTGTTCCACGTGCACGGGTTGATCCTCGGCGTGCTCGGGCCGTTGCGGCGGGGCGGCACGCTGCACCACCTCGGCAAGTTCTCGACCGTTGCGCTTACCAACGCGCTCGCTGGTGACGGCACGATGATGTTCGGCGTGCCGACGATGTACCACCGCGTCGCGGAAGAGGTCGGCTCCGCCCCCGAGCTGGCCGCGGCGTTGCGGGGAGCGCGGTTGCTGGTGTCGGGGTCGGCGGCGTTGCCGGTGCGCGACCACGAGCGGATCGCGGCGGCGACCGGGCAGCGGGTGGTCGAGCGGTACGGCATGACCGAGACGCTGATGAACACGAGCGTGCGCGCCGACGGCGACCGTCGTCCCGGCGCGGTGGGCGTGCCGCTGCCCGGCGTCGAGGCGCGGCTCGTCGGCGACGACGGCGCCGTGCTGGAGGAAACCGGTGCGGTGGGCGAGATCCAGGTGCGCGGCCCGAACCTGTTCACCGAGTACCTGAACCGTCCGGACGCCACCGCGGAGGCATTCGCGGACGGCTGGTTCCGCACCGGTGACGTGGGCACACGTGACCCCGACGGCTACTACCGGATCGTCGGGCGCAAGGCCACCGACATCATCAAGAGCGGTGGCTACAAGATCGGCGCGGGCGAGATCGAGAACGCACTGCTGGAACACCCGTCCGTCGCCGAGGTCGCGGTCACCGGCGAGCCCGACGACGACCTGGGCGAGCGGATCATCGCCTGGGTGGTGCCGGCCGGCGCCACCCCAGAGGCCGCCGACCTCGTCGACCACGTCGCCCGCCTGCTCACCCCGCACAAGCGCCCGCGGCTGGTGCGGT
The DNA here is from genome assembly GCF_040629405.1 of Lentzea sp. NPDC005914. Classification (NCBI taxonomy): domain Bacteria; kingdom Bacillati; phylum Actinomycetota; class Actinomycetes; order Pseudonocardiales; family Pseudonocardiaceae; genus Lentzea; species Lentzea sp. NPDC005914. Next base: position 525,448 of record NZ_JBEXVQ010000001.1, on the reverse strand, counting down.
TCGTCGAGTCGTTGCCGCGCAACGACATGGGCAAGGTCGTGAAGCGTGCGCTCCGGGCATGAGTCCGCGCGCTCGCTGATCGCCCGCCTGTCCTCGGCGTTCACCGAGCTGCCCTGCTCGACCACGCCCATCGGCGACGGGCCGCTCGGCTGGCCCGGCTACGGCGGCCAGCTCGCGCGGGCGGCCGAGCGGACCGGCGAACGCGAGTCCGTCGTCTACGGCGTCGCGGAGATCGGCGGCGTCACGGCCGTGGTGGTGTCGTTCGAGTTCGGGTTCTTCGGCGGCTCGCTGGGAACCCGGACCGGCGAACGGATCGAGCAGGCCTTCGAACGGGCGCGCTCGCTGCGCGTCCCGGTCGTCTCACTGGTCATGACCGGTGGCAGCCGCATGCAGGAGGGCACGCTCGCCTTGCTGCAGCTGCAACGGATCGCGCGTCAGATCACCCTGACCCGCGAGGCCGGCCTGCCGCACATCGCGGTCCTGCGCGATCCCACCACCGGCGGAGGCTGGGCGACTCTCGGCGCGGGCGCCGACGTCGTGATCGGCCTGCGCGGCGCCCAGGTCGGCTTCGCCGGGTCCCGTGTCCGCCCGCCCGGATACTCGGTGACGCAGCAGTTCGCGGCCGGTCTGGCCGACCAGCTCGTGCCACCGGACGAGCTGCGTCCCAGGCTGGAACGCTGGCTGCGGCTCGTCACGAAGCCCGCCCCGACCGCCCCGGTGCCGTCGGCTCTGGGCTCCTCGACCTTGCCCGCGACCGGCTGGGAGGCCGTGCAACGCGCCCGCGCCCCAGGCCGTCCACGCGCCGCCGCCTACCTCGCCGCCTACTTCGACTGGCACGAGCCGATCAGCGGAGACCGCGCGGGTGGCGTCGACCCCGGCGTGCTGTGCGGCTTCGGACACCGCGAAGGCGTCACCATCGCCTACGCGGCACAGTGCGGCACGGCCACGCGCCCGGCCGGGTTCCGCACGGCGGCGCGCCTGGTCAGGCTGGCGGACCGGCTCGGCATTCCCGTGCTGACGCTGGTGGACACTCCAGGTGCCGCCAACGACGCGGCCGCCGAGAAGGCGGGTGTCGGCGCGGCCATCGCGGACATGTTCACCGCGGTCGCGTCCGCACGGGTTCGGGTGACGACGTTGCTGATCGGCGAGGGCGGATCCGGTGGCGCACTGGCGTTCGCCGCGCCCGACCGGTTGTGGGTCACCCCCGACAGCTACCTCGCGGTGATCTCCCCCGAGCTGGCGACGGCCATCCTGAAACGCGACCCGTCCCAGGCGCGCGCCACCGCGGACCAGCTGCGGTTGCGGCCTCAGGACCTGGTCGAGCTGGGGATCGCCCAGCTCGCCCAGGTCCCGGATCAGACAACGGATCAGGCGACGGCGATGTAGGTGAACGCCAGCAGCGAGCTCGGCACGCAGATCGTGATGAGGCCGACCACGCCGTAGAACGGTTCCTTCCTCACCACCATCGCTCCCATCGCGCCGACGCCGGCGATGACGGACGCGAGCAGCAACACCAGTACGACGATCGACATTCTCAAGTCCTCAGGTCGGGGATGTACGGGAGCCGGGAGCGTCCGCACACGGCGGCGCCCGGCTCGACCGGGGACCTGAAGTCGTCGTATCAAGGTGAAAGGCACCGGAAACGCTGCCAGCGGCCCGGCTCTGCGAGGGCCGCGAGCCCTCCCCCGCGCGGCACAACGCCCAGCAGGCATCCGGCGACGGCACCGTCAGCACGTGCACGACGGAAACCGACGCACTCAGCCCGGATCCCGAAGTGGTGGAAGTGACGTCCTGACGCGCGCTGGTGCCGACGAGCACCAGCAGCAACGCGAGCAGGAAGCCGGGCACCCTCATCGAGCCGGCACCCGCCTGCGCAGGAAGAACTCCCCGACCGGCTCCACGAACCGAGCCGCGATCGGCCCGATGATCGCCATCAGCAGCACGTAGGCGGTGGCCAGAGCGGCCAGCTGCTGGTTCACGTGGCCCGAGGCGACGGCAAGTCCGGCGATCACGATCGAGAACTCGCCCCGAGCCACCAGCGCGGCACCCGCGCGAGCCCGGCCCATCGCGCCGATCCCCTGCCGCCGAGCCGCCCACCAGCCCGTGGCCACCTTCGTCAAAGTCGTGATCACGGCCAGCAGCACGGCCATCAGCAACACCGGGGGAATCGTCCGAGGATCGGTGTTCAGCCCGAACACCACGAAGAAAATGGCGGCGAACAGGTCGCGCAAAGGCTCGAGCAACCGGGTCGCGTTCTCCGCGGTGGAGCCGGAGATCGCGATCCCCAGCAGGAACGCGCCGACGGCCGCGGAAACCTGGAGTTCCGAGGCGACACCGGCGACGAGCAACGCCGAGCCGAGGAGCTTGAGCAGGAACACCTCGTGGTCCGGACTGTCCACAACGGCCGAGATCACGCGCCCGTACTTCAGCGCCACCACCAGCACCACCGTGATGGCCAGCAACGAGATTCCGACCGAGGTGAGCCCGCCGAGGAAGCTCACCCCCGCCAGCACCGCGGTCAGCACCGGCAGGTAGACCGCCATCGCCAGGTCCTCGAACACGAGCACCGACAGCACGACCGGCGTCTCGCGGTTGCCCAGTCGCCCGAGGTCGCCCAGCACCTTCGCGACGATGCCGGACGACGAGATGTAGGTGACACCGGCCATCGCCAGCGCACCGACCGGCCCCCAGCCGAGCAAGAGCGCGACGATCGCACCGGGCGCGGCGTTCAGCACGATGTCCAGCAACCCGGCCATCCACGACTTGCGCAGGCCGGTGGTCAGTTCGGACGCCGAGTACTCCAGGCCCAGCAGCAACAACAGCAGCACCACGCCGATCTCGCTGGCCAGGTGCGTGAACTCGGAGATGCCGTGCAGCGGGACGAGGCCGCCGGAGCCGAACGCCAGACCGCCGACGAGGTAGAGCGGGATGGGCGAGATGCCGAACTTCCAGGCGAGCCGGCCCAGCAGGCCCAGGCCGAAGAAGACCGCACCCAGTTGGATGAGCGCGATCGTCGTGTCGTGCACCTGCCTCAGCCGCCCGTCAGGATGTCCGCGGCGGCATCGAGGCCCTCCGCGGTGCCGACGACGACCGCGAGGTCACCGTTCTCGAACAGGAAGTCGGGACCCGGCGACGGGTGTGCGTTGCCCGCGCGCACGACGGCGACGATGGACGCTCCGGTGCGGGTGCGAAGTGCGGTGTCGCCTAAAGTGCGGCTCGCGAACGCGGTGACCGGGAGCTGACGGGTCGTGATCCCGGTGATGTCGCGGTGCTGCCTGGCCAGCTGCGTGACGAGCTGGGGTGCGCCGAGGAGCCCTGCCAGCGTGCCCGCCTCCTCCGGGGCCAGCGGGATCGAGGCGGCGGTGGCGTCGGGGTCGTCCTGTTTGGACAGGATCAGCTCGAACTTGCCGTCGCGGTAGGAGATCACGCCGATCCGGCGGCCGGAGCGGATGGAGAAGTCCTGCCTGACACCTATGCCGGGCAGGGGCGTGACTTCGACGTTCACTCGGGGTTCCTAGGGTTCGATGAGCCCGGCGCGGATCGCGTACCGGGTGAGCTCGAGGCGGTCTTTGAGGCCGAGTTTCTGCAGCAGGTTGGCCCGGTGGCGCTCCACGGTCTTGACGCTGATCACGAGCAGGTCGGCGATCTCCTTGGACGAGTGACCCTCCGCGACGAGCTTGAGGATCTCCTCCTCGCGGTCGGTGATCGCGCGGGCCGGGATGCCGGTGCCCGCCCTCGCCCGGTTCAAGTAGTCGCGGACCAGCGAGTTCACGGCGCCGGGATAGAGGAACGGCTCGCCGCGCATCGCGGCCCGGCACGCCTCGACCAGGTCGCGGTCGGCGACGGACTTCAGGACGTACCCGGACGCGCCGGCCTTCAACGCCTCGAAGAAGTACTGCTCGTTGTCGTACATCGTCAGGATCAGGATCCGCAGGTCCGGCATCAATCGCGACAGCTCGCGCGCGGCCTGCAGTCCCGTCATCCGCGGCATCGCGATGTCGAGGATCGCCAGGTCTGGCCGGTCGGCACGGGCCCTGGTGACCGCCTCGGCACCGTCGCCCGCCTCCGCCACCACGGTCAGGTCCGGCTCGTTGTCCAGGATCAGCCGGACGCCGCGGCGCACCAGCGCGTGGTCGTCGGCCAGCAGAATGCGCACCGTCATCCGCGCGCCCCCACCACGAGCCGCACCTCGGTGCCACCGCTAGGAGAAGCACCCACCGTCAGTTCGGCTCCGACCAGCAGCGCGCGTTCCCGCATGCCCCGGATTCCCGCTCCTTCCGCCGACGAGCCGATTCCGCACCCGTTGTCACGGATCCGCAGCTCCACAACGGATGGACGCCCGCGCAACGTCAGGTCGATCGAGTCGGCGGACGCGTGCCGGACGGTGTTCGTGAGACCCTCCTGGGCGACTCGGTAGACGACGAGCTCGGTCTCGGCGTCGAGTGCGGGCAGGTCCTTGTCGAACGACCGCCGCACGGTGAGGCCGGCCGGTTCGGAGATCTCCGCCACCAGTGCCTTCAACGCGCTGACCAGGCCCAGCTCCTCCAGCACACCCGGCCGCAACCGGCGGGCGATGCGGCGAACCTCGTCCAAAGTGGACCGCGTGGTCTCCTGTGCCTGCAGGAGCTCGTCGCGCATCGGCCCCGACGACTGGTCGGCCACCCGCTTCAACCCCAGCAACACGGCGGTCAGCGACTGACCCACCTCGTCGTGCAGCTCCTGCGCGACGCGACGGCGTTCGGCCTCCTGCGCCGACAACGCCCGGGCGGCGCTGTACCCGCGCTCGGCCTCCAGCCGGTCGATCATGGCGTTGAACGTGGTGATCAGCTCCGCGATCTCGCCGTGGCCCCGCGCGGTGAGCCGGGGACCCGGTTTGAGCAGGTCGATGGTCGTCATGGCACGGGTGAGGCGTCCCAGCGGCGCCAGGCCGACCCGGATCAGCACGGCGTTGGCGATCAGCATCACCACCAGCCCGGCCGCGAGCACCAGCACCTCGCCCAGCAGCGCCGGTGTGGAGACGGTCGCGGGGCCGAAGACCAGCAACGCGGCCGCCACCGCCAGGACCAGGGCGTTGAGCAGGAAGATCCGCCCGAACAACGACACGCGCTTCGCCTCTCCGTGAACACTTCCCGCGACGCCTACGCAGGCTGACGGGTGAGCCCGCCCGGTGTCCATCCGTGGCAACACCCATGTTCGCGCTGAGGCGGGCGGCGCGCCGGTCAGCCCGGCCGGCAAGGTGCTCGGCACCGTCGGCTTGGACGAGCAGAAGCCCCAGGAACAGTTACCGCAACATCCACCGGTGGCTGCGCGCGTGTGGACGCCGCTCTCGACACCGAAGCACGCGCACAGGTCGAGGCACCGCAACGCTGAGGGGGCAGCGCGCCGACAAGGCGCTCGGCGCCGCCTGCTTGCACACGCAGAAACCCACGAACAGTCACCGCAGCATCCGCCGACGCCTTCGCGCGTGTGGACACCGCTCTCCGCACCGTGTCACGCGCACGGGTGAAGGCGCCGCAACGGTGAGGCGGGCAGCGCGCCAGTCAGCTCGGCCAGAAAGGTGCTCGGCGTCTTCGCGTGTATGGACGCCGCTCTCGGCGCCGTGTCACGCGCACAGGTCGAGGCGCTGCAACGGCGCGCCGGTCAGCCCGGCCGGTGCGGATCACCGTGGACGTGGGTGCGCAGCCCCTGCGGGTCGAACAGGATCAGCAGCTCGACCGCGCCGCCGTCCGCGCTGCCCAGCCAGTGCGGCAACGACGTGTCGAACTCCGCCGCCTCGCCGGGCGGCAGGGTGAGGTCGAGGTCGTCCAGCACGAGCCGCAGCTGTCCATTGAGGACGTAGAGCCACTCGAACCCGTCGTGGGTCTGCAAAGTCGGTTCGAGAGGTTCCTTCGACGCCGGGATGAGCATCTTGAACGACTGCACGCCGCCTGGCCGCCGGGACAGCGGCACGAACGTCATCCCGAACCGGTGGATCGGTTTGAGGTGAATGCGCGGATCACCGGTCCGAGGCGCGCCGACGAGGTCGTCCAGCGGCACGTTGTACGTGCGCGCCAACGGGAGCAGCAGCTCCAGCGTCGCGCGGCGCTGACCGCTCTCCAGCCGCGACAACGTGCTCTCCGAGATGCCGGTCGTCGTCGCGAGGTCGGCCAGCGTGATGCCGCGGTGCCGCCGCAGCGTGCGCAGCCTGGCCCCCACCCCGTCGAGCACTTCTTCCGTTTCGCGCTTCACGGGCCGCAATCTTGCCAGATCGGCAAGTTTTCGTGCCAGAAACAGCACCGCACGGCGACCCTGAGCCCATGAAACGCGTACTGCTCGCACTCCTGTTCATGATCACGGCCTGCTCGGCTCCGGACGACACGCCCCCAGCCGGACTGGACGGGTTCCGGCACGAGTACACCGACGTCGACGACGTGCGCATGCACTACGTGACCGGCGGAAGCGGCACGCCGGTCGTGCTGATCCACGGCTGGCCCCAGACCTGGTACGGCTGGTCGCCGATCATGCCCGCGCTCGCCGGGCACCACACCGTCTACGCCGTCGACCTGCCCGGCCTCGGCGACAGCACCGGCACGCCGAAGAGCTACGACAAAGCCACGTTGGCTCGCTACATCCACACTCTCACCAAGAAGCTCGGACTCCAGAACCCCGCGATCATCGGCCACGACCTCGGCGCCGCGGTCGCGTTCCAGTACGCGAGCCAGTTCCCGCAGGACACCGCGCGCCTGGGCTACCTCGACCTGCCGCTGCCCGGACCGCAGGTCAGTGCCACGACGTACCGGAACCTGAGCTGGCACATCGCTTTCCACATGCAGCCGCAGGTCCCCGAGGCGGTGGTGGGCAACGACGTCTGCGAATACCTGAGGCTGTTCTACCCGCAGGTTTCCTTCAACGGCAGCGCTTTCGGTGGCACGAGCACGCACTCCCCGTTCACCGACGCCGAAATCGACGAGTACGCGCGGACCTACCGCAAACCTGAGACCCTCAAAGCCGGATTCGACCTGTACCGCGCGCTCGACCAGGATGTCAAAGACACCGAGGCGGCGCAGCCGGTCGGCGCACCGACCCTGATCATGGCCGCCCAAGGCCAGGCTCAGGCGATCCAAGGCACAGCGGCCCCGCGGATGACCAACATCGTGCGCGCGGTCGACATTCCGCACGCAGGACATTGGCTGGCCGAGGAAAACCCTCAGTTCGTCTCCGCGGAGCTGCTGCGGTTCCTCAGCGAATGACGGCCATCCGGTCCGCCCACGGCAGCGCTTCCTCCAGTTGGGCCGCGAGCCGGATCAGCAGCGACTCGCCCGCCAGAGGTGCGACGAACTGGACGCCCAGCGGCAGCCCGTCCGCGGTCCAGTGCAACGGCAGCGAGATCGCGGGCCGGCCGGTGATGTTCGCGAGCTGCGTGTACGGCACCCAGCCGAGGTTGTCGGAGATCATGTCGTCGAGGATCGACGTGTAGCGCAGCAGTCGTGCCGTGCGGGTCTTCAGCAGCACATCGGTCGCCCGCTGCAACGACAACGGCAGGTCGAACGCCCCCACCTCGGGCGGCGGGGTCGCGAGCGAAGGCGTCAGCAGCAGGTCGTAGGACTCGAAGAACGTGCTCAACCGCCGAGTGTGCTCGTGCCGGCGCTGGACGGCGTCCACGTAGTCGACCGGACTCGTGGCTCGTCCCAGCGCGGCCATCAGCAGCGTGTCGCGCTCGAACGCGATGTCCGGCGCCCCGGACACCCGCTTGGCGTCGGCCACCTTCCAGGCCAGGTTCACAAACCACGTCAGCAGGAAGTCGCGGGCCAGCGCGGCGTCGTCGAACGGCGCCTCGGGCAGCTCCTCGACGTGGTGCCCAAGGTCGGTCAGCACCCGCACGGCACTCGCAACGGCCGCGTACGCCTCGGCGTGCGGCTCAGGCGTGATCGCCGACGGCACCCGCACGCCGATCCGCAGCTTCCCCGGATCGACACCGACGTTCGACGCGAACGCCTCAGCGGGCATGCCCGGCGTGTACGGCCCGGACGGCTCGCCACCGCAGATGACGTCGAGCATCGCGGCCGTGTCCCGCACGGTCCGCGACACGACACCCTGCACCGCCGCACCGTGCATCATCTCGGCGGTGTCCGGGCCGAACGGCGTGAGCCCGCGCCCCGGCTTCAGCCCGACGAGCCCGCAGCACGCCGCCGGAATCCGCGTCGAGCCGCCACCGTCGTTCGCACCGGCGCACGGCACGATCCCGGCGGCGACCGCGGCCGCCGACCCGCCAGAGGAGCCACCGGGGGTGCGCGTGAGGTCCCACGGGTTGCGCGCGGGACCCCACACCGCGGACTCGCTGATGGCCTTCGCGCCGAACTCCGGCAGGTTCGTCTTGCCGAAGATCACCAGGCCCGCGTCGAGCCACCGCTGGACGACGGTCGAGTGCGCGGCGACGGGATGGCGGGACAACGAGCGCGAGCCGTTCGAGGTGGGCAGTCCCGCGTAGTCCTGGCCGAGGTCCTTGATCAGGAACGGCACGCCCGCGAACGGTCCGGTGAGGTCGTCCGAAGGGGACGCTGGGACGTCCCTGACGATCGCGTTGATCCGCGGGTTGACCGCCGCCGCGCGGTCCCGTGCCACGGTCAGCAGCTCGGCCGCGGACACCTCCTTCGCCGCAACGAGCTGCGCCAGCCCGGTGGCGTCGTGTTTCCGGTACTCGTCGAAGTCCATCCGGTCAAGGTAGCTGCTCGACGACCCCGAAGACGGTTTCGCGCACCACAGCGGGAGTCTCCTGTGGAATCAGGTGCCCCGCTTCCTCGACGACGATCATCTTGCCGCGCGGAACGGCCGCCATCAGGTCGGCCGCCCACTGGTTGAACCTGGGCCGCCACGCGGTCATGCCGCGCTCGACCAGTCCCGCCTGCAGGCACACCGTGGGCACGTCCGGCGTGCCCGCTGCCTGCACGCGGCGCATCACGGGCAACGCGGCGACGATCTGCGACGCCTCCCGGCTGCCCGCGCGCATCGCCCGCGCGCTGGCGTGGTCACGAATCATGATCTCCACGTCCGCCTCGGTGATCTCGGGCGAGACGCCGTTGCGGAAAGTCGCCCTCCTGATCAGTCCTTTGCCGCCGAACCGCGCCAACACCCCCAGCAGCGCGAAGAACCTGGCCGCCACCTTGGCGTTGCGGGACGACATCACCTCGGCGAGCGTCGCGTCGACGAACACCATGCCGGCGACGCGATCAGGATGACGGTCGGCGAACACGCGGATGATCGGCCCGCCCCAGCTGTGCCCGACGAGCACCACCGGATCGTTCTCCCCCAAGACGTCCAGCAACGCCGTGAGATCGTCCACGATCCGGTCGAGTGTGCGGTCGTGCGTGTCGACGTCACTGCCGCCGTAGCCCGCGCGGTCGTAGGACAACGTGCGGTAGCGCGCGCTCACCTCGCGCTGGGTGTGGACCCACGACGACGCGGGCGCGCTCATCCCGGCCTCGAACACGACCAGTGGCCCTGGCCCCTCGCCGGCCACGATCGCACGGAGGTTCCGCCCGTCCGGCAGCACGACGATCTTCTCGGTCAGACCGATTCCCGGATCCAGCATCGCGGCCGTCATCGGTGCCAGCACGGCGGGTGGTGCTCGTCCCACGGCGCGAGGCTTTCCAGCTGCGCGGCCAGGGCGAGCAGGTCGGCGTCACGGCGGTTGCGGCCGACCAGGTGCACGCCGTGCGGCAGTCCGTCATCGTCCACATGCGACGGAATCGACACGGCGGGCACGCCGGCGAGGTTCACCCACGGCGTATGGCACGACCAGCGCAGCATCCGTTCGGCCTCGTCGCCCTCGTAGTAGCCGATCCGGACCGGCGCGCCGTTCGTGGTCGGCGTGAGCACGACGTCGTAGTCGTCGACCGCGGCCAGGAACGTGCTGGCATAGCGGGCGAGCACGGCCTGAGCCGTCACGACGTCACTGGCGGACAACGCGTCGCTCATCGTGAGGAGCTGTTGTGAGTACGACGAAAGGAGATGCGTCCGGTCCGTCAGCATCATCGCCTGCACCGCCGCGCCCACCGAGTACGCGAACCAGTCGACGATCGCACGCCGAGTGGGCTCGTCCCATCGTGCGGGCAACGGGATCTCCCGCACCTCGTGCCCGAGGTCGATGAGCTTCTGCGCCATGCGCCCGACCGCCAGGGCCGCCTCCGGGTCGACGTCCTGGTCGAGCCCGGTGTCCGTCCACATCGCGATCTTCAGCCGCCGCCGCAGTCCGAGCGCGGCTGTGAAGCTGCTGGCGTGGCTCCAGCCGTAGAGGTCGCCGGGCGCGGGACTCGCCATGACGTCCAGCAGGAGCGCGGCGTCCTCGACCGTGCGCGCGATCGGTCCTTCCGTCGAAGCCACGAAGAACGAGCTGGCGGGCGCGGAGCTCACCAGGCCACGGCTCGGCTTCACGCCGACGAGGTGACAGGTCGCGGCGGGCGTGCGAATCGACCCGGCGCCGTCACTGCCGTGCGCGACGGGCAGAAGTCCTGCCGCGACAGCCGTTGCCGCGCCGCCGCTGGACCCGCTCGAGTAGCGGTCGGTCCCGTACGGCGTCACGGACGGCCGCGGGACGACCTCGTTCTCGGTGTAGCAGGTGGACCCGAACTCGGGCGTGTTCGTCTTGCCGAGCACCACCGCGCCCGCCTGCCTGAGCAGCCCGACGGTCCACGCGTCCTCCCCCGGCACGAAGTCCGCCAGCGCCGCCGAACCGAACGTCGTGCGGATTCCCTTGGTGGCGGCCAGATCCTTGATGCCGATCGGCAGGCCGAGTAGCGCCTCCTGCTCGCCCCGGGCTAGTCGTTCGTCCGCGCGACCTGCCTCCTCGAGTGCCTGCTCACCAGTGACGGTGATGAACGCGGCGAGCTCCTCGTCGAGCCGGTCGATGCGCGCGAGGTAGTGCCCGGTCAGTTCGCGGGAGCTGATCTCCTTGGCGCGCAGCGACCGCAGCTGCTGCGCCGCGGTGAGTTCGTGGAGGTCGCTCATGGTGTCACCCTCGTCGCGGTGAGCAGCCGGTGCACCGACCGCGCGACCACGTCCAGCTCGTCCGGCGTCATCGGCTGACCGCCGAACATCCGCCGGTGCATCAGCGGGCCTTCCAGCAGGTTGCCGACCAGTGCCAGGTCGGGCACCTCGCCGATCTCCCCGCGCCGCACCGCCCTCGCGATCGCGTCGACCAGCGGCTGCGAGCGGCGCGAGACCAGGCCGCGGAACGTCCGCTCCGCCTCGTCGTCCCGGCGCAGGTCGGAGAGGAACCCGACCAGACCGTCGTTCCACGGCTGGTCCCACGCGACGGCGAGGTCTGTGGCGAACGCTCTGAGGTCGGCGAGGAGCGTGCCGGTGTCGAAGTCCGGCACGGGCGGCAGGAACTGCTCCAGCACGTCCGCCACCAGCCGCACCTTGCTGGGCCACCGGCGGTACACGTCGGTCCTGTGAGCGCCTGCCTGTGCCGCGACCTGGGTCAGCGTCAGCGCGTCGTAGCCGTGCGCGGTCAGCAGCGACCACGCAGTCGTGAGCAACCGCTGTTCGAGATCGGGATCCCGCGGACGACCCGCCACCGTCGGCCCTCCATTTCGCAACAGAGTGTTGCGTTAACGTAGCACGGCGAGTTCCCCCAGGTCTCTCATCGCCGCCTGGATTCCGGTGTCGACGACGGAGCGCAACACGTCGGGGCGCCGGTCGGTGCGGCCGACCCGCGGGCTGCCGAGCGGAGGCCGGATCTGCAGGCACGCGGGATGGGTGGCCAGCAGCTCTTCCTCCTCGTCCCGGAGGTCCTTGCGCTGCAACCAGGTCTGCACGACTCCCGGCGCATGGCGAGCGAACCAGCGCGACAGCACGACCCGCTCGCCGCGAGAGGGGCCCACCGGAATGTCGTCCTCCTGGGTGGTGCGCAGGGCGACGATGTGCGTGGCCTTCTGGGCGAGCGCCGACCGCACGCAGACCATCTCGCTCAGCCCGGCGTCGACGTACGGGTGCCCGTCGATGACCACGGGCGGACCGGCGAGCAGCGGCATCGCGGTCGACGCCCTCAGCGCGTCCTGCAGGCTCGGGACGTCGTGGATCTTCCCCAGCAGGTCGGTGGCCTCGCCGGTGAGGGCGTCCGTGGCGATCGGGTGGAACTCGACCGGGTTGTCCAGGATGTCCTGAAAGCCCATCGGCATGACCTGGGTGTAGATGGTGTGGACGAGGTGCTTGGTGTCCAGGACCGGCCGGCGGCTGAACGCGCGCAACGGGTTGATGGTCGTCCGCATGACTCTCGGGTCCCACCACGCGTGCATGGTCTTCTCGGCACGTCCGCACAGCAGCCACGCGCCGTTCAGCGACCCCGCCGAACTGCCGTAGACGGCGTCGAACAACGGCAGCAGCCCGAGCCGTTCGATCGCGACCGTCATGCCGCTCGAGTACGCGCCGCGCGAGCTGCCGCCTTCGATCAGCAGCACCAGGCGCGCGTCGTCCGCGCGCTGACCTGGCGTGCTGCCCTGCCGCCTGCGTTCACGCAGCAACTCCAGAACGGACACCTGCCACCTTCTCCTTCTGTGTGACCGCGAGCAGCGCGCCGGCGATGGTGATGACGGCGCCGGCGAACTGGACCGCGGTGAAGCTCTCCCCCAGCAACGCTACCGAGAAGGCCGTTCCGAACACCGGGACCGCGAACATCGTGACCGTCGCGGTCACCGGGCTCACGGCCTTCAGTGCGCGGTAGTAGAAGAGGTAGGCCAGCGCGGTCGGGCCGATCGCGAGGAACACGAGGTTGGCCCAGCCGGTCGCGGACACCGCCGCCCAGTCGGTGTCCGGGAGCTGCGGGGCTGCGGCCAGCACCAGGCCGAGTGCGCCGGCGCCGGCAGCGGAGGTGGTGGCGCGCAGGGGATCCATGCCGGTCAGGACCTTCTTCGACGTGATGCTGTAGGCAGCCCAGCACGCGGCGCAGCCGACGTAGAGCAGGTCGCCCAGCAGCCGGGTGCCCGTGAAGCCGGTCGTGGCGATCCCGGCGAAGAACACGATCGCGCCGGCGACACCGATCGCGAGGCCTCCGACACGTCTCGCGGTGGCGGCCTCCCGGCCGGTGACCAGGGAGAAGAACGTGGTCAGGACCGGGCTCAGCACGGGGACGACGACGCTGCCGTCCACCGCGGGCGCGAGCGAGATCGCCCAGAAGAACAGGATGTTGTAGGCGAACACGCCGATCAGGCCGGCAGCGCCCGCACGCCTCAAGTCCCGCCAGGAGAAGGACCCCGTACCGGGGCGCAGGAGCGTCATCACGACGAGAACCACGGCGGCACCTCCGAACCGCAGCGCCGCGGCGACACCGTGGGGCATCTCGCCGACGATCACCTTGGAGCTGGTGAACGCGGACCCGAACAGGGCCATCGTGATCGCCAGGTACAGGTACGGGGTGGCGTGCTGGTCGGACATGGTCCGATCTTTCGTCGTGACCGGCGCCGGGTCTTGTACGTTCCTGACCCTTCTAGCAGCGGAGCTTCAGTTCCAGGACGTCGATCCCGACCGGCGTCCGGCGGGTCTCGAGGCCTGTGATCTGCCACGGCGTCTCGAGCAGGGCCTCGAGCGCGATCCGGGCCTCCATCCGAGCCAGATGCGCGCCCAGGCAGAAGTGGATGCCGTGCCCGAACGACAGGTGCGGGTTGACCGTCCGCTTCGGATCGAAGGTGTGCGGGTCGGCGAACACCGACGGGTCGCGGTTGGCCGCGGAGATCATCGCGACGACCCGTTGGCCTGGCTGGAGTTCGACGCCGTCGAGCACGGCGGGTCTGGTGACGAACCGGTCCGTCCCGCCCGTCGGTGGCAGGTAGCGGAGAACCTCTTCGACGGCCAGGGGGAGATCGGCGGGCTTCGGCTGGGAGACGAGGCACAGCATCGCGTTGACCAGCAGGGTCTTGGTGGTCTCGTGGCCGTTGATCAGCAGCAACGTGCAGAAGTCGACCAGCTCGTCCTCGGTCAGGCCGGCCGAGTCGATGGCTTGGGGGCGCTCGTCGTGGAAGAAGGCGCGCATCTCCTTCAACGCCAGCCGGAACTCGGTGTCGACCGCGGCGAACGTGCCGAAGAACGAGGTGATGGCCTCGGTCCAGCGCACGAAGTCCGGCGACACCGGTAGTCCCAGGAGATCGGCGATCGTCTGCAGTGTCAGCGGATAGGCGACCTCGCGGGCCAGGTCCAGCTCCGAGCCCGTGACCAGGGCCTTGACCCTGGCCTCGAGCAACGGTTCCAGCGACGCCAGGGCACGTGGCGTGAACAGCCGGCTGACGACCCGTCGCAACGCGTGATGGCGTGGCGGATCGGTGGCCAGCAGGCTGCGCAGCAACGGGTTGTCGCGGTGCGGGATCGGCTGGGTGCTGTAGCGCAGCTCGTCCGACGAGAAGACCTCGTGGTCGGTCAGCACTCTGTCCACATCGGAGTACCGGGTGGCGACCCACGCACCGAACGGGGCGAATCGCACCGGGCCGATCTCTGGGGCGGCGAAGATCTCTTCAAGCGACACGGTCGGAGTGTGCTACTCCCCTGCCGCCGTGGCTTGGAAGAAACGGACACACGACATCCCGACCGCTCGCCGGAACTCCGCGAGCATGTGCGGCTGGTCGTAGTACCCGGCGCGCACCGCGATCTCCGCCCAGTCCGGCGTCCCGGTCCGGGCCAGTGCCATCGCGAGGTGCAACCGCACCACCCGCGCGTAAGCCTTGGGGCTCAACCCGACCGCCACCTGGAACCGTCGCCGCAGCTGCCGTGGCGACAACCCGACGACGTGCGACGACATCGGCGCCCCGGGATCCGCGCGGATCCCCTCGATCACCTGCCGCACAGCCTGGTCCGCGGCACGGGCCGGTGCTCGCAGGGCGCGCAGTCCGTCGGCGAGGCCCGAACCGGGAATCCGCACGCCTTCCAACGGCACCTCGTCGGCGGCGATCCCCAGCACGTCCGCACAGGTCCCCGGCCGCAGCCGCATGCCCGTCAGCGGCTGCGGCAGCGTTCCCGTCCTGGACGACGTCTCCGGCCCGCTCAGCCACAACGAGCCGTCCGCGAAGACCAGCAGGTCCACCGACGGCTGCGGCAGCGACGGCGGCAGCTCGCCACTGCGCCGCCACACCGTGCTCACTCTGCCGGTGAAGTCGCTGGTCACGCCGCCGAGTGAACCCCGCGCGGCCCGTCGCCGCTACTGAATTGCCCTCAGCTGCTAACGTGGAGATCAACGCCTCAAGAGGAGCTCGAAGTGCTGGTAGGTGAAGACGACATCTCAGGGTGAGCCCGAGATGTGACAGGCCATCAATCGTGATGGCCCTTTCGTCGTCCCCTTTTCCACTCGCGCGGCATGCCGTCGCGCGCGGCACATCCCGAGGTTTCACCCATGTCCGACGCATGCATCGTCGTGTCCACCCTGTCGTTCGCCTGGCCGGACGGCACCCCTGTGTTCGACGGCCTCTCCGTCACGGTGCCCGGCGGCCGCACCGGTCTCGTCGCCCCGAACGGCGCCGGCAAGTCGACGTTGCTCAAGCTCGTGGCGGGAGCGCTCACACCCTCTGACGGCAGCGTGTCCGTCGACGGTGTGCTCGGCTACCTGCCGCAGGATCTGCCGTTGACCGCCGACCTGACCGTGGCGGAGGTGCTCGGCGTCGCGGCCGTTCTGCGCGCGATAGCGGCCGTCGAGTCCGGTGACGTCGACGAGGAGCACTTCACCGTCATCGGCACCGACTGGGACCTCGAGGAGCGCACGCGCGCCCAGCTCGACCGGCTCGGGCTCGGCGACCTCGCGCTCGACCGGACGCTGGACACCCTGAGCGGCGGGCAGATCATCTCGCTCGGGCTCGGGGCGCAGTTGCTCAAGCAGCCGGACGTGTTGCTGCTCGACGAACCCACCAACAACCTCGATCTGGAGGCACGGCACCGGCTGTACTCGGTGCTGGACGACTGGCGCGGGTGCCTGCTGGTGGTGAGCCACGACCGGGCGTTGCTCGATCGGATGGACCGGATCGCCGAGCTGGACGGCGGCGAGATCCGGTTCTACGGCGGCAACTTCAGCGAGTACGAGGAAGCCGTGGCGGCCGAGCGCGAAGTGGCGGAGAAGAACATCCGCAGTGCCGAGCAGGAGGTGAAGCGCGAGAAGCGCGAGATGCAGCAGGCGCGCGAACGGGCGGCGCGGCGGGCCAGCAACGCCCAGAAGAACCTCTCGAACGCCGGTCTGCCGCGGATCTTCGCGGGCAACATGAAGCGCAACGCCGAAGTGTCCGCCGCCAAGGCCGACGGCACGCACGCGAACCGGCTCAGCGCCGCCAAGACCCGGCTCGACAACGCCGAACGGGCGTTGAAGGACGAGCAGAAGATCAGCCTGGAGCTGCCGCAGACCGCGGTGCCCGCGGGACGCACGTTGTTCCTGGGCACGGGCATCCGGGTGCGCGAACTGTTCAACGGCGTGGACCTGGCCGTGCGAGGTCCGGAACGCATCGCGCTGGCCGCCCCCAACGGCGCCGGCAAGTCGACGCTGCTGCGGGTCGTCCACGGCTCGCTCCTGCCGGACAGCGGTGAGGTGAAGCGGGCCGACGGACGGGTCGCATATCTCTCGCAACGGCTGGACCTGCTCGACGACGCCCGCACGGTGGCGGAGAACCTCGCCGCGTTCGCCCCGGCCATGCCCCCTGCCGAGCGGATGAACCTGCTGGCGCGCTTCCTCTTCCGGGGCACGAGGGCCCACCTGCCGGTCGGCGTGCTGTCCGGTGGCGAGCGGCTGCGGGCCACGCTGGCGTGCGTCCTGTTCGCCGAGCCCGCGCCACAACTGCTGTTGCTGGACGAACCCACGAACAACCTCGACCTCGTCAGCGCCGGGCAGCTGGAGAGCGCGCTGAACGCGTACCAGGGCGCGTTCGTCGTGGTGAGCCACGACGAACGGTTCCTGAGCGAGGTGAAGATCGACCGCTGGCTCCGGCTGGACAACGGCAAGCTGCTGGAGGGCCGGCATGCCTGAGGCCGCCCTGGTGGCCAACGAACTGGTGCGGGTCTTCGGCGGCCGGCGGGTGCTCGACGGGGTGTCGCTGACCGCGGCACCCGGCCGGCGCCTCGGGGTGATCGGCGAGAACGGTGCCGGCAAGTCGACGCTGCTGCGCCTGCTCGCGGGCATCGACCAGCCCGACGGCGGCACCGTGGAACGGCCGCCCGACCTGGGTTTCCTGCACCAGGAGATGCCGTTCGCGCAGTCCTCCACTATCTCTCACCTCATCGACGACGCCTTGGCTGAGTCACGGCAGGACCTCGCGGAACTGGACCGTCTCGGAGCCCTGCTCGCTTCCGACGACGTGTCCGCGGCCTACGCGGAACGCCTCGAACTGGCGCAGCGGCACGAAGCCTGGGACGCGGACAGGCGTGCCGGGATCGTCCTCAACGGACTCGGTGACGTGGAATGGTCGCGCTCGCTAGGATCACTGTCCGGCGGCGAGCGCCGGCGTCTCGCGGTGGCCGCGCTCGTCGTCCGCAGGCCGAGCGCGTTGCTCCTCGACGAGCCCACCAACCACCTCGACGACGACGCGGCCGAGTTCCTCGCGTCACAGCTGCGCGGCCTGCCGGGGTCGGTCGTCCTGGCCAGCCACGACCGCGCGTTCCTCGACGCGGTGTGCACCGACCTCCTCGACCTCGATCCGGCGGTGGACGGTCCCGTCCGGTTCGGCGGCACCTACAGCGAGTACGTGCGGCAGAAGCGGGCCGACCGCGCCCGCTGGGAGCGCCAGTACCTGGAGGAGCAGGAAGAACTGGACGGCCTACGCGAGTCGCTCGGCATCACCGCACACCGGGTAGCGCCGAACCGGATGAGGCGCGACAGCGAGAAGATGGGCTACGGCGTGCGGGCCAACCGCGTGCAGAGCCAGATCTCGCGCCGCGTCCGCAACACCACCCGCCGCCTCGAAGACCTCGAACGCCGCCGGGTGCCCGCTCCCCCGCGCCCGCTGAGCTTCGAGCCGGACGCGCTGACATCGTTGCCAACCAACGAGCTTCTGCTCTCACTGCGACACGTGGACATACCCGGAAGGCTGAAACTCGATCACCTGAACGTGCATGACGGCGCAAGACTGCTCGTCACCGGCCCCAACGGCGCGGGCAAGTCGACACTGCTGCTCGTCCTGGCAGGTCAGCTCGCCGCGCAGGGCGTCCACCGGCATCCCGATCTGCGCGTGGGCCTGCTCGACCAGGACACGACGTTCGCCAACCCGCGGCTCACCCCGCGAGGAACCTACGGCAGGGCACTCGGCGCCGAACGGGCCGAGCAGGTACCGCTGGCCTCGTTGGGACTGCTGGACAAGCGGGACCTGGGCAAACCGGTCGGCGCACTGTCCGTGGGCCAGCAACGCCGCCTCGCGCTCGCGCTGCTCGTGGCCGATCCACCGCACCTGTTGCTGCTCGACGAACCCACGAACCACCTCTCGCCCACGCTGTGCGACGAGTTGGAGGACGCCCTAGGACCTGGACCCGGCGCAATCGTGCTGGCCAGCCACGACCGCTGGTTGCGCGGCCGCTGGCAGGGCACCCGCCTGACCCTCCACAGTGGATAGTCGCGCGAGCCGCACGGGCTGTGCCAAGCTGCGAACGTGAACGAGCCTGAGCACACCGCCAACCAGGTGGACGGCACAGTGAGTGGATTCGTGGTGCAGGCGGGCACGGTCAACGGCGGGATCCACTACTACGGCTCCGCCGCGCCGCCTCCCCCGCAGTCCGGCGACGCGTTCGGAGCACTGGTCGACGCACTGCTGGAGGTGCCGTCCGTGCGCGACGAGGCGAGCCGCCGCCTCGTGCTGTCGAGGATGCGCCGCGAGATCGCCGACGCGGTGCCGCACCACCAGCGGGCCCGGTTGCACGTGATCGAGCTCGTGAGCACGTGCCAGAACTACGACGACGGCCTGGCCGACCTGCTGCGGGTGCTGCGGGAATTGGAGGGGGACTCCATTGCGGTGCGCCGTTCGGCGCAGGCGGCGCAGTCGCTGGAAGAGATAGAAGACGTCGATTGATCAGGGAAAGTAATGCGCCGCCTGCTTAAACCGACATCCCGGTATCGGTCGATCGCTGCCATACTCCGAACACCGACCTCGACCGGGGAGGACTGGGATGGTGTGGACGGAGGAGCCTACGCTGTGGCCTCTTGTCGACGCCCTGCAAAAAATCACCTGTTTGGCGGATCGCAACGGCCGCAACATGGTTGCCCGCATGGTGTGCGCCGAACTCCGCGAGCAATTGCAGTTCGAGGAGCACAAGCAGGCCATCGGCCACCTGTACAGCCTGGCTGAGGTGTGCACGCAACATCCGAAAGGGCTGACCACGCTGGTACGCGTGCTGGAACGAATCGAGCAGAGCTCCAAGCCCATGGCAGCGTTGCGAGCAATCGTTGCCGACATGACAGCACTCGAAATCCTCCCCGCCGAGGAAACCAAGAGGCTGTTCACGTTGCTGCAAGGCGTCGTGGTGGCCGACATCGCCGACATTTACGACGCCATCGCGGGCCCGGCCGCACCACGACTGCGCGAACAAACCACCTATCGCGAGGTCTTTCGCGCACTTGAGACGCTGAATTCCGAGCCGAATGGAATACCCAAGCCACTTCTGCTCGTCGAGCACATCGCCGCCAGGGTTCGGCCGGAGCTCGCGATCGAGCTGCGCCGGTGGGTGGAGCAGCAGGCCGCCCGGATGGACCTCGGCCCGGAGCTGAAGGTCGTGCGGGAGAACGCCCCGGAGACGCACGGCCCCTTGACGCCGCCACCCAGTTCGGTGGCGTATTTGTTGCTGCAGCTCCAACGGGAAGGCGCCACGGGCGGCCGATATCGCCTGTCGCACTGGCGGCAGCTCGACCTGTCGGACGGGTGGACACCCCATCGCGGTCAGGACCTGGTCGACGAGCTCGAGGCGATGAAGAAGCACGTCGCAGGGCTCATCGAGGAGGTCGAGGAGAAGTGGGCGCAGTACCGGCCCGACATCCACATCGAGATGATCTTGCCCAGTGAGATCATCTCGCTGGACGTGGACCAGTGGCCGTGGGAGACGGACACGTTGATCCCCGAACCCATCGGCTGCAGGTACCCGCTGGTAGTTCGAAGCCTCGACCGGATGGTGAAGCGGAAGTGGCACAGGTCGTGGCACGCCCGCTGGCAGGAACTGCTGGCGCAGCTGACGAACAGCCGTGCGATCCGGCGCGACTCGGCGTGCTGGAGCCGTTCCGCGACCGAACGAGGCCTGCGCGAGCTCATGTCGAACTTCGAACGGAAGCCGAAGCTGGTGTCGCTCGTGCTGAGCGCGCCTCCCCAGGTGGAGAAGGCCGGCCAGGACGAGGTCGCGGTGGGCCTGCGCGCCGGCGTGCCGGTCATGGTGTGGCACAGGGAGAAATGCGACTCCACGGAGTTCGTCGCGATGGTCGATGAACTGCTACACGGTGAGGACGACCCGAACCATCTGCTCGAACGGGTCCGCATGGCGCGGGCGACGGCGTTCGAGGAAGGCTCGGCGGCGCGGCACGTCTGCGGCAACCTGACCGTTCTGTGGGACGACCCGGCGAGAGTGGTGGTGCCGGTCCCGCCGGCCGCGCCGGAGGTGGTATGAGCCGGCCGCCGAAGGACGAACGGAGCCCGGCTGACGCGTCGGCCGGGTTTGACGCTGTTGTGCTGCAACAGTTCGTTCACCCGCACGGACCCGACCGACCACTGTCCACAACGGACCTGACGTACCGCGAGGTGCGGGACGCCCTCTGGCTCGCCCAGCAGCTGCACCGCCCGGAGCCCGGGGCTCCCCCTCCGCCGCCACCGGCAGACCAGCCGGTTCCGCCCGCCGAGACGGAGCACGAGGAACCCGAGTGGGACAACCCCGCCGAGCAGCCCGCACCCACGCCCGAGCACCGCGACACCACGACCCGGCCAGAGGCGTCCTCCGCGGCGGAGGAGGAGAACTGGACACCGGGGCCCGCCAGGGTGTTCCCGATTCCGGTCGGCGGCGGCGCGACGACGAACGGCGAGGCGGCGCTCGCCTGGCCCACGGTGCCCGCGCTGTCGGAACCGCGAGGGATCGCGGGCGCGCTGCGTCCGTTCATGCGACCGGCACCGTCGCCGTGGCGCACCGTCCTCGATGAGGAGGCCACCGCGGTCCGCGCGGCGCAGGAAGGCTTGTGGCTGCCCGAATGGCGGCCCGCGCCGTGGCGGCGGTACGACGTGGTGGTGGTCGCCGACGCCGCGCCGTCGATGGAGATCTGGCGGCAGACCATGCAGGACTTCCTGACGTTGCTGCAGCACCAGGGAGCGTTCCGCGACGTCCGGTTCCTGCGGCTCGACTTCTCGAAGTCCTCGCTCGCGGACCTGGTGCTGCAGCCGGAGGGCGGGCAGGGGCGCGGACAGCACTGGTCGGACCTGGTCGACCCGACCGGCCGGCGCGTGGTGCTCGTGATGACCGACGCGATCGGTCGCGCGTGGCACGAAGGCGCCGCGAACGAACTGCTCTTCCGGTGGGGCCGGGTGATGCCCACGGCGGTCGTCCACGTCCTCGAGCAACGGCTCTGGCGATGGGGCGGCCTCGCCACCCGCCGCGTGCGCCTGTCCGCGCCTGCACCCGGAGCCGCCAACAAGGACCTGCGGGTGCGGGTGGTCGAGCCGGATCTCGCGCTCGACGTCGGTGATCCGGCCGTGGTTCCCGTGCCCGTGCTGGGCCTCTCGCCCGAGTGGTTCGCCGGCTGGACTCGGCTGATGACCGCGCCGGGCTCGGAGTGGGTCGAGACGACGGCGGCCATGGTCCGGCCCCGTCCGGACGAGCCGGTGGTGACCACTCCGGACGAGCCGGCCGAGCAGCTGACGCCGCGCACCAGGCTGATGCGCTTCCGGACACAGGCGTCCGTCCCCGCCTTCCACCTCGCTGGACTGCTTGCCGCGACACCGTTGAGCCTGCCGCTCGTCAAGCTCGTCCAGCGGATCATGCTTCCCGGCACGAGCCTGTCCACGCTCGCCGAGGTCGTTCTCGGCGGGTTGCTGAAACACGTGCCAGCGAATGGATCGACACCCGATCCAACTCGTGTCGCTTACGAGTTCCACGACGGCGTCCGCGAGGAACTGCTCTCCTGTTCGAGACGTGCGGACACGATTCGAGTGGCCCGCATGGTCGGGCGGTACTCAGAGCGCGTCAACGGAACATTGCGAAACTTCGCCGCAGCGCTCGATGCACCGGACGAGATCGCCGATCCTGCGCCGAATGCCGAAAACCTTCCGTACATCCGAGTGCAGGAGGCAGTGTTCCGCACGCTCTCCGGCCCGTACATCAGACGAGCAAAGCGCCTCACCGCATCTAGACTCCGCTTGGAATACGACCGTTCTGAATCGGTACAGCAAGTGGAGCAGGAGAAATTCGGCGTGCAGGTAACCGAACCCCCGAACGCGATCGCATCTGCCAGCGACACGTTCCCGGCCGAGGGAGAACAAGTGACCGCCCCAGGATTCCCTCTTTCGGTGGAACAACGACGCGAAGGCTTGAGCAAACCTCAAGTGTGGGGTGCGGTTCCGCTCCGAAATCCGGATTTCGTAGGCAGGAAACAGCTGCTGGAGAGTCTTCGCCAGCGCCTGCTCGAACCGGGCGCCACGGCCGTTCTACCCGAAGCACTGCACGGCATGGGCGGCGTCGGCAAGTCCCAGACGGTCGTCGAGTACATCTACCAGCACGCCAACGAGTACGACGTCGTCTGGTGGATCTCGGCGGAGCACCCCTCCCAGATCACCTCCAGCCTGGTCGAGCTGGCGAAGAAGATGGCGCTGCCCACAGCGGCGACCGCGGACACCGCGGTTCCGGCCGTGCTGGACGCCTTGCGGCGCGGCGAGGAGCCCTACTCCCGTTGGATCCTCGTCTTCGACAACGCGGACCGCCCCGAGACCGTCCGTCAGTTCTTCCCGGCCGGCTCCGGTCATGTCGTCGTCACCTCGCGCAACTCCGAGTGGGGCAACATCGCCCGGCCGGTCGAGGTCGACCTGTTCACCCGTGCGGAGAGCAAGCAGCTGCTGAACCGGCGTGGTGGTGCGCTGACCGACGCCGACGCCGACCGGCTGGCCGAAGCCTTGGGCGACCTGCCGCTGGCCATCGAGCAGGCAGCAGCCTGGCGCGCCCAGACCGGCATGCAAGTGTCCGAATACCTCGACCTCCTAGAGCAGAACCGCATCGAACTGCTGGAAGCCGGTACTTCGAGCGGCTACCAGCTCCCGGTGGCGGCGGCGTGGAACGTTCCGCTGAACCGGTTGAAGAGTGAACATCGCGCGGCCCTGCAGCTTCTGCAGGTCTGCGCCTTCTTCGGGCCGGAACCGATCTCCCGGAAGCTGTTCAGCGGTGCGCGCGGCACGCCTGTACCCGACGCGCTCGCGAAGGCGTTCGCCGACCCGATCAAGCTCAACCGGGCGGTCCGCGAGATCAGCCGCTACAGCCTCGCCAAGATCGACCACAGGAACAACACGTTGCAGCTGCACCGACTCGTCCAGACAGTGCTGAAGAACCGCTTGGACCCCGACGAGACGGACGTCATGCGGCACGCCGTGCACGTGCTCCTCGTCAAGGGAGACCCCGGCGACCCCGACAGCGCGACCAATTGGCCGCAGTACGCCGCCCTGCTCCCCCACGCGACCATGTCGAGGGCAGTCAGCTGCCACGACGAGTGGGTGCGCGAGCTGATGATCAACCTCGTCCGCTACCTGCTCGCCAGCGGCGACTACGGCGGCGCGCTCGACTTCTCCGAGCACTGCATCGACGTCTGGCGGGCGAACCTCGGTGACAGCAACCTGCACACCCTGGAGATGTCCCGCCGCCACGCGGTCGCACTGCGGAGGCTGGGCAAGATCGACCGGGCGATGGAGCTCAACGAGAAGACCCTCGAACTGCTCCGCAACGAGGTCGGCGAGGACAACGAGACCTTCCTGAACATGCTCGACACCGTTGCGGCGGACCGCCGCATGAAGGGCAGGTTCACTGAAGAACTCGAGCTGCAGCAACAGGTGTACGACCGGGCCAGGGAGTTGCTCGGCGAGAACGACCCGGCCACGCTCAACTACGCCGTCAGCCTCGCGAGTTGCTACCGGGCCATGGGCGAGTTCGTCCGCGCACGCGAACTCGACCAAGACACCGTGGATCGATCCGCCGTCGTGCTCGGCGAGGACCACATCTTCACCTACCGCGCCCGCAACGCGCTGTCCATGGACATCCGGGAGGCGGGGGACTACGTCGCGGCCAGCACGCTGCAGGAAGAGACCCTGGAGATCCAGAAGGAGCTCTTCGGCGAGGATCACCCGTTCACCATCGGCGCCATGCGGAACCTGGCAGTCGCCCTGCGCAAGGCCGGTAACCACGACGGGGCCCGGCGTCTGTCGGAGCAGTGCGTCACCCTTTACCGCAGGCGGCACGGCGACCGGCACATCGACACCGTGACGTCGCTGATGTGCCTGTCCACGGACCTCAGGCTCATCCCCGACCTGCCCGGCTCACTCGCGCATGCCGAGGAAAGTCACCGGCTGTTCAATGAGATTCGCGGCGAGAACCACCCGTACACCCAGCTCGCAGCCACGAACCTCGCGGTGAGCTACCGACTCGCGGGTGACCCGGCGAGGGCTTGTGCGCTCAACGAGGCGACGGTGGCGAAGTTGCAGCAACTGTTCCACGACGACCACCCGTTCACGATGGTCGCGGAGACGAACCTCGCCAGCGACCTCTGGGTTCTCGGCGAGGTCGCGAAGGCAAAGGAACTCGACGAGAAGCTGCTTGCACGGTCGACCCGTGTGCTCGGCGCGGAACACCCCTCCACGCTCGCCGTGGCACTGAACCTGTCGATCGACCTCTCCGCGCTGGGGCGGCTCGACGACGCGGCGATCCTGCACGCTTCCACGATGGCCGGCTTCCGCAAGGTGCTGGGCGACAACCACCCGGCAACGATCGCAGCCAGCCAGTCCGTCCGGGCGAACTGCGATGAGGACACGATGGAGCTCTGACGAGGGGATCAGCTCGCCGTCATCCAGGCGGCGAGCTCTCCCGGTGCAGGTGCCACACCTGTACGAGCAGTCACGCGATCGCGCACCGCGCACACCGTCGCGGGCTGGTCGAGCAACGCGTCAGCACGTGATGCCAAGCCCAGCCCGATCCACGCGTCGAGATCACGTGGATCGGCCTGGATTCTCCGCGCGTACGCGGTGGCCGCGTGGCCGCGTTCCCCTCGTGCGAACATCGCGTCCGAGGACTCCAGCGACACCGCGCGTTCGAATCGGTCCGGCGCCAGCGCACGCATCTCCAGCAATGCGCTCCGCGGCCGGGCAACGGCCGTGTCACCAAGAACGACCTGACTGCGAGCCCGGCCCGGACACGATGCTCCCCGCATCCAGGCGTCCGCCAGCTTCTCGACATCGGCAGGCTCTGGGCGCAGATGGTGCAGTCGCCACGCGGCACGGTGTTCGGCGAGCAGATCAGCGACGGTCTCGGCGAGCTCGTCCTCGACCGACGTCGTTTCGCACATCGACAACCTCACCGACGCGGCGGCGACGAACTCGCGTCCCAGATCAGTGAGTCTTGTGCTGCCGCGCAACGAGTCGACGGCCGCACGAACCTGGCTGCGGCGAAGCGCGAAAGTGAAATGAGCACGCCGGGACTCGGCCGGTGGGACCAGGTCGCGCTGCACGTGCCAGAACTCGACCACGGCGGTGAACGCGTAGATGCCGTGCAGCAGGCCGATCAACCCGCGCGGGTCGTCGCGCCACGGGGCGTAGACCCATCCGGTCTCTTCGGTGGTCAGGTCGACCAGATCTACCAGGGCGTTGAGCTTCGAGTGCTGAACCTCGTGCACCAGCGCCTCAGCGAGTTGAGTCGCCGTTGCCTTGGCGGACATGGCAATCGCACCGAACGCGTTCGACGACGACGCGGCGAACACCGACGTGCCTGCCGCAAGTGGGATCAACGTGCGCAGCCCTGCCGCCAGTTCCTCCGCACATCTTGGGTGCCACCGCGTCAGCAGGTTCCAGGCCTCGTCGAGCAGTTTGGCCCACTCCTCACGCTCGACCGGGTCGAGCGAGGCAGGTGCGATCGGAGCCGTGAACTCGCGGTACGGATCGAGGTCTTCGACAGTGAGGGCCAACGTCTGCCCGCCTGCCGAGACCTTGCGGTCCTCGGCTCGCCGGAAGGTGGCGGCTCGCCCCAGGGCAACTTCGCCGTCGGTGATGCTCAGCTCCACCTGCCCGACCGGGAACCCCGTGGACGGCAACTGCCATTGTCCGACGGTCGGGAGAGTCACGGCACCGCGCACTACGGGCACGCAGATCGTGCACTTCAGTCCGCTTCGGACAGCGGCAGCGGCGGCGATCGTGTGTAAGACTCCCGTTTCCCTCCTCGAGGGCGCAGATTTGGCGACATCGTGCAAAGCCCTTGCCAAACGGACGCCCACGGTCGGAGACATCACGACGTCTTCCACTACAACGGGCGCGATGTGTTCGGCGTCAGCCAGCAGATTCCACGCGTGTTCGACATCTCGGTGCATCCCGGCAACGGCCTCGAGCAACGACTTCAGCATCAACCGCCGAATGCTGTACTGGCCTTTTCGCAGTGCAGCCATGCTTTCGGCGTCGATGTAGCCGGCACAGATCTGGTCGAACGCCGATGTCGGCAGCCGGAGTGCACCCAAGGGGTTCCAGCCGCCGCTCAAACTCGTTGTTCCTGGATGGCGTCACCCGGCGTACTATGCCGGGCGTTCGACAACAACAGGGCAATCGCGTCGTTCAGCTCTGGTCCGCGGAAATCACGGAGTGCGGAGAGCGGAATCCCCGTGAGATCCATCTGATGGGTCAAGAGATCCTGTCGCGAATCCATCGTTGGCCCTCCCTTGCCCCGACAGCATTTCCATGATGCCCGCCGGGAGACGGTATGGGGAGCGCCCAGCGCGGGGATTCCTCTCGTCCGAACGGATTGAAGACCACCGAGCGTCACTGGAGCGGGGCGGTGGCGGTGGCCAGGACGCGGCGGCGAAGGTCGAAAGCCTCTAGCACGCGTCGTGCTTCCGCCTGCATCGACTGCATCGCCGGGTCGTCGCCGGCGTCCACGGCGAGCGACTGCTGCCAGAAGGCCTTCTCGATCACGCGCCACTCCGGTTTCGAGGTGACCTCGACGTCTGCGAACCCGGCTGCCGGGAGCTGCTGGGCCAGGTCCACCTGCCGCATGCTGAGAGGCAGGCGCTCGTCCGCCGCGTCGAGGGCCTCCCAGGTCGTGATCACCAGGCGGCCGCCGGGGCGCAGGACGCGACGGCACTCGGCGAGGGCGTCGAGTTTCGGTTTGGCGAACTGGAAGGCGTCGATGATCATCAGTGCGTCGGCGGAGGCGGCCGGAAGTCCGATGTCGGTCAGGCCGCCCACCTGGAACTCGGCTTCGATGGCCAGCTCGGTGGCGCGGTGCCGGGCCTGGTCGATCGCCACGGCCGAGAAGTCCACGCCGATCAGCCTGCAGCCGGTGCGGCGGACGATCTCCAGGCCGTAGCCGCCGCGGCCGCATGCCAGATCGAGCAGGACCTGGCCCTCGCGCAGGTTCAGGGCCGCCACGACCTCGTCCAGGCCGGTACCGGTCAGCAGGCTCGTGGACTGCAGGTCCGGGGGAAGGCCTAGCATCCGGCTCACCAGCTCGTCGGCCACGGGTGACTCGACGCGGTCGGCGTACCAGCGGTCGAAGTCCTCTGCACTCGTCACCCTTGGACCCTAATTCGGTTGATCTCGTCAACGCGGTACCGGTCCACTGTGGCGCGTGAAGATCCGCTCCACCACCGCCCAGGACCTCGGCGCCTTCGTCGACACCGTGCACACCGCTTTCGGGCGGTTCCCGGAGACGCCGGACGAGAACGGTGGAGGGCTCTGGTGGTCGGCTGTCGAGATCGACCGCGGCCTGCTCGCGATCGCAGATGACAAGATCGTCGGAACGGCCACCGCGCACTCGTTCGAGCTGACGCTGCCGGGTGACGTCCTCGCTCCCGCCGCCGGGATCACCGCCGTGGGTGTCCTGCCGACGCACCGGCGTCGGGGCGTGCTCACCGCGATGATGCGCTTCCAGCTCGCTGAACTGCGCGAACGGGGTGACTTCCTCGCCGTGCTGCTGGCGACCGAGGGTGGCATCTACGGCAGGTACGGCTACGGGCCCGCCACCTACACGCGGCGGCTGACGGTCCAGCGCGCCCAAAGTGCGTTCAGGTCGGGGCACGTGGACGCCGGGTCGATCGAGGTGCTGAAGCGGTCCGAGTGCGGCGAGATCCTGGAAGAGGTCTACGACCGCTACCGGCGCAGCCAGCCCGGCGCGTTGTCCAGGCCGCACCGCTGGTGGGAACTGGGGGCGGGCATGCCTCCGGTCGCCGCTGCGCCGCGCTACGTGGCCGTCCACCGGGATGCGGACGGCATCGCGGACGGATACGCCAGTTACACGCTCGACGACGGCAGCCTGGTGATCGACGAGACCGTCACCAGCGACGACGCGGTGTTCACGGCGCTGGCCCGGTTCGCGCTCGACCACGACCTGGTCACCGAGGTCGCGTTCAAGCACTTCCCCACCGGCCACCCGCTGCGCTGGCAGCTCGCCGACATCAACGCCGGGGTGCAGAGCAGCGAGATCGACTGGCTGTGGGTGCGGCTGCTGGACGTCCCCAGGGCGCTGACCGCCCGCGGCTACCGCGGCAACGGCGAGCTGGTGCTGGAGGTCCGCGACCCGTTCCTGAACGAGCGCGGACGCCACCTGCTGACCGTCCGGGACGGCGAGGCCGAGTGCGTCGAGACCGAACGCGAGCCGGACCTGTCGCTCGACGTGCGCGACCTCGGCTCGGTCTACCTCGGCGGCACGGCGCCGAGCACGCTGATCAGGGCAGGACACGTCCAGGCGCACACCCCCGGAGCAGCGGCGACGGCCGACGCGCTGTTCGGCTCAGCACACCCACCGCACTGCCTGCACTGGTTCTGATCGACATCTGGACCAAAGTATGACGGCGCGTTAGGCCCAGGTATGACGACGTGCGAGCGGCCACGTCGTTATTGTCCGTTCCGGTGGGGACCAGCGGTAACGGTCCCCCTTTCCGCCGAAGGGACAGCCACCTCATGAGGGACGTCATGCAGTCTGCGTCAGATGTCCGGTCTCGCGTGACCGGATGGATGGGGCGGCGCTTTCTCGCGCACCTGAGCAAGACCGGGTTCGACCTCGGGTCGTCGTGGTTCGTGCCCTCGCGTGTGCTGGCACCGCTGCGGCGCAACGGGTTGAACCCCGTGCCCGAGCTGGCGCGGATGCAGGCCCACGGGCCGGTCACGCGGTTGCCGCTGCCGGTGACGGTGTGGCTGGTGACCGGCTACGAGGCGTCCAAGCAGGTGCTGGTGGACAGCGAGTCCTTCAGCAACGACTTCGGCCACTTCCGGGAGATGGGCCTGTTCGCGGACGAGGCACCGGGCGGCCTCGGGTTCAGCGACCCGCCCGAGCACACGCGGCTGCGCAAGGTGCTGACGCCCGAGTTCACCATGCGGCGGCTCTCCCGGCTGGTGCCGCGGATCGAGGCCATCGTCGCCGACCAGCTCGACCTGATGTCCATGACGGATGGTCCGGTCGACCTGGTCGAGAAGTTCGCCATGCCGGTGCCGGCGCTCACGATCTGCGAGCTGCTGGGCGTGCCCGCGAGCGAGCGCGAGGAGTTCCAGCGCCGCAGCGTCGCCCGTTTCGACCTCGGTGGTGCCGCAACGGCGTCCTTGTCCGCGGTGTCGGAGTCGGTCGTCTACTTCCGGGAGCTGGTGCGTGCCCAGCGCAAGGCTCCCAACGACGGGCTGCTCGGCGAGCTGATCCGCAAGCACGGTGACGAGCTGGACGACGACGAGTTGGCCGGCCTCGCCGACGGGTTGCTGACCGGCGGGTTCGAGACGACGGCGAGCATGATCTCGCTCGGCACCCTGGCCATGCTGCGCGACCCCGACCTGTTCGCCAGCGTCCGCGACGACGACGAAGCGATCGGCGGAGTGGTCGACGAACTGCTGCGCCACCAGACCGTCGTGCAGGTGGCTTTCCTCCGCATCGCTCGCAAGGACATCGACATCGCCGGGACGAAGGTGAAGGCGGGCGACATCGTGGCGTGCTCGCTGTCGCAGGCGAACCGCGACCCGAGCGTCTACTCCTCGCCCGACGACATCTGCCCGTCCCGTGCGGCGGGGCAGCACCTCGCGTTCGGCTACGGCGCACACCGGTGCATCGGCGCCGAACTGGCCAAGATGGAGCTGCGGATCGCCTACCCTGCGCTGGTCCGCCGGTTCCCCGAGATGCTGCTGGCGGCCGATCCCGCCGCGCTGTCGTTCCGCAAGCTGTCCATCGTCTACGGGCTGCACTCGCTGCCCGTCCACCTCGGCAGCCACGCCAGTCCACTCCAGGCGGGACTCTGACACGGGGCTCACTCGCGAAGTCCGATGGTGTCGATCGGCTTGGCGCGCAACGACAACCTCGTGGACACGCCGATCGACACGAGTCCCAGCAGTGCCGCGCCCGCGAGCACGGCCGGGTAGACCCAGGCCGGGCCGCTCGGGAGCGGAACGCCGGTGAACCCGATCGCCAGCAGGGTCAGCGGTAGCGCGGCCACCGCGGTGCCCAGGACGGCGGCGAGACCGACGGTCAGCAGTGCTTCGGTTCGCATCATCCGGACGACCTGACGTCGTCCGGTGCCGACCAGGCGCAGGAGAGCGAACTCCCTGCGGCGTGCGGCCGTGGACATCACCAGCGTGTTGGACACCGAGATCGCCACGTAGCCGAGGATCACGCCGACCGCCACGAGGTTGAGCAGGAACTGGGTCCGTTCGTCGCCCCGGTCCTGCGCTGCCACGTTCGCGGTGACGGCCAGACCCGGATAGCGGCTGGTCAGGTCATTCAGCGCGGTCGCGTTTCCGTTCACCAGCACGGCGCTGTCCATCCCGGCGCGGGTGTGGGCGCGGGCGTCCGCGGCGTTCAGCACGTGGTCACCGAACGCCAGCTCGTGCTGGTAGATCGCGACGACCTTCAGGCGGGCGGGCTGACCGTCGGCGAACCAGAACTCCACGGTGTCGCCGACCTTCTTGCTCTCCCAGAAGGCGTGCGTCTTGCCCAACGCGACCGTGCCCGGCGTCAGATCCTTGAGACTGCCTTGGGTGATGCCGAGATCGACGGTGCCGGCGGCGTCCGGGTCGAGCCCGTTGGCCGGGCCGCTGTTCATCTCGGTGCTGTCGCCTTGCTTGCGGGCGGTGATGACCTGCGTGCGCACCAACGAAGTTGCCGTCACGCCGGGGATTTCCCTGGCGGCCGCGACGACTTCCGCGGGCACTCCCGCCACGCCGCTGATGACGTGATCGGCGGTGATCGACCGGGTGGTCTCCTGTTGCACGGCTGCGGTGAAGGTCGTTTGGCTGTAGAAGTTCACGACGGCGAATCCGATGGCCAGCATCAACGGCGTGACGGCGGCGGCCAGCCTGCGCGAGTTCTTGGTGACGTTGGCAGACGCCAGGTATCCGCTCACTCCCGAGAACCTGCTCAGCGCCGGTGCGATCATCCTGACCGCCTTGCCGACGACTCGCGGTCCTACCAGCGTGAGGCCGATGATCAGCACCAGCGTCGCCATGACCGACATCGCCGCGCCGATCTGGCCGGGGACGAACAACGGGACGGTGGTCGCGACCGTGCCGATCGCCAGCAGGACCCAGCCGATCACGAGGCGGACCCGGCCGAGCTCGGTGCGTTGGATCGCGGCCTCCCCCAGCGCTTCGACCGGGTTGATCGAGGACGGACGCCTGGACGAGCTCCAGGCGGCCAGCCGTGCCGCTCCCAGGCCGATCAGGAAGGCCGCGACCAGCGGGATCGGGCTGATCGAGAGGTCGAAGTCGGCTGGGACGACACCGATGTTCGCGAACGCATTGCGCAGGCCCTGGCTCACCGCGATGCCCAGCAGGCTGCCTGCCACACCTGCCACCGCCGAGACGACCAGCGTTTGGATGCCGATCAGCTTGCGGATCTGGCGTGGTGTGGCGCCCACGGCTCGCAGGAGAGCGAACTCACGGCGGCGTTGTTCGACGGTCAAGGCCAGGGTGCTGGCCACGACGAAGATCGCGACCAGCACCGCGTAGCCGCCGAACGAGCCCGCGATGATCGCGAGGATCGCCTTCGTCTGGCTGACGTCGTCGAACTCCGCGGCGCTGCGGTCGGCGCCGGTCGACACCGTGACGTGGTCGGCGGCGAGGACGTCCTCGAGCCGGTCGCCGACGTCGCCGACGACTCCGATCGCACTGACCTGGTCCGGGTGACCGGCGAGCTCGGTGGCCTTAGCAGCGCTGAAGAACAGCGCGGACTGCCGGCTTCCCCGTCCTTCGGCGACACCGCTGACGCGGTACGACACCGGAACCGACCGGGTCATGATCCGGACTTCCGCGCCGGGCACCACTCCCGCCGCGGACGCCAGCCCCGAGTCCAGCACCACCTCGTTGCCCGCCGCCGGAGCACGCCCCTCCTTCAGCGTGAACGGCGCCAGCACCGCCGAGTCCCAGTTGTGGCCCAGCGATGGCTTGTCCGCCAGTACCTTCTCGTCCGGACCGACCAACACGGCCGGAAACGTCAACTCCGGTACCGCGGCCTTCACCCCCGGCACCGCGGCGATCTTGGCGACCAGCGCCGCGGGAATGGCCGGCTGTTCGGCGGCGTGCTCGAACTCGAGCGCGTCACCACCCGGCGGGCGCACCGTCCGATCGCCGGTGACGACCACGTCAGCGGCGGCGTAGCGCTGGGTCGGCACGCCGCCGCGAAACCCGGACTCCATCAGGATCCCGCAGGCCGTGACCAGCGCCGTGCCGCACAGGATCGCGATGAACGCACCCACGAACCCGCTGGTGCGGGCCTTGACCGTCTGCCAGGCAAGAGTCAGCACGGCTCACCACTCCCCAAGATGCGTCATGCGCTCGGCGACCTTCTCCGGCGTCGGCCCGTGCAGTTCCCCCGCCAGCCGCCCGTCCGCCAGGAACAGCACGCTGTGGGCGGCGGACGCGGCAACCGGGTCGTGCGTGACCATCAGCACCGTCTGCCCCATCTCGTCCACAATGGACCGAAGCAGCGCCAGCACCTGTTGTGCGGTCCGAGAGTCCAAAGCGCCGGTCGGTTCGTCGGCCAGCACGACCTCGGGCCGGGCGACCAGCGCACGCGCGATCGCCACCCGCTGCTGCTGCCCGCCGGAAAGCTCGGCCGGATGCCGGTCGAGCTGATCCGCCAACCCGACCCTGGCCACGACCTCGCCCAGCCACGCGGCGTCGGCGCGGCGGCCCGCGAGGCGCAGCGGCAACGTGATGTTCTGCTGCACGGTCAGCGACGGCAGCAGGTTGTAGGCCTGGAAGACGAACCCGATCCGGTCACGCCGCACCTCCGTCAACCGGGCCTCCTTCAGCGAGCCGAGGTCGGTGTCGCCGAGCAGCACGCGGCCGGACGTCGGCCGGTCCATGCCCGACGCGCAGTGCAGGAAGGTGCTCTTGCCCGAGCCCGACGGTCCCATCACGGCGGTGAAGGTGCCTCGCCCGATGCCGACGGTGACCTCGTGCAGCGCCGTGACGGCGCCACCACCCGAGCCGTACACCTTCCGCACCGCCTGCAACGACAGCGCGTCTGTCCTCATCACGTCTTCTCCAAGGTCGGCGACAACTTCCGACCCAGAACCTAGGAAAGGACGCCCACCGGGAACGATCACGCAGGCTGCCCAGCAGGCGGTAGAGCCTGCTCTACCGCCGAACGCATTCGTCGAGACGAACAGATCCGGGTGGTCAGATTCGTCGGGCACGACGAGGTGGCCACGGGGGCGCCGAACCTAGCGTTGGCCGCGACCGGAGTCACGTCGACGTGGGTGAGGCGCGGATGTCCAAGCTGAGCGAGATCAACGACTGGCTGCAGGAGAACCTCCCCGGGCTGGCCTCCCAGTACGAGGTGCCGGGCGCCGCGGTGGCCGTCACCGCGGGCGACGAGGTCGTCGAGGCGGCGACGGGTGTGCTCAACAAGAACACCGGTGTCGAGACGACGACCGACTCGGTGTTCCAGATCGGGTCGATCACCAAGGTGTGGACGACGACGCTCGCCATGCAGCTCGTCGACGAGGGCTTGCTGGACGTCGACGCGCCGGTGCGGGACTACCTGCCCGAGTTCCGCGTCGCCGACGAGGAGGCCGCGAAGCGGATCACCGTGCGGCAGCTCATGTGCCACACGTCCGGCTTCGAGGGCGACCTGTTCACCGACACCGGCCGCGGGGACGACTGCGTCGAGAAGTACGTCGCCACGCTGCACGACACCCCGCAGCTCTTCGCGCCCGGCGAGATGTTCAGCTACAACAACGCGGGCTACAGCGTGCTCGGCCGGGTCGTCGAAAAGCTCCGCGGCAAGTCCTACGACGAGTGCCTGCGCGACCACCTGTTCGTGCCGCTCGGGCTCACGCA
The DNA here is from genome assembly GCF_040629405.1 of Lentzea sp. NPDC005914. Classification (NCBI taxonomy): domain Bacteria; kingdom Bacillati; phylum Actinomycetota; class Actinomycetes; order Pseudonocardiales; family Pseudonocardiaceae; genus Lentzea; species Lentzea sp. NPDC005914. Next base: position 491,012 of record NZ_JBEXVQ010000001.1, on the reverse strand, counting down.
CGCCGCGACCTGTGCCGACGAGGCGATCATGTTCCGCGCGGCGGCCGGCCACCTCACGCCCGACGAGGAAGCCGGGCCGCAGGTGGCACCGGTCTGGGCGCTCGTGCGGTCCAACATCCCGGCCGGGTCGATGCTCGCCATGAGCGCCCGCGACCTGCTGACGTTCGCGCGGATGCACATGAGCAAGAAGACCGGGGTGCTGTCGCCGGCCGCCATCGAGGCGATGCAGCGGGTTCAGGCGCGGGTGCCGGACCTGGCGCTGATGGGCGACTCCTGGGGACTGGGCTGGGAGCTGTTCCACTATCCACGAGCGACGGTCATCGGCCACGACGGCGGCACCATCGGGCAGAACGCCTTCCTGCGCCTGGTTCCCGAGCACGGGGTCGCGGTCGCGTTGCTGACCAACGGCGGCAAGACCGTCGACCTGTACGAGGAGATCTTCCGGCACGTCCTGCGCGAGCTGGCCGGCGTCGAGCTGCCGGCCATGCCACGACCGGCCGCGGAACCGAAACCGTTGGACGGCAAGCGGTTCACCGGCGTTTACGTGTCGTCGGTCGGCGAGCGGATCGTGACGCAGGACGAGGACGGCCGCATCTGGATGGAGGTCATCCCCAAGGGGATCATGGCCGAGCTCAGCCCGGAGTCCGCCGGCAGGACCGAGCTGGTGCCGTGGCGCGACGACACACTCGTTGCGGCGGAACCGGTTCACGGCATCCACATGCCGCACGCGTTCGTCGGCGACGACGGCCAGGGCCGCGCGCTCTTCCTGCACACCGGACGCGCGGACCGGCGGGTCGCCCGGTGAACGTCTTCGCCGAGGCAGGTGCCGAAGGGTTCGTCCACGCCCGCGAGATCGGGACGGACAACGAGTTCTCCTACCACGCCGACGACCCGGTCGTGCTCGCGTCGGTGTTCAAGATCCCGGTCGCCGTCGCGTACGCAGCCGAAGTCGCCGCGGGACGGCTCGACGAGACCGAGCGGACCAAGGTCACCTCGCACTACCGCATCGGCGGGATCGGCACGGCGGGCTGCGCCGACGACGTCGAGATGAGCTGGCGCGACCTCGCGTTGTTCATGATGACCACGAGCGACAACGCCGCGACGGACGTGATCTTCCACCGGATCGGCCAGGAAGCGGTCGACAAGGTGCTCGCGGACCTCGGCCTGCACCGCACCCGGATCCTGGGCTGCTGCGAGGACCTCTTCGCATCGATGTCCGTGGACCTCGCCCTGACTCCGCTGGAAGCCGAGGAAGCGCTCGGCAACCCGACGTGGGACCTGATCGAGAAGATGGCCATTGTGGACCCCGAGCGCACGACTTCCTCCACACCGAGGGAGATCACCGCGCTGCTGGACGCCATCTGGACCGACCGCGCCGCCACACCCGAGGCGTGCGAACAGGTCCGCAGGATCATGGCCCAGCAGATCTGGCCGCACCGGCTCAGCTCGGGCTTCGACGCGGACGTCCAGGTCGCCGCCAAGACCGGCACGCTGCCCAGCGTCCGCAACGAGGCCGGCGTCGTCACCTATCCGGACGGCCGCAGCTACGCCGTCGCCGTGTTCACCCGCTCGAAGTCCCTCGACCTGCGGCAACCCGCCGTCGACGCGGTCATCGGCCGCGCAGGACGTCTCGCCGTCGACCACCTCCGGAGCACCTCATGAAGCGCACAGCGTTGGCCGTGGCAGCTGTCGTCGCGGTGTCCGGCTGCGGGGCGTCCGGCGGCACCGGGTCCGGCGCACTCGCGGACGGCAAGACGTTCACCATGTCGGTCGGTGCCGACCCCGGCACCCTCGACCCCGCGCTCACGGTGCTGACCGCGGCCCGCGCGGTCGGCCGGTTCCTGTACGGACGCCTGATCGACCAAACTCCGAACGGTGACGTGGTCGCGGGTCTGGCGGAGAAGTGGGAGGCCGACACCACGAAGGCCACCTTCACCCTGCGCCAAGGCATCACGTGTGCCGACGGCGCACCGCTCACCGCCAAGGACGTCGCCGCGAACATCACCTACATCGGCGATCCGGGCAACAAGTCCCCGCTGGTCGGGTTGATGGTCATGCCGGGCACCACGGCGACGGCGGACGAGGCGACCCGCACGATCACCGTCACGAGCGGCGCGCCGGACGCGTTCCTGCTGACCAACGTCGGTTCGCTGCCGATCGTCTGCGCCAAGGGCCTGAGCGACCGCTCGCTGCTGGCCAAGGGCGAGCAGGGCTCCGGCATGTTCACGATCTCCGAGATCGTGCCGAACGACCACTACACCCTGGTGCGGCGCAAGGACTTCGCGTGGGGACCCGGCGACTGGCAGACGTCCCAGCAGGGCCTGCCGGACAAGGTCGTCGTCAAGGTGATCCCGAACGAGACGACCGCGGTGAACCTGGTGCTGTCCGGGCAGATCACCGCCGCGACCATCGCGGGCCCCGACCAGGAACGGCTGCTCGGGCAGAAGGTCGAGCACGTCGACTTCGCGGCACCGTTGGGGCTGTTCGGTTTCAACCAGGCCGACGGGCTTCCCATGCAGGACCCGGCGGTGCGCCGCGCACTCGTGCAGGCACTCGACCTCACGCAGGTCGGCAAGGTGCTGACGAGCGGCAAGGGCAGGCCGTCGAAGAGCCTGGTGACGATCGAACCGAGGCCCTGCACCGGGGACAACGTCGGCCCGAACCTCCCGCCGCACGACAGGGCCGCCGCGGAGAACGCTCTCACCGCCACGGGCTGGGTGAGCTCCGGCGGCACCAGGACCAAGGACGGGAAACCGTTGTCGGTCAGACTGCTCCAGCCGACCGTCCTCGGTCCCACGTTCACCGCGACCGCGGAGCTGATCCAGCAGACGTGGCAGGCCATCGGGGTGCAGGTGAGCATCCAGCCCGTCGACGCGGCCGGGCTCAACCAGGCGCTGTTCGACACGGGCGCGTGGGACGTGTCGATGGCGCCGGTCACGCTCGCGCTGCCCAGTCAGCTGGTCCCGTTCGCGGCGGGCCCGATGCCGCCGCAGGGCGTGAACTTCGGCCACGTCCGCAACGCCGAGTTCGAGGAGCAGTCGAGGCAGGCCGCGACGATGCCCGGCTCGGCCGGCTGCGAGCACTGGAACAAGGCGGAGGCCGCGCTGGTCAAGGCCGTGGACCTGGTGCCGTACTTCGACTCCGTGGTGCCGACGTTCGTCAAGGGCGCGAAGTTCACCGTCAGCGACGGCATCGACCCGACGTCGATCCGGATGCTGGCGTCATGACGCAGGTCGTCGAGCGCCGGGTGACGGGCGGCTCCTGGCTGCCCTTCGCCCGGCGGCGGGCGGTGCGGTTCCTGACCTCGCTGTGGGTGCTGGTGACCGCCGCGTTCCTGATGATCCACCTGATCCCCGGCGACCCGGCGCGCGAGGCATTGGGCATGACGGCCTCGCCCGACGTCGTCAACGCGCGACGGGAAGCGTTGGGGCTCAACGACTCCCTGCTCACGCAGTACTGGCACTACCTCGGCGACCTGTTCTCCGGTGACCTCGGCACCTCGCTGGTCTCCGGCACACCCGTGGCGGACCTGATCGGGGACCGGCTGCCGGCGACCCTGCAGCTCGCGGTGACGGCGTTCCTGGTCGTGGTCGTCGTGGCGGTACCGGTGGGCGTGGTCATGGCGGTGCTCACCAGGGGCGGCCGCCGTCGTGGTGCCGAGCTCGGGTTCACCTCCACCAGCGTGGTGCTGGCGGCGATTCCGGAGTTCCTGCTCGCCGTCGGGCTGGTCAGCCTGTTCGGGGTGGCGCTGGGCTGGCTGCCGGTGGCCGGACGTGACGCCGCGGGGTCTTCCGTGCTGCCGGTGCTGGCGCTCGCGATCGGACCGGCCGCGGTGCTGGCCCGGATCGTCCGGGTCGAGCTGCTTTCGGTGCTGGGCAACGACTTCGTCCGCACCGCGCGGGCGAAGCGCCTGCCCGCACGGTTGGTCTACGTGCGGCACGCGTTGCCCAACGCGCTGACCGCCACGCTCACCCTCGGCGCGATGATGCTCGCCGGCATGGTCGCCGGAACCGTGCTGGTGGAGAACGTGTTCGCCTGGCCGGGATTGGGTTCGACGATCGTCGGGTCGATCCAGCAGAAGGACTACCCGGCGGTGCAGGGAATCGTGCTGGTGTACGGCACGGGCGTGCTGCTGGTGAACCTGGGCGTCGACATGGTGCTCGCGTTGCTCGATCCCCGCTCGACGATCCGGGAGGCCTGATGCGTGCTCTGCGCACTCCAGTCGGCCTGGCCGCGGGTCTCCTGCTGGTGCTCCTGGCTCTGCTCGCCGTCTTCGCCCCGCTGCTGTGGGGTTCACGAGCCGACGCGATCGACACCGACGCGCTCCAGCAAGGTGCGTCCGCCCAGCACCTGCTCGGCACGGACGCGTTGGGCCGCGACATCTTCTACCGCGTGCTGGTCGCGACCCGGCTCACGCTCGGACTCGCCCTGGTGGCCACCTTCGTCGGTGTCACCGCCGGCCTGGTGCTGGGGTCGCTGCCCTCGGTGCTGCCACGCTGGGCCGGACGGCTCGTCACCTCGGCGGTGAACATCGCGGTGGCGTTTCCCGGGCTGCTGCTGGCGTTGTTCTTCGCGGTGATCTTCGGGACCGGGACCGTCGGCGCGGTGCTGGCCATCGCGTTCGCGATCACGCCGTCGTTCGCCCGGCTCACCCAGACCCTGACCGCGTCGGTCAGCGGCCGTGACTTCATCGCGGCGGCGCGGGTGTGCGGGGTGGGACGGTTCCGGTTGCTGGTCCGGCACGTTCTGCCGAACATCGCCGAACCGCTGGTGATCAACGCGACGCTGGCCGCGGGATCGGCGCTGACCGCCTTCGCCGGGCTGTCGTTCCTCGGGATCGGGGTGCAGGCGCCCTCCTACGACTGGGGGCGGCTGCTCGGCGAGGGGCTCAACCGGATCTACGTCTCCCCCGCCCCTGCCCTGGGTCCGGCGGTGGCGGTGGTCCTGGCGGGGCTGGCTTTCAACCTGTTCGGTGAGGCCGCGGCTTCGGCCGCGAGTCACCGGCAGGTCGTGCGGCAACGATCCAAGCCGCTTCACGAGTCCACTGTGGAGGAACGCGACGGCGAAGGCGTGCTGACCGTGCGGAACCTGCGGGTGTCCTTCCCCGGAGCAGCCGGGTGGATCACGCCGGTGCGCGGGGTGTCGTTCACGGTCGGGCAGGGCGAGATGATCGGCGTGGTCGGCGAGTCCGGTTCGGGCAAGAGCTTGACCGCGCTGGCCGTGTCACGGCTGGTGGAGGATCCGGGAGTGGTCACGGCCGACCGGCTGGAGTTCGCCGGGAAACCGGTGACCGAGACGTCGCCGCGGGAGCTGGGCACGTCGCTGGCGATGGTGTTCCAGGACCCGATGACGACGTTCAACCCGACACGCAGGATCGGCCGGCAGCTCGCCGAGGTGTCCGAAGTGCACCACGGGATGTCGCGCAAGGCGGCGTTCGAACGGGTCGTCGACCGGTTGCGGGCCGTGCGGATCCCGTCGGCCGCCAAGCGGGCGAGGCAGTACCCGCACGAGTTCTCCGGCGGGATGCGGCAGCGCGCGATGATCGCGATGGGGTTGATGGGCGAGCCGCGGCTCGTGATCGCCGACGAGCCGACCACAGCGCTCGACGTCACCGTGCAGCGGGAGGTGCTGCGGTTGCTCGCGCGGGTCAGGGAGGAACGGTCGGCGGCGGTGTTGCTGATCAGCCACGACATCACCGTGGTCGCGCAGACCTGCGACCGGGTGCTGGTGATGTACGCGGGACGGATCGTCGAGGAGCTGCCGACCGCGGAGCTGTTCACGTCGGCGCGGCACCCGTACACGACGGCGCTGCTCGCCGCAGTGCCCGACCTGGAGACCGATCGGGACGCGCCGCTGGCGGTGATCCCGGGCAGGCCGCCTGAGCCCGCGGAGATCGGGGCAGGGTGCCCCTTCGCACCCCGGTGCCCGGTGGCCGACGAGAGGTGCCGGAACGAGGAGCCCGAACTGACCGAGGTGGAAGACGGGCATCGGGTGGCCTGCTGGCGGCTCGTGGAGGGACTACCCGGCCTGGACGACGCGATGCCTGATGAGAAGTGCCGCGACGGCGAGCTGCGGGCCGGGAGGGTCTCATGAGTGAGCTGCGGTTCGAGCGGGTCAGCCTTCAGTACGGCTCCCTGCGCGCCGTCGACGCGGTCGACCTGACCGTGCCGGCGGGCCAGGTCGTCGGGCTGGTCGGCGAGTCCGGGTCGGGCAAGTCCAGCCTCGCCGCCGCGGCCGTCGGGCTCGTCCCGCCCACCGCTGGCCGCATCCTGCTCGACGGCACCGACGTCCAGCGGCTGCGCCGGCGTGACCGAGGGCTGCAGATGGTCTTCCAGGACCCGTACTCGTCCCTCGACCCGCGCATGAGCATCGGCGGGTCGATCGCCGAAGCCATGCCGCGAGGCGTCGACAAGCGCGCGGAAGTCGCCCGGCTGCTCGAACTCGTCAACCTCGACCCCGGCCGCGCCGCCTCACTTCCCGCCCGGCTGTCGGGCGGTCAACGGCAGCGGGTCGCCCTCGCCAGGGCACTCGCCGGGCAACCGAAGGTGCTCATCGCCGACGAGATCACGTCCGCGCTGGACGTGTCGGTGCAGGGCGCGGTGCTGAACCTCGTGCGGGACCTGCAACGGCGGCTGGGCCTGTCGATGCTGTTCATCTCGCACAACCTCGCCGTCGTCCGGTACGTGAGCGACCGCATCGCGGTGATGCGCGCGGGCACGATCGTGGAAGAGGGACCGGCCGGGCAGGTGCTCGCCGATCCGCAACACGGCTACACGCGCGAGCTGCTCGCGGCCGCGCCGTCGCGGCACACCAGCCTGTGGGAGGACGCTTCGTGATCATCGCGGACACGCACAACGACCTGCTGGACGCGATCGTCCACCGGCCCGTCGAACGGTGGGTGCCGCACTTCCGCGACCAATGGCTGCCGCAGCTGCACGCGGGCGGGGTGGACCTGCAGGTGCTCCCGGTGTTCATCGACGACGTGTTCCGGCCGGAAGGCGCGCTGAGGCAGACGCTGCGGATGGTCGAGGCCGCCCACCGCATCGCCGAGAGCAACCCGGACACCGTCGCACTCTGTTTCGACAGCGACGACATCGACGCCGCACTCGAGTCGAACCGCATCGCACTGGTGCTCGCGCTGGAGAGCGCGCCGGGCGTCGGTGAGGACGTCGAGCTGCTGGAAACGCTGTACCGGCTGGGAGTCCGGATCGCGTCGCTGGCGCACTTCGGCCGCACGGCGCTGGCCGACGGCAGCGGTGAGGACGCCACCGGCAGCAGGCTCACGAGGGCCGGCGTCGCCGCGTTCGCCGAGATGGAACGCCTCGGCATGATCTTCGACGTCAGCCACCTCAGCGCGGCCGGCGTCGAGCACGTGCTGGAGATGGCCACACGTCCTGTGATGGCAACACATTCGTCGGCACGGGCGTTGCGCGATCACCACCGAAACCTGACCGACGGCCAGCTCAAAGGCATCGCGGACAACGGCGGCGTCGTGTGCGTGAACTTCTTCGCGCCGTTCCTGCACGAGTCCGACTTCCGCGTCGAGCGGCTGATCGACCACATCGAGCACATCGCGGGCGTCATGGGCGTCCGGCACGTCGGTCTCGGCCCGGACTTCGTCAAGGAGGTCCTCGGGGACGTCACGCCGCCGTGCTGCGAGGCCCAGTTCATCGAGGGCGTGCCCACCGACCGGTACCTGCCGGGGCTGGAGGGCCCGTCCGGGCTGCCGCTGGTCGCCGACGCGCTTCGAGAACGCGGCTGGCCCGACGACGACATCGCCCTGGTAATGGGCCAGAACGTGCTCGACCTGTTCCGTTCCGAGCTCAAGAGGGGATCCGCATCGTGACCGCCATCGAGGACCTGTACGGCTACGCGTTGCCCGAACAGCCCGCGATCTCGCCGGACGGCACCGAGATCGTCTACGTCCTGCGCACCACCGACCGCGAGGCCGACCGCGACGACCGTGCGCTGTGGCGGGTGGCCGACGGCAAGGCGAAGCAGCTCACCAGAGGCAGGTCCGACCAGTCCCCCGTGTGGTCACCGGACGGGAGCCGCATCGCGTTCCTGCGCGCCCAGGACGGTCCGCCGCAGGTCTGGCTGCTGCCCGCCGACGGGGGCGAGCCGGAGCAGGTGACGACGCTGCCGCTCGGCGCGGGCCAGCCGGTCTGGAGCGCGGACGGCACGCGGCTCGCGTTCTCCGCACCGGTCGACACCGCGGACGCCAAGGCACCGATCTCCACGTCCAGGCTCGACTACAAGTCCGACGGGTCCGGCTATCTGCGCAGCGTTCGCGCTCACCTGCACGTGCTGGACCTGGAAAGCCGTGAGGTCAGGCAGATCACCGACGGCGACTGGTTCGCCAGCACGCCCGCGTGGTCACCCGACGGCACGCAGCTCGCGTTCACGGGAGCGCGCGACAAGGACGCCGACCTGACCTTCCGCGTACCGGTGCACATCGTCGAAGTGGCCGGACACGCGAAGCCGAAGCTCGTCGGGTTGGCCACGGGCCAAGCGGCAACCGTCGAGTGGACTGAAGAAGGCCTGCTCGTCACCGGACGGACCACCGCCGACACCGGACACTTCCACGTGCTGCTGCTGTCGCTCGACGGCGAGGTGCGCACCCTGTCGAAGGCGTTGGACCGAAACGTCATGCCCGGAATGGCCGGCTATCCGGGCGGCCTACCGACTCTGGTGGACGGCAAGGTCCTGTTCTGCGCACGTGACCGGGGCTGTACTCAGCTCTACGCCGCGGACCTCGAAGGCGGAGAGCCTCGGCTGGTCCTCGGTGGAGATTCTCGCGTCGTAGCCGGGCTTTCCGTCGCCGGTGGAGTCGCAGCCGTCATCCTCTCCACCCCCACCTCGTACGGCGAAGTCGCCACGGTCGACGTGGCAACCGGCGAGGTGACCGTCCACACCGAACACAACAAGGCCGAGCTCTTCGTGCGTGAAGAGCGCGAGTTCACCATCTCCGACGGCACGGTCGTGCAGGGCTGGCTGGTCCGCGACCCGGCCCGCACCGGCCCGCAACCACTCCTGCTGGACATCCACGGCGGCCCGCACAACGCGTGGAACGGCACCGCCGACCCCGTGCACCTCTACCACCAGGTCCTGGCACAGCAAGGCTGGACGATCCTGATCCTCAACCCGCGCGGCAGCGACGGTTACGGCGAAGACTTCTACACCGCCGCGGTCGGCGCGTGGGGCAAGGCGGACGCCCAGGACTTCCTGGAGCCGCTCGATCAGCTCGTCGCCGAGAAGATCGCCGACCCGGACAAGCTCGCCGTCACCGGCTACAGCTACGGCGGCTACATGACCTGCTACCTGACCAGCCGCGACACCAGGTTCGCCGCGGCCGTCGCCGGTGGTGTCGTCAGCGACCTGAGCAGCATGGCCGGCACGTCCGACGGCGGGCACTACCTGACCGAGCTCGAACTGGGCGGCCCTGGCGACCACATCGCGGAGCTGTCGCCCTTGACGCTCGTCGACCAGGTCCGCACGCCGACGTTGATCTACCAGGGCGCGGGCGATGACAGGTGCCCGGTCGGCCAGGCCGAGCAGTGGTTCACCGCGCTGCGCCAGAACGACGTGCCGAGCAGGCTGGTGCTCTACCCCGACGAGTCACACCTTTTCATCCTCAGCGGCAAGCCGTCGCACCGCGAGGACTTCAACCGCCGCGTCGTGGACTGGGTGCGCGAACACGCCGAGAACCGCCGTCCGCTCGACGCGAAGCACTGGCAGCGCAGGCTTTCCGCGCTCGCCAAGAAGCACGGCGTCCCAGGTGCGGCACTGGGCATCCTGCGCGACGACGAGATCATCCAGGCCCACCACGGAGTCCTGAGCACGACGACCGGCGTCGAGGTCGACGACGACACGGTGTTCCAGATCGGTTCGATCAGCAAGGTGTGGACGACGACGGTCGTGATGCAGCTCGTCGACGAGGGACTGCTCGACCTCGACGCGCCGATCGCCGACGTGCTGCCGGAGCTGAGGCTCGCGGATCCCGTGGTGGCGCAGAAGGTGACGATGCGGCACCTGCTCACGCACACCAGCGGTATCGACGGCGACATCTTCACCGACACCGGCCGCGGCGACGAGTGCCTGGAGCGCTACGTCGACCAGCTCGTCGAGGCACGGCAGAACCACCCGCTGGGCGCCACCTTCTCCTACTGCAACTCGGGTTTCACGCTCGCGGGCAGGGTGATCGAGAAGCTCACCGGCCAGACGTGGGACACCGCGATGCGCGACCGGCTCTACTCGCCGCTCGGGCTGACCCACACCGGCACGTTGCCGGAGGAGGCGCTGATGTTCCGCGCCGCCGTCGGCCACGTCGCCAAGGACGACGAGCAGGTGCCGGCACCGGTGTGGGCGCTGGCCCGGTCCGCGGGCCCGGCGGGGACGATCTTCGCGACAACCGCCGACGTGCTGGCGTTCGCGCGGATGCACCTCGACGGCGGCCTGGCGCAGGACGGCACGCGGGTGCTGTCGGAGGCGTCCACCGCGCAGATGACCGAGAAGCAGACCGACGTGCCCGACCCGAACGCGCTGGGCGACTCGTGGGGCCTGGGCTGGATCCGGTTCGGCTGGGACGGGCACCGGCTGATCGGCCACGACGGCAACACCATCGGGCAGTCCGCGTTCCTGCGCGTGCTTCCGGAGCAACGCCTCGCGGTCACGTTGCTCACCAACGGCGGCCACGCTCGCGAGCTGTACCTGGAGCTCTACCGGGAGATCTTCGCCGAGCTCGCCGGGATCGAGATGCCCCGGCCGCTGGAGCCCGCCGCCGAACCTCCCGCCGTCGACCCCGCGCGGTACGTCGGCCGGTACGAGCGGGCCTCCTCGCAGATGGACATCACCGAGGGTGAGGACGGGCTGCGACTCAAGATGACGGCCACCGGCCCGTTGAAGGACCTGGTCCCCGAGATGCCGGAGGTCTCTCTGGTGCCGATCGACGACTCGCTGTTCGTGTGCCGGATGTCGGAGAACGAGAGCTGGATGTCGCTGGTGTTCTACACGTTGCCCACCGGGGAGCCGTACGTGCACCTGGGTGTCCGCGCCACGCCGAAGGTGTCCTGAAGATGACCCTGCTCAACGACATCGAGCGGCTCGTGTCCTGCGAGTCGCCGTCCACCGATCTCGCGGCGGTCGCCCGGAGTGCGGACGTCACCGCGGACGTGGGCTCGGCGCTGCTCGGCTCGCCGCCGGAACGGATCGTGCTCGACGGCCGCACGCACCTGCGCTGGCGGCTGGGTTCGGGACCGCGCAAGGTGTTGCTGCTCGGCCATCACGACACGGTGTGGCCGATCGGGACCCTGGAACGGATTCCGTTCGAGGTGCGGGACGGCGTGCTGCGCGGACCGGGCTGCTTCGACATGAAGACCGGCCTCGCGATGATCTTCCACGCCGTGGCGGCGCTCGATTCCCCCGACGGCGTCACGGTTCTGGTCACCGGCGACGAGGAGATCGGCTCGCCGTCGTCGCGAGGGCTGATCGAGGCGGAAGCCCGCGAGCACGGCGCCGTGCTGGTCACCGAGGCGTCGGCGGACGGCGGTGCGCTCAAGACCGAGCGCAAGGGCACGTCCCTGTACGAGGTGACGCTGCACGGCCGTGCGGCCCACGCCGGTCTCGAACCCGAGCGCGGTGTCAGCGCGACCATCGAGGCAGCGCACCAGGTTCTGGCCGTGGCACTGCTGGGAGATCTCGCCACCGGCACGACCGTCACGCCGACGGTTCTTTCCGCCGGCACCACGACGAACACCGTGCCCGCGCAAGGGAAGTTCATGGTCGACGTGCGCGTGCGCAACCTCGCCGAGCAGACGCGAGTCGACGAGGCGATGCGCGCGCTGCAGCCGGTGGTCGACGGCGCCAAGGTCGAGGTGAACGGCGGGCCGAACCGTCCGCCGCTCGAACTCTCGATGTCCGCGGGGTTGTTCGAACTGGCGTCACGACTGCTTCCCGGGATCACGCAGGCCTCGGTGGGCGGCGCGTCGGACGGCAACTTCACGGCAGGAGTGGGTGTTCCGACGCTCGACGGGCTCGGTGCCGTGGGTGGCGGTGCGCATGCCGACAGCGAGCACGTGCTGGTGTCCGAACTGGCTCCGCGCACCACGCTGCTCGCCGCGCTCGTGAGGGAGCTGACATGACCGTAAGACAGCTCACCGAACACAAAGAGCTCCTTGCCGCGCAACGGTTGTACGAGTCGATCTGGCGTTCGTCCACTCCCCCTGTCACGGCGGAGCTGATGCGGGCGCTGATCAAGTCCGGCAACTACGTGGCCGGCGCCTTCGACGGCGAGGACCTCATCGGCGCGTGCGCGGGATTCTGTTCACCACCCGCGGAGAGCACGCTGCACAGCCACATCGCCGGGGTCGCGCAGGGCATGCGCGGACGCAACATCGGCCAGGCGTTGAAACTGGACCAGCGGGAGTGGGCCCTGGCGCGCGGGATCAGAGCGATCACCTGGACGTTCGACCCGCTGGTGCGCCGCAACGCCCACTTCAACCTCGCCAAGCTCGGCGCGGACGCGACCGAGTACCTGCCCGACCTGTACGGCCACATGGGCGACGACATCAACGGCGGCGGGGAGAGCGACCGGCTTCTCGTCACCTGGAACCTGGCGGCCGCTCAGTCGCGCGTCGTCAGGGCCACGGGCGTGGTCGCGCTGGGGATCTCCGAGGACGGCATGCCGGAGCGGGGCACGACCGGCGGCCACACCGTGCTGGTCGCGGTGCCGCCGGACGTCGAAACGCTGCGCGCCACGAACCCGGCCGCGGCGAACGAGTGGCGGCACGCCGTGCGTGACGTGCTCGGCGGGCTGCTCGCCGCGGGCGCCCGCGTCACCGGGTTCGACAGGTCCGGGTGGTACGTCGTCGAGAGGAACGAGTCGTGAAGCTGACCGGAGTCGAACTCCGCTGGGTCGAGATGCCGTTGAGGTCACCGTTCAGGACTTCGTTCGGCACCCAGACCACGCGCTCGTTGCTGCTGCTGCGTGCCGTCACGGACGTCGGCGAGGGCTGGGGCGAGTGCGTCGCGATGGCCGACCCGGTGTACTCGTCGGAATACCTCGAGGGCTGCGCGGACGTGCTCCGCCGGTTCCTGGTCCCGGCACTCACCAGACCTGTCGACGGGGTGTCGGTCGCCCCGCGGCTCGCCAGGTTCCGCGGGCACCGGATGGCCAAGGGCGCGCTGGAGATGGCTGTGCTGGACGCCGAACTGCGCGCGCGTGGTGTGTCGTTCGGCCGTGAGCTGGGCGCGACGCGCGACCGGGTGCCGTGCGGGGTGTCGGTCGGGATCATGAACTCGATCCCCGAGCTGCTGGACGCGGTCACCGGCTACGTCGAGGAGGGCTACGTCCGGATCAAGCTGAAGATCGAGCCTGGCTGGGACGTCGACGCGGTCCGGGCGGTGCGCGAACGGTTCCCGGACGTGTTGCTGCAGGTCGACGCCAACACCGCGTACACGCTGGCCGATGCCCGCCATCTCGCGCGGCTCGACCCGTTCGACCTGCTGCTGATCGAACAACCGCTGGACGAGGAGGACGTCCTGGCGCACGCCGAGCTGGCCAAGGTGGTCCGCACGCCCATCTGCCTGGACGAGTCGATCACCTCGGCGCGGTCGGCCGCCGACGCGATCAGGCTCGGCGCGTGCCAAATCGTCAACATCAAGCCCGGCCGAGTGGGCGGCTACCTGGAGGCCAGGCGCATCCACGACGTCTGCGCGGCGCACGGGATCGCGGTGTGGACCGGCGGGATGCTCGAGACCGGGATCGGGCGGGCGGCGAACGTGGCGCTGGCGGCGTTGCCGGGCTGCACGCTGCCCGGCGACACCTCGGCGTCCGACCGCTACTACCAGATGGACATCACCGAACCGTTCGTGCTGGACGACGGGCATCTCGCCGTGCCCACCGGACCGGGGCTGGGTGTGACCCCGTTGCCGGACGCGCTGGACGCCGTGACGGTGAAGTCGGAGTGGATTCCTCTGTAGACGGTTGGCAGGGTGGTGCCATGAGTCCGCGAACAGGTCTCGCCCGCGTCCTGGACGATCTCGGCACCACCCTGATCGACCTGGTCCGCGGCGATCCGGGCCGTGCCGTCGACATCGGCGGCGTGGTCATCCACGACCCGCACGACGACCAGGTGCTGCCGCCGTCGGCGCTGGTGCTCGGCGTCGGCGTGCGGGATCCGGCCGAGATCCTCGACCTTCTGGGCACGCTGGGCGCCGCCGCACTCGTCGTGCGCGGGCCGGTGGAGGTGACGGACGAGATCGCCGCGGCCGTCGACCGCTCCGGCGTGGCGTTGCTCGGCCTGGCACCGGGAGCGTCGTGGACGCAGCTGGCCGCCATGCTCCGGTCGCTGCTGGCCGAGGGCGAGGTGGACCCGTCGGAGACGTTGGGCGGCGTGCCGGCCGGGGACCTGTTCGCCCTGGCCAACGCCGTCGCGTCGCTGATCAGCGCCCCCGTGACGATCGAGGACCGCAGCTCGCGCGTCCTCGCGTTCTCGGGGCGCCAGCACGAGGCCGACCCGTCGCGCGTCGAGACGATCCTCGGCCGGCAGGTGCCCGCGCGGTACTCGCAGATGCTGGAGGCGCGAGGGGTGTTCCAGCAGCTCTACCGCAGCGACCAGCCCGTCTACATCGAGGGCCTGCCCGCCGACGACGGCACTTTCTGCCTGCCCCGTGTCGCGGTGGCGGTGCGGGCGGGCGACCAGTTCCTCGGCTCGATCTGGGCCGCGGTCCGGTCGCCGCTGCCCGACGATCGGTCGCGGGCGTTCAGCGACGCGGCCAAGCTCGTGGCGTTGCACATGATGCGGCAACGGGCAGGTGCCGACGTCGAACGCCGGTTGCGCGCGGACCTGGTCTCGACCGCGGTGGAAGGCGGACCCGGTGCGGCCGAGGCGGTGCGCCGGCTCGGCCTGTCCGATCAGGCCTGCGTGGTGCTCGCGCTGGCGTTGGCGCACTCGCACGGCGACGATGCCGCCGGGCACGCCCGGCTGCTGGCCGAACGGCAGCAGATCGCGGACGCGCTCGCCATGCACCTGACCGCGGTCCACCCCCGCGCCGCCGCCGCGTTGATCGGCGATGTCGCGTACGCGATTCTGCCCGCGGAGTCGGAGGACCGGGCCCTCCGGATCGCCACCGACTTCCGCAACCGCATCGGCAACCACGTGCTCGTGGGCGTCGGACAGGTGGCGGACGGGCTGGCGCTGTCGCGTTCCCGGGCCGGCGCGGACCTGGTGTTGCGGGTGTTGCGGGCCGGGCGCGCGCAGTGCCCGGTGGCCCGAGTGTCCGATGTGCACAGCGAGGGGTTGCTGCTCGAGCTGTCCGACCTCATCGCCGAGCGCGGTGACACGTTGAGCGGGCCCGTCGCGCGGCTGATCGACTACGACCGCAAGCACAGCGCCTGTCTGGTCGAGACGCTCAACGCGTGGCTGGACGCGTTCGGTGACGTGGCCGCTGCCTCGGCCGCCGTTTTCGTGCACCCCAACACGTTCCGGTACCGGCTGCGGCGGTTGTCCGAGGTCGGGGAGATCGACCTCAGCGATCCGAACGCACGGTTCGCGGCGATGCTTCAACTGCGGTTGTGGCTGCCAGGTGCCGCTGAGCCAGCGCCACGAACGCCGTCGTCGACGGATGCGCGGGCTGCGACGGCCAAGCCAGGTGCACGGTGATCGGCTCGGCGTCGGTCAGCGGCAGGTAGACGACTTCGGGGTGCGGGTTGTGGTGGCCGGTGCCGGCGGCCGTGACCCCGACCGTCGCGCCGGTCGCGATCGACGTGAGCCACTCGACCACGCCGGGCACGTCCAAGGTCCGCGGGCGCGCGCCGACCGGCCAGAGATCGGCGGCGGTCGTCCCCGACGTCTCGCACACGGAGACGACCTCACTCGCCAGGTCGCTGAGCGCGACAGCGTCGCAAGCCGCCAGCGGGTGGTCGATCGCGACCGCCGCGAGCCGTGGTTCCTCGATCAACGCCACGTGGTCGATGCCGGGCTGCTCCGGTTTCGTGCGCAGGACCGCCACGTCCGCCTCGCCACGCCGCAGCGCCGCCTCGGGGTCGTCGAAGCGCCGGATCCGGACGAGGACGTCGGGGTGTTCGGCCCGCCATTCGCGCAGGAACGGGATGGTGAACCGGCCGAGCGCGGCCCAGGCGAAGGTCAGCCGCAGCGGCTGGGGCGCCACCGCCTCGGCCAGCGCGGTGTCGAGTTCGGTCAGGATGCGGTGGCTGTGCTCCCAGAGGCGTTGGCCGGTGTCGGTCAACGCGAGGTAGCGCGTCGTGCGGTCGACGAGCCGCACGCTCAGACGCCGTTCCAACTGCTCCAACGTGCGCGAGAGAGCGGGCTGCGTGACGTGCAACGACTGCGCTGCCGCGGTGATCGAACGGTGGTCGCCGATCGCGGCCAGTGCGCGGAGGTGCCGCAGCTCGACATTCATAACCACCGATCATAAGTGCTGCACGAACGGCATTTCACACGTGCTTGCGACGGCCCTAGCGTCGACGGCATGAGGATTCTGCTCGTTGGAGCGACCGGCAAGCTGGGCACCGCCGTGCATCAGGAACTCGCCGCACGCAAGCACGACGTCGTGACCGTCGCCCGCACCGGAGGCGACCTGCAGTACGACGTGACCGACCCGGTCCAGGTGGCCGAGATGTTCCAGACCGTCGGCCAGGTCGACGCCGTGGCCTCGGCCGCGGGCCACGTGCCGTTCAAGCCGCTGGCCGAGCTGACCGTGCAGGACTACCAGGCCGGCGTGACCGGCAAGGTGCTGTCCCAGGTCATGCTCGTGAAGGAGGGCCTCACACACGTGACCGGCTCGTTCACCCTCATCAGCGGGGTGCTCACGCGTGAACCGATCGTCACAGGTGCGGCCGCGTCACTGGTCAACGGCGCGGTGGAGGCGTTCGTGCGCGCCGCGGCCATCGAGATCGCACCGCTGCGGATCAACGCGGTCAGCCCGACGGTGTTCACCGAGTCGCTCGACGTCTACGGCGACTTCTTCCCCGGCATGAAGCCCGTACCGCTGGCCGACGTCGCGCAGGCGTACGTGCGGTCGATCGAGGGACGCCAGACCGGGCAGATCTACGTTCCCTGAACGCGCACCCGGCTCAACAACCGGTCGACGAGTTCTGGCAGCTGCTGCTCCCCCGCACCCTCGAGCCACAACGCGATCCCGGTGCGGATCGTGGCGAGGAACGTGGCGGCCATGAGCCGGGCGACTTCCTCGTCCGGTTCCCTGACGACCAGCACGGCGGTCAGGTCGCGTTCGAGCGCGACCTGGTCGCCTGCCTGGCGTGCGAGCAGTGACGGATGCCGGCGCAGCAGCCGCAGCTGGGCCATCCACTCGACGTCCGGGACGGGCCAGGTGCGGTAGAGCTCCGCCGTGGCCGCGCGCAGGGCCTGCCACGGGTCTTCGCCGCCCGGCCTGGTGTCGACCAGGGCGACCAACGCCTGGAACCGCTGGCGGTCCGCGTCCAGAACCGCGTCTTCCTTGCCGGCGAAGTAGTTGGAGAACGTGCGGCGCGAGACCCCTGCCTCGTCCGCGATGTCCTCGACCGTCACCCCGTCCAGGCCGCGCTCCATCGCCAGCCGCAACGCCGCACCGGCCAGTGACCGCCTGGTCACCGCCTTCTTGTGCTCGCGCAGCGTGGTCTCCACGCGGTTCAGCGTAGCCGCGGACGTTGCCCATTGAGCAAATTTGCACGACGTGCAAGAATCGAGACCGTGAAGAACGAGACCCAGGCGATGGGCCACCAGCAGGTGCTCGAGTCGCTGTCCGGACTGCTGCTGGCCCTGTTCGTGGCGATGGTCAGTTCCACGGTGGTGTCCACCGCGCTGCCCCGCATCATCGGCTCGCTGAACGGAACCCAGACGCAGTACACGTGGGTGGTCACGGCCACCCTGCTCACCGCGACGGCCACCACGCCGATCTGGGGCAAACTCGCCGACCTGTTCAACAAGAAGACGCTGGTCCAGGTCGCGATCGTGATCTTCGTGGTCGGCTCGCTGCTCAGCGGGTTCGCCCAGGACACCGGCCAGCTCATCACGGCCCGCGCGTTCCAGGGCATCGGCGTGGGCGGCCTGCAGGCGCTGGTCCAGGTCGTGATCGCCGCGATCATCCCGCCCCGCGAACGTGGCCGCTACAACGGCTACCTCGGCGCGGTCATGGCCGTCGCGACGGTCGGCGGCCCGCTGCTGGGCGGCCTGATCGTCGACGTCTCGTGGCTCGGCTGGCGCTGGTGCTTCTGGGTCGCCGTGCCGATCGCCGCCCTGGCGTTCGCGGTCCTGCAGGCCACCCTGAAGCTCGAAACCGTGCGCCGCCCGAACGTGAAGATCGACTACCTCGGCGCCGCCCTGATCGCCGCCGGCGTGAGCGTGCTGCTGATCTGGGTCTCGTTCGTCGGCAACTCGTTCGACTGGCTGTCGTGGCAGACCGGCGCCATGGTCGGGGGCGGTCTCGTCCTGCTCGGCGCGGCGGTCGCGGTCGAGCTGCGCGTGAGCGAACCGGTGGTGCCACTGCACATCGTCGTCCAGCGCACCCCGGCGCTGGCGATCATCGCGTCGCTGGCGGTCGGCATGGCCATGTTCGGCGGCGCGGTGTTCCTCGGCCAGTACTTCCAGATCGGCCGCGGCTACACCCCGACCGAGGCGGGCCTGCTGACCATCCCGCTGATGGCGGGCGTGCTCGTGTCGTCCACGGTCTCCGGCCGCATGATCAGCCGCTCCGGCGCGGTCAAGCCGTACATCGTCACCGGCACGATCACCCTGGTGCTCGGCTTCCTGGGCCTGGGTTTCGTCGACCACGCCACGGCTCTGTGGCTCGTCGGCGTCGCGATGGCCGTGGTGGGCATCGGCGTCGGCATGACGATGCAGAACCTCGTCCTGGCCGTGCAGAACAGCGTGCCCCTGAGTGAACTGGGCGCCGCCAGCGCGTCCGTGACGTTCTTCCGGTCGCTGGGCGGCACGATCGGCGTGTCCGTGCTCGGCGCCGTCCTGGCCAACCGCGTAACGTCCGACCTCTCGGCCGCGCTGCACGTCCCGGCGGGCCAGTCGACCGGCACCACCAGCGCGTTGAACCTCAAAGCCCTGCCGCCCCAGGTGCAGACCATCGTGCACACCGTCTACGGCGACGCGACCGCGCACATCTTCCTGATCTCCGCGGCCGTCGGCGTGATCGGCGTGATCGCGGCCCTGCTCCTCAAGCCGATCACCCTGCGCACGACCATCGACCTGGAGAAGAAGGAAGAGGGCTCCAAGGTGACGCGATGATGACCAGCGCCTTCGAATCCACAGTGGACTCCTTCGGTCCCCGTCCCTCCCCTTCCGCACGCACGATCCTCGTGGGCGTGGACGGCTCGGACACGGCGATGCGCGCGGCAGCCTTCGCGTTCGGCTCCGCGCGCCGCCAGGGAGCACGGCTCGTCGTCACCTTCGTGGCGTGCCACTCCTCGCTGGCAGCGCTCACTCCGGCCGTGGCGTCGGTGTTCGAGCACGAGGCGACAGCGAAGCTCTACACCGAACTCCGCGCGCAGATCCGGTCGTTCGCGGAGGAGCTGGACGTGCCGGTGACGTTCGTGAAGACGTTCGGCGATCCCTACACGGTGCTGAAGGAGTCTGCGGACCAGTGTCAGGCCGACATGGTCGTGGTCGGGGCGTCGCAGCAGGCGGGGCACCGGTTCGCGGGGTCGGTGGCGACCCGGCTGATCAGGTCGGGACACTGGCCGGTGCTCGTGGTCCCCTGATCCGAGCATTTACCGCGTTCCAGAACTACAGGGGTCATCCCAACGCACACAGCATGCCCAGGGATCCTGCCGGACGCCACGCAATTCCAACGCACAAGCGCGTAGAGAACGATCAGTACATGCCCTCAATTACCCGCACGACGTGCTGCGGGTTGATGGTGACCGGGTCCCCCGGCAACTCGAATCCCATGGGCAGCGTGAGCAGGCCGCCTGCTTTCAACGCGGCGTCCACCGTCTGCACGAGCTCAGCGAACTCCACGAGAACGCGGTACTTGCTGCCGTCTGTCATCTCAAGCTGATTCCAAGCCATTTCGACCCTCATTCCTTTCCCGTATCCTGGGCCGCCGCAAGGAGTGCATCGAAACGATGGTGCGCCTTGTTACGAGTGCACTCCAACGGAGAAATCTAATTCACGTGGAATGCAACCTGGTGCTCAGCAGGCTTCCGGCTCTCGTAGTCAACGGCGACGACATCACGATCGTGGTCGAGAACTTCGAGGGACTCATCGACACCGATGTCAAGCACAGGTCGAAGCTCGCCGACCCGGCACTCGACCGTTCGGGTGTGGCGGGCGCGATGCAGGTGCTGGAGTCGGTCGCGGCCGAGGGTCGCGAACGGATCGAACGCGAGCGGGAGCGCAGCGCTAGCGTGACTGGAAGGCCGGCGAACGCAGGAAACTGGCGAGCCGGGGCCGAGGACGACGACCGGAGCGACCCTTCGCCCTCGGCACCTAAGATTGGCTGGTGACCACGACCCCTGCCGAAGTCAGCCTGACCAGCCGCAGCTCGGCCATCGTCCAGCGGGTGTTCGCCGGCGTCACCCTCGCAGCCGTGGTCGCGGCGATGGTCGTGCTCGGCTTCTCGGGTGAGCCGTGGTGGGCGATCACGCTGTGGGAACTGGGCCTGCTCGTGACCGTGTTCCTGATGCTGGCGCTCTGGTCGTCCGCGGGCGAGTCCGCGAAGGGCACCACCGCGTTGCTGGCAGGCGGGACGAAGGTGCTCGGCGAGGTCACCGAAAAGGGTGTGACCGACGACGGCGAGGCCACCTTCTACGAGATCAGGCTCCGGATTCCGGTGGCGGGCGACGGTTTCCACGCGTGGCACCGCTGCCCCCGGTGTTCGGACCTGGAGATCGGGAACCGGATCCACGTGCTCGTCGATCCCGATGCCCGCACCTGGGCCGTCGCGCACTAGAGAGCGGCGGTCGAGTCCCGGACGACCAGCGTGGTCGCGAGCTCGATGTGCAACGCCTCGGGCTGGTGACCGTCCAGCACCCGCATCAGCTGCGTGACGGCGATCCTTCCCATCTCCTGCAACGGTTGCCGCACGGTCGTCAGCCGCGGATCGGTCGCCTCGGCGAGGTCGATGTCGTCGAACCCCGCCACGGACAGGTCTTCCGGCACTCGCAGGCCCCGCTCCCGCGCCGCCTGCAACGTGCCCACCGCCACCTTGTCGTTGAAGCACACGATCGCGGTCGGGCGCGGTGTGAGAGCCAGCAACTCGGCCGCAGCCCGCTTGCCCTGTGCTGTCGTGGGTTCGACGTGCCGCAGGCGATCCGGGGTCAGCAGCACACCGGCCTGAGCGAGGGCGGCGCGGTGGCCGGCCAGGCGTGCGTCACCCGCCAGCCACTCCTCGGGACCCGCGATCACCCCGATGTCGCGGTGCCCCAGGCTGATCAGGTGGTCCGCGACCGCCCGTGCGCCCGAGGAGTGCGCTGCCGAGACGGCGGCGATGTCCGGTGGCGGCGGGGTGCGCGGATCCACCACCACGAACGGGAACCGCGCCTGGGACAACGCGACCAGCTCGTCGCCTTCCTCCGGCGGCAGGATCAGGATCGCGGCGTCGAGGTCCGAGCCGGGCAGGCCGCGCAACGCGTCGCTGTGCTGGCCGGACTCCCCCGCGTCCAGGAGCAGGCGCAGGCCGTGCAGCTTCAGCGTCTCGGCGATCGAGGAGACGATCAGGCCGAAGTAGTCGGTGAGCACGTACGGGCAGCGGACGTAAACGGTCCTCGTGCGCACCGGGACCCTGCGGCGTTCGACGGCCTGCAGGACCAGGTCACGGGTCCGCGGGGCGACGTTGACGTGATCGTTGAGCACGCGGGAGACGGTCGCGACCGAGACGCCGGTCTCTGCGGCGATGTCACGGAGACTCGCGCGCTGTTTCACGTTCTCGATCTTGCGTTCCACGAGGTCAATGTACCGGAACTCGTCCACACCATTGACCGTTGCCACGGCCGGGTGTTTCATCCTGAAAGCTGATGTTTCACAGTGATGAACGGGTGTTACATGAGACGAACCGCGATCGTGGCCCTGGTTCTCGGCCTCACCGCTGTGCCTGCGGCCGAGGCGTCCAGTGCGCCGCAAGCCCGCGTGTGGGTGACCACGCCGGACCGGACCGAGCTGATGCACGAACGGCCGCGCGTCGCGTTCGGCATGAGCGAGTCGACGCATCCGACGATCGTGGTCGACCCCGATCGCGGCTACCAGACCGTGGACGGGTTCGGCGCGTCCATCACGGGCTCGTCGGCCGAGCTGCTCGCAGGGCGTGCCGACACCATGCGCGAGCTGTTCGACCCGGTGCGCGGCATCGGCGTGAGCTTCCTGCGCCAGCCCGTCGGTTCGTCCGACTTCACGGCGTCCGCCACCCACTACACCTACGACGACGTCCCGGCCGGGCAGACCGACTTCGCGTTGCAGCACTTCAGCATTCGCCACGACGAGGCGAAGATCCTCCCGTTGCTGCGCCAGGCGAAACGGCTCAACCCGAGGCTGAAGATCATGGCCACGCCGTGGAGCCCGCCCGCGTGGATGAAGACGAACGACTCGCTCGTCGGCGGCCAGCTCAAGGACGATCCGAAGATCTACGACGCGTACGCGCGCTACCTGGTGAAGTTCGTGCAGGCCTACGCGCGAGCCGGTGTGCCGATCGACTTCCTGTCCGTGCAGAACGAGCCGCAGAACCGCAAACCGGACGCATACCCCGGCACGGACATGCCGGTCGCCGCACAGCTGAAGGTCATCGAGACGCTCGGCCCGAAGCTCCACGGGTCCCGCACGAAGATCCTGGGCTACGACCACAACTGGGCCACGCACCCCAACGATGGCACGGCGGAAGCCGACTACCCGTACCAGGTTCTGCGCTCCAAGGCCGCGAAGTGGCTCGCCGGTACCGCGTACCACTGCTACTACGGCGACCCGAGCGCGCAGACCGCGTTGCACAACGCCTTCCCGGACAAGGGGATCTGGTTCACCGAGTGCTCGGGCTCGAAGGGCGCGACCGACCCGCCCGCCAAGGTCTTCAGCGACACGCTGCGGTGGCACGCCCGCAACGTCGTCCTCGGCACCACCCGCAACTGGGCCCGCAGCGCCGTGAACTGGAACATCGCCCTGGACAGCACCGGCGGCCCGCACAACGGCGGCTGCGGCACGTGCACCGGCCTGGTCACCGTGCAGCCGGACGGTTCGGTCACGACCGACGCCGAGTACTACACGATCGGCCACCTGTCGAAGTTCGTGAAGCCGGGCGCGCGCCGCATCGCCAGCACGTCGTTCGGCACCACCGGGTGGAACGGCCAGATCATGGACGTCGCGTTCCGCAATCCGGACGGCTCCACGGCTCTGGTGGTGCACAACGAGAACGACGAGCCGCGCACGTTCGCGGTGAACGCCGGCGGCCGCACCTTCGAGTACACCCTGCCCGGCGGCGCGCTGGCGACGTTCACCTGGACCGCGACCCTGCGCGGCAAGCTGAAGTTCGTGCCGCTGACCGGTGCCACGGCCACCGATGCCGCGCTCGTCGACGACGACGCCTCGACGCGGTGGTCGAGTGGCGCGGCGCAGGCTCCCGGCCAGCTCGTGCAGGTGGATCTGGGGCGGCGCGCGGAGTTCCGCCGGATCGCGGTCGACAGCGGCGGCAACCTCGGTGACTACGCCCGCAACTGGGAGCTGAGCATCAGCGACGACGTGACGTGGCGTTCGCTCGCGACCGGCACGAGCGTCGGCCAGCTGACGAACATCGACGTGCGCCGGACCAGTGCGCGCTACCTCCGCATCACCTCCACGGGTGCCGCTGGCAACTGGTGGAGCATCGCAGACCTTCGTCTCTACAACTGAAAACCTGCAAACGGGCGCCCAAACCCTGCAAGGAGCGCTATGTCAATGACGACAAAACGTTGGTGCAGCACAGCGATCGTGTCGGCCGTCGTACTGGCGGGCCTGGCCGCCCCGTCCGCCACAGCGGCCACCAACGCGAGTGTCTGGCTCACGACCGCCGACCGCTCGAACCTGTTGCGGCAACAGGCGGACGTGTCGTTCGGCTCCGGCGGCAGCGGCCCGACGATCGCAGTCAACCCGAACTCGACCTACCAGTCCATGGTCGGCTTCGGGGCGTCGTTCACCGACGCGGCGGCCTGGAACATCTTCAACTCGCCGCGCCGCGACGAGATCATGAACAACCTCTTCACCAAGTCCAGCGGCATCGGTATGAGCTTCCTGCGCCAGCCGATCGGCTCGACCGACTTCTCCCGCAGCTTCTACACCTACGACGACGGCGCGGCGGACCCGGCGCTCTCCCGGTTCTCCACCGCCCACGACAACGCCTACATCCTCCCGTTGATCCGCCAGGCCAAGCAGCTCAACCCGCAGCTGTCGATCATGGCGACGCCGTGGAGCGCCCCGGCGTGGATGAAGAACAACAACAGCCTCATCCAGGGCTCGCTGAACGACAGCCGCGTCGGTGTCTACGCCGACTACCTGGTCAAGTTCACCCAGGCCTACCAGGCCGCGGGCGCGCCGATCGACTACCTGAGCGTGCAGAACGAGCCGAACTTCGAACCGCCCGGCTACCCCGGCATGCGCATGTCCGCACAACAGCAGGTGAACGTCATCAACACCCTCGTGCCGAAGCTCCGCGCGGCCGGTCAGCAAGCGCGCATCCTCGGCTACGACCACAACTGGGACGACACGACCTATCCCCAGACCGTGAACAACGGCGCGGGCAACAACGTGATCGGCTCCGCGTGGCACTGCTACGGCGGCAACCCCGGCGGACAGTCCGTCGTGAAGAACAACCAGCCCGGCAAGGACATCTTCTTCACCGAGTGCTCCGGCACGAGGTCGGGCGACGACGCGGCGACGTTCCGCGACACGTTGCGCTGGCAGGGCATCAACCTCGCGATCGGCGCGACCCGCAACCACGCGCGGTCCGTGGCGATCTGGAACATGGCCCTGGACAACAACAACGGCCCGGTGATCGGCAGCTGCGGCAACTGCACCGGCGTCATCAGGACCAACGGCAACGACGTCACTTACAACGCCGAGTACTACGTGCTGGGCCACCTCTCGAAGTTCGTGCAACCGGGAGCCGTCCGCATCGACTCGACCGGCTACGGCGAGGGCGGCATCCAGAACGTCGCCTTCCGCAACCCGGACGGCCGGATCGTGCTCGTCGCCCTGAACTCCGGTGGCGCGCAGAACTTCCGCGTCTCCTACGGCGGCCAGACGTTCGGCTACTCCCTCCCGGCCGGCGCCATGGCCACGTTCACCTGGCCGGGCACGCTCGACCCCGGTCAGCCCGGCCGGACCGGCGCCATCACGGGCCTGGGCGGCAAGTGCCTGGACGTCACGAACGGCTCGACTGCGAACGGCACCCAGCCGCAGATGTGGACCTGCTCCGGCGGCCCGAACCAGACGTGGACCCTGGCCGCGGACGGCACGGTTCGCGGGCTCGGCAAGTGCCTCGACGTGACCGGGAACGGAACCGCGGACGGCACAGCGGTTCAGTTGTGGGACTGCTTCGGCGGCGGAAACCAGAGATGGACCGCAACGAACGGCACGTTGGTCAACGCCGGCAGCACCAAGTGCCTCGACGTGATCGGCAACAACACGGCTGACGGGGCGAAGCTGCAGATCTGGTCCTGCACGGGCGGCGCCAACCAGCGGTGGACCGTGCCCGCGTAGTGGACGGCAGGCCGGTGTCCGAAGACCGCAGGCACCGGCCTTGCTCTGCTTGAAGTCGTGCCGCAGGGGTAACCGCGCGGTATGACCGATCCGATCAACCCGGAAGCACCGCACTCGCCGGGCACGCCCAGCCTCGACGATCTCGACGTCGAGGAACCCCACGTGCCTGAGGACGACATGGACGAGGAGCCGGCCGAACCGCCGGACTGAGCTCGTCAGGCGTACCCGGCGCTCTAGCGGATACCCCTCAGGCATGGACGCCGACGAACTCCGCCGCTTTGTGCTGGAAAGGCTCGACGAGGACGAAGCCCGCCTGGCCGAGGAGAAGCTGCCGCTGCTCGACGAGGCCGAGGGCAGGGGCAGGCTGCGCATCATCCGCTCCGATGACGGCAGCGGGCTGCTCCTGCTGCCCGGCCCGATCCAGGCTCCGCTGGAACGGCAGCTGGTGCCGTTCCCGGAAAAGTTCCCCCTGCTGCGGACCGAGGTCGAGCAGACCCACGACGAGGCGTTGCTGCGACTGCTGGCCGGCGCCTACGACACCCACCACGGCTGGCAGGAGGAATGGCGATGACAACAGGACGACGGCGGTAGCTGAGTCACGCCCGCGCGGCGACCGCGGCACGACGGCCCGGCAGGAAGGTGCGGGCGGCCGTCAGCAACGTGCGCGCTTCCATCAGCTCGCCGTATTCGAGGTGCTCGTCGGCTGCCGCGATGTGCGCCAACGCCTGCTGCGGGGCGTCCGGGGCGTCCATCATCGCCTTGGTCAGGCACTTGCGGGCCTGCTCCGCCTGAAGAGCGAGATCGGCTCCGCTGGTGACGCGAATGAGCACGAGCGCGTCGCCGATGGCCTTGTCGAGTGAGCTGTGCCGCATCATGATCGCCGCCTTGAGGACAGTCGGGAGGACGAGCGCCGACTGCTTGACGCCTGTCCCGGCTACCCATGCGCTGAGCGCCTCAAACGACGATCACACGTCGTCTCCGTAACGGCCGCCGCCGTCCAGACCGGAGGCGTTCTCACCAGAGCTCCGCTGTCCGGACTCGCGGGCGTGCCCGCCGACGTCCTGCGCGGCTTCCTTGGCGTGCTCGGCCGTGGTCTGCGCGGCCTCCGACGCCACCTGCTTCACCTCACCGGCGGCATCGCTCACCGAGGACTTCACGTCCTCCTTGATGTGCTGTGCCGACTCGGCCATCGCCTCCCTGGCCGGTTCCACGACGTCGCTGAAGCTGTCGGACAGCTGCTGCACCGCCTGCTGTTCAGCGTCGGTGCGGGGCAGCACCGACGCCAGCAGCAGGCCGCTGCCGAACGCGATGAGCCCGGCTGCGAGCGGGTTGCCCTGCGTCTGCTGGGCGACCCGCTGCGGCGCGTCCTGCACCGCCTGCACGGCCTGTTCCGCCCGTTCGGCGACGGCGTTCCCGGTGTCGTGTCCCTGTTCCCGCACGGTCGACGCGGCCTGCGTGGCGGTGCCCATCACTCGCTCCTTCATCGCGGTCAGTCCCCGCCGCACGCCGCGGACCTGCCGCTGGGCGATGCTCCGCGGGCTCGCGTGGTCGGCGAGCCGGTTCGCGTCGACTCGCAGCTCGGCGCGGGTCACTTCGATGTCGCGCCTTATCTGGTCGGGTGTTTCGCCCATTCCGCGTCCTCCTTCAAGGTTTCGACGGTGCGTTCGGGTTTCGGGTTGACGGTGCGCAGCTTCGCGCGTCCCGAGGTGTAGAGAACGGCGCCGGTGATGCCCCACAGGGCTGCGACGATCAGCGCGGCCCAGCCCAGCGGCATGACCGCGCCGAGCGCGAACACCAGCGCGAGACTGAGCAGCACGGTGGTCAGGTAGCCGGCGAACCCCGCGGCCGCGAGCATCCCCGTCGCCTTGCCCGCCTTGACGGCCTCCTGCCGGATCTCCGCCTTGGCGAGCTCCAGCTCCTGGCGCATCAGCTTGGACAGGTCTCCGGTCAGCTCGCTGACGAGGTCTCCCAGCGACTCCCCTGAACTGTCCACTCGCGACGGTGGTACCTCAGGGCTCGACATGCGGCACCCCCGCCGCGGGCACGGCAGGCGACGCGCTCGGGGTCAACGGCGCGCCGTAGTCCGGTGTCATGTCAGGACGTTCCGCCGCCACGGGCACCACACCGCCCTGCCGCGGCCGGCCCTGACCGCCGCCACTTCCACCGGTCGCGCTCTTCGCGACGCGGCCCACGAGGAACCCCGCCACAGCGGCACCCAGCAGGAACGTGCCGGGCTTGCGCCGCGCGTAGTCGCGCGCCGAGTCGAGCAGGCCCTGCGCTCCCCGTTCGTCGAGGAACCTCGCGGCCTGCCTGCTCGTGTCGGCCGCACTGCGGATCGCGCCCGCCGACATCGAGTCGCGCGGTGCGCTGCCGGCCATCTCGCCCAGTTCGTCGGCGATGCGGCCGAGCTGCTTCGACACCCGCAGCGCCTGGTCCTCCGCTTCCGCCGCAACGCGTTCCCGCACGTCCCGCACGACGTTGCGGGCCTGGTCGGCGGTCTCCCGCCGCACGTACGCGGCCTGGTCGGCGACGGTGTCGCGCACCTGCCCGGCCGCTTCTCCGGCGTGCTGTGCGACGCCGGCGCCCTCGTCCACGGCCGCCGGGCGCACTCCGCCCATCTGGTTTTCGGTCACGGCTGACTCCTCAGCTCGTAGTCGTGTCCTGCGTCTACGAGCTACCCTGCGAGCCACGCCGCAAACGGGGCCTTTCGCCCTAACCCCACCAGATTCGCCGAACTGCGTGCCTCATTGCGAGGAGGTGCCCCGCGGCGACGGCACGAACGCGGTGAAGTCGCGGTTCGACCGGTCATCCGCGCGCTCGCGGTGCAGGAGACCTCGAACCCACCGCACGACCTCGGCGGGCGACGGCCGCGGATCACCGTCCAGCCGCGCGATCTCCACGAGCTCGCCGATGCGGTCCTCGACGGCCGCCGACCATCCGCTCAGCTCGTCCCACAGCAGTGCCACGTCGTGGTCGGGGAAGTCGGTCAGCCGTCCGTCCAGCGCGATGTACGCGCCGGCCCGCGGTTCCGTGTCCACGCACGAGCTGTCGCCGCGCAGTCCGAGTCCCAGGACGACCTCGCGCACATACCGCCGTACCCGGCGCGCCGCCGAGTCGTCGAAGCCGAGGCCGAAGTCGATGAACACATCGCGGTCCATGGGGTACGGATACCCCCGTGGGGTGGCCGCAAATCGCCGCTCAGGACGTCACGCGCAGGACAAGGCCGCGTACGGAGAGAATCGTCGACTCCGGGGATTCCGGCAGTGCGAAGCAGATCTCGTCGCCCGCCGCGAGGCCCTCGGCCGACTCGGTCCACCGCACGTCGCCGGACGTCGTCAGCTCGACCTTTCCACCGGGCTGCACGACCGTCGCCGTCAGCGAGTCACCGTCGTGCTCCAGCAGCACGGTGCCGCCGTCCTCCGGCCCGCCCGCGTCGGGCAGGTCCGCGACGAGCCGCAATCCGCTCAGCCGCACGGAGTCCCCCGCTCGTTCCACTGAGCCCTCGAAGTCCAGCACCATCGTCTTGGACCGCAGCGTGACCTCGGCTCGGGCGCTGCTCGCAGTGGTGGCCATGAGGTCCGCTTACCCGTGACCGCGGCGCCGGAAACGCCGCGGTCACGGGAGGCCGTCGTCAGGCGCCGTAAGGCTTCGCGGCCTTCTGCGCCGCGTAGGTCAGCATCGGCTTCACCTTCGCCCAGTGCCCGTCCTGGCACGAGTACGCGGGCGTGAACCCGGCGCAGTCGCCCTCCCAGTTGCCGATCTCCCAGGTGTAGTGCGGAACGCCGAGCTCGCCGTACACCCAGTCGTCGATCGACCCGCCGGCGGTGTAGAGCAGCTCACCGGGCTGGCCGTACTCCCAGCCACCCGCGAGCCGCGCCATCTCGGCGGCCATCGAGCGCAACGGGCCGTCGTTCGGTGACGGCTTGGTGGTGAAGCCCCACGGCAGCAGCACGACGTTCAGCGCGGAGTGCATCGTGATGACCATGCCGCGGGTGTCGGCGTCGGCAGGGTCGGTCAGGGCGGGGCCGCGCTTGTCCGGGTACAGCGAGCGGAAGAGCTTCTCCAGCGCGCGGGTCTCCACCTCGGAGTCGGCCTTCGGACCGCGGTAGACCTGGCTGCACGGGTCGGACGACGTGCCGTTGTCGCCCCACTGCGCGTCGAAGTTGCGGTTGACGTCGATGCCGATCTGGGCGTACGGGTCCTCTTCCGGGGTCGGGCAGACCTTGGGACCGTTGGTGTAGTTGCCGTTCTTGCGCTGCCATTTGGGCGTGTCGCCGCCGGACTGGACGATCTGCACGCCGTCGGGATTCACGATCGGCACGACCCAGATCTCGGTGGTGTCGAGCAACGTCGTCACCTCGGCGTCGCGGCCGTAGCCGGTGGTGAGGTGGTCGATCCAGCGCCACGCCATGTCGCCGGTGGTGATCTCGCGGGCGTGGATCTGCGCCGACACGAACAGCCGCGGCTTGCGCGAGTTCGGGGCGAGCTTGCAGTCGCCGTGCGTCTTCTTGGTGATGCAGATGGCCTTCAGGTCGTAGCCGCCCGCGCCCTGCGTCTTCCGCCACGAGTCGCCGTAGTCGACGACCGAGGCGAGGCCGGGGTGCCGGAAGGAGACCTGGTCGAGGTGCGCGTAGTGCGCCTTGATCGTGCGGTAACCGCCGTAGTACGTCTCGTTGACGCCGTGGCCCTGGGTCTTCAGCCCGGAGGCCGGCGGTGCCATGACGGACTCGACGGTGCCGGTGAACCCGGCCGAGGTGAGCTTGGTGTGCACTTCCTTCGAGCCCAGCACGAACAGATCGTCGCCGTCACGCTGCTCCAGCACGTCGAACCCTCGCGCGAGCAGGTCCTGCGCCTTCTGCCCGAGCGGGGCGGGGACCCGGTAGACGTACGTCGGCCCCTCCGGCACCGGCGCCGGGGCCGGTGGTGCGGCCACCGACGTTCCGACCAGGAAAGCCGCGCTGGCGGCGCCCGCCAGGACGAGGCTCAGCCGTCGTTGCTTCATGTCCGAGAACCCCCAGCTCACGTGAAAACGCTCTCAAAGGGGCGGTCGGCCCCCTCGGGACACCGTAGCGAGAGTGATCATGAAGCGGGCGATTTGAGACGACCGGAACCTCATCCGGCCGTGGTCCAGCGATAGATCTGGCCGTCCCGCAGCTCGCAGGAGTCCGGTGGGCCCGCGGCCGGCGCGTTCGCGAGGCGAGCGAGAACGTTGACGCGGCCGCGGATGGTCACGCCGCCATCGGTCCAGTGCAGGTAGGGGTGCAGCAGCGGCTTGAGCACGGCCCAGTCGCGGCTCTCGATCGCCGCCACCGCGTCACTCACCACCTGGTCCACCGGACAAGTAGACCATCCACGCCCATGTGGCCCTGCAGGGTCAAATACTGTGCGGCCATGCGCACCCCGAAGGAGACACCTTCTCGCCTGCTCGGCCGCGACGACGAGGTTCGTTGTCTCGACGGGGTGATCAGCGCGGCCAGGGAGGGCCGGGGCGGCGCGGTGGTCCTCCGGGGTGAGGCGGGTATCGGCAAGAGCGCGCTGCTGGACCACGTGCGGGAGGCGGCGTCCGGGTTCGGGGTGCTGGACGCGTCGGGGTCGGAGTTCGAGACCGAGTTGCCGTTCGCGGCGCTGCACCAGTTGTGCGTGCCGCTGCTGGACCGCCTGCCGGAGCTGGCTCCTGGCCGCCGGGCCGCGCTGGAGGTCGCGTTCGGTCTGGCCGGCGGAACACCGGACGTGCTCCAGATCGGTCTGGCCACTTTGGACCTGCTGGCCGCTGCCGCCACGGAGAAACCGTTGCTGTGTCTGGTCGATGACGCGCACTGGCTGGACGAGGCGTCGGCGAAGGTCATCGCGTTTCTCGGGCGGCGGCTCGCGGCGGACCCGATCGCCATGGTGTGCGCGGCACGGGAGCCTGGTGCGGGCCGCGTGCTGAACGAGCTGCCCGCGCTGGTGATCGGCGGACTGCCCGACGCCGAGGCACGGGCGTTGCTGGCGGCCGAGTCGGTGGACGACAAGGTGCGCGAACGGCTGCTGGCCGAGGCGTGCGGCAACCCGCTGGCGTTGCTGGAGCTGCCCAAGGCGGGCGGCTTCGCGTTGCCGGAGGTGGCGTCGGTGCCGAGTGCGATCGAGGCCAGCTTCGGGCGCAGGGTCGCCGGCCTGCCGCCGGACGCGCGGCTGCTGCTGGTCGTGGCCAGCGCCGATCCCACGGGTGAGCCGCGACTGATGTGGGCCGCCGCCCGGCAACTCGCGCTGGACGTGACGACCGCCGGTGCGGCGGCGGAGGCGTCCGGCCTGGTCAGCCTGTCCACTCGGGTGCGGTTCTGCCATCCGCTGGCCCGTTCGGCCGTCTACCTGACCGCCGACGCGGCCGAACGGCAGGCCGTGCACCTCGCGCTCGCCGCCGTCACGGATGCCCAGGCCGACCCGGATCGGCGGGTGTGGCACCTCGCGCAGGCCGGGACCGGACCGGACGACGAGGTGGCGGCCGAGCTGGAGAGATCGGCCTCACGGGCGCGTTCTCGTGGTGGAGTGGCGGCTGCTGCGGCGTTTCTGGAGCGTGCGGCGGCGTTGTCGCTGGACCCGAAGCTGCGGGCGCAACGGTCGCTCGCGGCCGGGCAGGCCAAGTTCGACGCCGGTGCCGTGGACGCGGCCGCCGAGCTGCTGAGCACGGTCGAGACGGAGCTGCTGGACTCGTCCGAGCTCGCGCGGGCCGACCTGCTGCGCGGACGGCTGGCGTTCGTCCGCAACGCGGAGAACGACGGGCCCGAGTTCGTGCTGAGCGCGGCGCGGCGGATGAGCGGTGCGGCGGCCCGCGAGTGCGTGCTCGACGCGTTCGAGATGGGGCTGACGGTCGGGCGGGCCAGCGGTGTCCTGGACGTCGTGGTGCGCGAGGCTCGGTCGATGCCCGCGGAGCCGGACGTGCTGAACGCGCTGGTGGTGCTGTCGACCGAGGGGCATCGGGCCGCTGTTCCGTTGCTGCGGAGGGCTTTCACCGGCGACAGTCTCAGGTGGACAGGGCATCCCGCGCTGGCGACGATGCTCGCGGGCGAGCTGTGGGACCCCGAGGTGCATCACGCGGTCACCGCGTGGCTGATGAAGACGGGGCGGGAGGCCGGGTCGCCGTTCGTGCTCCGGCTCGGCCTGGCCCAGACGGCGATCATGGCCGTGCACGCCGGTGACTTCGGTGTGGCTTCTTCGGCCATTGCCGAGGAAGAGGCCGTGGCGGACGCGCTCGGGGTCGCTCCCCTGCCCTATCCGCGACTGCACCTGGCCGCGATGCGCGGGTCTCGCGAGGAGCTGCTCGAGCAGACCGAGCACGCGACCCGCGCCGCCGCTCGCGTGGCCGGGCTGCTGGTGGCCAACGCGCACTGGGCTTCCGCGGTGCTGCACAACGCACTTGGCGACTATCCGGCGGCGTTGACCGCCGCCCGGCAGGCGGTCGAACCCGGCGATCTCTACCTCGCTGGCATCTCGCTGCCCGAACTGGTCGAAGCGGCGATGCGGTGCGGGGAGGAGAAGTCCGCACTGACCGCGCTGGAGGATCTCACCGAGCGGACCTCCGCCGCAGGCACCGAGTGGGGGCTCGGGGTGACGGCCTCGGCGCGGGCACTGGTGTCCGGTGACGAGGAGGACTACCGCGCGGCCGTGTCGCATCTGGAGGTCACCACGGCCAAGCCCTATCTGGCGAGGGCGCACCTGCTGTACGGCGAGTGGCTGCGCCGGGCCGGTCGCCGGGTGGACGCTCGTGAGCAGCTGCGGACGGCGCACGATCTGTTGTCCGGCATGGGGATGCGGGCTTTCGCGGCACGAGCGGCGCAGGAGCTGCGGGCAACGGGTGAGGTCGCCCGCAGCCGGTCCGCAGAGGCTGCGGACGAGCTCACCGTGCAGGAGCGGCACATCGCCCGTCTGGTTGCCACCGGGGCCACGTCCAAGGAGGTCGCGGCCCGGTTGTTCCTCAGCCCCCGCACGGTCGATGCCCACCTGCGCAACGTCTTCCGCAAGATGGGCATCAACTCGCGCCGGCAGCTGAAGGAACTCAGCTGGTCCTGGGAACCAGGCCGAGCTGCTGGGCCGCCCAGAGCCCGTCGGCGTTGAGCCAGTACTCCACGATCCTGCCGTCCTGGGTTCGCAGGATGTCCGTGCCGTGGAAGGACACCTCGCCGGCCTGCGCGAACCAGCGGAGCACGTGGTAGGGCTCCTGCGAGATCGGCCCGACCTCGACGCTGAACTTCAGCCCCGGCATGGTCTCGTGGGAGCCGCGCACCCACTCGACGAGCCCGTCACGTCCGCTGTGGTCCTGCGACGGGCCACCGGTGAGCGGGGCGACGTGCCAGACGAAGTCGTCGTGGACGATCTCCTCGGCGAGCGACAGGTCGCCGTTCCAGAAGTCGATCCAGCCCTGCGTGAGCATCACTTTTCTCCGTGTGTGCCGGGGGCAGCGCTGCCCGAGTACTCGCCGAGGTCCGACACCAGCTTGGTCAGCTCCGGGTCGGAGTCGTACCTCTTCTGGTGCAGCGCGGCGATCTTCGCGCCCATCTCGGGGTCGTCTTCGTCGTCGGTGATGTCGAACGACACGAACTTGTCCACGAGCGGCAGTCCCACGCGGTCGGTGTTGCGGTGCGCCGGGTGGATGAGGTACTCCCAGTACCCGTCAAGGTCCTCGATGACGAACGTGGCGCCCCAATCGTACTCGCCGCCGAAGTCGCGGCCGACGACGAACGACTTGACCGACGGGATCACGCGGCCCTGGTTGCGCAGGCTCTCCAGCGCCTCCTCGATCTGCTCCGGCGAGGCGTCCTGGCGCAGGGTGAAGCGGTTGCCGTGGTAGATCATCAGTTCTTCTCCTTGTGTGCCAGGGCGAGGACCGCCCCCGCGATGGTGGTGACGACGCCGGTCCAGGTGAAGGCGGCCGGGATGCCCGCCGTCTGGACCAGGGGTGCGATGACGAGCGGTGACAGGAACTGGCCCAGGAAGATGCCGGCGACCAGTCCACTGAGGACTCGGCCGCGCTGGGCCGGGCTCGCGAGGTCCGCGAGCCGCAGGTTGAGGTTCGGCACGACCAGGCCGACGCCGAAGCCGCCCACCAGGAGTCCCGCGGTGACGAGCGGGATGGTGCCGCCGAAGCCGATCAGGAGCCAGCCCAGGCCCAGCAGTCCGACGCTGGCCGCGGTGATGTGGCCCTTGGGGAGCCTCGGGAACGCCAGCGCGCCCACGACGCTGGTCAGCGTGCTGCCGGCTACGACCACGCCGATGACGGCCGGTCCGGCGCCCAGGTCTCTCAGCAGGAACGGGAGCTGGGTCGGCGCCATGTAGAAGACCAGGGTCGCCACCATGGCCAGCAGGTAGATGCCGACGGCCTTGGTGGGGAAAGGTGCCTTCTCGGCTTTCCGGGCCGTGCGGGGTTCGGTCTTCAGGCCGGCGAGGGCTGCCAGCGCGAGTGCCGCCGCGACGCTGTAGAGCCAGAACGGAAGGCGCCAGTCGACGCCCGCGAGAATCCCGGCCAACGGCAGGAACACCACACCACCGAGGCTCGCGAAAGCCTGTTGCAGGCCCAGGAACCTGCCCCGTTCCGGACCGTCGAACCAGTCGGTGATCAGGGCGCTGACCGAGGTCATGATGCCGCCGACCGCGAGGCCCAGAAGTGTTCTGGTGCCCAGCAGGACGGGGAGGCTGTCCACGAAGTAGCCCGCGGTGCCGGCGACGGCGTAGGTGGCGAGGCTGGCGGTCAGCAGGGGTTTGCGGCCGACCCGGTCTGCCGCCAGGCCCGCGACCGGGGCGCTGATCGCGATGGCCAGAGAGGTGATCGTGAGGGCGAGCCGGACCAGCACGCCCTCGCCGTACACCTCGCCCATCGCGGGCAGGCTCGGGGCGATGATCGCCGCGGCCATGATCGTCAGAGTGGCCGAGGCGAGGACCACCGCCCGCGCCGTTCGCGTTGGCCCAGTTCGTGTCGTTGTCACACGACTACCTTCGCGTCGGGCGGGTGCCGTTCGCGTCGGTAGGTATTACGTAGATCGACCGCCTACGTACGCCGGCTCAGGACGAAATGCGCGAGTCGTGCGCACGGCGACTGTCGCCCACGCGAGCACGAGTGCGGCATACAGCACGACCGCGACACCGGTGAGCATTGCCGACGGAACCCGAGTCGCCAGCGCGCTCGTCCCGGTCACCAGCGTGCCGAGCGGGAACACGAAGCTCCACCACGTCAGCGCGAACGGCAGCCCGCGGCGGGCGGTCCGCACGGTGACGGCGGCCGCGATCGCCACCCACAGCAACGCGAACCCCCACGTCACCGTGCCGTAGAGCACGCCGAACGCGGTCTGGCCGGGCAGCACGGGCACGCCCGCGAGCAGGTTGGCGGCGGTGATCGACTGGCCCAGCGGCCCGAGCACGATCCACAGCGTCGGCACGGTCGACGCCGCGCCCAGGCCGTGCTGGACGAGCCGCTGCCAGATCTGCGGGACGATCACCATCGTCGCGAACAGGCTGATGCCGAACAGCGCGTAGCAGCCGAGCACCATGGTCTGGCGTGGACCGTCCGAGAGGTGCTGAGCCAGCAACGCACCCGCGGCGGCAGACACCATCGGCGGCACGACCGGCATCAGCCAGCCTCCGAACGCGCGTTCGCCGCTGCCGAACATCCGCAACGGCACCAGCACCGAGGTCGCGAGCCCGAGCACCGTGCCGAGCGTCCACAGTGTCCAGTCGACGGCCAGCGCGGCGGGCAGACCGATCCAGTCCTTGCCCAAAAGCAACGCGCCGGTGCCGACGGTCATCAACGCCATCGGTGGCGCGCCCCAGAACTGCGCCATCACGGGGTCCGCGAGCTGGGCCCGCACGGTCGCCCAGGTCCAGCGCTTCAGAGCCGCCCCGACGAGGAAGGTCAGCAGAAGTGCGTCCAGTGCCCACACGAACGTGGCGGGCGTGTGCAGGCCGGGCATCCCGGCTCCGGCCGTGGCGACGATCCCGGTGCCCATCACGGAGGCGAACAGGTTCGGGCCGAAGGGCGCCGCTCGTCGCACCTCGGGGGCACGGTGTGGGTGAGGTGCGAGAGCGGTCACGACACAACAATCCTCGGGCCGCCCCCACCTCGGTAGGCGGCAATCTCCGATGAACACATAGGCTGCCCCTATGCCTCTGCCGTCCAGGGTCACCGACCTGACCAGCTTCGACCTGCTGTTGAGCGTCGCCGAGCTAGGCAGCATCGGCCGGGCGGCCCAGGCCCACGGCATGTCCCAGCCCTCCGCCAGCGAACGGCTGCGCACCCTCGAAGCCCGTGTGGGCGTGGCGTTGCTCGACCGCACCCCGCGCGGCGCCCGCCTCACCACCGCCGGTCAGCTCGTGGCCGGGTGGGCGGCCCCGGTCCTGGCGCGGGCCGTCGACCTCGACGCGGGCATCACCAGCCTGCGCGCGGACCGCGACAGCCACCTCAGGGTCGCCGCGAGCCTCACCGTGGCCGAGTACCTGCTGCCCGCGTGGCTGATCGCGCTGCGGACGGTCAGCCCGGACACCGCGACCGTGCTGACGGCGGGCAACTCGGTCCACGTCGCCGAGCAGGTGCTGGCCGGGCGCGCAGATCTGGGGTTCATCGAGTCGACCGAGGTGCCGACCGGCCTGACCAGCCGTGTCGTCGCCCAGGACGAACTGGTGCTCGTCGTCGCGCCGGGCCACGCGTGGGCCAGGCGCCGCAAGGTCACCGCGGTCAAGGCCGCCGCGACCCCGCTGGTGAGCAGGGAGTCCGGCTCGGGCACCCGGCAGGCCTGGGAACACGCGCTGAAGTCGGCGGGCGTCGCGCAGAGCGCGGAACCGTTGCTGGAGATGTCGTCGACCACCGCGATCAAGGCCGCGGCGATCGGCGGGATCGGGCCCGCCGTGCTGAGCGTGCACGCGGTCGAGGCCGATCTCGCGACCCGCACGCTCATCCGCGTCGAGGTGAGCGACCTGGACCTGCACCGGGCGTTGCGGGCGGTGTGGCCGGCGGGCGGGACACCCCGGGGGCCCGCGTCCGACCTGTTGACGATCGCGACCCGTAGTCTTTCGAACCGTGCCGACCGGAGGTAGCAAGCAGGTTCGCGCGGCCCGCAAGCGCAAGAAGCGGATGGCGCGGGTCGAACACGACCTCACCGACGCGCAGTGGGCCGCTCTGAAGACCTCCTGGGGCGGGTGCGCCTACTGCGGTTCTCCCGCCGGGTCGCTCCAGAAGGACTGCATTCAGGCGATCTCACGCGGCGGCAGGTACACGCTCGGCAACGTCGTCCCGGCGTGCGGGTCGTGCAACGCCAGCAAGTGCAACGCCGAGGTGACGGGGTGGTTGCGGCGCAAGAAGCTGGACGAGCGCTCGTTCCTGGTGCGCCACTACGAGATCTCGCGCGAGCTGACCGTGCGGTTCTCAGATAGCGCCTGACCTGATCGCGAACGCCACCGCGTGCGTCCGGTTGCGCAGCTGGAACCGGACGAGCACGTTCTGCACCATGCTCTTCACCGTTCGCTCCGAATAGGACAGCTTCTTCGCGACCTCGGCCGTCGTCCAGCCTTCCGCGAACAGCCGCAGCATGTCCAGCTCGCGCTCGGCCATGCCGGACATGGCGGGCAGCTCGGCCCTGCCTTCGAAAGCCGCCAGCACCGTCGACACCAGACCCTCGCAGGTCAGATCGGCTCGCGGCAGGATCGCGACGACGCGGTGGTCGATCGCGCGCGGCAGGTCGTGGGCGCGCACGTCGTCGGTGACCAGCACGACGCACGCCTGCGTTCGCTGGGCGACCGCGCGCAGTTCGGCCGTCAACCCGGCACCCTCGGCGGCGAGCAGGACGACCTGGGCGTTGCTCAGCGAGTGCTCGGGCAGGACCTGGACCTCCGGCCGCAGCCGCAGGTAGCCCGCGATGCCCCAGCGGCTGACCGAATCCCTCGCGTGGACCGCGACGCGCACTCGTTCCATGCGCCGAGTGTTCGGGGGCCGACTCCATTTGGACTCCACGCCGTCTCCACGGCGGTGCCCGATCGGGCAGGGCAGCGCGGTAACCAGGGCGGATTTCCCCAAACGGAGGCGGCGCTGTGCCTAGGTTCGCCCCCTCCCCTGCAGCAAGGAGGTCTGTCGATGTCCGCCACCATCGATGCCCTCGACGAACTCGCCAAGCCCGAGCGTCGCCAAGATCCGTACCCGTTCCTGCACTGGTTGCGCGAACACGACCCCGTGCACCGCACACGCTGCGGTTTCTACCTGCTGAGCAACTACGACGACGTCGCCTACGCACTGCAGCGGCCGGACGCGTTCGCGGTGCCGGACGAGGACGCTATGTGGCGCGAGGCCGGTTCCGGGAAACGGAGCCATCCCGCGGTCAAGAAGCTGGTCACGGCGTTCGCGGCGAAGAACCACCCCTGCTACGCCCGGCTGCGGGCGGCCATCGCCCGCGACATGACGCCGGCGAGGGTGCTGCGGCTGCGGCCGCGGATCCTGGAGCACCTGGGCAACATCTTCGACGACCTCGGGCCGCGGCTCGTCGCGGGCGAGACGGTCGACCTGCACGCCGAGGTGTCCGTGCCGCTCACGCAGTACGTGTTCGCTGACCGAGTGGGCGTGCCCGATGTGGACCGCGCGTGGATCGCGGACACGATCACGTTGATGACACGGGCGCTCGGGACGGCCGACGAGGAGGTCGCGCTGGAGGCCGACCGGGCGAGCAACGCGGTCGAGGACTACTTCCGGGAAAGGGTGTCGGAGCGGCGGTCGGCTCCTCGCGACGACCTGATCACGCGGCTCGTCGAGGCGCACGACGGTGAGGACGAGTGCTCATCGCGATTCTGTGGATCATGTGGATGACCGGGTACGAGAGCACGATCTCCGGCATCGACCGCGCGGTGCAGGCGTTTCTGGCCAACCCGTCGCTCAGGTCGTGGTGCGACGGCGACCAGGCGAAGGTGCAGCGGTTCCTCTACGAAGCGCTCCGGCACGACGGCGTCGTCCTCTACACACCGATCCCGCGCATCGCGGTGAGCGAGCTCGCGCTGGGCGGCGTGACGGTCCCGGCCGGAGCGTCGGTCCGGATGCTGATCGCCGGTGCCAACCGCGACCCCCGCGTATTTCGGGATCCCGACACGTTCGACCCGACCCGCGACCCGCGCCGGATGCTGTCGGCCGGGAACTGCTGCGGCACCACGTTGGGCCGCGCGGAGATGGCGCACGTGGTGACAGGGCTGCAACAGCGGTTCCCGACGCTCGTCGCGGCCGGTGAGCCGGCGTGGAGCCCTGCCACCCTCGCCCGCCGCACCCTCGAGACGCTTCCTGCCCGGCTGGGCTGATCCGCGATGTTCGGACGGGCGGTGCGTTGCGCTGAACGGGCGAATACCCTGCCCGCATGGGCGAACTGCGCGTCGACGTGCTCGGTGATCTGCGGATCACCGTCGACGGCATGCCGCTCGAGCCGTGCCAGCCTCGTCAGCGCGCGGTGCTCGCGGTGCTGGCCATGCGGTCGCCGCACGCGGTCTCGCGGGCCGAACTGATCGACGCGGTGTGGGGCGACGACCCGCCGTCGAGTGCTTCGGGCAGCCTGCACACCTACATCAGCGCGTTGCGGCGGCTGGTCGAGCCCGATCTGCGGTCGCGCGCGTGCGGGAACCTGATCATCACAACCGACAGCGGGTACGCCTGTCTGGTGGCGCCCGCCGACCTGCGCGAGTTCGAGCGCCTCCACCAGAGTGGACAGTGCGCGGAACTGCGGTCCGCGCTGGAGCTCTGGCGCGGCACGGCGTTGTCGGACGTGCCGGGGCCGTTCGCGGCACGTCAGCGCGTCCGGCTGGAGGAGGCACGGCTGACCGCGGTCGAGGACTGGGCCGCGGCGGCGATCTCGGCCGGCGAGCGGGGCGAGGTGGTCGACACGCTGACCCGCGTCGTCGCCGATCACCCCGTGCGGGAACGGCTCGTGCAGCTGCTGATGCTCGCGCTGAGCCGCTCCGGGCGCCAGGCCGAGGCGCTGGCCGCGTTCCGTGCCGCCCGGTGCGCGCTGGTCGAGCAGCTCGGCGTCGAACCGGGCCCCGAGCTTCAGGAACAGCACGAGCTGATCCTCAGGGGTGGCGCGGTCTCCCGGTCGGTGCGGCCGGCCCAGACCACCCACGACACGATCGGTTTCGTGGGGCGCGACGGCGAGATCGCCGAGCTGTGCGGGCGGTTGAGCGGGTCCGGGCCGCGGACGGTCGTGATCTCCGCGATCGACGGCACCGGCGGAATCGGCAAGACCGCGCTGGCCGTGCACGTCGCGCACCTGCTGGTCGACCGGTTCCCGGACGGGCAGCTGTTCGTCGACCTGCAGGGGTTCGCGCCGAACAGCGCACCGGTGCCGCCCGAGGAGGCTCTGCGCCGGTTGCTCGCCGGGCTCGGGATCGACCACAAGGCGATGCCGAACGATCTGGACGGCCGGGCCGGGATGTATCGCAGCGTGCTGGCTGATCGCCGCGTGCTCGTGTTGCTGGACAACGCTTTCAACGCCGAGCAGGTCCGTCCGCTGCTGCCGGGGGTGTCGTCGAGCGCGGTGCTGGTGACGAGCCGCAACCGGCTGAGCGGACTGGTCGTCTCCGGTGGCGCGCACCGGGTCACGCTCGACGTGCTGCCCGAGGTCGAGGCACTCGGGTTGCTGCGGTCGGTCATCGGCGATCGCGTCGACGCCGAACCGCGGGCCGCTCGCGAGCTGGTGCGGTTGTGCTGCGCGCTTCCGCTGGCGTTGCGGGTGGCCGCGGAACGGGTGAGCATCGGTCCGAACAGGACACTCGCGGCTCTGGTCGAGGAGTTGGCTCGCGAACGGCTCGACGTGCTGGAAGCGGACGAGACGACGGCCGTGCGGGCGACTTTCTCGTGGTCGTACCGGGCGTTGGCGCCGGACGTAGCGCGGATGTTCCGGTTGCTCGGCCTGCATCCGGGGCCGGCACCGTCACTCGGGGCGGCCGCGGCGCTGGCCGGGCTGTGTTCGCGAGAAGCACGCAGGCTGCTCGACGTGCTCTGCGCCGGCCATCTCGTCGACGAGGTGGCGTTGCGGCGGTACAACTTCCACGACCTGCTGCGGACTTATGCGCACGAGAAGGCGTTCGAGGACGAGCCGAGTCCGGAGAAGGCCGTCGACCGAGTGCTGTGCTGGTACCTGCACAGCGCCGACGCGGCCGACCGCCTGCTCTTCCCCGGTCGCAGACGGATGCCGTTGCCCGAACTCCCCGAAGATGTTGCGCCGCAGACGCTCGACGGCGCCGACGACGCGCGGACGTGGCTTCAGGCGGAGTACGTCAACCTTCTCTCCGCGATCAAGCACGCGGCCTCGACCGGCAACACCGAGCTGGCCGCGCGGCTTCCGCTGGCGTTGATGAGCTTCTTCGAGTTCGAGTCGCACTTCGACGACGGCATCGCGATGTACCTGATCGGCCTGAACGCCGCGTGCACTGCGGGCAACAGGCGCGCGGAAGCCTTGCTGTGCAACAACATCGGCATCCTGCACTCGGTCCGCCGCGCGTACGACGACGGCGAGAGGTGGTTCCAGCGCGCCCTGCCGGCGTGGCGGGAGATCTCCGACGAGCACGGCGAGGGCCAAGCGTTGATCAACCTCGCCGGTGTCTACGTCGGCCGCGGCACCGGTGACGCGCTCGCCGCCGAACAGCACCTCCTGCGGGCGCTGGACAT
The DNA here is from genome assembly GCF_040629405.1 of Lentzea sp. NPDC005914. Lineage (NCBI taxonomy): Bacteria > Bacillati > Actinomycetota > Actinomycetes > Pseudonocardiales > Pseudonocardiaceae > Lentzea > Lentzea sp. NPDC005914. The sequence goes on along the minus strand of NZ_JBEXVQ010000001.1, from coordinate 448,676 downwards.
CTTCGGGCGCCTCGACAGCCAGCTCGGCCGAGTTTTCGCGATGACCCACCTCACCACGGTCTACAAACGGATGCAGCGCCTGGACGAAGCACTGGCCACCGGCACCGAGGCGGCCGAGATCGCCCGCGGCCTCGGCTCCGACGTCATCCTGGCGGCCACGCTCGGCGACCTCGGCCGCGTGCACGAGGAGCTGCGCGACTTCCCCGCCGCTCTGGCGTGCCACGAGGCCGCGCTGGAGATCCACCAGCGCACCGGCAACCAGCTCCGCGAGGCCCGTGACCGCCTCTGCGTCGCCTACGTGTGCCGCGACCTGGGCGACTTCGCGCGGATGCGGACCGAGCACACCCGCGCCTTCGCGATGCTGGAGGAGCTCAACCCGGCCGAGGTGGAATCGGAACGGGCCAAGTTCGGCCCGCTGCCCGGTCAGCTCACCTTGAGCGTGAACGACATCGCCGGGTAGTAGGCGTCCAGCTGCCGCGCGAAATTCCCGGGCGGCGCCGCGACCACCCCGACCTCGACGCCCGATCCGTCGACGGTCGGTCCGGCCTCGACGATCTGGATCCCGCGGCCCTTCCAGTACCCGGTGTCGTCCATGACGCGCTTGACGTACTCCGCCATCTCGGCACGCGTGTACCTGGCGTCGCGGAACTCGACGCGCACCTCCGGCGCGGCCTTGCGCACCTCGGCGTCGAGCCGCGGGTCCGGCTTGCGGTGGACGACCATCATCGGCATCTCGCCGTGGACCTCCAGTCCCGCGTAGGTGCTCGCGAACTCCTTCTCCAGCAACGGTTGCACGACTTCTGCGGCCTTCGTCAGCGCAAGGTCGTTCATCGGCGTGGTCAAAGCCGTGGTGTTGGGCGTAGTCGTGCGCAGGACCTGCGGATCTCGCTCGTTGTTCCCGCAGGACGCCACGGCCACCAGCAACAACACCAGCAGGACAAGCCTCCGCATGATCCCCCCAATGGTCCGTTCCCGCTCAGGACGGAACCGGGGGGCTCAGAAGTTGCCTGCCTTGCGGAACGCTGTCGCAATGTTGTGGCCGCGGCCGATGTTGTGCTCACCCGCGCGGCGGCGATGGCGAGCACACCCAGGACGGCGAACTTGACCAGCATCGTGCCCGCCATCGAGATGCCGACCTTCGCGAGCTCGAAGATCTGTCCGAAGTGGACCCCGAAGCTGAGCCGGTCGCAGAGTCGCTTCCGCAGTCCCGAAACGGTCATGAGGCACCAGCGCGACGCGGCCGATCTGCCTCGCGTCGCTAAGCAGCGTTGCGCAGCGCGTTGTAGCCCTTGAAGAGCTCGTCCCACGCCTTGCCGCAGCGGGCGTCGAGCTGCCCGTCGGGGCTGGTGCCACCCGCCGCGAACCACGGCTCGCACGGCGCGATGTCGGTGATCGCCTTGCGCACCTTTTCGAGGGCGGACCGGCCGGACGGAGGCAGCTTGTCGGCCTGCTTCTCGACCTCGTCGAGCACGCCTGTCACGTCCGGCATGAGGTGGGCGCAGTTGTCCATCTGGTCGACCGGCTCGCCCCGCAGTCTCGGCAGGCAGGCGGTGAGCAGGGTGCCGATGGCGTCGAGCCGGGGTTGCAGCTCCGGCAGCGGCGAGGCCGATGACGAGGCCGGCGCGGGGGTGATCGTGGGCAGGGACGTCGTCCCGGTACCGCACCCGACCAGCAGGAACACCAGCGCAATGGCGGAAGAGCGCATGCCCCAGAGCCTAGCCACCCGCGAAAGCCGCCCGAGTTCGGGTCGCTTTGACGGCTTTCCAGGCGTGAAAGCCGCATCGGGTGTCCACTTCGGACCGAGCGGCCGAACATTCCTGAGTGGACGATCATCTACCCTGAACACGGGCGGCCTTCCCGAACGGGTTCGCCACCGCAGGACGACCACCGGACCGCTTGGAGCCACCCGGTACCGTTGGGGACGTGAGCATCAGCCTGAGCAGCGAGTTCGCCGCCGCGGTCCCGGAGATGGCGGTCTCCTGGGAAGCCGCGCCGGTCGCCGAACCGGTCCTGCTCGTCCTCAACGAGCCGCTGGCGAAGGAGCTCGGCCTCGACCCGGCCTGGCTGCGGGCCGACGGGCTGCCGTTCCTGGTGGGCAACGAGGCACCCGGCGTGGCCCAGGCCTACGCGGGCCACCAGTTCGGCGGCTACTCCCCCAGGCTCGGCGACGGCCGCGCGTTGCTCCTCGGCGAGTTGCGCGACGGTGACGGCAAGCTGCGCGACCTGCACCTGAAGGGCTCCGGCCGCACCCCGTTCGCCCGTGGCGGTGACGGCCTGGCTGCGGTCGGGCCGATGCTGCGCGAGTACGTCCTGAGCGAGGCGATGTTCGCCCTGGGCATCCCCACCACCCGCTCGCTGGCGGTGGTCAGCACCGGCGCCACCGTGCAGCGCGAGGAACCGCTCGCGGGAGCTGTGCTGGCCCGCGTGGCGTCGTCGCACCTGCGGGTCGGCAGCTTCCAGTACGCGCGCAACACCGGCGACCACGACCTGCTGCGCCGCCTCGCCGACCACGCCATCGCGCGCCACCACCCCGGCAGCACCTACCTGGAGCTGTTCGAGCAGGTCGTGGCCGCGCAGGCGTCGCTCGTGGCCCGCTGGATGCTCGTCGGCTTCATCCACGGCGTGATGAACACCGACAACATGACCATCTCCGGCGAGACGATCGACTACGGCCCGTGCGCGTTCATGGAGGCCTACGACCCGAAGACGGTCTACAGCTCCATCGACCACCGCGGCCGCTACGCCTACGGCAACCAGCCGATCATCGCCGAGTGGAACCTGGCCCGCCTGGCCGAGGCCCTGCTGCCGCTGTTCGCGCCCGAGGAGGACCAGGCGGTCGCGCTGGCCCTCGAGGCGCTGCGCACGTTCGACGGTCACTTCGAACGCGCCTGGACTGGCGGCATGCGGGCCAAGCTCGGCGTGGCGGGCGACGTGCAGCCGCTGCTCAAGGACCTGCTCGAGTTGATGCACGCGAACCACGTCGACTTCACGACGTTCTTCTGGCGGCTGTCCGACGCCGCTCGGGGCGACGCGGAGCCCGCGCGGTCGCTGTTCCTCGACCTGGCCGGGATCGACGCCTGGATCACGCGGTGGCGGGAGCTCGGCCCGGACGCGGACGCGATGGACCGGGTCAACCCCGTCTACGTCCCGCGCAACCATCTCGTGGAAGAGGCCCTCGCGGCCGGGGCGGACGGCGACCTCGGCCCGCTCGAACGCCTGCTGGAGGCCGTGACCTCACCCTACGGCGAACGCCCAGGGCTCTCGCACTACGCGACGCCCGCGCCGCAGGACTTCAGCGCCACCTACCAGACCTTCTGCGGGACCTGATGAAACTGCAGCCCGTCGGCCACGTCGAGTCGCCGCTCACCGACCGCTCGTCCGCGCCCAAGCAGGGCGACGAGGGCGCGCCGGACGCCTGGATCGTCTTCGCGCCCGAGTACGCGCGGGCGATGGCCGAACTCGCACCCGGCCAGGACGTGCTGGTGCTGACCTGGCTCGACCGGGCCGACCGGTCGGTGCTGGCGGTCCACCCGCGCAGCGACGCCGAACGCCCGGAGACCGGGGTGTTCTCGACCCGGTCGCCAGACCGGCCGAACCCGATCGGGCTGCACCGGGTCCGGATCGTCGAGGTGGACGGGGCACGGGTGCGGGTGGCCGATCTGGAAGCCATCGACGGCACGCCCGTCGTCGACGTGAAACCGGTGCTGGGCGCCGAGCGCTGAGCGGGCTCGGATCTGGGTACCCGCCGGGTATGAGCCAACCAGTACCGCCACCTGAGCCCGTGCCGACCACGCCTGGACCGGACCAGCCGAGGCCACCGGGCCCCGACCCCGATCCGTTGCCGCCGATGCCGGAACCGGTCTAGGAGGCCTGCCGGGCGCGAGAGACGAGCCACTCGCGGACCGACCGCGCGCCCGGCACGATCGCCCGCGTGGCAGCCGGATCGGCCTCGACCTGGTTCTCACGCAGCCATCGCCACATCCGGACCAGGTCGTCGCCGGCGAACCGCTCGAACAACCGGACCGGCATCGGAAAACGCCGTGGCGCGTGCCCGAACGCCTCCCGGTAGAGCTCGCGGCACCCGTCGATGCTGACCACGTCCGACACCAGCGCGAGATCCACGCCTGCGAACCGGTCCGGCTCGGCGAACGCCCGAGCCGCGACCGCGCCGAAGTCGTCCGAGCACAGCCACAGCAGCGGACGGTCCGCGCCGATCAACTTCGGCATCAGGTGCCACATCGACACCGGCGGGTAGAAGTCCTTGTCGGTCATCAGTTCCATGAGCGCCGTCGGCCGCAGCACGGTCAGCGGCAGGCCCAGCCGCAGCAGATGGGCCTTGATGACCATTTTGGACTCCCACGACCCGACACCGGTGCCCGCGCGGTCGACGCCGGCCGACCCGTACACGACGTGCCGCACACCCGCGTCGGCCGCGGCGTCGCCCACGTTCCGGCCCTGCACGACCTCCTCATCCAGTCCGCAGATCATCGGGTTCTGCACGCTGAACACGCCCTGTGCTCCGGCGAACGCGGGCCGCAACGTGGCCACGTCGCTCATGTCCGCGCGCATCACCTCGGCACCGGCCTGCGCCAGCATCCTCGCCTTGCCAGAGGACGGGTCACGGGTCAGTGCCCGGACCCGCCGGCCGTCCGCGAGCAGGTGCCGGGCGACCGCACCGCCCTGGCGACCTGTCGCGCCGAGAACCGCGACGAACCCGTCCATGCCTGGTTATCGCGCGATCGGCCGATCGGTTACGACGCCACCGGGATGACGTCCACCGCGGCGTTCGGCGGCGCCGAAGCACGGTCCCAGTGCATGCGCGACCACGGCAGGTCCATCTCCGCGAGCTTCTTGATCTGCAACGGGCGCAGCTCTGCCGCCGATGGCGCCTCGGCGTGCCGGGAGTAGGCCGCGTCAACGTACCGGTGCCCGGTGTCCGGAGCCAGCACGACCACATGACGGCCCGGATCGAGGCTCTGTTCCCACCGTGCCGCCAAATAGGCCGCACCCGCCGACAGACCCGCGAAGATCGCGTGCTCGCGCAGCAACGCCACACCGCCCGCCAGCGCCGCGTCGAAGCCGAACCAGTGCACGGTGTCGTAGAGCGTGTGGTCGACGTTGCCGAACGGGATGGAGCTGCCGATCCCGGCGATGATGATCTCCGGGTCGTGCACGTGCTCGCTGCCGAACGTCACGCTGTCGAACGGTTGCACGCCAACGAGTTCCACCCGAGGGTCCGTCTCGCGCAGATAGGTGGCCAGCGCACCCGTCGAGGCGCCGGTGCCGACTCCGCCGACGACCGAGAGTTTCGAGCAGTCGGCGTGCGAGCGCACGAGATCCGCGATCGGCCGGTAGCCGCGGTAGTGGACGTCGTCGTGGTACTGGCGCATCCAGTGGTGCCGTGGGCGGTCGCGCAGGATCTCCCGCACCCGCGCGACACGACGGCTCTGGTCGAGTTTCAGGCTCGCGCACGGCGGCATCGGTTCGACGGTCGCGCCGAGGATCTCCAGTTGCATGCGCAGGGTCTTGTCGACGGTAGTGGAGGCGATGATGTGGCAGTGCAGGCCATAACGGTGGCACGCGAGCGCCAGGGCGTGGGCGTAGATGCCGCTGGAGCTGTCGACGAGGGTGTCCCCGTGCGCGATGGTGCCGCGTTCGAGGAGGTGCCGGACCGCTTCGAGGGCCGAGGCGACCTTCATGGTCTCGAAGCGCAGGCACAGGGTGCGGGAGTCGAGGCGCACCAGGGCGGGGCGGCTGAGCGCGTCAGCGATGTGGTGGTCCACGGCTTCTCTCACGTCCGGTAGCGGAACAAGGCGGTCTCGTCGGCGCTGAACTGCGAGAACGGGAACGGTTCCGCGGACAGGGCGGTCACTCCCGCGCCGAGGAAGTGGCGGGCGACGGCACTCGCGGTCTGGGCGTAGACGACCAACGGGACGTCCCGTTCCCGGCAGGTGCGCAGAATCTCGTCGAACGTGCCGTTGCCGATCGTCATCCCGGTGGCGACGACGGCGTCCGCGACCCCGAGCACGTCCCGCATGTCCGGCGTCACCGGGTCGCCCCACTGGGTGGTGCGCAACGACAGATCGCACGGCAGGCATTCGGCGCCGCGCTCGCGGATCGCCGCCACCAACGGGTTCACCACTCCGATCAACGCGACCTTGGCGCCGGGTTCGACGTCCAGCAACCCCGCCACCGCGGCGTCACGCGCCCGTGCCCGCTCTTCCGGAGTCCCAGCGGGAAGAACCACGCGCTCGGCAGTGCTGTGTGGACGGACGTTGCCGAGATACGCGTCGAGTGCCGCAACCCGGACCGGCGCCGGCGCCTCGGTGAGCAGGCGGGCGACGGAAGCCCCGGAGTAGTTCGCGCACACCGCCGGATCGGCCTCGCCGTCGGCGAACGCACAGGCACCGAACGCGGAACCGACGCGGGCGAGCACGTACTGGTTGCGGTAGGTGACGTCACCCCCGGCCAGCCGCGTGCCGTGGTGGACCCAGAACACACTGGTGGCCGGGACCTCCTCAGGATCAGGACCGTGTCTTCCGGCCAGGACCTCGGCTGTCAGATCGTCCACAGTGGTCACGAACATCCCCCTTCTCAGCGGACCGGCTCGCGGTAGCCGACGGCCAGGTGGCCCAGGCTGTCGCGACCGATCTCGGCGTCCACGTCGAACACTTCGCGCAGCAGCGGCGCGGTGAGCACGTCCTCGGCGGCACCCTCGGCAGCGACGGTCCCGCGGTGCATCAGGACCAGCCGGTCGCAGTAGCGCGCGGCCAGTGCGAGGTCGTGCAGAGCCACCACGACCGTTTGCGGCGTACGGCCGGCCAGCTCCATCAGTTCGAGCTGGTGGCGCACGTCGAGGTGGTTGGTGGGCTCGTCCAGCAACAGTCCCGGCGTCTGTTGCGCCAGCGCACGGGCCAGGTGTGCGCGCTGGCGTTCGCCGCCGGACAGCTGCTTCCACGACCGGTCCGCCAGCGCGGTCAGATCGAGCCGCTCCAACGCGGCGGCGACGATCGCGTGGTCGGTGGCGTCCGGGCCGCGCCACCGCGGCCGGTGGGCGGTCCGGCCGAGCATCACCACCTGGTCGACGCGAAGATCGCTGTCGGTGTCGGCGGTCTGCTCGACGAACGCCATCTTGCGTGCTCGCTCGCGGGCGGGCCACGACGCGATGTCCACCCCGTCGTAGCGAACCGCACCTGTTGTCAGCGTGCGCAATCCAGCCATGCAACGGAGAAGCGACGACTTGCCGGAGCCGTTCGGGCCGATCAGCCCGACCGTCTCACCCGGCTCGACCCTCAGGTTCACGTCCCCGACGATGATCTTGCCCGGCACGCCCCAGCTCAGGTGCTCGACGGTGATCCTCACAGTTCTCCCTTCCTGCGCAGCACCAGCAGGAACAGCGGCACCCCGAGCAGCGCGGTGAACACGCCCACCGGCACCTCCAGCGGCGAGAACATCACTCGGGTCAGCGCGTCCGTCCAGACCAGGAATACCGCGCCGACCACCGCCGAGAGCGGCACCAGCCTGCGGTGCAACGGCCCGACCAGGAACCGGACACCGTGCGGCACGATCAGCCCGACGAACCCGACCGCTCCCACCGCGGCCACCGCGACGGCGGTCAGCACCGACGTGGTCACCAGGAGGACGGTCCTCGTGGTGCGGACGTCGACGCCGAGCGACGACGCGGTGTCGGCCCCGAACGCGAACCCGTCGAGCGCGGACGAGCACAACCACACGACGAGCAGGCCGACTGCGAGGACCACCGCGCACACCACCACGGACGTCCAACGGGCCGATGCGAGCGAACCGAGCAGCCAGGTCGTGAGAGCGCGGATGCTGTCGGCGTCGCCCGACGACAGCAGGATCAACGACGTGAGGGCCGCGAACAGCTGCCCCACGACCACACCGGTGAGCACGATCCGCACGGAGTCCAGGCCGGTGCGCCTCAACAGCAGCATCAACAGCCCGAACGCCCCGAGCGCGCCGGCCAGCGCGCCACCGGTCACGCCGAGCTGAGAGCCCGCGAACCCGAGCACGACCACGACCACCGCACCGGTCGAGGCACCTGAAGACACCCCGAGCAGGTACGGGTCGGCGAGCGAGTTGCGCGTGATGCTCTGCAACGCCGCCCCGCACACCGCCAGCGCGGCGCCGACCAGTGCCGCGAGCAGGACCCGCGGCAGCCGCAGGTCCCAGATCAGCGAGTCGAGCAGGCGCGGCAACGGCACGACCGGCAGCCCGAGGCGTGCGCCCAGAGACCTGCCAATCTCTGGCCAACTCGCGGCCACTCCTATCCGCACGGCGAGCACGAGCGAGACCATCAGGACCGCGAGACTCAGCACCGTCAGGAGCACGCCCTTGTCGCGTCGAACGGGAGTCACCGAAACGACAGGATCGAGGACGGCGGCCTCAGCCACGGCCGGCGATCTCGTCAAGCCCGGCGCCGAACGCGCGCAACGCGTCGACCGTGCGCACCGACGGGTCCATCGCGGTACCGTTGATCTCGATCACCTTGTTGTCCCGCAACGCCTTGAGCTGCGAGATGGCCGGATGCTCGCGCATCATCGCGAGCTTCTCGCTCGCCTTGTCGCCGAGGTTGCCGCGTTCGGTCAGGTCGCCGATCACGATGACGTCCGGATCGCGGCGGGCGATCTCCTCCCACGACGCCTCCGGCCATTCCGTCGCCAGGTCGTCGAAGATGTTGGTGGCGCCGGCGATCTTGGTGATCTGGCTCGGCATCCCGTCGCGGCCGGCCACGTACGGGGCGCCTTTGAAGACCGAGTAGACCCAGACGACCTTCACCGGATCCCGTTTCACGGCTTGGACTTCAGCCAGAGCCTCGCGTTGCTCGGTCGCGAGCTGCTTTGCCCGTTCGGTCGCACCGAAGATCTTGCCGAGGTTCTCGTAGTCGCGGAACAGCCGTTCGAACGGCGGCGTCGTGCCGTCCGGGCAGTTCACCGCGCTCACGAACGTCGGCACGCCAAGGGCTTCGAGCTCGTCCCGCGTTCCCGCGCGGTCAGCGGTGAAGAGGTCCTTGAACCCCGACACCACCACGTCCGGGTTCGCGGCCCGCAGCGGCTCGGACGTGAGGATCTTGGGCGAGAGCACGGGGATCTTCGCGTAGGCGTCGGCGTACTGGGGCGACACCTTGGTCTTGAGGTTCGCCGTGCCCGCCATGCGGTCCTGCATTCCCAGCGCCAGCAACGTTTCCGTGGAGGACTGGTCCAGCGCCACCGCCCGCCGCGGGGTGCCGGTGAACGACAGCTGCCTGCCGCAGCTCTCCACCTGCACCTGCGCTTGCGGTGTCTCGGCACCTCCCGGGGTGGCGCAGCCTGCGGTGAGCACCGCGACCAACGCCAGGCCGAGCCGGGCGGGGTGTGACATCTGATCCTCCAGTGAGTCCCTCGAACGGCTTCGGTTACTGTAACGACAATCATTTTCAAATCAAGCCTCCCGAAAGGTCAAGTGCGTGGTCCACGACACAGCAGCGCGCAGCCCCTCGGTCCTGCGCAGCACCCAGTTCCTCCGCCTCTGGACGGCGACCACCGCCTCGGGCATCGCTACCTGGGCGCTCCCGTTCGTGCTGGGCCTGGCGGTGCTCTCCCGCTCGCTGACCGCCGTCGAGCTGGGCGTCCTGCTCGCCGCGCGCACCACCGGGTTCCTCGCCGCGGTTCCGATCAGCGGTGTGCTGGCCGACCGCTACGCGCGCCGCCAGGTCGTGCTGTGGTCCGGGCTGATGTCCGCTGCCGCCGCACCGGTGCTGGCCCTGTTCGTGGGCGACTCGCTGGTGCTCGCGGCCGCCGCGGCCGTGGTGATGGGCGCGGGCCAGGGCGCGTGCCGTCCCGCGTTCTCGGCACTGACGGCCGAGGTGGTCGAACCCGATCAGCGCCAGCAGGCCAACGCGGCGCTCACCATGTCGATCCGGGTGACGACGCTGGTGGCGCCGGGTCTGACCGCGCTGCTCGCCCTCGTGGTGAGCACGCAGGGGCTGCTGCTGGGGATCGGCGCGCTGTGGCTGGTGGCGGCCCTGATGCCGCCCGCCGGCTCCGGACGCGTGGTGCTCGCGAGCGGTGCGGGGTTCGTGACCGAGTTCCTGGAGGGCGTGCGCGAGGCCCGCCGGCATCCGTGGTTCCTGGCGGGCCTGGGTGCGCTGTCGGCGGTGATCGCCACCGGCTACTCCGCGACCGGCGTGATCCTCCCCCTGGTCAGCCGCGACCGCTACGGCACCGAGGCCGTGCTCGCGGGTGCCCTCACCGCCTACACGCTCGGCGCGCTGGCCGGTGCCCTGCTGATGGCCCGCTGGCGGCCGCGCGCCGCCGGGTGGACCGGGCTCTTCGGTCTCGCGCTCTACGGCTTCGCGCCGCTGGTCCTGCTGCTGCCGGTGCACCCGTTCGTCGTGATCGCCGTCTACGCGATCGCCGGGCTCGGCATCGACCTCTTCAACGTGCCGTGGTTCACCGCGACCCAGCGCGAGGTCGAGCCGTCGAAGCTCGCACGGGTGTCCTCTTTGGACTTCCTGATGTCCTACGGCCTGGCGCCCGTCGGCCTCGCGCTCATCGCGCCCGCCGTCACGGCGTACGGAGCGGGCGCGGTGCTGATCGCCTGTTCGGTGATCTGCTTCGCCGCGCCCGCTCTGGCAGCACTGGTTCCGTCGTCCCGTGACTTCGGGACGCCGGTGAAGGCCTAGGAGCTGGCGGCCTTCTGCAGCTCGCGCTTGAGCTGCTCCTTGGTCATGCTCGCCGCGTTGGTCAGCCCGAGGTTCTTGGCCTGCGTCAGCAGCTCCTCGCGGGTGGCCTGACCCGGCAGCTCGCCGAGGTGCTCCGCCCGGCTGCTCGCGAACCGCTCACCGAGCTGGTTGCGGCGTTCGGCGCTCAGCTTCGCGCGCATGCCGGGGAGGACCGACTTCTCCTCTTCCTCGACGTGGTGGGTGACGGCGTCGACGACCTTCTTCAACGCCACGTCGTACTGCGGCGAGTCCCAGTCGCAGTCCAGGAGCTTCGCGAGCAGCTGTTCGGCCTCCGCGTGCTCCTCCTGGCTGTGCTCGACCTCGTCGGCCTCGCCGGCCTCCTTGATGGCGACCGGGTAGACCTCGGACTCCTCGGCCCGGCTGTGCGCGACGAGCAGGCCGCACATGACCGGGGTGAGCAGCGGCCGTTTCTCCGGGTGGTTCTTCAGCTCGTCGAACAGGCGCTCCACCTCGCGGTGGTCCTGCATGATCAGGTCGACGACGTCGTACTGCACGGCGGTCCTCCTATTGGTTCCTGGGATAACGAATGTCGATCGGGGCGACGCCGCGTCGTCCGATCTTGCCGATCGCCACGCCGAACGCGGCGATCACCGCGACGGCCACGACGGAGCCGATGACGATCGACCACGTGAGGCCGGCGTTCAGAAGTCCCGAGGCCGCACCGGCGATGGTGCCGGCGACGAGACCGTTGACGAGGTTCACGAGCCCGGCGACGGTCAGCGCGGTGCCGATCAGGCGCGGCCGGCGGGACTTGCGCCAGCCGGTCTGCCCGGCGTCCGCCTCGACTGCCGCGGTGTCGTCGTGCATCTGGCGGACGAACACGTCCTTCGTGGACGGTTCGAGGTCGCCGTACACGTGCCGGATCCGGTTGATCCCCAGGCCGGCCTGGACATCCTCGATCACCAGCTCGACCGCGCGGAACAGCGTGGCGAGCCCGATCAGGAACAGGCCGCTGAAGATGACCAGCACCAGCGTCAGCAACACCTGGAGCGGGACGACCTGGGCGACGAACCCGAGCGCGATCATCGACGCGGAGATCGTGGAGAGCAGGTGGCCCGCCCTGCCGGTCGCGTCGGCGATGTTCGCCGTGCGCACCATCTGGAGCGTGTGGTGCTCGGTGGTGAGGATCGTCAGCGCCGAGGTCTTGTCCAGTTCTGTCACGTCAGCGTCCGAGGGCGTTCGCGAGCTCCTTCTTGGTCATCGTGGAGCGGCCCTTGATGTTCTTCTTCTTGGCCTCGTTGTAGAGCTGCTCCTTGGTGGGGCCCTGCGCGCCGCTGTGCGAGCGCTGGCCACCGCGCTTCTGCGGCGACATGTCCTTGATGGACGACTTGCTCGCTGTCTTGGACTCACCCGACTGGGCGCGGTTCTTGTTCACCGTGCGCGCGGCGATCTCCTTCGCCCGCTTGGGCGAGGCGCCGCGGTCCTGGGCGGAGTCCTTGATGTGTTCGTACTGGCGTTCACGTTTCGCGTTCGATCCCGCTGGCATCACGACCTCCTGGTTCGAGCTGACCCGCGAATACCCCCGGTCAGGGAGGTTCACACACGGGTGACCGGGTAGCCGGGAAGCATGGCGATCTCCTCACGACTCGACACCACTCGAGTGCTGGCGACCGTGCTGCTGCCGACGCTGGCCCAAGGCGTCATCGTCCGCAGGCCGGGCGTGCTGGCGCTCGCCGAGAAGCTGCAGTCCGACGGCACCGCGATCGACACGATGCGCCATCTGCGCGACCGCTACGGCCCCGAACCCGTGCGGCTGCGGATCACCGGGCGCAGCGTCGCGGTCCTGGTCGACCCCACCGACGTCGGCCGGTTGCTGACCCAGTCGCCGGAGCCGTTCGCGTTGGCCACCAGGGAGAAGAAGGCCGCCCTCAGGCACTTCCAGCCGCACGGCGTGCTCATTTCGGAAGGCGCCGAACGGCAACGCCTGCGGGAGCTGAACGAACGCGCGTTGCGGCCGGAGAACTGGAAGATCGAGCCGATCGTGCGCGACGAGGCAGACCTGCTGACCCGGCACGTGATGAGCACCGGCGAGCTGACCTGGCACTCGTTCAACCAGACCTGGTGGCGGATCGTGCGCAGGATCCTGCTCGGTGACCGCGCCCGTGAGGACAACCAGCTCACCGACGACCTGTTGGCGTTGCGCCAGAACGCCAACTGGGCGTTTCTGCATCCCAAGCAACGCGGCCTGCGCGAACGCTTCGAGCGCAGGCTGGCCGAGTACCACCCGGAACTGCCCGACCAGGTGCCGCACTGGCTGTTCGCGTTCGACGCGGCGGGCATCGTGACCATGCGCGCGCTGGCCATCGGCGGCACCGGCGCCCACGGCGTCCTGGAATCGGCCCGGTTGTGGCCGACGACGCCGGTGATCCTGCGGGAGAGCACGATCGCCACCCGCTGGCACGGCACGTGGCTGCCGGAAGGCACCGAGTTCGTGGTGTTCACGCCGTTCTTCCACCGCGACCCGGACCGGCTGCCGTTCGCCGACCGCTACGCCCCGGAGATCTGGGACCAGCCGCGTGACCCCGCGATCGTCCCGTTCAGCGCCGGACCGGGTGAATGCCCTGGTCGCGACCTCGTGCTGGCCACGGCGGGCGCGATGCTGGACGCTTTGAACGAGCACCTGACGTTCCCGAAGCTCACCGCACCGCTGCCCGCGACGCTGAACCACTTCGCGCTCCGCATGCACGCCACGCCGGTGGGTACTCGCGCTTCATGAACGCACCCCTCTACGCCGTCGTGACGGGATCGGACTCCGGTATCGGCAAGGCGGTCGCCGTCGCGCTCGCGGGCGGTGGCGTCGATGTCGGCATCACCTACCACCAGGACGCCGACGGTGCCGCGAAAACCGCTGACGAGGTGCGCGAGGCAGGCGCGCGCTGTGCCGTCCGCCAGCTCGACCTCACCGACCTGCCCGGCGCGGCCTCGGTGGTGGACGAGCTGGCCGAGGAACTGGGCGGCCTGGACGTCCTCGTGAACTGCGCGGGCACCGGCAGCAGCGAGAAGGCCGTCGACATGCCGTTCGAAAGGTGGCGCTCGGTGCTCTCCGTCGACCTCGACGGCGCGTTCCTGTGCTGCCAGCGGGCGGCCAAGCGCATGATCGCCGCCGGACGTGGTGGCCGGATCATCAACATCACCTCGGTCCACGAACACCTGCCGCGCGTGGGAGCGGCGCCCTACTGCGCCGCCAAGGCCGGGCTGGGCGCGCTGACCGAGGTGCTCGCGCTCGAACTGTCGGAGCACGGCATCACCGTCAACTCCGTGGCACCGGGCGAGATCTCAACGCCGATGACCGGCCAGGAGGACGTCGACCCGCACACACAGCCCCGGCCGGGAATCCCGCTCGGCCGTCCCGGTCACGCCCACGAGGTCGCCGCCGTGGTGGCGTTCCTGGCCACCCCGGCCGCGAGCTACGTGACCGGGGCGTCGTTCGTGGTGGACGGCGGCATGTCACTGATGGGACCGCAGGCGAGCGGAATGCTCGACGACGAGAAGTGGAGGCAGCCCTGATGCGTGCCGTGGTGCTCAACTGCACCCTGAAGAAGTCGCCCGACCAGTCCAACACCGACCTGCTCGCCCAGGTCGTGATCGACGAGCTGACCAAAAAGGACGTCGACATCACCACGTACCGGCTGGCGGACCACAACATCCCGCCGGGCGTCACGACCGATCTCGGCCCGGGCGACGAGTGGCCGCGCATCCACGCCTCACTCCTCGACGCGGAAATCCTGGTCGTCGCGACCCCCACCTGGGTCGGCCGCCCGTCCTCGCTCGCGCAGCGGGCCCTGGAGCGGATGGACGCGATGATCTCCGAGACCGACGACGAAGACCGCCCGGTGGCCTACAACCGGGTCGCCGGCGTCGTCGTGACAGGCAACGAGGACGGCGCGCACCACGTGATCAGCGAGATCGCCGGCGGCCTCGGCGACATCGGTTACACGATCCCCGGCCAGGCCTGGACGTACTGGAACCGCGGACCGGGACCGGGCCCGAGCTACTCCGACACCGACGAGGGTCACGAGTGGTCGGAGAACACCGGCCGCACGATGGCCGCCAACCTGCACGCCGTCGCCCTCGCCTTGGCCGAACGCCCGATCCCGGCCTGAACCAGCGCCGATCGCCGAGCCGCCCAGCACATCCGTGGGCGGCTCGGCGATCGGATTCCGGCGACGAGGAGCGGCGTCACGAAGACGGCCGCACCATGGCCACCAACCTGCGCGAAGTCGCCCTCACCCTCGCCGAACGCCCCATCCCCGTCTGAGCCAGCGCGACCACCGCACCGATCGCCAGGCCACCCAGCACATCGGTGGGCCAGTGCACGCGGGTGCGCAGCCGGCTGTA
Source organism: Lentzea sp. NPDC005914 (assembly GCF_040629405.1). NCBI lineage: Bacteria > Bacillati > Actinomycetota > Actinomycetes > Pseudonocardiales > Pseudonocardiaceae > Lentzea > Lentzea sp. NPDC005914. Next base: position 433,594 of record NZ_JBEXVQ010000001.1, on the reverse strand, counting down.
GGCGACGAGGAGCACCAGCGGCGTCACGAACACGGCGGCCGCGCGGTCGTCCAACGCGGTGGCGGTGCCGAACGCGGCTGCCGTCACCGCGTGCTTGGACGGGAACGACGACGAGTCGGGATGTTCCGGGAGGGCCTGCCGCGCGGGCATGGTCGCGGCGGGTGGCCTCTGCCGGTGCACGACCAGGCTGATCAGGTGACCGATCGGCATCGCCACGGCCGCCGCGGTCAGAGCGCGCTTCGCGGTCTTCTTCTTGCCCGCCAGTGCGAGGACACCTGCGACCGGCAGCCAGAGCACGCCACCCCGTGCGGTGACACTGGCCGCGATCACGATCGGGTTCGGCCGGCTCGTGGGCAGGGCCTCGCTGTTGTGCAGCGAGTCCTCGTCCAGCTCCTCCAGCTCGTCGTCACCGTTCTCATAGTCACCGTTCACGGTGGACTAGTACCCAGATCGGGCGATGTGGAATCAGGGCCAGGACGGCTCCTCACTGTGTGCGATGACGAGCTCGCGCACCTCGCAGTCCTTCGGCTGGCTCAGCGCGAACACGATCGCCGCCGCCACCCGGTCCGGCGGGTTCAGCTTCTCGAGGTCCTTCGGCCGGTACTGCTCGGTGCGGTCGTCGAAGAAGTTCGTCCGCATCCCACCGGGCACGACCAGCGTGACGCCGACGCGCCCGGCGGTCTCCGCGGCCAGCGCGCGGGTGAACCCGACCACGCCGAACTTCGAGGCGCAGTACGCCGTCGCGTCGCTCACGGCCCGCAGCCCGAGCGTGGACGCCACCGTCACCACCCGCCCGTTCTCGAGGTGTGGCAGAGCCGCGCGAATCACGGCCGCCGTGCCGAACAGGTTGACCTTGACGACGTTGTCCCACTCCTGCGCCGGCACCTCCGCCAGCGTGCCGCACCGGTCGATGCCCGCCGCGGTGACGACGCCGTTGAAGACGCCGTGGCGTTCGGCGAGCGTGTGCACGGCGGCTTCGGCGGCCCGTCCGTCCGCCAGGTCGACCAGCTCGAAGTCGGCCGCGGCCGGCGCCGACTTGTCCAGCACCAGCGGCGTTCCCCCGGCCTCGCGCACCGCGTCCACCACGGCGGCACCGAGTCCGCCCGCGCCACCGGTCACCAGCACGTTCCCCAGCATCAGGCCCTCCTCGACAGGATCTCGGTCGTCGAATGTCCGCGGTGGTACGGCACGACCACCGTCCGTCCGCCCCAGCGCCGCACGACCTCCGCCTCCGGCAGGTGTTCAGCGGTGTAGTCGCCGCCCTTCACCCACACGTCCGGCTTCAGGCGCTCCAGCACGTGTTCGGGGGTGTCCTCGCCGAACACGACCACGTCGTCCACCGACTCGAGCGCGCGCAACACCTCGACGCGCTCGGCCTGGCCGTTGACCGGGCGCCCCTCGCCCTTCAGGCGCCGCACGGAAAGGTCGGAGTTGAGGCACACCACCAGGCAGTCCCCCAACGCCCGCGCGGCCGCCAGCATCCGCACGTGCCCGGGGTGCAGGACATCGAAGCACCCACCGGTGGCGACGACGGTACCGCCGCGCCGGCGCACCGCGTCCACAGTGGACGGCAAAGGCGCTCGCATACCCGAAACGCCACCGCGGGCCAGGAACTCGGCCGCGGCCGAGACAGCATCGGCCACCGCGTCGTCCGGTGCGGCACCGGAGGCCAACCGGACAGCCGCCGTCACCGCGAAGCGATCCCCCGCACCACACGGGTCGACGACCGGGACCGATGGCGCGGGAACAGCGACCGGCGTCCCTCCACAGTGGAGCAACGCACCTTCGCGACCCATCGTCACCACAACCGCACGAGCCTTCCACTCGGCTAACAGCCTGCCCGCCGCCTCGTCCGGATCGGCCGTACCGCTGAACGCCACGGCTTCCGCCAGGTTCGGAGTCGCCAGCCGCACACCGGACACCGGCGCCGGTCCACGCGGATGCGGATCCCACACCACAGGAATCCGCGTGAGCACCGAACGAAGGCGTTCGTCGCGCAGCAGTCCCCGTCCGTAGTCGGACGCCAGCACGAAGTCCGCGGACTGCACGACGTCCAGCATGTCGTCGGTGACCCGCGGCGGTGCGGAACCACCGCCGCGGTCCACCCTGGCGAGGGACGTCCCCGCGCACCGCAACCGGGTCTTCACCGGCACGGAGTCCACGCGGCCGAACACCCCGGGTACCTCGATCAGCGACCGCAGCCGCTCCCCCGTCTCGTCCTCCGACAGCGCGCTGACCAGCGTCACGTCCACGCCATCGCGCGCGGCCATAGCCGCCGCCAGCGCCGCACCGCCGGCACGAGCATGCTCATCGACGACGTCCAGCACAGGTGCCGGCGCGTCCGGGCACACCCTGCTGACCGTTCCCTCGATGTCGACGTCCAGCAACGCGTCGCCGACCACGACCAGCTTCACGATGCCCTCCGGTGAGCCGAGGGCAGCGCGGCTTCGAAGGCCTCGCACAACGCGTGCACGACCACGAGCTGCGCTTCCTGCACGTGGCAGGGGTCGCCGGGCAGCGCGAGCGTCTCGTCGGCGAGTGAGGCCAGCGGATTGGGCAACGGCCCGGTGAGCGCCCACACCGTCGCTCCCGCCAACCGGGCCGCATGAGCTGCCTCCAGCAAGTTCGGACTGCGTCCGCTGGTCGACAGCAGGACCACCAGGTCACCGGGCCGCGCGTGCGCCGTCACCTGACGGGCGAACACCTGGTCGTAGCCGTAGTCGTTGGCGATCGCGGTGACGCTCGAACTTTCCGAGCACAACGCCAGCGCGGAGAACGGCGCGCGGTCGTGCCGATAGCGCCCGACCAGTTCGGCGGTCAGGTGCTGGGCCTCCGCGGCGGATCCACCGTTGCCCGCCGCGAGCAGCCTGCCGCCGTCGAGCAGCAGGCACGCGAGCGACGTGCCCCAGCGGTGGATCCGCGGAGCTTCAGCACGGAGACCGTCGAGCGTGTCGATGAGTCCGGCGAGGTGGCTTTCGACGCTCACTGTGCCACCGCCAAGCCGTCGTCCGCGCCGACCCGCAGGTAGACGCGCTCGGTCCTGGCCGCGATGTCGTCCCACGCGTACCTGGCCTCGACCCGGTCCCGGCCGGCCATGCCGAACGCCATGGCGCGGGAGCGGTCCGCGAGGAGTCTTCGCAGCGCCTTGCCCAGGCTCCTGGGGTCACGCGGCGGGGTGAGCACACCGGTGACGCCGTCGACCACGGTGTCGGTCAGGCCACCCACGGCCGAGGCGACCACGGGAACGCCACAGGCCATCGCCTCCAACGGCACGATCCCGAACGGTTCGTACCACGGCACGCACGCCACGACGTCGGCGGAACGCAGCAGGGACGGCATGTCCGCGCGCGCCACCTGTCCGATCAGGTGCACCCGGTCCGAAACGCCGTGGACCTCGGCGATCGCGTGCAACCGGCGCGCCTCCGGGTCGGCCTTGAGGTCGCGCGAACCCCCGGCGATCACCAGCTCCGCGTCCCGCACCAGCGCCAGCGCCGCGATGAGGTCGTCGAACCCCTTGCGCGGCACCAGCCTGCCGACCGCCACGATCCGGTGCGGCGCTCCGCGCGCGGCCGCGTGGCCGACCGGGGTGAAGACCGTCGTGTCCACCCCGCAGGGCACCACCGTGATCTTGTTGCGCGGCAGGCCCATGGCGATCAGCTCGCCGACCTCGTCGTCACAGGTGGCGGCGACGGCGTCGACCTCGTGGCCCACCAGCCGTTCCATCGTGATCCGGCCTGCCGGGCTGGTGTCGCGCGCGCCCTGGTGGCGGCGTTTGACGGTGCCCAGGGCGTGATAGGTGTGCACGACCGGGATGTGGTCGCGACGCGCCGCGAGCACCGAGGCCAGGCCGGACATCCAGAAGTGGCTGTGCACCACGTCCGGCCTCTGCTCGTGCCAGTCGTCCATCAAGAAGCGCGAGAAGTCCGCCATGTACGGCAGCAGGTCGTCCTTCGGGACCTGTTCCGCCGGTCCCGCCGGCACGTGCACGACCTCGTAGGCGTCCGAGGTGGCGACGCGGCGAGATGAACCGGGAGCGTCGCGTCTGGTGTAGACCGCGACGTCGTGGCCCCTTCGCACGAGTGCTGCCGCCAGTGCGGCCACGTGGACGTTCTGACCTCCCGCGTCGGCACCACCCAGAGCCGCGAGCGGACTGGCGTGTTCCGACACCATGGCGATCCTCATCCGATCACTTCCTTCACCAGCACGTCCCAGTTGCGCAGGAACGCGTCGAGCCCGTAGCGGGCCAGCACGACCTCGCGCGCCCGTTGTCCCTTTTCCTTCGCCAGCACGGGATCCGCGATCAGCTCCCGAGCCGCGTCCACCAACTCCTCCACGTCGGTCGAGATCGCCCCCACTTCGGCGGGCAACCGCACCGCCTCGGTGCTCGCCAGTGCGACGACCGGCATGCCGATGTGCATCGCTTCCAGCAACGACAGCCCCAGCGACGTCCACCGCGCGGTGTGCACGTAGACGCGGTACCGCGCGAGTTCCCGGTGCAGCGACTGGAGATCGTGGTCTCCCCTGCCGCCGATCTGCTCGGCGCGGATCTGCTCTGTGCCGATGCCGAACACGTCGATCGGCGCGAACCTGGGCAGCAGGTCGGTGCCGACTATCCGGCCGCGGCGGACCGGGTCGTTGATCACCGCTGCCGCGCGGGGCAGTTCACCGGTGTAGAGCGGTCCTGGATCGACGACGCCGTGCCCGATGACGACGGTCCTGGTGCTGCCGCAGTTCCACATCAGGTCGTTGAAGTGCGTGACGTGGACGATCGTGCCGTCCCATCCGGCCAGCGGGTGTTCCTGGGCCGGCGCGCTCGGCGTGTTGTGCTCGAGGTACACCACCGGGATGCCGACCGGCACCTGCGAGAGCTCCTCGACCCGTTGCACGACCGCAACATCGACATCGTCCACTTCGGACAGACTGACCTCTTCGGCTCGCCACGGACGGCCAGCGAGCCCAATCCCGTGCGGCGGGCCGGGAATGAGGTAGTCGTGGCCGCCCTGGACGAACGAGTGCGTCCAGGAACCGTGAACGTGCCACAACAGGATCCTCACGACGTCACCCCGGTGATCACTTGTGCCACGGCGGCCACCACGTCAGCGGGCTCGACCAGGTCGAGGCACGGGTGGCCGGGCACGGGACACTCGCGGGCGCGGCTGTCGCGGCACGGCGCGTTCTGGTCGCCGAGCAGCACGTGCTTGCCGTGCGGTGCCCACCGGGACGCCGGAACGACAGGGGCGAACAGCGACACGACCGGCGTGCCGACAGCGGCCGCGAGATGGGCCGGACCGGTGTTGCCGACGACGACCGCGTCGGCCCCCGCCAGCACCCCGGCCAGCTCGCGGAAGCTGGTGCGCCCGCCGAGATCGGTTCCGCACGCTCCCGCGACGTGCTCGGTCAGATCGGCCTCGGCCGGTCCTCCGGTCACGACGACGCGGTACCCGGCCGCGGTCAGAGCGACCACGGCCTTCGCCCAGCGGTCAGGCGACCAGGTGCGGGCGGGCGCCGACGCACCGGGGTGCACCACCACGTACGGACGGCTCAGTTCGGTCCTGGGCAGCTCGATGATCGCGAGCCTGCTGTCGGACACGTCGAACCCCGCGGCCCGAGCGACTTCCAGCGCTCGCTGCGCCTCGGGGACGTCCGGGTCGTCGCGCAGCCGGACGTCCAGCAGCGAGCCGGGGTAGTCGACCGAGCGCGCGACGATCTTGGGCACGCCCGCCAGCCGCAGCACGAGGGCCAGCGGCAGCGGGCTCTGGTGAAACGACGTGAGGATCAATGCCACGTCAGCACGAATGCCGCGCACCAACGCCGTGACGGCCTCGATGTCGACCGGGCGGACGTCCGGTGCCGGGTTCGCGATCCACGGGCACTCCCACTCGACGATCCGGGTGACGCCGGGCAGCAGTTCCGCCGCCCGCACGCCGCTCGGACCGCACAGCAGCACGACCTCGCCGGCAGCCGCGGCCGCGCGCACGGCCGGTCCGGCCAGCAGCACGTCGCCGTCGCTGTCGAGTCGTGCGACGAGAGTCCTCATCGGAACATCTCCAGCACGGCCAGCAGGTCGGGTGCGGTGCGCGGCGCATGGTCGACCTCTTCGGCCCGTGTGAGGCCGGTGGGCACCAGCACGGGCACCGCACCGGCGGCTTCGGCCGCTCCCACGTCCGCCCCGATGTCGCCCACGACCAGCGTCCGTTCCGGGCGCACGCCGAGCGCCGCGCAGGCGGAGAGCACCAGGCCAGGGGCGGGTTTGCGGCACGCGCACCGGTCGTCGGGGTGGTGCAGGCAGATCTGCCAGGTGCCGAACCGGCCCAGCAGTTCCTCGACCCGCGCGTTCACCGCGGCGACCTGCGTGTCAGTGAGCAGACCCCGGCCGATGCCGGACTGGTTGCTCACCACGCCCGTGCGCATGCCATGTGCGCGTAGGTCACGCAACACTTCGCGCGCACCAGGCATCAACGTGACGCGGTTCGGGTCGCCGTTGTACGGAACGTCGCGGATGAGAGTGCCGTCGCGATCGAAGAGCACCGCGTCGAAGGCCTGGTCCATAGAGGAGATTTAGCCTGCGAAAGCCACTTGAAACGCTACTGAGCGAAGCGGTTCACAGCACCGGACTGGCCGGAACGTGTTTACCTTCCCCGATTCCGCGCACCAGTGCTTCAAGCGTCTGCTGGGCATCGTGTGCCGGTTGCCAGCCGAGCTCCGTCCGGGCGCGCGTCGCGTCGAGCAGCGGCGCCGTGAGGGCCAGATCGACCCACCCCGGTGGAGTGGGCTGCAGACGCAATCGCCAGGTGACGTTCGCGAGTAGACGCAACAGCCGCGGCGGGATCGCCACGTGCCTGCCACCGAGCACGTCGGCGAGCGCACGGGGAGTGATGACGGGTTCGGCCACGAGGTTCACCGGGCCGTGCAGCCGTTGCTTCAGAATCCGGGCGATGGCGTCGGCGACGTCGTCGGAGTGGACGAACTGCAGCACGAGGTCGCGCGGCACCGGCAAGATCGGAATCCGGTGGCGGAACAAGGCTTTCGGCACCAAAGAGCCGAGGAAGTAGTCGCGGATCTCGGACGCGGCGTCGGCCTGCAGGATCAGGCCGGGGCGCGGCCGGGAGATCAGCATGCTGGTCTCGTACTGGTTCAGCATGTGTTCCACGGCGGCCTTGTGCCGGCTGTAGAACGACGACTTCACGCCGTCGACCGGCCACAGTTCGTCGACCCGCCGGTCCTTGCTCGCCGGCGAGTAGGCGCCGACCGAGGACATGTGCACGAGGTGCGGCACCCCGGCCTTGGCCGCGGCGGTGAAGACCCGAGACGATCCGGCGACGTTCGTCCGGTACAGCGCGCGCTCGTCGCGCGACGGCTGGATGAGCCACGCGAGGTGGACCACCGCGTCCGCGTTCTCGAACGCGACGCCGAGCAGCTCTTCCGCGCCCGGCTGACCGATGTCGACCGGTGTCCAGGCAACGCCCTGATACGGCGGTGCGCTCGCGGGCGGCCTGCGGGAGATGCCGTGCACCTCGACGTCCGGCTCCCCGGCGAGCCTGCGCAGCAGCGCTGTACCGACGTTGCCGGTCGCGCCCGTGACGACGACCTTCACGATCGCGCCCGTGCCGTCTCGCGGTCGTTCGCCTTCTGGATCGCCTCGACCAGTTCGTCCTTGGTCATCTGCGACCTGCCCTCGATCTTGAGCCGCTTCGCGATGTCGTAGAGGTGCTGCTTGCTGGCGTTCGCGTCCACGCCGCCCGCCGTCTCGCCTTCGGCCGGTGTGCTGCGCGCGGCCTGCTTGTCCGACGGCCCCTTCTCCTTCTTGGGCTCCCAGTGGTCGCCGACCTTCTCGAAGCTGTGCTTGAGGGCCGAGAACGCGGTGCGGTGCGCCCGTTCGCCCTCGCCGTAGGTCTCGACCGCGGAGTCGTGCGCCTTGATCCACGTCTCCTGCGCCTTCTTCGGCGACCGTGCCAGCGTGCTCGGCAGTTCCTGGCGTCCGGGCATGGCTCCTCCAAGGTTGCGACCTGCGCTGACGGGTACCCGCGAGCCATGACCGCCATGCACGCCATCGACGTCCACAGCCCGCGCGACTCACAACTGATCGGCTGGCTCCCCACCGCCACTTCTGCGGAGGTGACCGCCGCGCTCTCGTCGGCGCGATCCGCGTGGCCGACCTGGGCCGGCGTCGCGGCGGCCGAACGCGGGGAGGCGCTGAAGGAAGCCGCTTCCTGTTTGAGGGCACGGGCGAACGACCTGGCCACGGTGGTGGAGACCGAGACCGGGCGGCCGTTCGCGTCGGCTCGTGAGGGTGTGCTGGCGGGTGCCGCGACGCTGGAGCAGTACGCCGAGCTCGGTCCAGTCCATCGTGGACGGTCGTTGCTCGGCTCGGCGGTGGACTTCATGGTTCCCGAACCACGCGGTGTCGTCGTGGCGTTGACCCCCTGGAACGATCCGGTCGCCGTGGCGTGCGGGCTGCTGGGAGCGGCGCTGGTGACCGGGAACGTGGTGGTGCACAAGCCGAGCGAGCGTTGTCCGCACACCGGTCTGTTGCTGGCCACCGTGCTGCGGCCCTGCTTCCCCGCGGGTGTGCTGCAGACCCTGGTCGGTGACGGCGAGGTGGGCGGCGCGCTGGTGAGCTCCTCCGACGTCGACCTCGTCGCCCATGTCGGCAGCACCGCCGCCGGGCGCGCGATCGCTTCTATGTCGTCAGCGAAGTTGTTGCTGGAGAACGGAGGCAACGATCCGTTGCTCGTCGACGACGACGTAGACCCGGCGTGGGCGGCCTCGCAGGCGGCACTGGGCGCGTTCACCAACGCCGGTCAGCTGTGCACGTCGGTCGAGCGGATCTACCTGCACAAGACGATCGCGGCGCCGTTCCTGGAAGCGCTGTGCGCCGAGGCCCGCCGGTGGAACGACGATCCGCAGCCGCTGGTCGACACCCGGCACCGGTCGTTCGTGCACTCACAGGTGTCGGACGCGCTCGCGGTGGGAGCGTCGGCGCTGGTCGGCGGTTGCGTGCCGGAGGGCCCTGGCGCCTACTACCCGGCGACGGTGCTGGCGGACTGCACGTCGGCGATGAGGGTGATGTGCGAGGAGACGTTCGGCCCGGTCGCGCCCATCCAGCTCGTGTCGTCGTTCGACGAGGGGCTGGCCGAGGCGAGCTCCGGCGACTACGGCCTGGCCGCCACCGTGCTGACCAGCTCGATGGAGCACGCCCAGCAGGCCTGGCGCACCCTCCCGGTCGGCACGGTGAAGATCAACGCCGTGTTCGGGGGCGCTCCCGGTGGCGCCGCCCAGCCGCGCGGCGCGTCCGGCACCGGGTTCGGCTACGGCCCCGAGCTGCTCGACGAGATGACCACGACCAAGGTGGTCCACCTCGGCGTTCCTAACGGCCGGTCGTGATCAGCCGGAAGCCCGCTTCCCGCACCTTGTCCTCCGGCAGCACGTTGCGGGTGTCGAAGATGCGCGGGTTCCTGACGGTGTCCGCGAGCTCGGGCCAGTCCAGTTCGGCGAACTCCGGCCACTCCGTCAGCACCACGAGCATGTCCGCGTCCGCCGCCGCCTCGATCGCGGAGCCCCTGGTCCTGATGTCCGGCTGGTCGTCGCGCACGCTCGGGTCGTAGGCGCTGAGCTGGGCACCTTCCTGGGCGAGCAGCGCGGCCACGACGAGCGCGGGTGAGTCGCGCAGGTCGTTGGTGCCGGCCTTGAACGTGAGCCCGAGCAGGCCGATCCTGGCGCCGTCGAGGTGACCGAGCTCCCCGCGGATCCTGTCGACGACCCGGTGCGGCTGGTGCCGGTTGGTGGTGATCGCCCCTTCGAGGGTGGCGAAGTCGACGCCGGCCGCTTTCGTCGTGGCGAGCAGTGCGAGGGTGTCCTTGGGCAGGCACGAGCCGCCCCAACCTGGGCCTGGCTGCAGGCACGACGCGCCGATCCGGTCGTCGAGCCGCATGCCCTCGGTGACGCCGTCGATGTCGGCCTCGAGGGTCTCGCACAGTTCCGCCAACGTGTTGACGTACGACAGCTTCAGCGCCAGGAAACCGTTGCTGGCGTACTTGACCAGTTCGGCGCTCGTGTTGTCGGTGAGCACGATCGGCGCACCCGTGGCGGCGTACAACTCTGCCACCTCGTGCGCCTGCCGTTCGGTCTGAGCTCCCACGACGATCCGTTGCGGTCTCAGGAAGTCCTCGACCGCGTGGCCTTCCCTGAGGAACTCCGGGTTCGACACGACCCCGGGGTGTCGTGCCGCGGTGCCCACCGGAACCGTGGACTTCAGCACGACGCCGTGCGACGCCCTGGCCAGCACCTCGTCGACCGCCGACAGATCGGCCGCACCGTCGGGTCCGGCCGGCGTCGGCACGCAGACGAACGTGAAGTCCACACCGGACACCGCGCTGCCCTCGACGAACCGCAGGTTGCCGCTGTCCAGGCCTTCGCGGACCAGCTCGCGCAGACCGGGCTCGTGCAGGGCGACCTCCGCCGCGGTCAACGACTCGATCTTGGCCGCGTCGGTGTCCGCGCAGGTCACGCGGTGCCCGAGGTGCGCGAAGCACGCGGCCGTGGTCAGGCCGACGTAACCGGCGCCGACGACTCCGATTCGCCTCGCTCGCACAGCGCACCTCCTACCGCGTCGAGGACTTCCTCCACCGTGATCTTCAACAGCCCCGGATCAGGCTCGCCGGCGAACGTGTCGCCGGTCTCGCCGTACCAGAGCACCCGGTGCGGGCCCCGGCGCGGGCCCCAGATGTCGGGCGAGACCGGTCCGAACAGCAGAACCGAGGGCGTGCCATAGGCGGTGGCGACGTGAGCGACGCCGGTGTCGCCGCAGATGACCAGGCGGGCTGTGGCGATCAGGTCCATGAGCTCGGAAAGGCTGCCCGACACGGGTTCGGGGACGATCTGGCGGGCCAGCTCTTCCTCACCGGGCCCGGCGGTGACGACGACGTCCAGCGGCTCGGCCAGGTCCAGAGGGTCTCCTGACGCCGGTGGGTTCACCACCTCTGCTCTCAACGCCCGGGCAACGGCGGCGTACCTCTCCGCCGGCCACCTCCGCGCGCCGGTGCTCGCGCCCGGATGGATCACGACCCGGTTGGTCCTGGGGCCGAGCGGGCGCAGCCTGAAGTCGTCCGGATCGCAGCGGATCCCCTTGCGCTGCAACAGGTCACACCACCGCAGCATCTCGTGCCGTTGGGCGGGCCAGTCGGCGAGGGTGTAGGTGAGCAACCGCCGCGGCTTCGTCGCCATCAGCCTTTCCACGCTCTGCGGTCCCTTGCCGTGCAGGTTCACCGCGAGGTCCGGCCGTGCGAAGTCGATCGGTCCCAGTTCTTCCGTCGGCAGCAATCGGTCTACTGCCTCGATCCGGTCCACCGCGTCTCTCAGCCATTCCGGGGCCGCGAGCGTGATCTCCGTGTGCGGAAACGCTGCCCGCAACCCCCTGAGCGCGGGCACGGCGGTCAACAGGTCGCCGAGCCCGAGTGCTCTCAGCACCAGGATCCTCACGGCCGCACCCGCCGATACCGCATCTCGCCCCGGATCCGGTGCGCGCAGGCGGCGGGCGGGATCAGCGCGCTCGTGACCACCATCCGCGCGATCTCGTCCCACGTCCGCGGTCCCGGTGCGATCCGCTTCACCGCGAACCACCCGGTCAGCGCCGCCCACACCGTCCCCAGCAGCACAGCGATCCGGCGTCGTCCCGTCAGTCCACAGAGGATCGAACCAAGGCCGGCCGCCGTGGTGATCACGTGCGTGCGAAGCCTTCCCCGTTGTCCTCCGATGCGCGAACGCCACCCCGCTCCCACCAGCCGGCGCATCAGTGCGTCGTCGGCGTTGCCGCGCTGCTGGTCCACGCTCGTCATGAAGGTCGCGGGCTTCACGGGGTGTGTCGTCACCCGTGAGCCGCGCACGATCCGGTAGCCGAGATCCTGCACGCGCAACGCCAGTTCGGCGTCCTCGCGGTAGGCGCGCGGGAAGCGTTCGTCGAAACCGCCCGCTCGCGCCAGAGCCTCGCGCCGGTACGCCATGTCGGCGGTGATCCAGCGGGCGTTGGCGAGTCCGGCGGTGCCGCGTTCGGCGTCGGTGGGCCTGCGGTCCTCCGGCAACGGCACGACGATCCTGGCCTGGCTCGCACCCACGTCTTCGGGCAGGTCCGCGAGGTCCGCGCTCACCTGCTCCTTCCAGTCGGGAGCGAGCACCACGTCGTCGTCGAGGAACGCCACCCACTCGCCGCGTGCCTCGCGCCAGCCGGTGTTGCGCGCGGAAGCCGGTCCGAGCCCGGTCTCCCGGTCGTCCACGACGATGATCTCGAGCGGTTCCGGCCCCGAACCCTCGACCAGCGCGTCGAGCAGGTCGTTCAGGCTCGGGCGGCCGACGGTGGGGATCACGACGGAGTACGTCATCTGCGCACCACGTACGGGCCGATGGCGAGCAGGTCGACCGGTGACGAGCCGAAGCACTCGAGCGCGTCACGCGGGGTGTCCACCATGGGACGGCCGGCGGTGTTGAGGCTGGTGTTCACGACGACCGGCACGCCGGTCCGCGCCTCGAACTCGCGCAACATCCGTTCCAGCAACGGGTCGCCGGCCACCGTCTGGGCTCGCGCGGTGCCGTCCACGTGTACGACGGCCGGAATGCGGTCAGTCCACTCCGGGCGGACGTCGTGCACGAAAAGCATGTAAGGACTGGGGATCGGGCCGCGCGAGAACACCTCGGCCGCCCGGTCGGCCAGCACCATCGGCGCCACCGGGCGGAACTGCTCGCGCCCCTTCACATCGTTCAAGCGCGTGAGGTTCTCGGCGAAGCACGGGTTCGCGAGCAACGATCGGTGACCGAGTGCGCGCGGGCCGTACTCACTGCGGCCCTGGAACCACGCCACGATCTTGTTCGCGGCCAGCGCCTCGGCCACCTCCACCGCGACGTCCGCGGGCTTCTCGAACGGCACCGCGGCGATGCGCAGCACCGACTCGATCTCGTCGTCGGAGAATCCCCGGCCGAGATCCGCTCCCGGCATCGCCTCCGCCGTGCCGGACACGTGCAGTGCCGCGCCCAGCGCCGTCCCCGCGTCCCCTGCTGCGGGCTGGATCCAGACCTCGTCGAACGGCCCCTCGGCGAAGATCCGGGTGTTGGCGACGCAGTTCAGCGCCACCCCACCGGCCATGGTCAGCCGCCGCTCGCCGGTGCGGTCGTGCAGCCACCGCACCAGCTCCAGCAGCACCTCCTCCAGCCGCACCTGCACGCTCGCGGCCAGTTCGGCGTGCTCCCTGGTCAGCTCCTCGTCCGCAGCCCGTGCTTTGGCCAGGGTGCTCCAGTCCAGCGGGCGGATCTCGAAGCCTCCCTCGTGAACCAGTACGTGTTCGCGCAGCAGGTCCAGGTGCACCGGTTGGGCGTGCGCGGCCAGGGCCATGACCTTGTACTCGTCGCTGGAACGCAGGAATCCGAGATGGTCGGTCAGCTCCTCGTACATCAGGCCGAGCGAGTGCGGCAACCGCTGCGACGCGAGGGTGGTCAGCGTCCGGTCGGCGTACTGGCCGGCGAGGTGGGACCCGCACTCGCCACGGCCGTCCGCCACGAGCACGGCGCAGTTCCCGTCGAACGGCGCGGCGAGCCCGGCGGAAGCGGCGTGGGCGACGTGGTGCGGCACGAACCGCACGATCTCGGGATCGAGGCCGGACAACGCCGTGGCCAGGAACCGCGGAGCCTGGCGGGCGTAGGTCGTCCGCAGCTCCTCCCACGGCGCGTACTCGGCGTCGACCAGCGACGGGTCGTACGAGTACGCCACCGCGTCGAGGTCGGCGGCGGTGAGCCCGGCCTGGTCGAGGCACCAGCGCGCGGACAGTTCCGGCTGCTCCCACGCCGAGAACGGCACAGGGCGTTTGCCGTGCTTGCGGCGGGAGAACCGTTCCTCCTCCGCCGCCGCCACGATCCGGCCGTCGGCCACCAGTGCCGCGGCCGGGTCGTGGAACACCGCGTTGATCCCGAGAACTCGCATGTCGTGCGGCTACCCGGCGAATTCCCGGGCAAACGAGCGAAGCCCCTCGTCCAGCGGAACCGTCGGCTGCCAGCTCAGGATCTCGTTGGCGAGACTGATGTCCGGCCGGCGTCGCCGCGGGTCGTCGGTCATCGACTCCACGTGACGGACCACCGACGAACTGCCGGTGACCTCGATGGTCTTGCGCGCCACGTCCAGCACCGTGACCTCGGCGGGGTTGCCGAGGTTGATCGGACCGGGATGGTCGCTGCGGGCCATCGCGAGCAGCCCTCGCACCAGATCCGAGACGTAGCAGAGCGACCGGGTCTGCAGCCCGTCGCCGTGCACGGTCAACGGCTCCCCCGCCAGGGCCTGCCGCAGGAACGTCGGGATCATCCGGCCGTCCCGCGCCCGCATCCGGGGCCCGTAGGTGTTGAAGATCCGCACGATCCCGGCGTCCACACCGTGTTCCGCCCGGAACGCCACGGTCATCGCCTCACCGAACCGCTTCGCCTCGTCGTAGACGCTGCGCGGCCCGATCGGATTGACATGGCCCCAATAGGACTCCCGCTGCGGATGTTCCTCGGGATCCCCGTACACCTCACTGGTGGACGCGACGACGACGCGCGCGTCCTTGCGCCGAGCCAGGTCCAGCACGTGGTAGGTGCCAAAACCGCCTGTTCGCAACGTGTCCACCGGCATGCGCAGGTAGTCCACGGGCGAGGCCGGGCACGCCAGGTGCACGATCAGATCGACCGGCCCGAGCAGGTCCAGCGGGCGCGACACGTCGGCGGCGATCACTCCCACCCCGTCCGGCACGTTGTCCCGTGAACCGGTGCGGAAGTCGTCGACGCAGACGACCTGCGCGCCGTCACGCAGCAGCGCTTCGCACACGTGCGAGCCGAGGAAGCCCGCGCCGCCGGTGACGACAACCCGCTCAGGCGACATCGGAGACCGTCCTGCGCCACTCGTTCACGGCTTGCTCCTCCCGTTTGTCGCCTGGTTCCCCGAGACGGCCGTCGCAAACACGTGTCGCCCTGCCGGTGCGCGGGTAGCCGGGGCCACATGGAAGGCAGCCGTCTCACCGTGGTCATCGCCCTGCTCGCGAACACCGGTGTCGCGGTGCTCAAACTGGTCGCCGGGCTGCTGTCCGGCTCCGGCGCGCTGCTGTCGGAGGCCGCGCACTCGGTCGGCGACACCTCGACGCAGATCCTGCTGCTCACCGCGGTCAAGCGGTCGGAACGGCCGGCCGACGTGAAGCACCCGTTCGGCTACGGCAAAGAGCGTTACTTCTGGTCGTTGCTCGCCGCGTTCGGAATCCTGATCTCCGGCGCGGTCTTCTCGCTCTACCAGGGCGTCCACACGATCATCTCGCCGCACGAGGAAAGCACCTACGTGTGGGTGAACTACGTCGTGCTCGCCATCGCGTTCGTCATGGAAGGCGTGTCGCTGGTGCAGGCGACCCGGCAGGTCCGCATGGAGGCCGAGGAGCACGACCTCTCCTTGGCGGGAGAACTGCGCGGCACCGACGACCCGACGCCTCGCGCGGTGTTCACCGAGGATCTCGCCGCCGTGATCGGCATCGTGCTGGCGGCGGCCGGTGTGGGACTGCACCAGCTGACGGGTTCAGCGGTGTGGGACGGCATCGCGTCGATCCTGATCGGCGTGCTGCTCGCGGTGGTGGCGGTGCTGCTCGGCAAGGTCTGCAAGGGCCTGTTGATCGGGCGCCAGGCGGATCAGCGACTCGTCCGGGCCATCTGGGAGCACATCGAGAAGCAACCGGAGGTCGACGATCTGGTCGACGTCCAGACAATGCTCACCGGAACGGACAAAGTGCTCGTATGTGCACGAGTCGACTTCATCGACACCTATTCCGCCGGCGATGTCGAACAGGCCTGCATTCGCGTCGACAACGAGCTGCGCGAGCTGTTCCACGACGTCGACGAGGTGTTCATCCAGCCCGTACCCAGGACGAACGCCGATTTGCGGGACCGCGTTCTGCGGCGGTACGGGCGCGTTCTGACCGACTGAGTTTCATTCTTGGAACGCCGGGTATTGCTTTTCGGTGGATCGCATAGCCGACGTATGGGGGCCACGCACTCCGCACGGTCGTGAGATGAACTGGCCGGTCCGGGTCGACCAGCAGCTCGCGGACGGTCTCGCGGAGTCCGATGTGGACCGATGGGTTCAGTCGGCGTGCGTGCTGTGCAGCAACGGATGCGGCTGCGACATCGCGGTCAAGGACGGCCGGATCGTCGGTGTGCGCGGGCGTGCTTCGGACATCGTCAACCACGGCAGGCTGGGCCCGAAAGGGCTTTACGGCTCGTGGCAGGCACATCATCAGGACCGCCTCACGAAACCGTTGATCCGCCGCGACGGCGTCCTCGTCGAAACCGACTGGGACACCGCGATGGACACGATCGTGCGGAGGTCACGGGAGCTTCTCGCCGACATCGGACCGTTGTCGCACGGCTTCTACACCAGCGGACAGCTGTTCCTCGAGGAGTACTACACGCTCGGCGTCATCGGGAAAGCCGGCATCGGCACGCCCCACATGGACGGCAACACTCGCCTTTGCACGGCAACGGCCGCGGCGGCGCTGAAGGAGACGTTCGGCTCGGACGGCCAGCCGGCCTGCCACGCCGACATCGACCTGTGCGACGCGCTGTTCCTGTTCGGGCACAACATGGCCTCGACGCAGACCGTGATGTGGACACGTGTGCTCGACCGGATCGCGGGCCCCGATAGGCCCAAGGTCGTCGTGGTCGATCCGCGTAGCACCCCGACCGCCGAGGCCGCGGACGTGCACCTCGCGCCGTTGCCCGGCACGAACCAGGCGTTGTTGAACGGACTGCTGCGCGCGGTGATCGAGCACGACTGGCTCGACCACGACTACATCTCCCAGCACACGCTGGGTTTCGACGAGTTGAAGGCGACCGTCGAGCCGTACACGCCGGAGCACGTGGCCTCGATCTGCCGCATCTCCCCCGTCGGCCTGCTGCGCGCCGCCGAGATCTTCGGCACCTCGCGACGCGTGCTCTCGACCGTGCTGCAGGGCTTCTACCAGTCACATCAGGCGACCGCGGCGTCGTGCCAGGTCAACAACCTGCACCTGCTGCGCGGCCAGATCGGCAAGCCGGGCAGCGGTGTGCTGCAGATGAACGGCCAGCCGACCGCGCAGAACACCCGCGAGGCCGGTGCGGACGGCGATCTGCCCGGGTTCCGCAACTGGGACAACCCCGAGCACGTCCAGCAGCTCGCGCGGCTGTGGAACGTCGACCCGCTGACCATCCCGCACTGGGCGCCGCCGACGCACGCGATGCAGATCTGGCGCTACGCCGAACAGGGTTCGATCAAGTTCCTGTGGATCTCCGCCACGAACCCCGCCGTCTCGCTGCCGCAGCTCTCGCGCATCCGCGACATCCTCAGCAAGGAAGACCTGTTCGTGGTGGCGCAGGACGCGTTCCGGACCGAGACCACCGAGTTCGCCGACGTCGTGCTGCCCGCCGCTCTGTGGGGCGAGAAGCAGGGCACGTTCACGAACCTCTCCCGTGTAGTGCACCTGTCCGAGCAGGCCGTCGCGCCGCCCGGCGAGGCGCGCAGCGACCTGGACATCTTCCTGGACTACGCGCACCGCATGGGTTTCCGCGATCGCGACGGCGCTCCGCTGATCACGTGGAAGGACCCTGAGGGCGCGTTCGACGCGTGGCGCGAGTGCAGCCGCGGTCGTCCGTGCGACTACACCGACCTTTCCTACGACAGGCTGCGTGGTGGCAGCGGAATTCCCTGGGGTGGCAAGGAACGGCTCTACGGCGACGGCGTGTTTCCCACTGCCGCGGACTATAGCGAGGACTACGGCCACGATTTCCTGACCGGCGCCTCGACCACGCCTTCGGACTACAAGGCCCGGCGACTGGATGGGCGGGCTTTCTTGAAGGCCGCCGAGTACACGCCCGCGCCGGAGCAGACGAGCGACGAGTACCCGTTCCTCTGCACGACCGGCCGCTCGGTCTACCACTTCCACACCCGCACCAAGACGAAGCGCGCGCCGGAGCTGCAGAAGGCCGCGCCGGAGCCGTGGGTCGAGATCTCCTGGGCGGACGCAGCCTCGCTCGGTGTGGCGGAAGGAGATATCGTGCGGGTCGAGTCCGAACGCGGTGGCGTGGAGGTTCCGGTCCGAATTGGACGGTGCCGGGACGGTGTGGTGTTCCTGCCGTTCCACTACGGCTTCCAGGCCGCCAACGAGCTGACGCCGACCGAGTGGGACCCCGTGTCGAAGCAGCCGCTGTTCAAGATCAGCGCCGTGCGGATCAGGAGGGTCTGATGCATCTCGCGACCTACCTGGGACTCCTGCACACCTCGCTGCAGACGCTGGCCGACGCGTTCCGCGAGGTCGCGAAAGGCCACGGCGACGAACCGGACATCCACCACACCTGTCAGGTGCTGGCGAAGCGCCTCGACGGCCAGGCCGAGAAGCTCGGCCCGATCGTCGAGAGGTACGGCGAACATCGGGAATCGGAGCCGGAACGCCTGCACGCCGCGGAGTTCTCGGAAACCCGGAGCGGCGGTGTCGGGCTGTTGCGCGACCTGCAGGACCTGTACGCGCTGGCGTCGTTCACCGACATCACCTGGACCGTCGTCGGCCAGGCCGCCCAGGGACTGCGCGACAAGGAACTTCTGGACGTCGTGAGCTCGTGCGAGCAGGACACCGCACGACAGCTCACGTGGTTGAAGACGCGGATCAAGCAGAGCGCCCCGCAGGCGCTCATCGCGGCGAGGGGATGAGATGGCTGACACTGGGGTGCGCACCCTGATTCCGGCGCGAATCGACAGACTGCCGTGGTCGCCGTTCCACACCCGGATGGTCGTGGCGCTGGGCGTCGCGTGGATCCTGGACGGCCTGGAGATCACGGTCGCGAGCGCGATCGCCGACACGCTGACCAAACCGGAGACGCTCGGGCTCTCCTCCACCGCGGTCGGCCTGCTCGCCACGGTCTACCTGATCGGCGAGGTCGTCGGCGCGCTCTACTTCGGTCATCTCTCCGACCGGCTGGGCCGCCGCAAGCTGTTCATGATCACGCTGGGCGTCTACCTGGTCGGCTCAGGCCTGACCGCGCTGACGCTGGGCAACGGCACCGGTTGGCTGATCTTCCTCTACCTGACCAGGTTCGTGGCCGGCATGGGCATCGGCGGCGAGTACGCGGCGATCAACTCCGCGATCGACGAGCTCATCCCCGCCCGGTTCCGCGGCCGCGTCGACATCGCGGTCAACGGCACCTACTGGGCGGGCGCGGTGCTCGGCACGCTCGGGTCGTACATCCTGCTCAACCAGGTCGAGCTGTCGCTGGGCTGGCGGCTCGGGTTCCTCATCGGACCGGTGCTGGGCCTGGTGATCCTGGTGGTGCGCCGGCACCTGCCGGAGAGCCCGCGCTGGCAGATCATGCACGGCCGCACCGACGCCGCCGAGGAGACGCTCGCCGGCATCGAGGCCGAGGTCGAGAAGGAGTCGGGCTCTGCACTGCCGCCGGTCGACGAGAAGAAGGCCATCGAGGTCAAGCCGGCCGAGGAGATCGGCTACCTCGCGCTGGCCCGCGTGCTGTTCCGCGAATACCCCAGCCGCGCCGTGCTCGGTGCCACGCTGATGATCACGCAGTCGTTCCTCTACAACGCGATCTTCTTCACCTACACGCTGGTGCTGGGCAAGTTCTACGGCGTCTCGTCCGAGTCGACACCGCTGTACCTGATCGCCTTCGCGGTGGGCAACCTCGTCGGCCCGTTCACGATCGGGCACCTCTTCGACACCATCGGCCGCCGCCGCATGCTGTTCCTGACGTACGCGATCTCCGGTGCCCTGCTCGGCGTCACGGCCGGACTGTTCTACGCCGGTGCGTTGAACGCGATCACGCAGACCATCGCGTGGTGCGTGATCTTCTTCTTCGCCTCGGCCGGCGCGTCAGCCGCCTACCTGACGGTCAGCGAGATCTTCCCGCTGGAGGTGCGGGCGAAGGCGATCGGCGTCTTCTTCGCCATCGCCCAGTGCTTCGGCGCGCTCGGCCCGGTGATCTACGGCGCGCTGATCGGCACCGGCGAGCACCCCGTCCGGTTGTTCATCGGATACCTGATCGGCGCGGTCGTGATGATCGCCGGCGGGCTGGTCGCGCGGTTCCTCGCGGTGGACGCGGAGAACAAGTCGCTGGAGGACATCGCCATGCCGCTGTCCTCCACCGCGCGGCGCAGCGGCACGCGTGCGGAGGGTGCGGCCTCACCGTTCTCCACCTAGCCCATCCGGAATCGTCCGGGATCGCACTGCCGTCCTCGGTGCCGGTGAACGCTGGCCGGGAAAGCACAGTGCCGACCGACCGGAGGCTTCCTTATGAAGACGATCACCCGCACCATCGCGCTCATCGGAACCGCGGCGCTGGCCGCCACCCTGGCGGCCACACCCGCCGTCGCGTCGACCGGCACCAAGTGCCTGGTGCAGCACGACCTCTATCAACAGCCGGTCGCCGCGATCATCGCCTACGCCGAGGCACCCGAGAGTCCGCTGTGCGGCGTGGGACTGATCTCCCTCAAGGTCTGGCGCAACGGCGTGCTCGTCTCCTCCCAGTCCGGCTGGGTCGCGCTGAACTTCCGGTACGACTGCGTCACCACCGCGCCCACCGAATGGCGGACCAACTGGGACGCGACGCGGATCTTCAACTGCGGCTGATCACTGAAGGCCGACCCTGAGGATCCCGCCCCGCTGCACGAAGGTCTCGGGCAGCCACGGCAGGGTTTGTTCGTGGCCGTTCCACCGCACGTCCTCGACGTAGATGTTCGGGGCGCCCGGCGCGAGGATCGTGATGCCGCGCTGGGCGATCCGGGCCTTCGGGAACATCGGGCTGGACACGTGCAGCTCGGCGCTGCTGGGCGTCCTGGGGTACAGGCCGAGCGCCGCGAAGACGTACCAGGCTGACATCGTGCCGAGGTCGTCGTTGCCGGGCAGGCCGTTCGGGCCGGTGCGGTAGACCAGCTTCGCCATCGCCCTGACGGTTTCCTGGGTCTGGCGGGGCTTGCCGAGCTCGTTGTAGATCCACGGCGTGTGGATGCCGGGCTCGTTGGTCGGGTCGTACCGCAGCGCGTCGCCGCCCGTCGCCCACGAGCCGTCCGCGCGGTGGAAGAACCCGTCGAGCCTGGTGGCGGCGATGTCCTTGCCGCCCATGGCTTCCGCGAGGCCTTGAACGTCGTGCGGGACCATCCACGTGTAGGTGGCGCTGCTGCCCTGCGCAAAACCCTGGTCGGAGGCCGGGTTGAACGGGGTCACCCAGGTGCCGTCGGCCTTGCGCGCCTGCTGGTAGCCGATCGCCGGGTTGAACGTGTTGCGCCACCAGCCCGCGCGCTTGCGCAGCTCCTCGCTCGGACGGCCCAACCTCGTCGCGAGGTCCGCCAGTGCCTGGTCCGCGACGGCGTCTTCGAGGGTCTCGGCGGCGCCTCCCCAGCAGTGGCAGGTGTCCTGCGGGGCGTAGTTCAGGCGCAGGTACTCGGCGAGGTTCGGGCGCTGGCCCTCGCACTGGCCGGGGCAGCCCTTGTCGGACAGGCCGTCCGGATGCGGCACGGTGGCCTGGCGCAGCAGCGAGTCGTACGCGGCGCGGACGTTGAAGTCCTTGGCGCCCATGGCGTACATGCCTGCGATCGCCGGCGCGGAAGGGTCGCCGGTCATGACGTGGGTCGGGCCGTTGACGTGGACCCAGCGGTCCCAGACGCCGCCGTTCTGCAGTGCCAGGTTCAGCAACGACTGGGCGTAGTCGCTCGCCACCCGCGGTTCGAGGAACGCCAGCAACTGGGTGTGGGCGCGGTACTGGTCCCAACCGGAGAAGTTGCCGTACTGGGCTTTCTGGCCCGGTGCGAGCCTGCGCACCTTGCGGTCGCTGCCGAGGTACGTGCCGTCGACGTCACTGGCCACGTTCGGCTGCAGGAACGAGTGGTAGAGCGCGGTGTAGAAGATCTTGCGCTCGTCGGTGGTGCCGCCGTCGATCTCGACCGCGCGCAGTTGCCTCGCCCACGCCTTGCGGGCTTTCCCTGCGACGTCCGAGACCGTGGCGCGCTTCGGGATCTCCGCCGCGAGGTTGCGCTTCGCGGCGTCCGCGCTGGTGTAGGAGATGCCGACGCGGGTGGTCACCTTGGTGTCCGCAAAGGACACATAGCCGCCGGAACCCTTGCCCGCACGCGCACTTCCGGTCAGATAGCCCTCGCCGCCCGTCGCGGTCGTCGTGCCCGGCCGGAGTTCGCTGTTGATCCACGTGCCGTACGACGTGATCGGGCGGTCGAACGAAGCCGTGAAGTACAGGCGGTAGTAGGTCTTCTGGTTGTTCACACCGCCGTTCGCGCGCCGACCGCAGAACGCGCCGGTGAGCACCGAGCCCGACACCGTGTTCGTCACGGGGTCGATGGTGATCTCGGCGTCCTCGCTGCCGTTGAGCGAGTTGGAGGTGCGGAACAGCAGCGAACCCGAGTTCTCCGACGGGTAGCTGAACTCGCCGATGCCGGCTCGCGTCGTCACCGAAAGGTCCACGTTGGCGCCGGACTTCAGGCCGACCCGGTACCGGCCGGGTTCGGCGATCTCGTCGGCGTGCGTGAAGTCGCTGGCGTAGACCTGGTCCTTCGTGTCCGCGGTCGGCGACGTCGTGATCGCGCCGACGTGCGGCATGATCGGCACGTCCCCCGCCGCGCCAGGGTGGCAGCCCGCGCCGTTGACGTGGGTGAGGCTGAAGCCGCGCACCCTCGTGGCGTCGTAGGCGTACCCGTTGGCGGCGCCCGTGTTCGTCTGGTCGCCGCGGGTCGACGTCGGGCTCCAGGAGATCATCCCGAACGGCCGCACCGCGCCCGGATAGGTGTTGCCGCCGCCCGCCGAGCCGATCAGCGGGTCGACGGACCTCGTGTCGTCCCTGACCGCCGCGCTCGCGGGAGTCGCCAGCGCGGCGGTGAGGACAGTGACCAGAAGAACCGGGAGCGCTCTCACGACCCGGGACGATAACCGGTTCTCAGTAAACGCAGGGTGGCCGGTAACCGTCGATCTTGAGCCCCCGGAACTCGAGGTCGTTCTTCGTCTTGCCGACGAAGACCAGGCCACGGGCGTCGTCGAGGGCGTCCGTGAGCGGGTAGGCGGGCTTGCCCAGCTCCGGCAAAGTTGTCCACTTGTCAGGGTTGAAGCTGAAGAACTTCGTCACCAGCCTGCCGCGGGTGGACGGGATCTTGGTGACCCACTTGTCGCCGCCGCTCCAGTGCGAGGCGGGCCGCAGCTGGACGTACAGGTCGTTGGTGGCGCTGTAGGTCATCCAGAAGCCGTGCGACTTGGACAGATCCGCCTGGGCCTCGAACTTGTTGCCGAGCCAGACGACCATCACAGCCCAGTCGTCGGCCAAGAATCTGATCTTGGCCGTGTAGTCGTGCCTGTTCCTGGGCACGAGAATGCTGCCGGTCGCGGGCTCGGTGGCACCCTCGCCACTGGCGATCCACTGCTGCAACCGGTCGATGGACGGGGTCTTGCACTCGTTGCCGTGCGAGGCGTTCGCGGCGGTCGTCGTGCCGAGCGTGAACAGCATCGCGCACGCGATCACCGCGACGCGGCCGAGCGTCGAATTCAGGCGCATCTCGCGGACCGTACTCGCAATTGGTATGAACCATTTCGTTCACCGTTGACGAGAGTGACCTGGACAGCGGATTGTGAGGCCGCCTCGCAGCGGCTCACAGTGTGGGCGTGCGCCCTGCCAGATGGCTTGGATTCATAGCCGCCGTAACGACTTTCGCCGCCCAGCCGACCTCTCCCGCCGCCGCCTCCCCCGACTGCCCGTCCACCGTCGACGAACGGACGTTCACCTCCGCCGCCTCCCTGCGCGAGCTGAACGCCACCGTGGCGGGCTTCGGCGTGCGCTCCACCGGGAGTCCCGCCCACAACCGGATGATCTCCTGGCTGGACCGCCGGGTCTCCCGCCTCCCGGGCATGTCCGTGCGCTCGGAACGCTTCCCGATCCTGCGCTGGCAACCCGGCCCCGGCCTGCTCGTCGCCAGCGGTGTGGTGCCGGTGGCGTCTGCAATCCCCTACTCCGCCCCGAGCCTGCGGTCCGGCGAGCTCGTCCAACTACCCCCTGGCACACCGATCACGGCTGCCAACGCCCGCGGCAAGGTGGTCCTGCGCTCGTTTCCCGCCGTCGACCGCGGCTATCTCGCCGAACCCGTGCTCGACCGCGACATGACCGACGCGGGCATCGCCGGTGCAGCAGGTGTCGTCGTCGCCTTCCCGTTCCCGCACGACCAGGTCCGGGGCTACTGGGACCCGCACACCGGCACCCATTACCGCGTGCCCGGGGTGTTCATCGGCTCCGACGCGGCCCTGAAGCTCCAGGTCGGCAAGCGCACGACCATCGGCGTACTGGCAGGCCGCGCGCCGGCCGTGACGCGCTCGCTCATCGCCACGCTGCCCGGCCAGAGCCCCGAGCGCGTCGTCATCGACACCAACACCGACGGCGTGGGATGGGTGCAGGAGAACGGAACCGTCGCCCTCCTCGCCCTGGCCGAGCACTTCGCCCGCCTGCCGTTGCGCTGCCGTCCCCGCACCCTGGAGTTCGTCTTCGCGACCGGCCACCTGCACCGCCCGGCCGAAGGCAGCGAGTTCCGCGCCCGCGCACTCGACGCCGAGTACGACTCGGGTTCCGTCGCGTTCGCCTTCGTCCTCGAACACCTGGGCACGCGCGAGTTCCTGCCGTCCGAGGGCTCTCTGCGGCCGACGGGCGCGGCGGAGCTGTCCGCCTGGTTCGCGGGCAGTCCCGCACTCGCGCAGGCGGCCTCGGCAGCGCTGACCGGACGCGCGGTGGACCGCACCTTCGTGTTGCCCGGCAGCGATCCGCCGGTGCCGGGCCGTACGCCGCCGCAGTGCTCATTCGGCGGCATCGGCACGCATTTCCACTCGCACCTGGTGCCGACCATGGCGATGATCTCCGGGCCGTGGACGCTCTGGGCGCCGTCGTTCGGCGCCGAGGCCGTCGACCACGAACGCATGCGCCGCCAGGTCCTGGCCGCGGGCGACGCTCTGCTGGCACTCGGGCCGGTGCCGCGCGACCAGATCGCCGGGCCGTACCTCGATCTGCGGCGGGCACGGGCGGCGGGCGCACCCACCTGTCCGCACGACTTGCCGCCAGAGTGGGCACCTAGAAAGTGATCAACGCCTGCACCGGCAGATGGTCGGACGGGTACTGGCCATCTCGCTGGTAGGTGTTGATCGCGGCGGACTCGACGCGCACACCGCGCGTGAGGATCCAGTCGATCCGCGCGCCGTTCGGCACCAGTGGCCCGTAGCCGTGGAACGTCCCGTAGGCCGGGGTGGTCCGCGGGCCTGCCAGCCAGGTATCGGTCAACCCGCCGATCAGGATGTCGTAGGTGGGCGACGCCGCAGCCGGGGCGTTGAAGTCGCCGGTGAGCACGACCGGCAACGTCACGACGCCGAGCTGCGCGTGCACGAACTCCGCGCTGCGCAGGCGGGAGTTCTCCGACTCGTGGTCGAAGTGCGTGTTGACGGCGAGGAACTGCTTGCCGGTCAAGCGATCCCGGAACCGGATCCACGTGACCATGCGGATCACGTTGTTGCCCCACGACCTCGATCCCACGACGTTCGGTGTCGCGGACAGCCACTGGTGGTCGAACTCGAGCGGCTCCAGCCTCAGGGTGTCGAAGAAGATCGCCATGAACTCGTCGTGGCTGCCGCCCGCCCGGCCGAGCCCGATCCAGTCGTAGTGGTCCGGCAGATCGTGCGCGATGTCCAGCAGCTGTGGGTAGAGGCCCTCTTGTGTGCCGAGGATCGCCGGCAACTCGGTGAGCAGGAGCTGAGCCATCACCGGCCGTCTTGAAGCCCACGAGTTCGGCTCCGCGTCCGAGGCGTACCTGAGGTTGAACGACATGACGCTCAAGGTCGACACCGCTCCGAGCATAGAAACAGGCCCGCTCTCAGCGAGAGCGGGCCTGCGTTCTACGCCGGCGCGTAGCCGGTCGGGCGAGCGGTGAACGTGCCGCGGCCTTGCGTCCGGCTGCGCAACCTCGTCACGTAACCGAACATCTCCACCAGCGGCACCGATGCCGTCACCACGGTCTCACCGGACCGCGCCTCGGAGCCGAGGATCCGGCCCCGCCGCGCGCCCAGGTCACCGAGCACGCCACCGAGGTACTCGTCGGGCACGGTGACCGTGACTTCGGCGATCGGTTCGAGCAACGTCATCGCGCCCGCCTTCAGGGCCTCGCGCAGACCCATCCGTCCCGCCGTGCGGAACGCCATGTCCGTCGAGTCCTTGACGTGCGTGGACCCGTCGGTGAGCGTCACGCGCAGCCCCGTCACCGGGTGGCCGAGCGGTCCCTCGGCCAGCGCGTCGCGGCAGCCCTGTTCGACCGCGCGGACGAACTCCTGCGGCACGCGCCCGCCGGTGACCGTCGAGCGGAACTCGAAGCCGGTCTCCAGCGGCTCGGTGTCGAGGACGATGTGGGCGAACTGGCCCGCACCTCCGTCCTGCTTCACGTGCCGGTGGACGAATCCCTTGACGCCGGTCGAGAGGGTCTCGCGGTAGGCCACCCGCGGACGGCCCATCGTGATCTCGACGCGGTGCTGAGTGCGTGCCTTCTCCAGCGCGACCTCCAGATGCAGCTCACCCAGACCCGACAGCACGGTCTGGCCGGTCTCGGGATCCGTCCTGAACTGCAGCGACGGGTCCTCGTCGACCAGGTGCGCCAAGGCTTCGGTCAGTCGTGCGTTGTCGGCCGACGTGCGAGCTTCAACTGACACTGAAACCACCGGATCAGCCGAAACCGGCGGTTCGAGCAGCAGCGGAGCCGTTGGTGCGCACAGGGTTGTGCCGGTGCGCGCCGACTTCAGGCCCACGAGAGCCACGATGTCGCCCGCGACCGCGGTGTCGACCGGCGTGTGCCGATCGGCCTGCACCCGCAGGATCCTGCCGATGCGTTCGGTCCGGCCGCCCACGAGCACCGTCTCTCCCTTGTGGAGGGTGCCCGAGTACACGCGGACGTACGTCAACCGTCCCGTGGCGGTGGCGTTCACCTTGAACACCAACGCCGCGAACGGCGCGTCCGGATCCGCCTGCCGCTCCTGGCCGTCGACGCCCCGCACAGCGGGAACGTCCACAGGGGACGGCAGGTACGCGATCACCGCGTCCAGCAACGGTTCGATGCCCCGGTTCCGGTACGCCGAGCCGCACAGAACGACGGTTCCGGCGCCCTCACGCGTCAGGTCCCTCAGCGCGGTCCGCAGCGTCTCCTCGGACAAACCTCCCGAGAAGAACTCCTCCACCGCGTCGGGATGCAGTTCCGCCACCGTCTCCTCGAGCAGGCGACGACGCCGTTGTGCTTCCGCCATCAGCGTTTCCGGCACAGGACCTTCGACCAGCGACGGATCCCACGTCAGCGCGCGCATGCGGACCAGGTCGACGACGCCGACGAACCCGTCCTCGACGCCGATCGGCAGCTGCACCACCAAAGGCACGGTGTGCAGTCGCGTGCGGATCGAGTCCACGGCCCTGTCGAGGTCCGCGCCCGCCCGGTCGAGCTTGTTGACGAACGCGATCCGCGGCACACCATGGCGATCGGCCTGACGCCACACGGACTCGCTCTGCGGCTCGACGCCTGCGACGCCGTCGAACACCGCGACAGCCCCGTCCAGCACGCGCAGGGACCGTTCGACCTCGTCGGAGAAGTCGACGTGCCCTGGCGTGTCGATGAGGTTGACGCGATGCCCGTCCCACGTGCAGCTGACGGCCGCGGCGAAGATCGTGATGCCGCGGTCGCGTTCCTGCGGGTCGAAGTCCGTGACGGTCGTGCCGTCGTGCACCTCGCCGCGCTTGTAGGTGGCGCCGGTGGCGAACAGGACGCGTTCGGTGAGGGTGGTCTTGCCGGCATCGACGTGGGCGAGGATGCCGAGGTTGCGGACGGCGTTCAACGTGATCGTGCGCATGGCTGAAGTGCCTTTTCTTGGTGCGAAAGGAACTACGAGGTCAGCGCGATGAACCGACGAACGACCAGGCGTTCGTCAGACACTCCGGTGCCCGGCGCGCAGCGAGCAGCCGGGGTGCGGAGACACGAGGATCACGTCGAAACGGGACGGGAGGACGGCAGCGTTGCGCATGGCCGGTCTCCTCTCGTCACTCGCCTGATGATGTTGATCGTGGAGTGTAGACACGGGAACGCTCGCACGACAGCGGTTTAACGAATCAGGAGCGCCTGAATCTTCTCCGCAGCTGTTCCAACAACGGACCACACTTCGTTGTTCCTCAGGAGTTCGCGCAGCTCGCGGACCGCGTCCACCTCTTGCTGATCGCGGAAAACCTCGCCGAGCTCGAACGAGAGCTTCGGGTTCATGACCTCCTGGATCGCCCACTGCTGCAGGACGTTGCCCGGCAGCACCTCCGGGACCCGGTAGTAGAACTCGGCTCGCTTCAGCGGCCGGCGCACTCCCGCGTGGATGGCCGCGTCGCGAGCCCACCACTCGGCGACCCTCTCGGCTTCCTCCTGCGACTCCCACTGCCTCGGCACACGCCGATCCACCTCTTTGGTCAGCTGGCGTTGCACAGCGGGTTGGTAGACCCCGCGCACCCGGAAGTTCGTCAGGTGCACCCGAGGCACGACCATCTGGGACACCGGCCCGGGGCTGCCGCGGTGCCGGCCGACCACCACGACGTCCTGCCCGCCGTCACCCCACTGCGGTGGCAGCACCCACAGTTTCGTGCCCGGCGAGAAGTGCTTCAGATCGGTGGCGGCCACGTTCGCGACCACGCACCACCCCAGCAGCTCGTCCATCGTCACAGTCTGACGAGGAACACCACTGCGACGCTCGTCGTTTTTGTTGACATGCGTCTGCGTTTGCTCGGTGACTCCCTCGCCGCGGGTGTCGGCAGCACGCGCCGCGAGGACACCCTCGGCCCGCTGCTCGCCGCGCGCCTCCGTGCGGCCGGCCACGAGGTCGACTTGAAGGTGCACGCCTTCGCGGGTGCCCGTTCGGCCGACCTGCGCGCTCAGGTGCGGGCCGCGATCGCGAGCGGTGTGGACCTCGCTGTGGTGGTGATCGGGGCGAACGACCTGACGAGGTTCGTCCCCGCGCATGTCGGTGCGCAGCAGCTGCACGACGCCGTCGCGGACCTGCGCAAGGCGGGCGCCGGGGTCGTCGTCAGCACGGCGCCCGACCTGAGCGTCGTCGCGCACGTGCCGCCCGCGTTGCGCGACGTCGTGTCGGCCGTGAGCCGCGACTACGCCCAGGTGCAGCAACAGGCCGTCATCCGGGCAGGCGGCGTGGTCGCCCACGTCGAACGCGCCGTCACGCCGCGGTTCGCCGCGGATCCCTCGCTCTTCGCCGCCGACCGCTTCCACCCCTCCGGTGCCGGCTACCGCGTCATCGCCGAGGCGCTCGCACCCGCCGTCGAAGCGGTTCTTCACGCCTGAGCGATTGCGATCACGGGCCGCGCGTCGTACTGTCCGCACTAAGTTCAAGCATTGAACGAATGAGGTGGATGATGAGCGCGCCCACTCCGGCGGACAAGTTCTCCTTCGGTCTGTGGACCGTCGGCTGGCAGGGTCGTGACCCGTTCGGCGAGGCCACGCGGCCCGAGCTGGACGTGGTCGAGGCTGTTCAGCGATTGGCTGAGCTGGGCGCCTACGGGCTGTCGTTCCACGACGACGACCTGTTCGGGTTCGCGGCGACCGAGCGCGAGAAGCAGATCGGCAGGCTTCAGGCCGCGCTGAAGGAGACCGGGCTCGTCATCCCGATGGTGACGACGAACCTGTTCAGCCACCCTGTGTTCAAGGATGGCGGCTTCACCAGCAACGACCGCGGCGTGCGGCGGTTCGCGCTGCGGAAGGTGCTGCGCAACATCGAGCTGGCGGCCGAGCTGGGCGCGCAGACCTACGTGCTGTGGGGCGGGCGCGAGGGGGCCGAGTACGACACGGCCAAGGACGTGCGGGCCGCGCTCGACCGGTACCGCGAGTCGATGAACCTGCTGACCCAGTTCGTCACGGACCGGGGCTACGACCTGCGGTTCGCGATCGAGCCCAAGCCGAACGAGCCGCGCGGCGACATCCTGCTGCCGACGGTCGGGCACGCGCTGGCGTTCATCACGACGCTCGACAAGCCGGAGATGGTCGGCCTCAACCCCGAGGTCGGGCACGAGCAGATGGCGGGCCTGAACTTCGTGCACGGCATCGCGCAGGCGTTGTGGCACGACAAGCTCTTCCACATCGACCTCAACGGTCAGCGCAGCATCAAGTACGACCAGGACCTGGTGTTCGGGCACGGCGACCTGATGAACGCGTTCGCGCTGGTCGACCTGCTGGAGGGCGCCGGCTACGACGGCCCGCGGCACTTCGACTACAAGCCGTCGCGCACCGAGGACATCACGGGCGTGTGGGACTCGGCTCGCGCGAACATGCGGACGTACCTGCTGCTCAAGGAGCGTGCCGCCGCTTTCCGTGCCGACCCCGAGGTGCAGGAGGCGCTGCGGATCGCGGGCGTCGCCGAGCTCAGCCAGCCCACGTTGAACGCCGGCGAGTCCTACGACGACCTGCTCAAGGACGACGGCTTCGACCCGGATGCCGCCGGCGAGCGCGGTTACGGGTTCGTGCGGCTCAACCAGCTCGCGCTCGAGCACCTCGCCGGGGCGCGCTGACATGACGCTCGTCGCGGGCGTCGACTCCTCGACGCAGTCGTGCAAGGTCGTGGTGCGCGACGCGGAGACCGGCAGGCTCGTCCGGGAGGGCCGCGCGGCGCATCCGGACGGCACGTCGGTCCACCCGTCGCACTGGTGGACCGCGCTGCAGTCCGCGCTTTCGGACGCGGGCGGGCTCGACGACGTCGCGGCGGTGAGCGTCGCCGGCCAGCAGCACGGCATGGTGTGCCTCGACGAGGACGGCGACGTCGTGCGCGAGGCGTTGCTGTGGAACGACACTCGGTCCGCTGCGGCCGCCGCCTCGCTGACCGCCGAACTGGGTGCCGCGGAGTGGGCGTCGCGGATCGGCCTGGTGCCGGTCGCGTCGTTCACGATCACCAAGCTGCGCTGGCTCGCCGAGCACGAGCCGGACAACGCCAAGCGCACCGCCGCGGTCTGCCTGCCGCACGACTGGCTGACGTGGCGGCTGCGCGGGAGTGCCGACCTGGCCGACCTGGTCACCGACCGCTCGGACGCCTCGGGCACCGGCTACTTCGACTCGGTGAAGGACGAGTACGTGCCTGACCTGCTCTCACTCGCGCTGGGCCGCGCGGACGTCGTGCTGCCGCGCGTGCTCGGTCCCGCCGAGTCGGTCGAGGGCCAGGTCCGACTCGGTGCGGGCGCGGGCGACAACGCGGCGGCGATCCTCGGCGTCGGCGCGGGCACGGAGGTCCTGGTGTCGCTGGGCACCTCCGGTGTCGTGACGGCGACCAGCGAGGTGCGGGCGTCGGACGCCTCCGGCATCGTGGCGGGGTTCGCCGACGCGACGGGCCGCTACCTGCCGCTGGCGTGCACGCTCAACGCCGCCCGCGTGCTGGACGCGACCGCCCGCATGCTGGGCGTCGATCTAGCCACCCTCAGCGATCTCGCGCTGTCCGCCAAGCCCGGCGCGGAAGGCCTCGTGCTGGTGCCGTACCTCGAAGGCGAACGAACCCCGAACCTCCCGGACGCCACCGGCGCACTGCACGGCCTGACGCTGACCAACGCCACGCCCGCCAACATCGCGCGCGCGGCCGTAGAAGGCATGCTCTGCGGACTCGCCGTCGGCCTCGACGCACTCGCCTCACAGGGCGCGGACGTCACGGGCGTGCGGCTCGTCGGCGGCGCGGCGGCCTCTCCGGCCGTGCGGGAGATCGCGCCGACGGTGTTCGGTGTGCCCGTGACCGTGCCCGCGCCGGGTGAGTACGTGGCCGACGGTGCAGCGCGCCAGGCTGCGTGGACGCTCACGGGCGGGACGACGCCGCCGGAGTGGACGGGGTCGGAGAGCAGCCGGTACGAGGCGGACGCGGCGCCGGAGGTCCGGGCGCGGTACGGTGAGGCGGCCCAGAAGTACCTGAGCCGATGAGCCCGGGACGCGTCGCGCGGAACGTCCCAGGCAACGTCACGGCAGCCGAGCCAACGAGCCCGGAAAGCCTCGCGCGATACGTCCCGAGCCAGGTCACGGCAGCCGAACCGGCGAGGCCGGGAAGCGCCGCGCGATACGTCCCGAACCACCTCACGGCAGCCGAGCCAACGACCCCAGGACACGCCGCGAGGCACGTCCCGAGCCACCTCACGGCAGCCGGACCGACAAGCCTGGGAAGCGCCGCGCGGCACGTCACGGTCGCCGAGGCGATGAGCCCGGGAAACGTCACGCGGTACATCCCGAACCACCTCACGGTCGCCGAACCGACGACCCCAGAACACGCCGCGAGGTACGTCCCGAACCACCCCACGACACGCCCGGGAAGCCGTGTGCGGTGCGCCCCAAGCTCCGCCGCGTCGTCGGAGCCAACGGCCCCCGGCCACCGCGGACCCAGTCGTGCACGACTGACCGCGACGTCCACCCCAACCCGCCCCGGCAACCGCCGATCCAGCCGTGCGCGCCCCACCACAACCTCCGCCCCAACCCGCCCCAGCAACCGCCGATCCAGCCCCGCACGGCCCACCGCCACGTCCGCCACAACCCGCCCCGGCCACCGCGGACCCAGCCCCACGCGACCCACCGCCACTTCCACCCCAACCCGCCCCGGCGGCCGTGCGCGGCCCGCCCCGCCCGCACCGCGATACTTGAGCCGATGACCACCGTCGACCACCTGCGTCAGGTTCGCCTCGGCAACCTGCGCACGGTCCTGCTCGCCCTCGTCGACCGCCCTGGCTCGCGGGCCGACCTCGCGGCGCGCACCGGGCTGACCAAGGCGACGCTCTCGAACCTCACGGAACCGTTGCTGGCCAACGGAATCCTCATCGAGGACGCTGCCACGCTCGCCGGGATGGGCCGACCGTCCAAGCCGTTGCGCTTCCACCCAGACGGGCCCGTCGCGGTCGGCGCGGAGATCAACGTCAGCCACCTCGCCGTCGAGACCCTCGGCCTCGACGGTGAGACCATCCGCCGCCATCTCGTGCCCGCCGACATTCGCGACACCACACCGGACGAAGTCCTCGACCGGGTCGCCGAGCTGGTCCGCGAGATCACGCCGGAGCGGCCGCTGCTCGGCGTCGGACTCGCGGTGCCGGGTGTGGTGCACGACGGTGTGCTCGTGCGGGCCCCCAACCTGCCGAAACTCGTCGGCGCATCCCTTGCCGGCGGGCTCGCCCGAAGGCTGGACCTCGACGTCGAACTGGACAACGAGGCCAACCTCGCCGCCCTCGCCCACCTGTGGCCTCGGCACCTCGCGGGCGAGGACTTCGTGCACGTCTCGGCGGACGTCGGCATCGGCGCGGGCGTGGTGCTGGGCGGCGAGGTCTACCGCGGCGCCAGCGGGTTCGCCGGCGAGCTCGGGCACGTCGTCATCGAACGCAACGGCGTGCGCTGCACGTGTGGCAGTCGCGGGTGCGTCGAGCGGTACGCGGGGCTCGACGTCATCCTCGAACAGGCCGGCCGCCGGCACCTCGACTCCCTCGCGAAAGCGCT
This sequence comes from Lentzea sp. NPDC005914, assembly GCF_040629405.1. Taxonomy (NCBI): domain Bacteria; kingdom Bacillati; phylum Actinomycetota; class Actinomycetes; order Pseudonocardiales; family Pseudonocardiaceae; genus Lentzea; species Lentzea sp. NPDC005914. Next base: position 400,035 of record NZ_JBEXVQ010000001.1, on the reverse strand, counting down.
GAAAGCAGGCGATCCCAAGGCACTCAAGGCCGTGCGGGACGCCGGAGAGGCGCTCGGCGTCGGCCTGGCCACGCTGATGAACCTCTTCGACGTGCCCGCGGTCGTGCTCGGTGGCAGCTATGCCGTGCTGCACGAGCATCTCAGCGTCGCCGTCCAGTCCGAAATGGACAGCAGGGTGCTCGCGGGCGGCGAACGGCACACCCGGCTCGTCGCCTCGCCGCTCGGCGAGTTCGCCGTCGTGCGCGGCGCGGCGGGGCTCATCACTCGACGCGCTGTGCAGCAGCCCGAGCGGCTCTTCGCATAGCCAGCGCGCCCAGCACGACCGCGGCCACGCCCACCACCAGCGCGAGATACCCGCCGACGATGCCGTAGCCGGTGCCGGGACCGCCCTTCGCCATCACCACGACGAGCGCGCCGATCGCCGCCCCGGCAACGCCGCACGCCACCGCCAGAACACCGCGGCGCCGTGCGAACACACCGAAGCCGACGCCGGCCAGCCCCAGCGCCGCGCCCACCAGCGACCAGGCGCGGCCCGCCGTCAATCCGTACACCTCTGCGGCAACCACTGAAAGAGACATGACAGCAGGATGTCCGCCGCACCCACCCGAGGTCGTCGTGCGAGCGCAGACATCATCTACTGCGGGCGCAGTAGCGGCGAAGTCCTCCCAGCGCACGATCTACCAGCACGAACACAGGTTTAGAGTGCACCCATGAGCAAGCGCTGGCTGGACTGGGCGATCGCCGCCGGGGTGGCGGCGAGCCTCGTCGTGGCCGGGCACCCCACCAGTGCAGCGGGCTACGCGCTGCTGGCGGCGAGCGGCCTGGCGCTGGTGGCACGCAGGCGAGCCCCGATCGCCGTCCTCGCCACGACCGGCCTCACGGCTCTGGGCTACCAGGCACTCGGGATCGACGTCCCGGTGATCGCCTTCCTGTTCGCGGTCTACTCGACGATGAGGGCCGGCCACCGCGTGGTCACGGTCGCCGGTTCGGTGCTGATGCTGGCCGCGCTCCCCCTGGCGGCGCTGATCTCGCCGCGCGACCTGACGACGGCCGAGGCGTTCGCCCAGAGCCGTGACGTCCTCCAGATCGCCTGGCTCATCGCTGCCGCGGCCGCCGGCGAGGCACTGAGACAAGCCGAACGCCGCGCCGACGAAGCCGAACGCACCCGCGAGGAAACGGCACTGAGGCGCGCCAACGAGGAACGCCTCCACATCGCGCGCGAGCTGCACGACTCCCTCACCCACCAGATCTCCGTGATCAAGCTCCAGGCCGAGGTCGCCGTCCACCTCGCCCAGAAACGCGGCGAGGAGGTGCCCGAACCGCTGCTGGCGATCCGCGACGCCGGACGAGAAGCGTCCAGGGAGCTGCGCGCGACCCTCGAAGCCCTCCGGCACGACCAGGACGCCCTCCACGGCATCGACGACGTCCCGGACCTGGTCCAACGGGCGAGATCGGCCGGCCTGGACGCGGAACTGAGCATCGAAGGCGAGCGCAACGCCGTGCCCGCCGCCGTGGAGCGCACCGCGTACCGGATCGTGCAGGAGTCCCTGACGAACATCGCCCGGCACGCCGCCGCCGCGACCGCGAAGATCAGCATCGACTACCGGCCCGACGCACTCGTCATCCGGGTCGACGACGACGGCAGGGCAAACCCCGCCGTGGCACCGAATCCCGGCGTCGGACTGCTCGGCATGCGCGAACGCGTCACGGCGCTGGGAGGCAAGCTCGACGCCGCACCACGCAGCGAAGGCGGCTTCACCGTCCAGGCCGAACTCCCGGTGGCACAGCCGTGATCCACGTTCTGCTGGTCGACGACCAGCCGCTCATCCGCAGCGGTTTCCGCGCGCTCCTCGACGCCGAGGACGACATCGAGGTCGTCGCGGAGGCGGCGGACGGCGTGCAGGGCGTAAAACTCGCCCAGCAGCACCTGCCCGACATCGCCCTGGTCGACATCCAAATGCCCGCCCTGGACGGCATCGAGGCGACCAGGCGCATCGCCGCCGACCCGTCGCTCAGCAACACCCACGTCGTCATCCTGACCAACTACGGCCTGGACGAGTACGTGTTCAACGCTCTCAAAGCCGGCGCGGCGGGGTTTCTCGTCAAGGACATCCAGCCGGAGGACTTCCTGCACGCCGTCCGCGTGGCCGCGCGAGGGGACGCGCTGCTCGCCCCGTCGATCACCCGCAAACTGATCGACCGCTACGTCAGCCGCCCACCGCACCCGGCCGGCGACCTCCCCCAGCTCACCAACCGCGAGCGCGAGGCCGTCGTCCTGGTCGCGCAAGGCCTGTCGAACGACGAGATCGCCACGAGAATGGTGATCAGTCCGCTCACCGCGAAGACCCACGTCAACCGCGCCATGATGAAGCTGCACGCCCGCGATCGCGCCCAACTCGTCGTGATCGCCTACGAGTCAGGTCTGGTCGTGCCGCAGAGCTCCTGATCATCGCCGCGCAGGTACGTGGCGCGTTCCGCCTGCGTCAGGTCGCGGCCGGTCTCCGCGCAGATCCGCTGCACGGCCTGCGCCGCGGACAATGACCACCGGATGATCCGCGCGTCGTTCGCGCCCGACAGCAACTCGTCGTCACCGGTGAACGCGACGGCCTGCACCGGGCCGGTGTGGCCGGTGAGCGTGGTGCCGGTGCGCGTCCCGAGGTTCCACACGATCACCGAGTGGTCCTCTCCACCGGACGCCAGCGTGCCGCCGTCCCGGCTGAAGGCCAGGGTCACGACCGCCGCGGAGTGTCCGGTGAGGGTCATCAGTTCGGCACCCGACGCGACGTCCCACACCTTGATCGTCCGGTTGGCACCCGCGGTGGCGAACCTCTTGCCGTCCTGGCTGATCGCGACGTCACGGACATCGCCCTGGCCCGTGCTGACGCGGCGTTCGAGCTTGTCGGCGGCGAGGTCCCACAGCATCGCGCCACCCGCCGGGTCGGTGGAGATCAGCAGCCGGCCGTCCGGGGTGAACTCGACGGCGCTCGCGATGTACGGGCCGCCGGAGAACGCGCCCTGCCGAAGCTCCGGCAGGCTCCAGCGGAACCGGCCGAGCGACGCCGTCACGATCCCGCCCCCGTCCGGCTGGAAGGCGATGTCGGTCGAGGCGCCGAGACCGCTGTAGGAGAGCTCCGACAGACGTTTGCGCCCGGCGACGTCCCAGATCGTGATCGTGTGGTTGCGGGTGACGGAGGCGATCTTCGTGCCGTCGGGGCTGAACCGCGCCGCCTCCACCCGGTCCGGATGACCGTCCAAAGTGGCCAGTGCCGTGCCGTCCTTCTGCCACAGTCTCACCGTGCCGTCGTCACCGGCGGAAGCGACCACGTCCTGGCGCACGTCGATGTCATTGACGCCGTCGGCATGCCCGGTGAACGGCGGCACGGCGTCCTCGCGCACCGCCACCACCCGGCCGAACCCGCCGGACACCAGCAGCGTGCCGTCGCGGCCGAGCGCGAGCGCCCTGGACTCGGTGCGGCCGCGGTCGCGGTAGGTGGTGATCGGGCGGCTGGTGCGGATGTCCCAGATGGTGATCAGCCCGTCCTCGTCCGACACGGCCATGCGGTCACCGACCGGCGCCGACGCCTCCCACGCGTACGGGCCCTGCTTGGGCAGCTCGGACTTCAGGGTTCCGTCGACGTCCCAGAACTTCACGCCGTTGCGCAGGGTCGCCGTGACGACGGTGGCCGGGCCGTCGAAGTAGACGTTGTTGACCTCCAGCGACCCGATCTCGCCGATCTTCGAGCCCGAGGCCACGTCCCAGACCAGCGGGTCGTCCTTGCCGTTCGCGGTGGCCAGCAGCGAGCCGTCCTCGTTGAACGCCAACGAGTTCACCTCGTGCGCGTGACCTCGCAACGTTCGTTTGGTCTTCGTCGCGACATCCCACACCTCGACGTCGCCGCCAGCTGTTCCGACCGCGAAGGACGTTCCCCGCGGGTGGAAGGCGAGACCCGTGGTGAGCACGTCGAAACGCTGCGAGAACACGGGTTTGCCGGTCGTCCGGTCCCAGACCACGACGTCGCCGGGGCTCCCGGCGAGCGTCGGCATGGTGGCGTTGGAGGCGATGTACCTGTCGTCCGCGCTGAACTCGACCTGCCTCGCGTACCCGCCCTCGACGAGTCCGTTGTGGTCGGACAGCACGAGCTTGCGGTCGCGGGTCTGGAGATCCCACAACGTGACGAGGCCGTCCCGGTCCGCCGTCGCGATCACGTCACCCTGGTGCGACACGTTCACGTCCAGCACAGGCGGGCCGTCCGCGTTGAGCTCGATCCGCCGGCGCGGTGCCGACGCGGTGCTGAGCAGCGCGCCGGTGGTGTCGTCGTCGGCGTGCAACCGGAAGGCCGCTATCGCGAGCAGTCCGGCCAGGTCGGGGGCGGTGTCGACGAGGCCGCGGGCACTCAGCGCGAGCTGGTGCGCCTGGTCGGTCCGTTGCCGCAGCCGGGCTTCGCTCGACTGCCACCACGCGACGCCACCACCACCCGCCGCCAGCAGGAGCAGCACGCCCATGATCGCGACCAGTCTGGTGAGCAGCCGGTTCCGCCGCTTCACGCTGACCTGCTCGGCCTCCTCGCCCCGCAGGCTCGCCGTGAGGAACTGGTCCTCGGCCGCGTTCAGCTCGCCGGGGTGTTCCTGCGCCCAGGCCGCCGCCGCGACCAGCTGGGCGCCCCGGTAGAGCGCGCCTTCGTCCCGGTCCAGCTCGGTCCAGGTGTGCGCGGCCGCGGTCAGCCGGCGGTGGACCAGCAACGTCGAGCGGTCGTCCGACAGCCAGCGCTGAAGCCTCGGCCACGCCCGGATCAGGGCCTCGTGCGCGATCTCGACGGTGTCCTCGTCCAGCACGACCAGCCGGTCGGCGACCAGACGGGCGAGGACCCTGGCGATGATCTTCGGCGTGGCGATGCCGTCGAGCTCGGAGCGGTGGATCGGCCTGCGGGTGTCCTCGGTGCCGTCACCGAACGCCGTGAGCCGCACCAGGATGCGGCGCATGGCCCGCTGTTCGGCGTCCTTCAGCTCGTCGTAGGCGCGTTCGGCGGTCTGGGCGATCGCGCCGCGGACACCGCCTCCCGCCCGATACGCGGCGAGGGTCAGCTCGGCTTGGGAACGTTGCCAGGTCTCGACGAGCGCGTGCGACAGCAACGGAAGCGCGCCCGGTTCGGCGTCCACGTCGGCCAGGACCGTGGCCAGCAGGTCGGCGGCGACCGGCAGCCCGCTCATCGCGGCGGGCCTGATCACGATGTCGCGCAGGTCGGCGGCCGAGGGAGGTCCGACCAGCACGGTCGCCTCGTCGGCGAGCGCTTCGACGAGCCTCGGGTGCTGGGTGACGTGGGCCAGGAAGTCCGCTCTGATGCCGAGCACGACCCGTGTGCGGCGGTGTGGTCCCTGGGCCGCGTCCAGCAGCACCCCGATGAACTGTGAGCGTTCACTTTCGTTCGTGCACAAGGTGAACAGCTCTTCCAGCTGGTCCACCACGAGCAGCACGCGGACGTCGTCCGGCCCGTTCGCCAGCTGGTTTCTCACCTCGACGTCGAACGCGGACGGGTCCGACGCGAGGTCGAGCCGCGTGCCCAGCGCGGTGCTCAGCGCTTCGAGCGGGCGCGCGGTCGGCGTGATCACGATCGGCTTCCACGTCTCGCCGAGCCCACCGGCCACACCGGCCCTGAGCAACGACGACTTGCCGCTGCCGGACGCCCCGAACACGCCGACGACCGGGTAGCGGTCGATCCTGCGGGTGACCAGCTCGATCAGGTGGTCGCGGCCGAAGAACCACGGGTGGTGCTCCGGCTGGTACGCCATGAGGCCGCGGTACGGGCAGTCGGTGCGGACGACCTTCGGCGGCGCGGGCCCGGTGAGCGGCTCGCCCCGCAGCATCGTCTCGTGCAGGCCGCGCAGTTCGGGGCCGGGTTCGATGCCGAGGTCGCCGACCAGCCGTTCGCGCGTCCTCCGGAACGTCTCAAGCGCCTCGGCCTGCCGGTTCGCCCCGTACAGCGCGGTCATCAGTTTGGCGTGCACAGGTTCGCGGTACGGGTTCTGCTGCGCCAGTTCCTGGAGCTCGCCGATCACCGCGGCGTGCCTGCCCAGCGCGAGCTCGGCCGTGACGCGCGCTTCCGCGGCCCGCAGGCGTGCCTCGTCGAGCCGCGCGGCGAACTGGCCGGGCAGGTCCGCGTAGGCCGGTCCACGCCACTTGCTCAACGCCTCGGTCAGCAGGTCCGCCGCTTTCGCGGGGTTGCCGTCCGCGAGCGCCTTTTCGCCGTCTTCGTGCAACTGGTCGAAGCGGTCCGCGTCGAGCTCGCCGGGGTCGACGGTGATCTCGTACCCCGCCGGCCTGCGGTCGATCCGGCCGCCGAGCGCCCGCTTGAGCTGGTACACGTACAGCCGGACGTTCTCCTGCGCCGAGACCGGCGGAACCTCCCACAGCGCCTCGATCAACCGGTGCTGGGACACGGGCGTGTTCGCGTGCCGGAGCAGCATCGCCAGCAGGATCCGCTGTTTCGCCGACCGCAGTGGCACCTCGCCCTCGTCGTTGCGCACGACGAGAGGTCCGAGCACCTGGAACTCCACGCACCCTCCCCCAAGCCCGGCGGGAACGGTAACAACGACCAGGCGTTATACGCAGCCGATACGCGGAAATACGGCCCTCCGCCAACTGTTTCGGCATGTGCGGACAATCCATGTCGCGCTGTCTCTGCGCAGCGCCCTGCTGGCGAACAAGATCTCCTCACGCCTGGCCGTCCTGCGATGGGCTGACCCAGGCACTCCCGCCGACGTGACGGTCGTCGACGCCGCCGATGCCGCCGGGCCGCGGACCGTCGCGGTCCTGACCTCCCTCGCCGCCGTGGATCCCCTGGTGCAGGCGGGCGTCACCGGGCTGGTGCTGGCCGACGACCCGCTGGACGACATCGTGCGCGCGATCCACGACGTGCACGCGTTCGGCGGCTGGGTCTCGCCCCGGCTCGTGTCCTCGCTGCTGCCTCCACCCCCGCCGGCGTCGCTGACCCTGCGCGAACGCGAGACGTTGCGGCTGGTGGCCGAGGGCTGGGAGAACGCGGAGATCGCGGCCGCCATGTTCATCACGGTCAGCGCGGTCAAGTTCCACGTCTCGAACCTGCTGCGGAAGTTCGGCTGCCGCGACCGCACACAACTGGTCTCGCGACTAGGGCGTCCGGTCCCCCTGCATTCCTAGCGTGCCTGGCATGAGAATCCTCGTCGCCGCCCTGGTGTCCCTCGGTGTCCTGATAGGACTGGTCAGCCCGGCCCAGGCAGCGGTACCGGCCTGGCCGAACGTCAAGATCGGCGCGTCCGGCGCGGTCGTGCTGAGCGCCCAGCACCTGCTGCGCCACCGCGGCTACAACATCTCGGCCGACGGCGACTTCGGCTCGGGCACGGAAGCGGCGGTCAAGCAGTTCCAGAGCGCCAACGGCCTGTCGTCCGACGGTCAGATCGGCCCGAACACCTGGCCCAAGCTGATCGTGAGCGTGCAGCGCGGCAACAACAGCGAGGCCGTGCGCGCCGCCCAGGTCCAGCTCAACCGCTACGGCTACGGCCTGACCGTCGACGGCGACTTCGGCGGCGGCACGCACAACGCCGCCGTCGCGTTCCAGAGCTCGAAGGGCCTGTCCGCCGACGGCGTCGTCGGCCCGAACACCTGGCAGACCCTCGTCGGCGGCACGCCGTCGTCCGGTGGCGGCTCCTACAGCCTGCCGCTGGCCAAGAGTGCCCTGCCGCGCAGCGAGTACGACGACCCGCACCACGACTACCCCGCCATCGACCTGCCGGTGAACACCGTCCCGGCGTACGCGATGGTCAGCGGCACCGCGTACCGCATCAGCGAGCCCAGCGGCTGCGGCAACGGCCTGAGGATCGTCAAGAGCGGCGTCGACTACATCTACTGCCACCTCTCGGCGTGGTCGGTCTCGAACGGCCAGGCGGTGCAGGCCGGGAACCGGGTCGGCACCACGGGCAACACCGGCAACTCGACCGGCCCGCACCTGCACATCGCGATCAAGATCAGCGGGACGTCCTACTGCCCGCAGAACTTCCTGCTCGCGATCTACGACGGGCGGACGCCTCCCGCGCCGTCGTCGCTGCCGAGGACGGGCTGCTTCTACTGATCCAGATCACCGGAAGGTCCCGTGCACGTGTGCGCGGGACCTTCCGGGCATCCGGCCGCGAGCCAGGCGCGGGTGCTCGAGTACGCGGCCGAGATGAGCGAGCCCGAATGGCTGAAGTCGCCGGGTGACACATCCAGCGGGCACAGCGCGGGCACGACCCGCACCGCGGAACCGTAGCGCGCGACGTCGAGCGTGAGCCGGTGGTTCACCAGCAGTGTCAACGCCTGCAGCGCGACGCCCAGGGCACTGCGCGGCGGTGACGTCAGCGCGCACGCGTACCCCGTCGGCAGCACCCACACCTGGTCGGCGCCGAGGTCGAACGCGTGCGAGACCGGGGTGTTGTTCACCGTGCCGCCGTCCATCAGGTAGCGCCCGCCCAGTTCCACCGGCGGGAACACCCCGGGGATCGCGGTGCTCGCGAGCACCGCGTCGACCGCGGACCCGCTGGAGAGCAGCACTTCCGCCCCGGACAGCACGTCGGTCGCACCAACGTGAGCGGGCACTCGGGTGCGGCTGAGATCCAAGTCGCCCAGCGACCGTTCCAGCAGACGGCGCAACGCCGAGTTCGGCACGAGGTGGTCGCGGAAGCCGAACAACCCCAGCAGCCCGCGCACCGGCCGCAGCGGGAAGACATCGGTGCGCGACAACGAGGTCCACCGGGCCGCCAGACCCTCCACATCGGACGGGTTGGCGGCGAACCACACCGCGTTCGCCGCGCCGACCGACGTGCCGACGACGAGATCCGGTTGAACGGAGCCCGCGCCCAGAGCGGCCAGCATGCCCACCTCGACCGCGCCCAGACTGCCTCCGCCCGCGAACACGAACGCGGCCACCATCCCGTCATCCTCGCCTCACGACCGGCCCGCCACCAGTGGCCAATTCATCCGCAACGGGTGACCCGCGCGCGCGATCTCCGTACCAGCCTGGGGAAACAGCCGGAGACGAGAGGTGGCGACGTGGAGAAGCAGAGGCTCGCGGAGGCCGGTCCGTGGCGAAGGTGGGGGCCGTATCTGAGCGAACGGCAGTGGGGCACGGTCAGGGAGGCGTTCGGCGACGACGACGTCTGGGAGTCCTTCACCCACGACCAGGCCCGCTATCGCGCCTACCGCTGGGGTGAGGACGGGCTGGCGGGGTTCAGCGACGACCGGCAGCGGATGTGCCTCGCACTGGCGTTGTGGAACGGCACGGACCCGATCTTCAAGGAGCGGTTGTTCGGTCTCACCAACGGCGAGGGCAACCACGGCGAGGACGTCAAGGAGTGCTACTTCTACCTCGACGCCACCCCGACGGCTTCGTACCTGCGGATGCTCTACAAGTACCCGCAGGCGAAGTTCCCGTACGAGGACATCACGAACACCAACGCCGTGCGCAGCCGCAACGAGCCCGAGTACGAGCTGCTCGACACCGGCGTGTTCGACGACAACCGCTACTTCGACGTCGAGGTCGAGTACGCCAAGGCGGGGCCCGAGGACGTGCTGATGCGCGTCACCGCCCACAACCGCGGGCCGGAGGAAGCCGCGCTGCACGTGTTGCCCACCTTGTGGTTCCGCCACACCTGGTCGTGGGCCGGCGGCGAACGCGTGCCCTCGCTGCACACCTGCGCTCCCGGAACGGTTCGCGCCGAGCACGCCGAGCTCGGGACGTGGTGGTGGTACGTGGAGCAACCGGTGCCGATTCTGGTGACCGACAACGAGACCGACAACGAGCGCGTGTTCGGCTCCCCCAACCCCACCCCGTTGGTCAAGGACGGCATCGAACGCGCGGTGATCCACGGCGAGCAGACCGTCGCCCCTGACGGTGTCGGCACGAAGGCCGCCGCACACCACGAGTTCCGCGTCCCCGCCGGAGAAAGCGCCACCGTCCGGGTCCGGCTCACCGCGAGCAGCACCGCCGACCCGTTCGCGGACTTCGACGCCACGATCACCCAGCGACGTGACGAGGCCGACGACTTCTACGACGACGTCCTCGGCGGCGATCCCCGCAGCGACGAACGACTGGTGTGCCGTCAGGCGCTCGCGGGTTTGCTGTGGTCACAGCAGTACTACGCCTTCGACGTCGAGCGCTGGCTCACCGAACGGGGCGTGGACCCGCTGATGTCCACAGAGGACTGGCGCCACCTCCTCGCCGAGGACGTCATCGTCATGCCCGACAAGTGGGAGTACCCGTGGTTCGCCGCCTGGGACCTCGCCTTCCACGCCGTCCCGCTGGCCATGGTCGACCCGGAGCTCGCCAAGAAGCAGATCGAGCTGCTGCTCACCCGCCGCTACCTGCACCCGAACGGCCAGATCCCCGCCTACGAGTGGAACTTCAGCGACGTCAACCCGCCCGTTCACGCGTGGGCGGCGTGGTACGTCTACCAGCTCGACCGCGACAGGGCGTTCCTCACGCGCGTGTTCCACCCTCTGCTGCGCACCTTCGACTGGTGGCTCAACCGCAAGGACGCCGACGGCAGGAACCTGTTCCAGGGCGGGTTTCTCGGCCTGGACAACATCGGGGTGTTCGACCGCAGCGCGCCGCTGCCGACCGGCGGGCACATCGACCAGGCGGACGGCACCGCGTGGATGGCGCTGTACTGCCAGAACCTCGTCCAGATGGCCCTGGAGCTCGGCAAGGAGGACCCCGCGTACCTGGAGCACGCCGCCACGTTGATGGAGAACCTCGCCTGGATCGCCGCTGCCACCGGCCACGTCGGCAGCGGCCTCTGGGACGAGGACGACGGTTTCTTCTACGACGTGCTGCGGCATCCGGATGGTCGCGCCACACCGTTGAAGGTCCGGTCCGCCGTAGGCCTGCTGCCCCTGGCCGCGGCGACCGTGATCAGCGCTGAGGTGCGGCGCGACCATCCCGAACTGGTCGGCGGCATGCGCGAGTTCCTCGATCGGCATCCGGCGGTGCGCGCGGCACTGTGGGGGCACGGCGCGCAGGCCGACGCGACCGGGCCCGTGCTGTTCTCGCTGTTCGACGAGAGCCGCCTGCGCCGCATCCTCGCGAGGATGCTCGACGACCGCGAGTTCCTCGGCCCGCACGGCATCCGATCGCTGTCGCGCTGGCACGAGGAGCACCCGTACGTGATCGTCGTGGACGGGGTCGAGCACCGCGTCGGCTACCTGCCCGCCGAGTCCGACAACGGGATGTTCGGCGGCAACTCGAACTGGCGCGGTCCGGTGTGGTTCCCGATCAACGCGCTGGTGATCCGCGCTCTGCTGCACCTGCACGAGTACTTCGGCGACGGCTTCACCGTCGAGTGCCCCACCGCGTCCGGCCGGTACCTGACGCTGCGCGAGGTGGCGCGCGACCTCGGCGAACGGCTGCTCGACACGTTCCTGCAGGGCGTGGACGGCCGGCGTCCGGTCCACGGTGGACAGACGCGGTACGCGCAGGACCCGCACTGGCGCGGCCTGCCGCTGTTCTACGAGTACTTCCACGGCGACAACGGCGCCGGTCTCGGTGCGAGCCACCAGACCGGGTGGACCGCGCTCGTCGCCCTTCTCCCCCAGGTGGTGACGCGATGAGCTGGCCGGAGGCACCGGTGATCTACGAGATCAACACCGCCGTGTGGCTCGGTGAGCTCTCCCGTGCCGCCGGGCGTCCGGTCACCCTCGCCGACATCCCGTCGTCAGCGTGGCACGCCGTGACACCCGCGGGAGTCGACGCGGTGTGGCTGATGGGCGTGTGGGAACGCAGCACGCTGGGTCTGGCGATGGCGAACGCGCACCCCGGCCTGCGGGCGTCGTTCCACGAGGCGCTGCCCGATCTGCGCGCGGAGGACGTGCTCGGGTCGCCGTACTGCGTGCGGCGCTACGTCGTGGCGGAGGAGTTCGGCGGCGACGAAGGACTGGCCAGGGCACGTGCCGAGCTGGCCGCGCGCGGTGTGCGGCTGGTGCTCGACTACGTGCCGAACCACGTGGCGCCGGACCACCCGTGGGTGACCGAGCACCCGGAGTTCTTCGTGCGCGCGGAGAACGGTGAGCTCGAGCTCGGGCGTGACCCGTACTTCCCCGCGTGGCCGGACGTCGTGCAGCTCGACGCCTTCTCGCCCGCGTTGCGCACCGCCGCCACGATGACACTCGCGAGCGTCGCCGCCCGCTGCGACGGCATCCGGTGCGACATGGCGATGCTCGTCACCAACGAGGTCTTCGCCCGCACGTGGAACAAAACGCCACCATCGCTCGACTTCTGGCCCGAGGTGATCGGCGGCCTGCGGGCCCAGCACCCGGAGACGGTGCTGATCGCCGAGGCGTACTGGGACATGGAGTGGGCGCTGCAGTTGCAGGGCTTCAACTTCTGCTACGACAAACGGCTCTACGACCGGATCGTCGGCCAGGACGTGCAGGGAGTGCGCGACCACCTTCGGGCCGATCCCGTCTACCAGTCACGGCTGCTGCGGTTCCTGGAGAACCAGGACGAGCCGCGCATCCTCAGCGAGCTCGGCCCCGAGGCCGCCAAGGCGGCCGCGCTGATGATCGCCACGCTGCCCGGCGCCACGCTGTGGCACGAGGGCCAGTTCGAGGGCAGGCGCGTGCGGCCGCCGGTGTTCCTGGCCCGGCGCCCGGACGAGCCGCTCGACGACGACCTGGCCGCCTGGTACCGGTGGCTGCTCGCGATCGTGGCCGACCACGGGGTGCGCCGCGGCGACTGGTCGCTGATCGAGGCGGAGGGCTGGCCGGACAACCAGTCCTGCCAACGGCTGCTCGCCTGGGAGTGGATCACCGCCGACGGCACCCGGCACGTCGTGGTGGTGAACTTCTCCGGCCAGCGAGCGCAGGGGCTGCTGCCCGTGGGCTGGCAGGAGAGGTTCACCGACCTCCTCGACGGTGGTGCGGTCCACGAGCCCGTCAGTCCGCTGTACGTGGAGCTGGGGCCGTGGGAATGTCATCTTTTCGTGGCGGCCTGAGCAGCGCCGCCGCCCATCCCGCCGCCGGGTCCGCGTCGACCAGCAGCACCTTCACCAGCACGGTGAGCGGCACCGCCAGCAACGCGCCGAGCGGGCCGAGCACCCAGGCCCAGAACACCAGGGCCAGGAACGTGACGGTGGCCGACAACCCGGCGGCGTCCCCGGTGAACCGGGGCTGGATCAGCGACTGCACCACGAAGTTCAGCACTCCGTAGAACGCCAGCACGGCCAGCGCCTTGCGCGGGCCGTGCTGCAGCAGTGCGAGCACGGCCGGTGGCGCCACCCCGAGCACGAACCCGATGTTGGGGATGTAGTTGGTGACGAACGACAACACGCCCCACAGCAAGGCGAGCGGGATGCCGAGCAACGCCAGCGCCACCGTGTCCAGCGCCGCCACGACGAGCCCGAAGACCGTCGTCACCAGGATGTAGCGACGAGTGCGGCGAACGAACTCCGTGAGCCCCTCGCGCAGCTGCGGCCGGTCCATCGCGATCTCGGTCAGCCTGGCGTTCGCCGAGCTCACCTCCACCCCGAGGAACAGCAGCAGCGCCAACAGGAACACGAGGCTCGTGGTGAGGCTCGTCAGGTCGGTCAGCAGTCCGCCGATCGCCCCGACGAGCCTGCCGCGGTCGATGCCGTCGAGCGCGCGCTCGGCCCGCACCACCAACTCGTGGTGCGCGAACTCGGGCACCATCGCGACCAGGCGTGCGCCGGACACGGCAACCGTCACGGCGACGACCCCGAGCACGCCGTAGACGAGCAGGACCACGACGCTGGTCGCCAGCCACGGCGGCGCGCCGCGGCCGCGCAGCCACCGGTGCGCGGGGCTGACCGCGATCACGACCAGCAACGCCAGCATCGCCGGCGCCACCAGCCACGCGATCGCCCGCACACCGGTGACCACGACGACCGCGGCCGCGCCACCGAGCAGGATCGTGAGTGCGCGTGGCATCAATGGTGGTGTGTCTGTTCAAGCCGGTCGGACGTCGTGTCCGCGTCCGCGCCGTGGACGACCACCGCCCAGATCACCGTCACGCACAGGGCGATGACGATCGTGGACCACAGCGGGTGGATCGACACGAAGGCCAGTTGCGCCACCGCGTTCACGACCGCGAGCACCACGGCGACCACCCTGGCCCACGCGGCACCGGCGAGCAGCGCGGCGCCCGCGAGCGCCACCAGCACACCGATCAGAAGGGTGATCCAGCCCCACGCGGTGATGTCGAAGACGAGGACCTGTTGCTCGGTCACGACGTAGTACTCACCGCGGAACAACGCCACCAGTCCCTCGATGGCGTTGAAGGAGCCCATGACGATCATCATGATGCCCGCGAACCAGATCCAGCCGAGCCAGCCTGTTTCCCGCATCGTGCCTCCGTTGTCTCGCTGTAGAGGTTGTGCGGCAACGGTGGCACCGGCTGCCCGCACGGATCTTCACCCGTCACGGGTGAGGACCGCGGCGTGCGGCGTCTCGCAGAGTTTCGGTCATGGCCACTTTGACCGTGTGGAAGTTCGACACCGCAGACGGGGCGCACTCCGCGCTCGACCTGTTGCGCAAGCTCCAGGACCAGCAGCTGATCACGATCCGCGACACGGCGTACGTGTACTGGGAGCTGGACGCGAAACGACCGAAGACCAAGGAGCTCGGCAAGCTCACCGGCGCGGGCGCGCTCGGTGGCGCGTTCTGGGGCCTGTTGTTCGGGCTCATCTTCTTCATCCCGGTGCTGGGCGCCGCGATCGGCGCCGGTGTCGGTGCCCTCGCGGGATCGCTCTCGAAGGCGGGCATCGACGACAACTTCGTCCGCGACGTCCGGGAGAGCGTCACGCCCGGCACGTCGGCGCTGTTCGTCATGTCCGAGAACGCGGTGATCGACCGGGTCGCCGACGAGTTCAGGCAGACCGGCGCGAAGCTGATCACCACGAACCTCTCGTCGGCGCAGGAGAAGCTGCTGAAGGAGACCTTCACAGCTTGAGCCGCGGGGTGATCGCGGCGGTGGTGCGGCCGGTGACGACAGTCGGGGTGCTGTTGCTGGTCTACTACCGCCTTCCGATGGACCAGCCGGAGAACGGACATGCCGTTCTCCGGCTGGTCTCTGGTCTGCTCCTGGTCGTCGCGGTGCTGTGGTGGCAGGTGCGGCTGATCGCACGGTCGTCGCGCCCGCGGTGGCAGGGTGTGCAGGCGCTCGCGCTCGTGCTCCCGTTGTTCCTGCTGATGTTCGCCAACGCGTGCTTCCTGCTGGCACGGCATCAGCCCGGCAGCTTCAACGCGGATCTGAGTCGCACGGACGCGCTCTACTTCGTCGTCACGGTGTTCGCGACGGTCGGGTTCGGTGACGTCGTGCCGGTTTCCCCGTTGGCACGCGTCATCGTCACCGTGCAGATGATCGGTGACCTGCTCGTGCTGGGGGTGGCGCTGAAGGTCATCCTCGTGGCTGTGCGGCGTCGTTCCGGATGAACAGCGCCAGCACGAATCCCGTTGCCCCGAACAGGATGAGCAGCATGAGCGCGGCGCGCTGGTCGGCGACGGAGCCGACCAGCGCGACACCCAGCGAGGAGCCGAGGTTGGAGACCGCGCGCGACACGCCGGACACGTCCGCCTGCTCGTCGTCGGGCCAGCGCGACTGCACGACGTTCACCGACGCGGTCAGCATGATCCCGATGCCCGCGCCGATCAGGAACAGCCCGTGGGGGACCAGGAGCGTGCCGGCGACGGTGAGCAGGAAGCCCGCGCGGATCAACCTGTTCTGCGGGTGCTTGCGGGCGAGCCTTCCGGCGAGCGCCGACGTGACGAGCATGCCGATCGTGGCGGGCAGCAGGGCGAGGCCGGTCTCGATCGCGTTCAGTCCCTCGGTCTGCTGGAGGTGCACGGACAGCACGAAGAACGTGCCCTGCAGCACGAGCCACTGGATCAGCTGGGTGCCCAGGCCGAGGTTCGACGTCCGGTCGCGGAACAGCTTCGGGTTGCACAGCGGGTTCTCGGTTCTCCTGATGTGCCAGGCGAACAGGCCGAGCGCCGCGGCGCCCAAGAGGGCGAACCACCACGTGGTGCGCAGCAGGCCGAACACGATGAGAGCCATGCCCGCGCCGGACAGCACCGCGCCCAGCAGGTCGAACTTCTGGTGGTGCGTCTGCGGTTTCGGCAGTCCACGCGCCAGCACGATGATCACGGCGACCACCAGCACCTGCAGCAGGAACGAGGCCCGCCAGCTGAACGCGCTCGTGACCAGCCCGCCCAGCAACGGCCCGGCCGCGGCACCCAGCCCGCCCGCGCCGCTCACCATCCCGAACCAGCGCGCCCGCTGCGCCTTCTCGGTGGCGAGCGCGGTGACGAGGATGTAGATCGGCGGGATCATCAACGCCGACCCGACGCCCTCGAGCACCGCGTACCCGACCAGCAGCAGGCCGGGTCCGGGGGCGAGGGCGGCGAGCAGCGCGCCCGCGCCGTAGATCGCGAGACCCACGACGAAACACCGGCGGCGGCCCCAGATGTCGGTGAGCTTGCTGCCCGGCACCATCAGCGCGGCCATGACGAGGGTGAACAGCGTGATCGTCGTCTGAACACCGGCGATCGTGGTGCCGAGGTCGTCCGCGATCGTGCTGATCGCCACATTCATGTTCGTGGCCGCGTAGCTCGCGATGAACTGGGCCAGTGCCAGGGGAAGGATCTTCACCGGCCGTCACCCGTGCACAGGTGCTCGGCCGCCTTGCCCAGCAGCGCGTGCACCGTCCGCAGCACGTCGGCCACGTGGTCCCTGTGTTCGTGCAGCACCTCGACCTGCCGCGCCGCGTCGCCCACCATCCGGGCGGCCCGTTCCCGCGCGGTCTGCTCCATGACGTGGATGTCCCGCAGGGTCTCCTTGCGCCGCAACGCCAGCGCGAGCTCGAAGTCCTCCGCGGCCCGTGCCCGGCGCCGGTCCGCCGCCTCGTCGAGCGTGCGGCGGCGGGCCTCTCCGTCACGGGCGAGCCGGGTCATCTGCGCGCGGGTCGTCGTGAGCAGCTCGCGGTGCTCGGCGTGGGTGGCGCCGGCCCGTTCGGCGATCGAGGCCGCGTGGGCCAGCGCGGAGTCCACCGCGTGCCGGAGCTGTTCGCCCACGGAGTCCGGGGACAACGGGCGGCGGCACATCCGCTCGAGCCGGTCGCGCAGCTCGTCGTTCTCCTTGCGGGCCGCCTCGAGGTTGCGCGCCAGCGACAGCGCTCGGGCCTCGGCGGCGTCGCGGTCCGCGGCCAGCAGCTCGACGTCGCGTTCCACCGCGTCGACGAAGAACCGGACCTGGTCACGCCGATAGCCGAGCCACGCGACGTCGAAGCCGACCCGCAGCGGCACCAGTTCGGCCGTCATGACCGCACCAGCGCGAGCGGCACCCGGCACAGACCGCCGATGTCGTCCAGTGGTGCAGAGGACGTGCCGGACGTGATCACGTGCACACGGGTGTCGCTGAGCAGCGCGGCACGCACGGCCACGTCGGCGAGCAGGCCGCAACGGCGCGCAGGTGACCAGTCGCGAGCGACGTCGGTCGGGGACGGGCCGTACCAGGCGGTGGCCGTGACGTCCTCCGGGTAGCCGACCAACAGGTCCTCCAGCCTGCCCTCGGCGAGCGCGCCGATCGTGTCGTCCACCCCCTCCACGGACAGCTGCCGGGTTCGCCCCCGCGAGTTGAAGTCGTCGAGCACTCCCTCGGTCCACGACCGGGAGGCGGCCAGCGTCTCGGCGGCGACGCGGCTCGGCGACAGGTCCTCGCCGGTCCAGCGGACGACGACGTCGCGGCGGACGGGGGCGGGCAGCGCCTCCCACAACGCGCCCACCACCTCGTCCTCCCCCGCGACCACCAGCAGCCTCGCCTCGTGGCGGTCGAGCATCTCGGCGCACGCGGCCGCGGCGGACCGGACCCCCTGGCGCCACGACGGCGCCGGGTAGCTGAGCACCACGCGGCGCGCGTCCCCGGCGACCAGCTCGGCGCTGTCACGTCCGGCGGTCATCGCCACACGCGCCGGGCGTTCCTGCAGCCAGGCGAGCAACGGCAGCACGTGCGCGGGCGAGCTGAACCACGCCAGGTCCAGGTGGCGCAGGCCGGGCGTGTGGAAGACGCGCGCCGGCAGCTCCTCGCCGGCGAACGCGACGAGCGTGTCGGCCGACGGGTAGGCGGTGCGGGCCCGTGCCAGCACCTCGCCCACCGTGTCGACCAGCTCGGCTCCCGCGCCGTCGCACCGCAGCTGGTCGGCCAGCCGCACCCACCGCGCCCGCCATCCCCGCAACGGACTCGACCCCAGGTACACGGACGCGACGGGACGGGCGGGGTGCACCACGTCCACGAGATCACGCAACGCAAGTCGGCAGCTCATGAGGCACAGATTCGGCGGGCGGGACGAGCCGCTGCTTCACCCGGCGCAGGTGATCCCCCTGCCACCACCCGTGCCGTTACCGCCCTGCGCGGGGGAGGCCGGGTGCACACGTGCAGGAGCAGCCTCGGGACGCGGAGGAGGTGACCGATCTTGAGCCGTCAGCCCGACCGCTCCCGGTCCCGGCGCATCGTACTGGCCGTGGCCGTGTTCCTCACCGTGGTCGTCACCAGCCCGGACGAGGACTGCAGACCACCCACCGGCGTGTTCGCCGCTCTCAGCCTGCTGCCGCGGCTGATGGGCGTGCTCGGCCGAGGACTGGTGCTGATTTCCCTTCCTGACAAGGACATCGAGTCCGCCTGCCCGCCTTCGGGGTGATGCGGTTCGATCACGCGATCATGCCTCGACAACTTCATCGGGAGACTAAGCACAATGTCCGACAGTTCGGAGTGCGACCCGTCCGGTTCCGAGACCAGCCAGGCCAAGCTGCGCGTGCCGGCGTCGGCGACACCACTGGTGTCGCGTGAGCACCTGCTATCCACAGTGGACGATCACGTGTCGTCCGCGCCGGTCACCGTGATCACCGGCCCCGCGGGCTGCGGCAAGACCACGCTGCTCGCCGAGTGGGCGCGCCGCCGCGGGGACCGGATCGCCTGGCTCACGCTCGACGAGCACGACAACAGACCAGCGAGGCTGCGTTCGGCCGTGCGCGACGCTCTCGCGCTCTCCGAAGCGACTCCGTTGTCCGAGCCGGGTTTCTCCTCCGCGGTCATCGCGGCGTTCGACCAGGCGCCTGCGTCCGTTTGCCTGGTGCTGGACAACGTGCACGAGATCCGCGACCCGGACGCGCTCGCGAGCATCGACCTCTTGTTGAGGCAGCCACCTGACCGGCTACGTCTCGTGCTGCTAGGCCGTTTTCCCCCGCAACTGCACCTCGCGCGCCTGCACCTGGAGGGACGGCTGCGCGAGGTGCCGCCGCACGAGTTCTCGTTCACCCGCGCCGAGACCGAAGCGCTGCTGACGGCACACGGCCTGCAGCTCTCCGGGGACGACGTCGGTCTGCTGCTCCAGCGCACCGAGGGCTGGATCGGCGGTCTGCGGTTCGCGGTCATGCGCCTGTGCACGACGGAGGCGCGGCCGGACGACCTGCTGATGTTCGAGGGCCTGGACCAGGTCGTGAGCCGCTACCTCGGCGAGGAGGTGCTCGGCCGTCACCCGCAGCGGGTGCGCGACCTGCTCGTCGCGACCAGCGTGTGCGACGCCGTGAGCGCCGATCTCGCCGGGGAGCTGTCCCGCCATCCCAGTCCCGGCCTGGTGCTCGACGCCTTGGAGCACACCAACTCGTTCGTCAGCAGGCTCGACACCGCTCCGGAGTGGTACCGCTGCCATCCGGTGTTGCGCGCACACCTGACCGCGGAGCTGCGCAGGTCCCGTCCCGCCGATGAAACCTCGCTCCACCAGAGGGCGGCCCACTGGTACCACCGCAACGCCCAGCCCGCGCTGGCGTTGCCCCACGCGCTGAGGGCCGGAGACGACCAGCTGACGGCCGAGATCGTCGAGCACTCCGTGCTGCCGGAGGTGCTGCGGGAGGGCAGCGCGGGCCTGCGGGCCGTGTTCGGCGCGGTGCCCGGCCACGTGCTCGCCCGGCCTCAGGTCGGGGTGGTGGCCGCGCTCGTGGCGATGGACGCGGGCGACCTGGCAGCCGCCGACCGGGTGCTGGCGGGCCTCGGCGGCGAACTGCTGGTGCTGCGGCAGGACCGGGTGCGGGTCCTGCACGCGGCCGCGTTGTTGCGCCGTGGCCGGTTCGACGCGCACCTGAGTGACGCGCTGCGGGTGATGGCGCGCACCGTGTCCGGGCACGGTGGCCCCGACGCCGAGGTCACCGCGTTGCTCAACCGCGGCGTGGCGGCGCTGCTGTCCGGTGACCGCACGGGCGCGGAGGACGACCTGCTGCGGGCGGCGGCGATCGCGCGCCAGGAGGGGTTCGACCACGCGGTCCTCGACTGCCAGGTCCATCTGGCGGCGCTGACCAGTGCGACGGGCGACATTCGGGGCGCGGCGAGGCAGGCGGGTGAAGCCCTCTCGTTCGCCGAGGAACGGGGCTGGCAGACACATTTCGTGTGCACGCTGGCCTACGCGTTGCTCGGCGTGGAGGCGTATCTGCGGCTGGACGACGAACGCGCGGTGGATCTCGCGGGCAGAGCGGTGCGCGCGCTGGGCGATCGTCCCGATCCCGCGACCGGGCTGGCGGTGTCCACTTTGGATGCCGCCGTGTCGTTCCCGGCTGCGGGCGATCCGCGGGCGGTGGTCGGCCGCGTCCGCGCGCTGTGGCAGGACGTGGCCGAACGTCAGGTGATTCCACCTGTGATCGCACACATCGCGGCGGCCGTGCAGCGCATCGCGTTGCGGACGGGCGACGAGCAGTGGGCGACGGCCATGCCGGACCAGGTCGAGGCGATGTTCGGCCCATGTGGCGAGCAGGCGGTGCTCAGCGCCGTCGTGCACAGCCACCACTCCCGCGTGAGCCAGGCCCGCAAGATCGTCGGGCCGCTGCTGTCCGGCGACCTTCCCGCCGTCGCCGTACCGACCGTCGTGGACGGCTGGCTGCTCGAGGCGACTCTCGTCGACCGCACCGGCGACCAGCGCCGTGCCCACGAGGCCGTGACTCGAGCACTGGCCGCCGCGGAACCGGTCGGCGTGCTCCGGCCGTTCCTCAACGCGGGCAAGCCGATCCGCGACCTGCTGGCCCGGGGTGCCGGCCGGTTCGGCAAGCTGGAATCCTTCGCCACCACCACGATGACAGCGTTGCCCGCCGCGTCGACCGCGCACACGGACGTGCTGACGAGCCGGGAACGCGACCTGCTCATCGAACTGCCGTCCATGCGCACCACCGAGGAGATCGCCGACTCGCTGTTCGTCTCCGTCAACACGGTGAAGACGCACCTGCGCGGCATCTACCGCAAGCTCGGCGTGAACCAGCGCCGAGACGCCGTGCTCGCGGCCCGGCGACTAGGTCTCATCTAGTTTGGCCCCTTGGGCTGCCCGGCTCTCCAGGCCCACACTTGATCCACGCGGGCCCGCCGACACTTCTCGCCCGGCTCGTCTCACTCGCCACCAGCGAGGTTTCCTTCCGTGTGAACGGCACCCCCGGCCGTGCGTTGCTTTGTGCTGCGCACGACCGGGTGTGGTGCCGCCACGCCTTCAGATCTTCGACACTTCCGAGGAGGCGAGCAGGAACGCGCCCACGCTGAAGTTCGCGGTGTCGTTGCGGCCGACGGGCTGGTGGTCGGACGGCTGCTGGCCCATGCCCTGGACGTACCCGAGCCGGCCGCTGGACTGCAGAGCCGTGCGCAGCATCCCGTCCCAGGCCTTCATGGCCACGGGCCGGTAGGTGGCCGCGCTGAGCACGCCGGACCTGACGCCCCACGCCAGCCCGTAGGTGAAGAACGCCGTGCCGCTGGTCTCCGGGCCCGGATAGTTGTTCGGGTCGCCCAGGTTGACGTTCCAGAAGCCGTCGGCGCGCTGAACCTTGGTGATGGCCGCCGCCATGGCGCGGAAGTCGGCCAGGTAGCCCGCTCGGTAGGGCGAGTTCTGCGGCAGGACCTCCAGGACCTTCGCCAGCGCCGCGATGGCCCAGCCGTTGCCGCGCGACCAGTAGATGTTCTTGCCGACGAACTTGCTGTCGCGCCACCACAGCCCGTCGTTCCACAGGCGCTGGCGGGTCCAGCGGTAGAGGCGATCGGCGTAGTCGGCCTTGTTCAGCCGCGCGAAGATCGGCATGGCCATGTGCAGCGCGTCGACCCACCACCAGTAGTCGACCCTCCCGGTGGCGATCGTGGCGTCGATCTCCCGCACGATGGCCGCGCGGCGGCGGGGTTCCGGGTTGTCCGCGTACAGGTCGAGGTAGGCCTGACCCGCTGCCTGGTAGTCGGCGAAGTGAGGGTTGCCGCTCGAGCTCTTGAGCCCGAAGTTGTGCCGGTTCGCCCAGCTCAGGGTGTAGTCGCGGTACCTGGTGTCCTTCGTGGCCCGGTGGAGGGCCATCACACCGCTGTGCAGGGTCGCGTCCTGCCAGTCGTTGCCGCCCAGGCTCTGCGTGCGGATCCAGTAGTCCGCGGCCGCACGGCCCGCGTCGAGGGGACCGGCCAGCGCCTGGGCCGTCCCCGCGTGGGCTGTCCCGGTGCCGGCCAGGGGCAGAGCTGTTGCGCCGAGCAGGAACGAACGCCGCCTCACCATCAGATCTCCAACCTGTGACGTCGGCGGCGCCGCGTCCATTAGAGCTGGCGAGTGCCCTGCAGGACCAGAGTTTCTTGATATTCCGGTACGGGCTTGGTGGTGGTGAGCGACCACACAGATCACCTGGAAACACCTCAGGGGGTACGGCCGTTGTACGAAACGGTTGGTGCGGTTCTGG
The DNA here is from genome assembly GCF_040629405.1 of Lentzea sp. NPDC005914. Lineage (NCBI taxonomy): Bacteria > Bacillati > Actinomycetota > Actinomycetes > Pseudonocardiales > Pseudonocardiaceae > Lentzea > Lentzea sp. NPDC005914. The sequence goes on along the minus strand of NZ_JBEXVQ010000001.1, from coordinate 377,291 downwards.
TCCCCCGGGCCTCACCTCATTGCCTTCGCGGAAGACCGTTCGGCTGGTACCGCGTTGAGCGCTTCGCCGAGAGGCGACCCGCCGCACCGACCATCTCAGCTCGCTCTCAAGCCGCCGTGGCCTCCCCCGACGACGGCCTGGGGGCATCGCACAACTGAACACCCGGCCTGGGGTGAGGGACCCCACAGATCCCTTGGAAACAAACAGGATCCGGGCACCGTTGAACGAGATAGTCGGTGCGGTCCAGGTCCCCCGGGCCTCACCTGAACAGCCTTCGCGGAAGACCGTTCGGCTGGTACCGCGTCGAGCCCCTCGCCGAGAGGCGACCCGCCGCACCGACCATCTCAACTCGCCTTCAGGCCGTCGTGGCCTCCCCCAACGACGGCTTGAGGGCCTCCCGCACCACCACGCTCACAGCCGTGAGCGCACCTGAGCTCGCTCCCAGGCCTCCGCATCCCCCCAACGGTGGCCTGGGAGCCTCCCGCACTTGCCCCCAGTCCGTCGCGTTCTCCCCCGACGACGGCCTGGGGGCAGGGCAGTTCACCACCGAATGCCCGCCAACGGTGAGCGGCCCCACAGACCCCTTGGAAACAAACAGGATCCGGGCACCGTTGAACAAGATGGTCGGTGCGGTCCGTGTCCCCCGGGCCTCACCTGAACAGCCTTCGCGGAAGACCGTTCGGCTGGTACCGCGTCGAGCCCCTCGCCGAGAGGCGACCGCCGCACCGACCGTCACGTACTCGCCCTCAGGCCGTCACCTGTCCCCCCCGACGGCGGCCTGAGGGCGTCTTGCACGTCAGGCGACGCCGGCGTCGATCAGCACCTTCCAGATCTCGCCCTGGTCGACCACCTCGACGCCGAGCTTCTCCGCCTTCGTCAGCTTGCTCGCGCCCACACCGGCGCCGGTGATGAGCATGTCCGTCGTCGCGGACACCGAGGACGCGGCGGTGGCTCCGGCGCGTTCGCACATCTTCTGGAAGGTCGGGCGGGTCACCTTCTCGCCGGAACGCGGGTCGCTGATCGAACCCGTGATGACGACCGACTTGCCGTCCAGCGGGGCGCCGGCCACGACCTTGGGCGGCAGGTCCTCCTCGCGGACCTCGAGGGAGACGCCGCGTTCGCGCAGGCGCTCGATCTCCGGGCGCAGGCGGGCCAGGTGGGCGGTCAGGGACTCGGCCACCTTCGCGCCGATGTCCTCCACCGCCACGAGCTTCTCGACTCCCGCGTCGGCGACCTCCTCCAGGGAACCGAAACCCGCCCGGCACAGGCGGGCGGCGGTGCCTTCGGACGCCATCGGGATCGAGAGGCCGATCAGGGCTCGGCGCAGGCCGACCGAGCGGCTGCGGTCGATGGACTCGATCATGCGGGTCGCGGAGATCTCGCCCACCCGGTCGAACTCCAGCAGGCGCTCCTTGGTGAGCGTGTAGAAGTCGGACGGGTTCACCAGGTCGCCGGTCTCGGCGAGGCGCTCGATCCACACCTGGCCGATCGCGTCGATGTCCGCGGCGGCGCGGGAGGACCAGTGGATCAGGCGGCGCACGGTCTGGGCCGGGCAGACCGCGTTGGTGCAGAACAGCTCGCGGCTGTTGCCCTGCTCGGTCAGCGGCTGGGCGCAGGACGGGCAGTCGGCGGGCGGGACGATCTCGCGCTCGGCACCGGTGCGCTTGGACTCGTCCAGCACGCCCGCCACGAACGGGATCACGTCGCCCGCGCGGCGGACCAGGACGGTGTCGCCGATCTTGATGCCGCGCGAGCGGATGACCTCCTGGTTGGCCAGGGTGGCGCGGGTGACCGTGGTGCCGCCGACGAAGACGGGCTCGAGCCAGGCGACCGGGGCGATCTTGCCGGTCTTGCCCACGTCCCAGACGACGTCGGTGAGCACCGTCGTCTTCTCCTCGGCGGCGAACTTGTAGGCGATGGCACCGCGCGGCGAACTGGAACGGGTGCCGGCGGCGGCGAACGCGTCGCGGTTGGCCAGGCGCAGGACGGCGCCGTCGAGGTCGTAGTCGAGCTCGTTGCGCGCGGTCTCGATGCCGTCGATCAGCTTCTGGGCCTCCGCGGCGGACGAGCAGTGGCTCATCTCCGCGACGCTGAAGCCGAGCTTGCGCAGGCCCGCGTCGAGGTCGGAGTCGGCGCTCTCCGGCTCGGTGGTCAGGTCGAACGCGAAGAACTGCATGCGCCGGCCCTCGACGGCCTTCGGGTCCTTGGCGCGCAGCGTGCCCGCGGCCGCGTTGCGCGGGTTGATCAACGGCTTGTCGGGATGCGCCGCGTTGTAGGTGTTGAACGTCGAGCGCAGCATCACGCACTCGCCGCGCACCTCGACCCGGCCCGGCGCCTCGACCTTGTCCGGCACGCCGTCGCACAGCGCGCGCGTGAGGAAGGTGACGTCGTCGCCCGTCGTGCCGTCGCCACGGGTGACGGCACGCGTCAGCCGCCCGTTCTCGTAGACCAGGGCCAGGGACAGGCCGTCCAGCTTGGGCATGACGACCACGGGCTGACCGGGGAACCGGGCGAAGAACGCCTCGACCTGTTCGGGCTTGTTCGCCTTTTCCAGCGACAGCATCGGCCGTGAGTGCCGCACCGGCGCGTGCAGCACCGACGGCGCGCCCACGTGGTCGAGCGGGTTGTCCTTCGGCGTCAGCTTCGGGTGCTCCGCGATCAACGCCCGCAGCTCGTCCTCCACCGCGTCGTACTCCGCGTCGGCCACCAGCGGCGCGCCCTGGTAGTACGCGTCGCGCAGCTCCACGATCCGCGCGGCGAGCTCCTGAATCCGGTCCCCAGCACTCATGGGATGGACGGTACCGGCCAGCACTGACAATTCCCGTGCAGTCACGATCGAGCGGCGCTCAAGCCCTGTTCACGCGCTCCCAGAGCCACCCGAACCGGTCAATCCGCCACAGCTGCGCGACCACCACGAGTGCCGCTCCGGACACGGTCGGCCACACCTCCAGCGCCACCATTCCCCACGTGATCAACGCGAAGCCCACCGAGCCCAGGGCGATCAGCATCCGCAGCACCGACCGGTGGTCCGGCGGCACGGCGTCCCTGTTCTCCAGCCACGCCCGCTCGCCGTAGATGCCGCGCTCGGTCCACCCGCGAGGCTCGTCGACCGGCGGGAACGCCCGCGGGTTCACGATCAGCCACACGACCACCAGGAACACCGGCACCAGGCACCACCAGCCGATCCACGCCCGGCTCCAGATCGCGAGCAGCATCGCCGGAATCGCCGCGAACCGCGTCCACACGCTCCACGGGTTCGCGTGCCGGCGCCACGCCTCGTCGTCCATGCGGAAGAACCGGGCAACGACCTCAACGTCCATTGTGGACCTCCGAGTAAGCCGTCAGGAACCGGTCGTCGGCGAACAGCCCGTGCGTCAGCATCTCCAGACCGGCCACCGCACCCCGGACGGCGACCCCGGTCTCGGCCGGATCACCCCCGAGCAACCGACCTACCTGCTGCCCCAGCACAAGCGGCGCCAACAGCCAAGACACATACGTCACGGCCCGAGCGCGCGCGTCAGAGCAAGGCCGCACCCACCCCTCGGCCTCTCCCCCGGCCAGCCAGTCCTCGGTGCGCGCCACGATCGAGTCGAACAGGGCCGACGCGCTCGCGGTGCCGTCCAGCAGCGACCGGGCCAGATAGCGGCGGACCGGGGTGGCGGCCTGCAGCACCTCCCCGAGATCACCCTCGGAGGAGAACCCGTCCAGCACGTACTCATCGCACGCCTGCCGCAACCCGTCCTTCGACCCGAAGTGGTGCAGCACCAGCGCCGCCGACACCCCGGCGTCGGCCGCGACCGCCCGCACGGACGTCCCGGGCACGCCGTCGGCGCCGAAACGGGCCAGGGCGGCGTCCCGGATGCGAGCGCGCGCCGTCAGATCTGAACGCATGTTCAGAGTGTTGAACAAATGTTCAGCGAACACCAGTGGTGTGGCCCGGAAGGTTGCCTGCGGAATTCGCGGTTAGAACGGGGTGCATCGCGCTGCCGCCCCGCGCCCTCATACGTTCCGGAACGCGCCCAAGCCGCGAGGACCCCGCAACGTTGGCGACGGAATTCGCGGCCAGACGAGTGCATCGGGCGGCCGCCCCACACCCCTCACACCGCAGCCGTACGGGGGCGCGAAGGCGGTGCCACGAGGCGCCCTGCCGAGTATGAATCACCTCGCCGACGTCCCCAGACGCACCGCTAGTCGCGCGGGCCTCGCAACGTCAGAACCACCCGCAGCACGTACTCGACGGCCGCCGGGAACACCGCTCCCCGCAGCTCGTCGCGGTGCGCGAGGGTCTGCCCCGCGAACTCGAGCATGCGCTCCGGCCCCACCCTGCGGACCACCAGCGCGGCGACCTCCTCCAGGTCGAGTCCGGGGTTGTCGAGGCGGGTCAGCGCGAACTCGACGATCAGTTCCTCCTCGGTCACCGGGCACCTCCTCCAGACCGATTGATCGGATTCTTCCACCGATACAGATCGAAAACATGCGCTGGACCGACGATCGGTACCGCCGCACGCTGGTGCTCATGAAGTTCTTGCGGCCAGACGCCCCCGCCTGGAGGTGCCCGCCCGCGCCCACCGGCGTGCGGGACTTCCACGCGCGACTTCCCGGCTACGCGCCCACTCCGCTCACCGAGCTCCCGGCCCTCGCGACGGAGCTCGGAGTCCGCCGGGTGTTCGTCAAGGACGAATCCTCCCGGCTCGGACTGCCCGCTTTCAAGGCTCTCGGCGCGTCCTGGGCGGTGCACCTGGTGCTGAAAGACCAAATCGGACAGATGACCCTGACCACCGCGACCGACGGCAACCACGGCCGCGCGGTCGCCCGAATGGCCCGGATCTTCCACCAGAAAGCGCACATCTTCGTGCCGCACAACGTCCATCCGCACGCCGTCGAAGCCATCAAAGCAGAAGGAGCGGAAGTCACCCTCGTCAACGGCACCTACGACGACGCGGTCGCCATGGCCGCCAAGGCCGACGGAATTCTCGTCCAGGACATGGGCCTGCCCGGCTACGAGGAGATCCCGGCCTGGATCGTCGAGGGCTACGGCACGCTGTGCGCCGAGATCGACGAGCAGCTCGAAGAAGACCCAGACCTCGTCGTCGTCCCGGTGGGCGTGGGTTCGTTCGCCCAGGCCGTGATCACCCACTACCGCGGCCGCGACTCCAGGACGAAGATCCTGACCGTCGAACCCGAGACGGCCGCCTGCGTCCTGGAAAGCCTGAAAGCAGACGAACTCAGGACCGTCCCGACGAGCGACACGATCATGGCCGGGCTCAACTGCGGCACCCCTTCCACCACCGCCTGGCCGTTCCTGCGCAACGGCGTGGACGCCGCCGTGGCCATCTCCGACGCCGACTGCGCCAAAGCCCTCAAGGACCTCCACGACCAGAACGTCCACTCCGGACCGTGCGGTGCCGCACCGCTCGCCGGACTCCGCGCCATCCGCGAGGACCTCGGCGAACTGAACACCGTCGTGCTGATCAGCACCGAAGGCCAGGCAGCCAACCCTCAGGGAGACACCGAGTGAACCCGCGTGACCTGCTGGCCGAGCTGATCGCCATCGACTCGGTCAACCCGGACCTCGTCCCCGGCGGCAACGGCGAGTCGGCCATCGCCGACTTCTGCACCGAATGGTTCAAGCGCAACGACTTCGAGGTCCACCGCCTGGAGCAACGCCCGGGCAGACCCTCGCTCGTCGCGATCAGGAAAGGCACCGGCGGCGGCAAGTCGTTGATGCTCAACGGCCACATCGACACCGTCGGCACCGCGAACTACGACGGCGACCCGCTGCGGCCGGAGATCAAGGACGGCAAGATGTTCGGCCGCGGCACGTTCGACATGAAGGGCGGCGTGGCAGCGATGATGGTCGCCGCCGCCAGAGCCACCACACGGCCTCTCAAAGGCGATGTGATCGTCGCGTGCGTCGCCGACGAAGAGTACGGCAGCGAAGGCACAGAAGAGGTCCTGGCCGAGTTCACCGCCGACGCCGCCATCGTCACCGAACCCAGCCACCTCGAAGTCACGCTGGCGCACAAGGGTTTCGTCTGGTTCGACGTCGCGATCCAAGGCAGGGCCGCTCACGGCTCACGACCGGAGCTCGGCATCGACGCCATCGCCAAAGCCGGCCACTTCCTCGTGGCGCTGGAGAAACTGACCCCCGCCACCCACCACCACCTGCTCGGCAGGGGCACCGTCCACGCGTCACTGATCAGCGGCGGCGAGGAGGCGTCCACCTACCCGTCGAGCTGCAAGATCACCCTCGAACGCCGCACGGTCCCCGGCGAGACCCCGGACCTCGTCGAGGCCGAACTGACCGAGATCCTCGACCACCTCACCGCCACGGTCCCGGATTTCGCCGCCACCCTCACCCGCGGCCTCGCCAGGAACCCGTTCGAGGCCGACGAGAACGCCGAGATCGTCCGCACGCTCATCTCCTGCCTCGGCGCGCCACCGGTCATCCGCGCCGAGCCGTTCTGGACCGACTGCGCCCTGCTCGACCAGGCCGGCATCCCCTGCCTGCTGTTCGGCGTCGACGGCGCCGGTGCCCACGCGGCCACCGAACACGTCGACCTGGCCTCCCTCGACCGCCTCACCGACGTCCTGACCAGCACGATCACCGAATTCTGCGGCTGAAATCCGCGAGACAGCCGCGCGAGATCACCCGGCCTTACATTCCCCCGGCAGAACCATCCACGGGGGACACGCAATGCCACGCAAGGAACGTCCGCTCGACGCGGGCGACACAGCGGTGCTCACGTTCGCGCGCGAGCTCAGATCGTTGCGGGAGAGGGCCGGCAAGCCCACCTACCGCCAGCTGAGCTCGCTCACGCACTACTCGGAGGCGGCGCTCTCGCAGGCCGCCGGCGGGCGCAAACTGCCGACGCTGCAGGTCACGCTCGCCTACGTCAGGGCGTGCGGCGGCTCGGAGGAGGAGTGGGAACGCCGCTGGTACGCCACGGCCGCCGACGAGCCGCAGACCGAACCGGACACCAGCTCGCCCTACGCGGGCCTGGCCGCGTTCCAGCAGGAGGACGCCGACCGGTTCTTCGGCCGCGACCACCTCGTCGCCCAGCTCGAGGACCACGTCGGCGAGCACCGCGTCGTCCTGGTCGTCGGCGCGTCCGGCGCCGGCAAGTCGTCGCTGCTCAGGGCCGGTATCATGCCGCGACTGGGCAACCGCGCCGTGCTCTTCACACCGGGCCCGGACCCGTTCGGCGAGTGCGCCAGGATCCCCGTCACCGCTGACACCGTGCTCGTCGTCGACCAGTTCGAGGAGATCTTCACGCTCTGCGAGGACCGCGAGGTTCGTCGCAGGTTCGTCGAGCAGATCACCGAACATCGGGTCGTGCTGGGTGTGCGCGCCGACTTCTACGGCCACTGCACGGACTTCCCCGCGCTGGTCGAAGCCATGGGCACCGCCCAGGTCACCGTCGGCCCTATGACCACCGACGAACTTCGCGCCGCGATCATCCAGCCCGCGCGCACGACCGGGCACGCCGTCGAGACCGCGCTGGTCTCCGAGCTCGTCGCCCGCTGCGTCGACCAGGCGGGCGCGCTGCCGTTGCTCTCCCACGCCCTGCTGGAGACCTGGCACCGCCGCAAGGGCAACACCCTGACGCTGCAAGGTTTCCGCGCCGCGGGCGGGTTCGAGGGCGCGCTGACCCGCACGGCCGAGTCGACCTTCGCCGGCCTCACCCCGCCCCAGCGGGAACTGGCCAGGTCGCTGTTCATCAGGCTGACCGCGGTCGGCGACAACACCGAGGACACCAAACGCCGCATCCGCCGCACCGAGCTGGACGACGAACCGGACGCCGCCCTCGTCCTCGAAGCCCTGACCACGCACCGGCTGGTCACCGTCGACCAGGACCAGATCGAGATCACGCACGAGGCGTTGATCCGCTGCTGGCCCCGGCTCAGGGAATGGCTCGCGGCCGACCGCGACGGCCTGCGCGCCCACCGCGACCTGGCCGAATCCGCCGCCGTCTGGGACTCGCTCGACCGCGACCCCGGCTCGCTCCTGCGCGGCGCCCGGCTAGCCGCGTTCCGCTCGTGGCTCGCCGAGCCGCCGCACGCGCTCAGCACCCGCGAACGCGAGTTCCTCACCGCCAGCCTGACCGCTGAGTCCACCGACCTCGCCACCGCCCGCCACAGCCGCCGAAGACTGCGGCTGTTCGTCGCGCTGCTGGCCGTGCTCCTCGTCGCGACGACCAGCGTCAGCATCGCCGCACTGCGGGCCTCCTCCGAAGCGACCGACCAGCGCAACGTCGCGATCTCGCAGAAGGTCGCCCAGGACGTCAAACGCCTCCACAACACCGACCCGGCCCTCGCCGCCCAGCTCGCACTCGCCGCCTACCGGCTCTCCCCCACGACCGACGCCCGCAGCGCGCTCCTCAGCGCGTTCACGCCCTCCTACGCCACGCGCCTGACAGGGCACACCGACCACGTCAACGCCGTCGCGTACTCGCCACGACGCAAGCTGCTCGCCAGCTCCGGCAAGGACCGGAAGGTGCGGCTGACCGACGTCAGCGACCCGCACCACCCGCGCGAGACCACGACCCTCACCGCCCACACCGACAACGTCGTGGCCGTCGCGTTCAGCTCCGACGGCGCGCTCCTCGCCACGGCTGCATGGGACCGCACGGCACGTGTGTGGGACACGACCACCGGCAACATCATCGCCACGCTCAACCATGCCGACCAGGTCAACGCCGTGGCGTTCAGCAGCGACGACCGGATCCTGGCCACCGCGAGCGCCGACAGGACCGTGCAGCTGTGGGACCTCACCGGACACCGGACCGCGGTCCTGCCCCACTCCTCGGCCGTCGTCTCGCTCGCGTTCAGCCCCACCGCCCCGCTGCTCGTCGCCGGAACCTGGGATGGCACAGCACGCCTGTGGAACCTGGACGGCACCTCTCGCGACCTGCCCGGCACGAGCCCGGTGCACGCCGTCGCGGTCAGCCCGGACGGCCGGCGGATCGCGACCAGCAACGACCGCACGGTGCGGATCTGGCCAGTCGAAGGCGGCGAACCACGCGTGCTGTCCGGCCACACCGACGTCGTGCGCGGACTGGCGTTCAGCCCCGACGGCCGCCTGGCCAGCACCAGCGTCGACCGCACGGTCCGCGTCTGGGACCAGGACGAGCCGCTCGTCCTCACCGGCCACACCGCGCCGGTCGTCGCGGCGACGTTCGCCGGCGACGCGCTGGCGACCGCGAGCGACGACCACACCGTCAGGTTGTGGGACCTGCCCGGCGACCAGATCCAGGCTCACAGCGACTCCGTGTACTCGGTGGCGGCGCATGGCGACCTCATCGCGACCGGCAGCTACGACCGCACGGTCAAGCTGTGGCAGAACGGCCGCCTGCTCACCGTCCTCACCGGACCGCGCGACGCCGTGAACACCGTCCAGTTCTCCCCCGACGGCAAGACGCTCCTGGCCGCCAGCGCCGACCACCGCGTGCACCGCTGGACCATCACCGACCCCCGCAAGCCCGAGGAACTCCCCGCCCTCGACGGCCACACCGACGCCGTCAACACCCTGGCCGTCAGCCCGGACGGCCGGCTCGTCGCCACCGGCAGCACCGACCGCACCATCGTCCTGTGGGACGCGCGGACCGGCGCCTCGCTGGACACGCTGCGCGGCCACGCCGACTCGGTCGAAGCCCTCGCGTTCAGCCCCGACAGCAGCCGCCTGGCCAGCGGATCAGGCGACTTCAGCGTCCGGGTCTGGGACGTCGCGAGCCGGGCCGTCGTCACCCATCTCACCGGTCCCGGCCACGCCGTGAAGTCCGTCGCCTTCAGCCCCGACGGCACCCGGCTCGCCACCGGCGGCACCGACTTCACCGTCCGCGTCTGGGACCTCGCCACCGGCACCCCCGCCGAGCTCGCCGGCCACACCGACACCGTCCACGCTGTCGCGTTCTCCCCCGACGGCAGAACGCTGGCCAGCGCGAGTGCCGATCACGACGTGCGGCTCTGGCGGCTCGACGACCACTCCCCGCTCGCCACCCTGTCCGGCCACGCCGACCGGGTCTACGCGCTGGCGTTCCTCCCCGGCGGAACACTGCTCAGCGCGGGCGGCGACCGGACGGTCCGCCGCTGGGAGGCCGACGCGGACCACGCCGCCCACCGCGTGTGCGCCACGGCCTCCCCGCTGACGGACCAGGACCGCAACCGCTACTTCCCCACCGTCGACCACACCCCCATCTGCCCCTGATGACCCGTCACGACGACCTCGGCAAACCCACCTCTTTGGCACTCATGGCGACCTGTCTAGCCGCCAGAAATTGATTACGTTCGAGGTCAGCGGCTTGAACAACAAACCTTGAACATCAGCCGCTCACGAACCTGCGGACAACCTCCGCTTGAAGTCCGGGCATTCCACCAACGGTTCGTGCGTGCACGTCGACGCGTGCTCGAGGCTGTCCCGCATGCGCTGCAACCGCGCGATGTCGTCGTCGAGCTCCGCGACCTTCTCGGCCATCCCAGCGCGCAACGCCGTGTCGCCGGGCGTGGCGACCAGGAAGCGGCTGATCTCCGCGATCGAGAACCCCGCCCGGCGTGCGCAGTTGATCAGCACCAGCCGCTCCAGCACCTCGGGTTCGTAGGTGCGGCGCAGGCCGTTGCGGCCGCTCGACGAGAGCAGCCCCTTCTTCTCGTAGAACCGCAGGGCCGACGGCGCGAGCCCTGTCCTCGAGGCGACTTCCGCGATGTCCAGCACGCGCCCGAGGCTATCCGCGATCTTGACGATCCTCGAACAAACCCCGAACCGGGCCCGCTTGCGGCTTCGGCAACGTACCGCCCCGAACGTTTCGTTGAGAGGGGTAGAGCATGAAGCTGAGACGGGTGGTCTTCGGTCTCGCGACCGCCGCACTGCTGTTGTCGGGCGTGGTCCCGGCGTCCGCGGCCGCACCGGCACGTCTGTCGGTGTCGGGCGCGAACGTCGTGGATCCGGCGGGGAACCCGATCGTGCTGCGGGGCTACAACTGGGGGCATTGGGGCACGGTCCAGACGGAGGACCCCGGCGACCACGTGGCGGCGGGCGCCAACTCGGTGCGGATCCCGTTGCGCTGGTGGGGCGAGTGGAAGGACGACGTCGACAGCCGCGACCCCGACGTGGCGAACACCAGCCACATCAAGCCGGGACATCTGGACCTGCTCACCAGGACCATCGAGCAGGCGAGCGCGGCGGGCCTGTGGATCACGCTGTTCGTCGACTCGGACTACGGCCAGGGCGCGGGCGGCAGGCCCGACAACTTCTGGACCAACCCCGAGATGAAGCAGCAGTTCAAAGAGGTCTGGCAGTTCCTCGCTCGCAAGTACAAGAACACGCCGTACATGGGCGCGTTCGAGATCCTGCCCGAACCCAAGCCGATCGGTCAGAGCGACGCCAAGGTCAGGGCGTTCTACGACGAGATGACCCTCGCGATCCGCGAGATCGACCGACGGACGCCGGTCGTGGTGGGGCCCAACGACAACTACAGCTGCAGCCGCCTGGAGGGCGCCTACACCACGGTCGACCCGAAGGTCATCTACACCTGCAACTACTTCATCTTCGAGAACCCGCTCAACCGCATCAAGGCCATCACCGACTTCCGCACCGCGCACTCCGTCCCGGTGTGGATCAACCAGGTCGGCATCGAGGGCTGCAATGACGACGCCGTCGCCAAGCAGAAGGCCCGCGACGTGCTGGGAGCGTTCCAGGACAACGGGATCGGCTGGGCCTGGTGGACCTACCGGATCAACGGCTCCAACCCGTGCACGCACGGCATCTACTACCTCGACCCGAACGCGCCCGACGGCTGGGCCCTCAAGAAAGCCTGGCGGAATCTGGTGAACGGCTACCTCGCCCCATGACCGGTTCCTCCACGTAACGCCAGCTGAGCGCCGCCGCCACCACCGTCAGGACCGCCGCGACCGGTCCGGCGGCGGCGCCCAGCTCCGGGCGCAGCCACAACGTCAGCGGATAGTTCCACAGGTAGGCGCCGTAGGAGAGCACGCCCAGCGCCACCAGCGGACGGACCGGTGCCGCCACCTGTTCCCACTTCGACCAGACCAGCAGCAGCACGGCCGTGCAGCCCGCGATCGCCGGTCCCGCGACGAGGTAGGTGAGTGCGTGGCCCCGCAACGGAACCACCGACAGAACGGCCAGGCCGGTGAGCGCGATCGGGACGGCCCACCTCGGCGCCCTCGTCAGCTTGAGCCTGGTCGCGGCGCCGATCACGAAGCACACGAACCACGACGTCGGCAGCGCGTAGGCGTTGTCGGCGTTGGGCCACAACCAGATCAGCGTCGCCGTGCACGCCGCGAGCGCCACCAGTGCCGTGACGGCCAGCGCCGCTCCCGTTCGGTTGCGCACCCAGGCGAACGCCAGCAACGCCGGCCACAGCAGGTAGAACTGCTCCTCGGTCGCGAGCGTCCAGCTGTGGAACGCCGCCGGGCTGATCCCGCTGATCGGCAGGTTGCCCGTGAACGTCACCAGCACGATCGCCGTCTTGAGCAACTTGTCGCGCTCGCCCAGCGGGTCGAACACGAGCGTGACCACGGCGAACACGACTGTGAGCGCTATCAAGGCGGGCAGCAACCTGCGCGCCCGGCGCAGGTAGAACCGCTTGAAGTCGACGCGCCCCTTGGCTTCGAGCTCTCGGCTCAGCACGCCGGTGATCAGGTAGCCGCTCAACGTGAAGAAGACGACCACCCCGACAACTCCGGCGCCGGGGAACACGTCGGGGAACGCGTGCCGCAGCATCACCAGCAGAATCGCGATGCCGCGCAGCACGTCCAGCCCGGCGACGCGCTTCACCGCATCGCTCCCCTGACCAGCTTGTCCAGCAGGTCCGAATAGGACAGTCCGGTGGTCGCGAACATCTTGGGCACCTGGGACTCCGCCGTCATGCCCGGCATGGTGTTGACCTCGTTGAGCACCAGCCCGTCGCCGGTCAGGAAGAAGTCGACCCGTGCCAGCCCGCGGCACCCCAGCGCCTCGTAGACCCGCAGCGCCGCATCCTCCAGAGCTTTGAGCTCGGTGTCGTCCAGCGGCGCCGGGATCACAAACATGGCGCTGCCGTCGTACTTCACGGTGGTGTCGAACAGGCCCGGCACCTGGATCTCCAGCGGCGGCCCGGTCCGGCGGCCCTCGTCCGGGTCGTCGAGCACGGCGATGTCGATCTCGCGACCCTCCAGCACCTCCTCGACGAGCACGCGGTCGTCCAGCTCCAGCGCCTGGCGGACAGCGGGTTCGAGGTCGGCCTCGCGCTCGACGAGTCGCACGCCGAAGCTCGACCCCGCCGCCACCGGCTTCACCACGACAGGGCCGGTGAAGTCCACGGTGGACGGGTTCGTGACCAGCCTGGCCTTCGCGGTGCGGACCCCGACCGCCTCCGCGACCAGCTTGGTGGCCCACTTGTCCATCGCCAGCGCGCCTGCCCGCAGCGGTGACCCCACGTAGGGCACCCCGGCCAGCTCGCACAGCCCGGCCAGCGTGCCGTCCTCGCCCAGCGGCCCGTGCACCAGCGGCAGCACGACGTCGCAGCTCGCCAGCACCTCGATCGCCGACGCGAGACTGTCGGACGCCAGCGTGCCGAGCACCTGCCCGTCCGTCCCGTGCCACCTGCCGTCACGGCCGATGGTGAGCGACACGGCCTCGTACCTGGCCGGGTCGAGTGCGGCCCGCACCGACGCCGCCGACGCGACCGACACGTCGTGCTCGCAGTTCTGTCCGCCGCCGATCACGGCGACCCTGATTCCCCTCAACACCGCACCCCGGATCCAAGTTTGATTTCACTCAACACTGAAGTAATGGAGATCACCGCACACATCGCTGGACCCGTGCCCCGATGCCGGTGACGATCTCGTGCGGGATCGTTCCCGCCCACCGAGCCCAGTCGTCCGCCGTCGGCTCGCCCGCGTCCCCCGGCCCGAACACCACGGCCTCGTCTCCCGGCATGACCGGGTCGTCCCCCACGTCGACCACGACCTGGTCCATCGAGATCACCCCGATGACCGGTCTGCGACGTCCGCCCACGAACACCTCGGCACGCCCGGAAGCCGCGCGGGGCAGGCCGTCCGCGTATCCGACCGGCAGCAGCGCCAGAGTGGTCGCCCGCTCGGTCACGTGCGAATGTCCGTAGCCGACGCCGGTCCCCGCCTCGACGCGCCGGACCTGGACCACCGGTGCGGTGAGCCGCAACGCGGAACGCAGCCGGGTGGTGCCGGACGGGTCGATTCCCACCAGGCCCGCGCCGATCCGGATCACGTCGAGATGCGTGCCGGGATCGGTCAAAGCCGCGCTCGTGGCGGCCAGATGTCTTACCGACGGCCGCAGTCCGGCCTGGCGCGCCATCTCGACGCCGCGCAGCAGCGCCCGTTTCCCGATCTCATTCAGCCCAGGCGTGTCGGCACACGGCAGATGTCCCATCACTCCGACGACCGAGACGTTCCCAGCCAGTTCCGCGCGGCGAGCCGCGGGCATCAACGCCAGCCACGAGTCCGGCGAGGCGCCGTCCCGTGCCATTCCGGTGTCGAGCTGCAGATGCACGCGCACCGGCCCGGCCTGTTCGATCACCGCGAGGTGGCGCAGGCTCGGCACGCTCAGGTCGATCCCGTACCGGACCGCCGTCCGGACGTCGGCGTCCACCGGGTTCAGCCAGCTGAGCACCGGAACGTCCACACCGGACTCCCGCACCGCGACCGCCTCGGCCAGCGACGTGACGCCGATCCACGTCGCGCCCGAGGCGACCGCCGTGCGCGCGACGTCTCCGAGCCCGTGCCCGAACCCGTCCGCCTTGACCACGGCCATGACCTCGCCGCGAGCGAGCTCCACGAACCGCCGGGTGTTGGCGGCGACCGCGCTCAGGTCCACCGACAGCCGGGGCTGCGCCGACGCCTGGCGGAGGCTCGTCACGAGCGCGCCCACGCCGGCACCTCCACTGGTCCGTAGAGGGCGTGGTCGGCGCCGGTCATCAGGGCCCAGTAGCGGTCGCCGTACGACCAGTGCCACCACTCGGTGGGGTAGTTCACGAGCCCGGCGCCGCTCAGCGCCTCGGCCAGGATCGTCCGGTTGCGCCGTGCCTCCTCGTCCACCTCGGCGTGGAAGAAGCAGGCGCCGTCGCTCTGCTCGGGCGTGGCGTCGACCACCGTGCCCATCCACAGCTCGTCACCCCACGAGTCGACCAGCGTCAGATCCACGGCCGCGCCCGCGACGTGCGGCGCCACGGCCAGCGGCGCGACGAACCGGCTCGACAACCGGTTCAGCTCGACGGCATCGGCCGACGGGTGGAGTTCCCGCAGCTCCTCGGTGTACCGCTCGATGATCGCGTTCTGGTCGGCGGTGCTGCGGTGTCCCTCGACCACCCGCAGGTCCACATCGGACGGCAGCGCGGTGCGCGCGTCCACGAGCCTCATCGCGAGTCCCTGCCTGACCAGCACGTCAGGCGCGAATATCAACGGCACCAACGGATCGCCGTTGTCGAGCACGCTCACGGCGCGCACGACCGGATCAGCTAGCAGGATGGTCATGTCGCCCAACCTAGAAACGCTCCGGGCGCCCGAACTCCTCCTGAAGGTCACCCCCGGACGCCGAACGGCCGGTTCGCCGAGGCACGCATCAGCCATTCGGCCGAGGGCTTGACCTCAACCGCGGTTCAAGTCGCATTCTCGGCCCCATGAAGATCCACCACCTGAACTGCGGCTCCGTCCGCGAGATCGACCCCACCTACGAAGGCCTGCCCTCAACCGCGGCCGTGAACCACTGCCTGCTCGTCGAAACGCCTCGGGACGGCCTCGTGCTCGTCGAAACAGGACTCGGCCTCGACGACGTCCGCCGCCCCGCCGACACCCTCGGCGCGGAGTGGGTCGAGATGGCCCAGCCGGCGTTGATCGAGGACGAGACCGCCCTCCGTCAGGTGGAACGGCTCGGCTTCGCGGCGGCCGACGTCCGGCACATCCTCGTCACGCACCTCGACGTCGACCACTGCGGAGGCCTGCCGGACTTCCCGCACGCCGCGGTCCACGTGCTGGAGGCCGAACTCCAGGCGGCGGTGCGCGAAGCCCCGAGCCGCCGCTACCGACCGGCCCACTGGGCGCACGGTCCACAGTGGCGCACCTATGAGTCCACCGGCGACGACTGGTTCGGCTTCTCCTCGATCAGGCCGGTCGGTCTCCCCGAGGAGTTCAAGCTCGTCCCGATGGGCGGCCACACCGCTGGCCACACCGGCATCGCGGTGCACGACGGCACGCGGTGGCTGCTGCACTGCGGCGACGCCTACTACTACCACCGCGAACTGGACGCCGACCCCGAACCGCACCCTCTTCTCGACATCGTGCAGACCGGCTCCGAGGTCGACCACGACGAACGCGTCAACACGCAGGCGCGTCTCCGGATCCTCGCCCGCGACCACGCTGCCGAGGTCACGCTCTTCAGTGCACACGACCCGTGGGAATTCGGCAGACTGGCTTCGTGACCGCATTGAGGAAGTGCTGACGTGCACGCCGCCGGCCTGGTGCTGCACCCGCAACGTGACTCCGCCGACGCGGTCGCGGCCGTGCTCGGCTGGGCGAGCAACCGCGGTGTCGAGATCCTCGGCATCAAAGACGAGATCCAGCGACTGCGCTGCGAGGCCACCCCGGTCACGGCGGAGGAGCTGGGCCGCCGCGCCGACCTGCTCGTGAGCCTGGGCGGCGACGGCACGATGCTGCGCGCCATGCGCATGGCCGACGGCGAGCGCGCCCCGGTTCTCGGCGTCAACCTGGGCAAACTCGGCTTCCTGGCCGAGGTCGACGTCCCGGACCTGCCCGCCGCGCTGTCGGCGATCGACGCCCACGACTTCACCGTCGAACCCCGCCTCGCCGTCGACGCGGTGTTCAACGGCGAGAAGGTGACGGCGTTCAACGACATCGCTGTGGTCCGCGTGCCGGGCGACGGCAGCGCGCGGGTGGCGGTGCGGGTGGCCGGGCAGCCGTTCGTCAGCTACGCGGCGGACGCGGTCATCGTGGCGACTCCGACCGGTTCGACGGCGTACAGCTTCTCCGCGGGCGGGCCGATCACCAGCCCGTCCGTGGAGGCGCTGCTCGTCACCCCGGCCGCGCCACACTCCGCGTACAGCCGCGGTGTCGTGCTGTCGGTGAACGACGAGGTGGAGCTCGACCTGCTGCCGTCCAGCGGCCGGCTGGCGGTCGAGGTGGACGGCATGGTGGCGGGCTACGTGGAACCGGGCGAGCGGGTGTGGCTGAAAGGCCGCCCCGCCGCGGCGCGGGTCGTCCGGCTCGGCATGACGACGTTCTACCAGCGGGCCCGGCGCAAGCTGCAGCTCACGGACTCGGCCGAGCTGACGTGAGGCTGCGCGAGTGGACCGTCGAGGACGCGGCCTGGTACGCGAACGCCACCAGGGACGCCGAAGTCCAGCGCTACACCGCAGACCCGCCGACACTCACCGCGGAACAGGTCGCGACAGCCGTCGAAGCGCGGCGGGATCACCCGGCCGCCAAGTCGTTCTGCATCGAAGACGCCGGTGAGCGCTGCGGCAACGTGGCGGTCGACGTCGAGGACGGCATCGGCCACGTGTCCTATCTCGTTGCGGCACCCGCACGCGGAAGAGGCATGGCCACCAAGGCACTCACCGAGTTCGTGGCCTGGATCCACGCGCACCACGAGGTCACCGAGCTGAGGCTCTGGGCCCACCGTGACAACGCCGGTTCCCGCAAGGTGGCCGAGCGCGCCGGATTCGTCCGCGACCCTGCCCGCGATGCCGACCGCGAGATCAAAGGTTCGACCTGGCCGACCGTCGCCCACCGGCTCGTTCCCTGATCTCGAGTCGTGCTCAAGCGCCGCTTGTTCGGATGTCGGCGCCGAGTCACGGATGGGGGCGAGGGAACATGGAGTTGAACAGGCGCAGAGTGTTCGCGCTGGGTGCGGGCGCCGCGCTCGCCGCGAGCACCGGGGCAGCCGCAGCGGACGCCTCGAAGTTCGAGGAGGCCGGCCTTCCCGGTTTCCAGCACAACTACGCCCAGGTGAACGGGGTGCGTCTGCACTACGTCACCGGGGGCGAGGGCGAGCCGCTCGTCCTGTTGCCCGGCTGGCCGCAGACCTGGTGGCTGTACCGGAAGATCATGCCCGCGCTGGCCACGAGGTTCCGGGTCATCGCGGTGGATCTGCGCGGTCAGGGCGGGTCGGAGAAGCCGCGGGGCGGGTTCGACAAGAAGACGATGGCGACCGACATCCACGAGCTCGTCAAGAAGCTCGGGTACGACGCGGTCAACGTCGTCGGGCACGACCTGGGCAGCATGGCGGCGTTCGCCTTCGCGGCCAACTTCCCCGGCGCGACCAGGAAGGTCGCGTTCATGGACGTGTTGCATCCCGACGAGAGCTTCTACCAGCTCCCACTGCTGCCGCGGCCGGGTGGATTCAGCCTGTGGTGGTTCGCGTTCAACCAGGTCCAGACGCTGCCGGAACAGCTGCTCACCGGGCGGTTCCGCTACCTGATCGACTGGCTGTTCGCCAACACCGCGTTCAACCCCGCAGCGATCGACGAACGGTCCAGGGCGATCTACGCGCAGGCGTACAACACGCCGGACGCCATCCGCGCGAGCAACGGCTGGTACCAGGCGTTCCACCAGGACATCGCGGACGGCAAGACGTACGGCATGCTGACCCCGCCGGTGCTGGGGCTGGCTTCCGTCTCCTCCTACGACCAGTTCGTGGCAGCACTGCCGAACCTCGCGAACCGGTTCGAGGTCGTGCGCGTCGACGGGTCCGGCCACTGGCTCGCTGAGGAGCAGCCGGACTTCGTCGCCCGCGAGATCACCCGGTTTTTCGGCTGACCTTCGGGATGAACGCCGCGACCACGCACGCGAGCAGCGCGGTCGCGGCGCCCAGGCCCATGATCAGCTTGAAGCTGAACGGGATCGTCACCTGGGTGAGCACGACGCCGGCCACCGCGCTGGAGACGGACGTGCCGATGGCCCGCGCCAAGGTGTTGAGGCTGTTGGCGGCGGCGGTCTCCGACGTCGGCACGGACGACATGATCAGCGCGGGCATCGAGCCGTAGGCCAGGCCGATGCCGGCACCGATCACGGCCGACACGACGACGAGGTGCCACACCGCGGTCATCATCACAATGCCCGCGCCATATCCCAACGCGACCACGACCGTGCCCAGCATCAGCGTGACCCGAGGTCCGCGCGCCGTGGTGATCCGCGCGGACAGTGGCGCCGTCGCCATCATGACCAGACCGGACGGCACGAGCACGAGACCCGTGACGAGCAGCGACTGCCCGAGGCCGTGCCCGGTGGACGCCGGCAGCTGCAGGATCTGCGGCAGCACCAGCGACTGCGCGAACATCGAGAACGCGAACACCGCGGATGCGACGTTGGTCAGCAGCACCTGACGACGGGCCGTGGTGCGCAGGTCCACCAGCGGTTGCGACGACCGCAGCTCCCACCAGCCCCACACCGCCAGCACCACCGCCGTCGTGACGAACAGACCCGTGGTGACGCCGGCGCTCCACGTGGACGCCTTCGAGACGCCGAGCAGCAGGCAGATCAGTGCGACCGAGAGCCCGAGCGCTCCGGGGAAGTCGAACCGGCCACCACTGCGCACCGGCGACTCCGGCACGACCACCAGGACCGCGACCAGCACGATCACACCGGCGGCCGCCGAGGTCCAGAACAGCATGTGCCAGTCGCTCTGCTCGGCCAGGAACGCCGCCGCGGGCAGACCGAGCGCTCCCCCGACGCCCAGCGAGGCGCTCATCAGCGCGGTCGCCCCGGCCAGTCGTTCGAGCGGCAGCTCGTCGCGCATGATGCTGATGCCGAGCGGGATCACGCCGACCGCGAGCCCCTGCACCACGCGGCCGACGATCATCGGCAGCAACGAGAAGCTGAGCGCGGCGATCACCGAGCCCACGACGAGCATGACCAGGCTCACCAGCAGCATGCGGCGCTTGCCGTACATGTCGCCGAGCCGGCCGACGACGGGTGTCGCGACCGCGCTGGCCAGCAGCGTCGAGGTGATCACCCACGTCGTGTCGCCGGGCGACGAGCCCAGGAGCTGCGGAAATCTCGGTAACAGCGGGATGACCAGCGTCTGCATGAGCGACACGACGATGCCGCCCATCGCCAGGACGGCCACGACCACGTTCGGGCGCGTCACCGGACGCGTTTCTTCGAGGAGCACACCCCGAGTCTAAGTCAGTCGCTTGACTTAAATCCAGCCAAGGGGCACGGTGGGAAAGGAGACAGCGCCCACCACGAAGGAAGTCCCGGATGTCCGAAGTAGACGAACTGCCGCGTTTCCCGTTCGAGCCGGACGCGGCGCTCGAACCACCCGCCGAGTGGGCTGAGCTGCGGTCGAAATGCCCGGTGGCGCACGTGAAGCTCGCCAGTGGCGACGAGGCCGCGTTGCTCACCCGGCACGCGGACGTCAAGCAGATCCTGTCCGACCCGCGCTTCACCAGGCCGATGCCGGGCGACGGCGCCCGTCTCTCGGACTCCGACTCCGGCGGCATCTTCAACAGCGACATGGCCGAGACCATCCCCCAGGAGGGCGAGGGGCACCTGGTCTGGCGGCGCGGCATCGGCAAGTGGTTCACCGCCAAGCGCATGAACGCGCTGCGGCCGGGCATCGCGGCGATGACCGAACAGCTCATCGACGAGATGGTGGCGAAGGGCGGGCCCGCGGACCTCAAGGCGTCGCTCGGTTTCCCGCTGCCCGTCTGGGTCATCTGCGACATGCTCGGCGTGCCCGACGCCGACCGGGACCGGTTCTCCCACTGGTCCGACGTGATGCTGAGCATGACCCGTTTCACCGGCGAGGAGATGAGGTCGGCTGAGGCGGACTTCGGCCGGTACATGGCCGGGCACATCGCGGCCAAGCGGGAGCAGCCCGGCGAGGACCTGCTCAGCGCGCTCCTCGCCGAGCCGGAACCGATGTCCGACCGGCTGCTGATCGCCACCGGCATCGGGTTGCTGATCGCGGGGCACGAGACGACCGCCAACATGATCACCAAGATGGTCGCGATGCTGCTGGCCGACCGGCACCTGTGGGAGAAGCTCCTCGCCGACCCCTCCCTCGTGCGCACCACGGTGGAGGAGGCGCTGCGGCTGGACGCCAACGCGGGCATCGGCATGTCGCGCTACATCACCGAGGACGTCGAGATCGCCGGAACCGTCCTGCCGCGCGGCACCACCGCGATGTGCAGCATGGCCGCGGCGAACCGGGACGAGGACGCGTTCGAGCGAGCCTCCGAGATGGACCTGGGCCGCTCCCCCAACCAGCACCTGGCGTTCGGCGCCGGAGCCCACGCCTGTCTGGGTCAGCCGCTCGCCCGCACCGAGCTGCAGGTGGTGCTGGAAGTGCTGCTCCGCAAGCTCCCGTCGCTGGACCTGGCGGTCCCGGTGGAAGATCTACGTCGAGTCGAGGGGCTCGTCGTGGGCGGGCTCGTGGAACTACCGGTGCGATGGTGAACTGATGAACAAGGTCGACGACAACCCGTCACGGGCGGAGCGGGCGCACGCCACCCGCGAGCTGATCCTGACCGCGGCCGAGCGCCTGTTCGCCGAGCACGGGGTGTTGGCCGTCTCGAACCGGCAGGTCAGCGAGGCCGCCGGACAGGGCAACAACACGGCCGTCGGCTACCACTTCGGCACCAAGGCCGACCTCGTGCGCGCCATCGCCCGCAAGCACCTGGCGCAGATCGAGGAGATCCGCCAGCGCATGGTCGCCGAGGCCGTCGCCGGAGACGTCCGGTCCTGGATCGGCTGCCTGGTGCGGCCCGTCACCGAGCACCTGGCGGCGGTCGGCAGCCCCACCTGGTTCGCCCGCTTCGGCGCCCAGGTGATGACCGACCCGACGCTGCGCCCGATCATCGTCGAGGAGACGCAGTCGTCGCCGTCGCTGGTGCGGCTGCTCGCCGGCCTGGACGCCTGCCTGCCCGACCTGCCCGAAGAGGTGCGGCAGGAGCGCTTCGACATGGCCAGGCAGCTGCTCGTGCACATGATCGCCGAACGCGAGCTCGCCCTCGCGGAAGGCACCCCGACCCCGCGCGCCAGCTGGCACGACGCCGCGAACGGCCTCGTCGACGCGCTCGCCGGCCTGTGGCTGGCGCCGGTCACCGACTCCTAGAAGGACATTCGAACGTGAAGATCACCGTGGACCAGGACAAGTGCTGCGGCGCCGGAACGTGCGTGCTGCTCGCCCCCGACGTGTTCGACCAGCGCGACGAGGACGGCATCGTCGTGCTGCTGGACGCCGAACCGCCGGCCGAGCTGCACTCGCTCGTGCGGGAGGCCGCGAGCGTCTGCCCCGCGGCCGCCATCGCGGTGAGCTCGTGAGCACTCTGATCGTCGGCGCGTCCGCTGCCGGGCTCGCGACGGCCGAGGCGTTGCGCCGCAAGGGTTACACCGGATCGCTGACGATTCTCGGTGCCGAGCCGCACCTGCCGTACGACCGGCCGCCACTGTCCAAACAGGTCCTGTCGGGCAGCTGGGAGCCCGCGAAGGCCCAGCTGCGATCAGCGGAGGCACTCACCGCGCTCGACGCTCAGTTCGTGCTCGGCGATCCGGCCGTGCACCTCGATACCGCTGAACGGGCCGTGCACACGGCGTCCGGTCGCGTGCTCAAAGCCGACAACATCGTGCTGGCGACGGGACTTCGCCCGCGGACACTGCCGGGCCAGCCCACGCTCCGCACGCTCGACGACGCGCTGGCGTTGCGGGACAGCCTTCTGGGTTGCGCACGAGCGGTCGTGGTCGGCGACGGTGTGCTCGGCGCGGAGATCGCGGCGACCGCTCGCCAGATGGGCGTGGCGGTCACCCTGGCCGGACCGCAGCAGGCCCCGATGGCACTCCAGCTCGGGTCGCTCGTCGCCGGACAGCTCGCCGATCTGCACTCGTCCCGGGGAGTCGAGTTGCGGCTCGGCGCGGCGGTGACCGAAGTCGACTCCGGCGGCGTGCGGCTGGAGACCGGCGAGGTGCTGCCCGCCGACGTGGTCGTGGTGGCGTTCGGCTCCGCTCCGGCGACGGACTGGTTGCGCGACAGCGGGCTCACGCTCGGCGACGGCATCGTGTGCGACTCGCGCTGCCGTGCCGCCGAGGGCGTCTACGCCGCCGGAGACGTCGCCCGCTGGCACCACGAGACGCTCGGCAGGATGGTGCGGCTGGAGAACCGCACCAACGCGACCGAGCAGGGCATCGCCGTGGCAGCCACCATCCTCGGCGCCGACCAGGCCTACACGCCGGTGCCGTACTTCTGGACCGACCAGTTCGACGCGAAGATCCACGTCCACGGCTTCATCGGCCCGGACGTGACCATCGCCGAGGGAAGCCTGGCCGACGGTCGTTTCGTGGCGCGCTACCACCGCGACGGCGAACTGGTCGGTGTGCTGGGCTGGAACATGCCCAAGCAGGCGCGGCAGCACCGCCAGGAGATCACTCGGGGTTGTCGCGCAACCGTCGCAGCATCAACGCCAGGTGCAGCCTGAACCGTCCGGACGCCGAGTCGAGCTCGAACCCGAGCATCGACTCGGCCCTGGCCAGCCTCGCCGTCATCGTGCTGTGGTGCCGGTGCAACACGGCCGCGGCCTGACGGACGGACCCGGTCGCGCACAACGCCTCGAGCGCGGTGATCAGGTCCGGATCGGCCTTGTCGAGCGCTTTCACGTCGGGCAGCGCGGCGATGTCGGAGTGGTCCAGCTGCTCGGCGAGCAGGGCGAGGCTGCCGAGCTCTTCCCACCGCACCACCGGTTCGCTGTCCGATGTGTACCGCAGGGCGATGCGCGCCGCGTGCCACGACCGTGCCGCGTCGATGGCGGGCAGCGACGGCCCCACACCCATCCGCCCGCCCGCCGCGGGGATCTCCGTGGTCAGCACGGCCCGCACGTTCCCCAGCACCACCGACCGTCCGGCGACCTCCCCGGTCGCCGCCAGAACGCGCAACGGGGTGGTGGCGCCGATGCCGAGCAGGTGCAGCGCCCGCGACCGCTCCGCCGTACCGACCCCGTCGGAGAGCACGAGCTCGACCAGCGCGGGATCACCGAGCTCCGGCAGCGGCACGCTGGAGTGCTCGAGCAGCACGGCCGCGGCGATCGCGAACCGTTCCAGCAGCATGTCGTCGAGCGGCGCGGGCTTGCCTTCGCGCGCGACCCAGACCTCCACGCCACCCTCGAGCGACCGGACCACGGCCTTGGCGGGCACCGGGCCCGCGGTCACGGCATCCCCGGAATCGGCTCGCAGGCACAACCCCTGCCCCGGAGCGTGCAGCCCGACCGGGCACCCGGCCAGTTCGGCCGTGCTGCGCACCAGCGTGTCGAGGCCCGCGCGCTCGGTGATGAGGCGATCGAAGAAGCCGATCACCCGCACCGCGCTCTCCGCGTCGGCGTCCAGCCCGGACAACCTGAGCAGCAGGCCTCTCATCCCGCCACGATAGACCCAGCCACGTGGCGGGTCAGGCGCCACGATTGCCCGCCACGTGTCGGCTGCCCACCCCGCCGCCCCGAGCCGAGGATTCAGTTCATGAGCTACGCCATCGACGCCGAACTCGTCCCCTGGCTCGACATGCTGCCGGGAGTGACCCTGCTGAACTACGACGCCCTCCTGGAAGCGCGCTCGCGGCAGTCCCAGCTGAGCGACCTCCTGCCCGCCTACGAGCCGGCGAACCCCGTCGACGTCCGCGACACCACGGTGCCTGGTCCGTCCGACGCTCCCGACGTGCCGGTGCGCGTCTACACCCCGGCGGGCCTCACGAATCCCGTGCCGGGCCTGGTCTACATCCACGGCGGCGGGTTCGTGCTCGGCGACCTGGACATGTTCCACGGACACGTGCTGCGCCTGGCCGACCAGCTGGGCATCGTCATCGTGTCGGTGGACTACCGGCTGGCACCGGAACACCCGTTCCCGGCACCGGTGGAGGACTGTTACGCCGCGCTGCAGTGGACCGCGGCCAAGGCCGAGGAGCTGGGCATCGACCCGACTCGGCTCGGCATCGGCGGCGAGAGCGCGGGCGGCGGCCTCACCGCGGGCACCGTCCTGCTGGCCCGCGACCGGGGCGGCCCCGAGCTCTGCTTCCAGTACCTCGGCATCCCCGAGCTGGACGACCGCCTCGACACGGACTCGATGCGCGACTACGTCGACACCCCGCTGTGGAACCGCCCCAACGCGATCTACAGCTGGACCAGCTACCTCGGCACCGAGCCGGGCGGCGACGACGTCTCGCCCTACGCCGCGCCCTCCCGCGCCACCGACCTCTCCGGCCTGCCACCCGCGTTCGTCACGACGTGCCAGTACGACCCGCTGCGCGACGAGGGCATCGAGTACGCCCGCCGCCTCGCCCACGCCGGCGTGCCCACCGACCTGCGCCTCTACCCCGCCACCTTCCACGGCTCCGCGTTCGTCGAGAGCGCCGCCATCACCCGCAAGATGGCCGCCGACGAGCTGGAGGCGTTGCGCCACGGCCTGCGGGTCTGAACCCGGCCCGCGACCCGTCACCAGGTCACCCGCGGCTCCTCCGGCCCGAACACCAGGCTGGAGGAGCCGCGAGAACCGGCCCGAATCCCGGCTGTGAGCACTCGTGAGGCGGGCGTCATGCCTCCGGACGGCCTACCTGTGAGCGCTAACAGCGTTTGTTCACAGGGTGGTTACGGAACCTTGACGTCGGCGATGTTAGCGATAACACTCGCCGCCTATGAAGCTCCCGCACATCGCCGCCGCCGCGTTGGTGCTCACCCTCACGGCCTGCGGTTCGGCACAGAAGACGGTCGACCAGCAGAGCGGTTCGAGCGACGGCGCGCTCGTGGGCGTGACCATGCCGACCCGGTCGTCGGAACGGTGGATCCACGACGGCGACAACATCAAGAAGGCCCTCGAGGCCAAGGGCTACAAGGTCGACCTGCAGTACGCCGAGAACGACATCCCCACTCAGGCGAACCAGATCGAGAACCAGATCACCAAGAAGGCGAAGCTGCTGATCGTCGCCTCGATCGACGGCACCGCGATCACGTCGCAGCTGCAGCAGGCCGCGGACGCCAAGATCCCGGTCGTCGCCTACGACCGGCTGATCCGCAAGAGCCCGAACGTCGACTACTACGCGACGTTCGACAACTTCAAGGTCGGCGTGGAGCAGGCGACCTCGTTGCTCGCCGGGCTGAAGACGCGCGGTGAAGGCCCGTTCAACATCGAGCTGTTCGCGGGTTCGCCGGACGACAACAACGCCACGTTCTTCTTCAACGGCGCCATGTCCGTCCTGCAGCCGCTGATCGACCAGGGCAAGCTGAACATCAAGTCCGGCCAGAAGGACTTCAAGACCGTCGCGATCCTGCGCTGGGACCCGGCCACCGCGCAGAAGCGCATGGAGGACCTGCTCACCTCGACCTACGGCGGTGCCAAGGTCGACGGCGTGCTCTCCCCCTACGACGGCCTGTCCATCGGCATCCTGTCGGCGCTCAAGAGCAGCGGCTACGGCACGGCCGGTCAGCCGTACCCCATCGTGACCGGGCAGGACGCCGAGGTCGCGTCGGTGAAGTCGATCATCGCCGGTGAGCAGTACTCGACGATCCACAAGGACACCCGCAAGCTCGCCGAGGTCACCGTGACGATGGCCGACGCCGTGCTCAAGGGTGGCAAGCCCGAGGTCAACAACACCAAGGACTACGACAACGGCGTCAAGGTCGTCCCGTCGTTCCTGCTGCAGCCGGTCACCGTCGACAAGGCCAACTACCAGAAGGAACTGATCGACTCCGGCTACTACACCGCCGACCAGCTCAGGTAATAAAAGTGTCTGACGAAATCCTGGCGATGCGCGGCATCACCAAGAGGTTCGCGGGTGTCACCGCGCTGCACGACGTCTCGTTGAGCGTGCGGCGCGGTGAGATCCACGCGATCTGCGGAGAGAACGGCGCCGGCAAGTCCACGCTCATGAAGGTGCTGTCCGGCGTCCACCCCCACGGCACCTACGAGGGCGACATCGTCTTCAACGGTGAGCCGTGCGAGTTCCACGGTGTGCGCGACAGCGAACGCAAAGGCATCGTGATCATCCACCAGGAGCTGGCGCTGTGCGGCCAGCTCTCGGTGGCCGAGAACCTGTTCCTGGGCAACGAAAGAGCGCGGCGCGGGTTCATCGACTGGAACCGCACCAACCACGAGGCGCAGGCGTTGCTGGACCGCGTGGGGCTCCGGGAGAACCCCACTACGCCCGTCAACGACCTCGGTGTCGGCAAGCAGCAGCTCGTCGAGATCGCCAAGGCACTGTCCAAAGAGGTCAGTCTGCTGATCCTGGACGAGCCGACGGCGGCGTTGAACGACGACGACTCGCAGCACCTGCTCGACCTGCTCGACGGGCTCAGGGAAGACGGCATCACCTCGGTGATCATCTCCCACAAGCTCAACGAGGTCACCAGGATCGCCGACACCGTCACGGTGCTGCGCGACGGCGAGACCATCGAGACGCTTCCCGCGGCCGGCCTGAGCGAGGACCGGATCATCGCGGGCATGGTCGGCCGCGACCTGGAGCACCGGTTCCCGCCGCGCACCCCCGACATCGGTGACGAGGTGCTGCGCGTCGAGAACTGGACGGTGCACAGCCCGGCCCAGCCCGACCGCGTGATCGTCGACAACGCCACGCTGACGGTCCGGCGCGGCGAGATCGTCGGCCTCGCCGGGCTGATGGGCGCCGGCCGCACCGAGCTCGCGATGAGCGTGTTCGGCCGCACCTACGGCGTCGGCATCTCCGGTCGGGTCGTCAAGGACGGCGTGGAGATCGACACCCGCACCGTCGGGTCGGCCATCCGCCACGGCCTCGCGTACGTCAGCGAGGACCGCAAGCGCTACGGCCTCAACCTGATCGAGGGCGTGCAGCGCAACGTCTCCGCGGCGGCGCTCGGCAAGCTCGCCAAGAACGGCTGGGTGAACGAGCACGAGGAGTACTCGGTCGCGGAACGGTTCCGCCGCTCGATGGGCATCCGCACCCCGGCCGTGTCGACCCAGGTGGGCACGCTGTCCGGCGGCAACCAGCAGAAGGTCGTGCTGGCCAAGTGGATGTTCACCGACCCGGACGTGCTGATCCTCGACGAGCCCACCCGCGGCATCGACGTCGGCGCGAAGTACGAGATCTACTCGATCATCAACGACCTCGCCGCCCAGGGCAGAGCCGTGCTCGTGATCTCGTCCGAACTGCCGGAGCTGCTCGGCCTGTGCGACCGGATCTACGCACTGTCCGAGGGCCGGATCACCGGAGAGGTGGACCGCGCCGAGGCCACGCAGGAACGCCTTATGCAGTACATGACCCGAGGACAGAACTCATGACCACGAAGACCGCGTCCACCCCGGTCACCGCGCCGCCGGCTCCGCAGAGCCGGTTCTCCATCAACCTGCGGCAGTCCGGCATCTACGTCGCGTTCGCACTCATCGTGGTGCTCTTCGCGTTCCTCACCGACGGTGCTCTGCTGCAACCGCAGAACATCTCGAACATCATCGTCCAGAACTCGTACGTGCTGATCCTCGCGATCGGCATGATCCTGGTGATCATCGGCGGGCACATCGACCTGTCGGTGGGCTCGACGGTGGCGTTGACGGGCGCGATCTGCGCGGTGCTGACCGTCCAATGGGGACTCCCCTGGCCGGTCGCGGTGCTGCTGACGCTGCTCGCGGGCGCGATCATCGGTGCGGCGCAGGGCTACTGGATCGCCTACTTCGGCATCCCGGCGTTCATCGTGACGCTGGCCGGCATGCTGGTGTTCCGCGCGTTGACGCTCACGACCCTGGGCAACCAGGGCATCGGGCCGTTCCCGGACGAGATCCGGTCGCTGTCCAACGGCTTCACCGGTGGCTACCTCGGCAACATCGGCCTCGGCCCGCTCGGTGGCGCCGACCTTGTCAGCCTGCTGGCCGGGGTCGCGTGCATCGCCGGGTTCGCGTTGTCGCAGTGGCGCAAGCGGGCCGCGCGTCTCGGCTACGGCCAGACCGTCGACCCGATGCCGGTGTTCGTGCTGAAGATCGTCGGTGCCGGGGTCGTCGTGCTGGCCGTCGTGGTGCAGCTGGCCCGGTTCCGCAACCTGCCGTGGGTGCTGGTGCTGCTCGCGGCGCTGGCTCTCGGTTATTCGCTGATGGCCAACAACTCCGTGTTCGGACGGCACATCTACTCGATCGGCGGCAACCTGCAGGCCGCCACGCTGTCCGGCGTGAAGGTCAAGGCCGTCACGTTCTGGGTGTTCGTGAACATGGGCGCGCTGGCCGCGCTCGCGGGCGTCATCTTCGCGGGACGCCTCAACCAGGCCGGCCCGACCGCGGGCACGGCGTTCGAGCTCGACGCGATCGCGGCGGCCTTCATCGGTGGCGCGGCGGTCCAGGGCGGCGTCGGCAAGGTCATCGGCGCGATCACCGGCGGCCTGATCATGGGCGTGATCAACAACGGGATGTCGCTGATCGGCGCGCCCAGCGAGCGCGTGATGCTCGTGAAGGGTTTGGTCCTGCTCGCGGCGGTCGCCTACGACGTGTGGACCAAGAGAAGGGCCTGACCTCTTTTCATCTCGGAAGGCAGACAACAACGATGTTGTTATCCCTGCGTCGCCTCGGCGTCGTCGTAGCGGTTGCGGCCGCACTGGTCCCTGTTCCCGCCAGTGCGGCCGAGTCGGTGGTGAAGAGCGCCGCCGACGCGCTGTCCGTGGCGAACATCGACGATGTTCGCGGGCACCTGACCCTGCCCACCACCGGAACCGGCGACACCACCATCGCGTGGACGTCGTCGAACCGGTCGGTGATCACCCCGACCGGTGAGGTCACCAGGCCCGCCACCGGGGCGAAGCCCGCGAAGGTCGTGCTGACCGCCAAGGTGAGCCGCGGGTACCAGAGCACGACCCGGAAGCTGACGGCCACGGTGGCGCCCCTGCCCGCCAAGGAACCGTTGTCGGGCTACGGCTTCTTCTACTTCACCGGCGAGGGCAGCCCGAACGGCGAGCAGATCTACGCCGCCGCCAGCAAGGGCAACAACCCGCTGGACTTCGCCGAGGTCAACAACGGCCAGCCGATCCTCAAGTCGAGCCTCGGTGAGCTGGGCGTGCGCGACCCGTTCATCCTGCGCTCCCCCGAGGGGGACAAGTTCTTCCTGCTGGCCACGGATCTGAAGATCAACGGCGGCAACGGGTGGGACGCGGCGCAGCGCCACGGCAGCCGGTCGATCATGGTGTGGGAGTCCACGGACCTCTCGCACTGGTCACGCCAGCGCAGCGTCCAGGTGTCACCGCCGACCGCGGGCAACACCTGGGCGCCGGAAGCGTTCTGGGACGCCAAACGCGGCACGTACGTCGTCTACTGGGCCTCGAAGCTCTTCGCGGACAACGATCCCGGCCACACCGGCGACACCTACAACCGGATGATGTACGCGACCACGCGCGACTTCGTCACGTTCAGCCCGGCGAAGGTGTGGATCGACCCCGGTTACTCCGTGATCGACTCGACGATCATCGAGAACGGCGGCACCTACTACCGCTACACCAAGGACGAGCGGAACAACACGTCGAGCACGCCGTGCAGCAAGTTCATCACGGCGGAGAAGTCGGCCGACCTGCTCAACCCCAAGTACGACTTCGTGGCTGAGTGCATCGGCAAGGCCACCTCGACCAGCCCAGGGCTCTCCGCGGGTGAGGGGCCGACGGGCTTCAAGTCCAACACCGAGAACAAGTGGTACCTGTTCATCGACGAGTTCGGCGGCCGCGGCTACGTGCCGTTCGAGACGACCGACCTCGCGTCCGGCAAGTGGACCATGTCGACCGGCGCGCACCTGCCCGCTTCCCCGCGCCACGGCACGGTTCTGCCGGTCACGCAGGCCGAGCTGAACCGGCTCACCGCTCCCCCGGCACCGGTGAAGGCCGACGCCAAGGGCCTCGTCGCGCACTGGCCGCTCAACGCCACGTCCGGGACGGTCGCCGCGGACGCGACCGGCCACGGCTACGACGGCGTGCTCGCGGGCAGCACGTCGTGGTCCGGCGGGGCGCTGTCGCTGACCGGCGGGCACGTCCAGCTGCCGAACAACATGCTCACCGGGGCTGCCGCGGTCACCGTGTCCGCCGACGTGTGGGTGGATCCGGGGCAGCAGACGCCGTACTTCCTCTACGGGTTCGGCAACACCGCGCCGGACGGGGTCGGCAAGGGCTATCTGTTCAGCACCGGTGACACCTACCGCGGCGCGATCGCGACCGGGAACTGGACCACCGAGCAGGGCGTGAACTCCGGGCGCACCCTGCCGCGCGGTGTCTGGAAGAACGTCACGCTGACCGTCGGCAACGGCGTCGAGGTGCTCTACCTCGACGGTGCCGAGGTGGCGCGGAACGTGAACGCGACCATCAAGCCGTCCGACATCGGCGGTGGCGTCACGGCGGCGAACTACCTGGGCCGCTCGGTCTACGCCGGGGACAGGAACCTCGTCGGCAGGATGAAGGACGTCCGGCTCTACAACCGCGCCCTGTCGGGTGCGGAGGTCGCCGGGCTGCCGTCGAACAGCACGGTGATCAGCTCGGTCGAGCTGGCGTCGCTCAAGGCACCGGCCGTGATCGACTCCGCGGCCGGCACGGTGGTGCTGCCGGTCAAGCCCGGCACCGACCTGCGCAGGCTCTCCCCGAAGTTCGGTCTCGCGCCCGGCTCGAAGATCACGCCCGGTGGCACGGTCGATCTGCGCAAGCCGAAGAAGTTCACGGTCACCAACGCGTCCGGTGACCGTCGTGAGTGGACGGTCGAGGCCCACGAGATGCGCAGCCCCGTGCTGCCGGGCTTCAACGCCGACCCGAACATCGTGGCGTTCGGGGACACCTACTACATCTACGCGACCACCGACGGGTTCGACGGCTGGAGCGGCACCAAGTTCTCCGCGTGGTCGTCGAAGAACCTCGTCGACTGGAAGAACGAGGGCGTCATCCTCGACCTCGGCCCCGACGTCAGCTGGGCGGACAGCCGGGCCTGGGCGCCGACGATCACCGAGCGCAACGGGAAGTACTACTTCTACTTCTGCGCCGACGCCAAGATCGGTGTCGCGGTGTCGAACTCGCCGACCGGCCCGTTCGTCGACTCGGGCAAGCCGCTGGTGGACCGGAATCCCGGTGGCGGCCAGGCGATCGACCCGGCGGTGTTCATCGACAAGTCCGGCCAGGCCTACCTGTACTGGGGCAACGGCGAGGCCTACGTCGTGCCGCTGAACGCCGACATGGTCTCGTTCGACCCGACCCGGATCACCCGGCTGACCGGGCTGGACGGGTTCCGCGAGGGCCTGTTCATGGTGCAGCGCAACGGGACCTACTACCTCAGCTGGTCGATCGACGACACCCGCAGCGAGGACTACCGCGTCGGCTACGCGACGGCGCCGAGCCCGCTCGGCCCGTTCACCAACCACGGGCTGATCCTGCGCAAGGACCCGAAGCTCGGCGTCCTCGGCACCG
This sequence comes from Lentzea sp. NPDC005914, assembly GCF_040629405.1. NCBI lineage: Bacteria > Bacillati > Actinomycetota > Actinomycetes > Pseudonocardiales > Pseudonocardiaceae > Lentzea > Lentzea sp. NPDC005914. Next base: position 344,892 of record NZ_JBEXVQ010000001.1, on the reverse strand, counting down.
GCCACAGCTCGATGCTGCAGGTGCCCGGCACCGACGACTGGTACCTGGTGTACCACCGCTTCGCCATCCCCGGCGGGGACGGGACGCACCGCGAGACCACGATCGACGGGATGAGGTTCAACCGCGACGGCACGATCGCACCGGTCGAACCGACCCTGGAAAGCGTGCCCGCGCAACGGATCCGGCCGCAGCACTGCCGGGCCTGGTTCGACTGATCCGGTTCCTGTTCGACGCCGTTCGACTCGAACGGCGTCGAACGCCCCGTTTCATTGTCACAACTCGTTTCCGCGGCTGGGAAAGCGCTTCCCGCACCCCGCCGCGTGGTCGTACGCTGCCCGCCGAGCCGCCTGTGGGACACGGCGCGATCAGCACAGCACCGGGGGATCCTTGAGACCGTTCGACCACCACCGGCCGATCATGTACACGCCCTTCGCCGTACTCCTCGTGGCCGCCGCGTGCGCCACGAGCTCGGCGGAACCCTCCTCCGCCCCGCCGCCTTCGGCCACCCCGCCCACTTCACCCCAGAACGTCACGGTCCTCCCGCCGCCGCCCGAGACGGTCGAGGACGTGGCCGACGGCAGGACCCTGGTGCTGTCCAACGGCCTGAAGGCACGGGTGCTCGGCCTGGCCGCGCCGGCCGAGTGCTGGCAGGCGGCGTCTACTCAGTTCGCCAGGGACACGTTGCTCGGCAAGCCGGTGCGCTACAGCCGCGCCTCGGAGGCGGCGATCACCGTGCGCCTGGCCGACACCCCCGACAACGCCGACTTCGCCACCCTCGCGGTGAGCCGGGGTGCCGCGCGCGCCGAGAAGGACGACCCGGTCCTCACCGAGCCGGAGAAGGCCGCCGCCAAGGCGGGCCTGGGCCTGTGGGGACCGCCGTGCGAGGGCCAGGACACCACTCCTTTGCCTCCACCTCCACCTCCGCCACCACCGCCTGCCCCGACCACCACCACTCCTGCGCCTGTCCCGCAGAAGGACTGCGCCGTCACCTACCGCGTGGCCAAGGAATGGGCCGACGGCTTCCACACCGAGCTGATCGTCCGCAACAACACCCGCAAGCCGTTCGAGCGCTGGAACCTGACCTGGCGGTTCCCGAGCGGCCAGCGGATCAGGGAGACGTGGGGCATGAACGCCCACCAGCACGGGGCCGACGTGCTCGCGGTGAGCCAGAACGGCAGCGCGATCCCCGCCGGCGGCCAGGTGTCGCTGCGGTTCAACGCCGGCAAGGCAGGCCCGAACGACCCGCCGACCGCGTTCACGCTGAGCGGGAAGGCCTGTTCAGTCGGCTAGCGAGCCAGCACCTCGATGGCGTCCGGTCCGGTCCGGCAGCACCCGCCGACCAGCCGGGCGCCACGCTCCGTCCACTCCCCCGCCAGCGCCGCGAACCCCGTGCCGTCACCGGTCCACGCCCGCTCCCGCGCGTCCCACTCCTCGCCGCTGTTCGGATACACCACCACAGGCAGCCCGGTCACATCTCGAGCAACCGCGACCGCGTGAGCGACGTCCGAAGGCGCACAGCAGTTCGCGCCGACAGCGACCACCTCGGACACGCCCGCGGCCACCGCGAACGCCTCCTCCAGCGACTGGCCGGCACACGTCTGAGAGCCGCGAATGCTGTAGGAGAGCCACATCGGCACGCCGCTACCCCGCACCACGTCGAGCACGGCCAAGGCCTCGTCTACGTCCGGAATGGTCTCGACGGCGAGCACGTCCGGCCCGGCCTGAGCCAGCTCCTCGATGCGAGGACGGTGGAACTCGACCAGCTGCTGCTGGGTCAGCCCGTAGCGGCCGCGGTACTCCGACCCGTCCGCGAGCATCGCGCCGTACGGTCCGACCGAGGCCGCGACCCAGCGCTGACCGTCCACATCGGAGGCAGCGGACCGCGCGAGGGCGACACTGGAGCGCAGCAGCCGCGCGGTCTCGTCCGCGCCGATGCCGTTGCGGGCGAACCCCTCGAAGGTCACCTGGTAGCTCGACGTGATGGCGACCTCGGCGCCCGCCCGGTAGAAGGCCAGGTGGGCGTCGCGCACCGCGCCGGGGTCGGTGAGCAGGAGCCTGCCCGACCACAGCGCGTCGGACAGGTCGTGCCCGGCCAGCTCCAGTGCCGTCGACAGGCCGCCGTCTAGCACGACCACCCTGTGCGCCAAGGCATTCGTCAGTTCCACGCCGGCGATTCTACGGTCAGCCGGAGGAGGCCGCCCCGTACCGCGCAGACGCCAGCTCCGGGGTGCTGATCCGGCGGGAGAGGCGGGGTGGCAGCAACAGCAGCGGTGGCACCGCGCGGCCCTCCAGCTTGCCCACCAGGAGCTCCACTGCGTGCCGGCCGAGTTCGTCCACCGGTAGGCGCACGGACGTCAGCGGGGGCGTCACCTGTTCGGCGATCTCGTCGGGACAGATGGCGACCACGGCGACGTCGCCCGGCACCTTCCGGCCGGACGCGCGCAGGCACGAGCTCACCCAGCCCAGCGCCGCGTCGTTGTGCACGACCAGGGCGGTCATCGCCGGGTGCGCGCGGATCAGGGCCTGGGTGGACCTGAGCACCGACTCGTAGTCCTCCTCCGCGGGCATGGCCGTGGTGGCGATGCCGCGGCGCATGGCGGCCGCGCTGAACCCCGCCATCGCCCGATGCGCGAAGCCCGTGTTGCGGCGGTAGACGGCGCTCGGTGCCCCGAGGAAGCCGATCGAGCGGTGGCCCAGGTCGGCCAGGTGGTCGACGCACTTGGCCCCGGCGGCCTCGAAGTCGAGGTCCACACAGGTCAGGCCCTTCGTCTCAGCAGGATGTCCGATGAGGACGGACGGCTTCGCCATGTCGCGCAGCACCGGCACGCGGTCGTCGTCCATCTCGACGTCCAGCACCAGGAAACCGTCGGCCTGCGCGCCGTCCGCTGCCCTGCGCAGGCCGGGAGCACCGTCCTGCGCGGTCATCAGCAGCACGTCCATGTCGTGCCTGCGGGCGGCCGTCACGGCGGCCGCGACGAACCGCATCATCACCGGGAGGTGGAGACCGGTGCGCAACGGCAGCACCAGCCCGATCACGTTCGACCTGCTCGCACTCAGAGAGCGCTCTCCCGCGTGCGGGAGGTATCCGAGCGCCCTGATGCTCTCGCGCACTCTCGACTTGGTGTCGGCCGAGATCGACCGCTTGCCCGTGAGCACGTAGGAAACCGTGCTCGGAGCGACACCCGCGTGCCGTGCGACGTCCGCGATGGTGACCACACCGACCCCTCTCGCGAACCCACATCACCCGATGCGTTCCCGACACGATAGGGAGCACGATCAGGTGAACTCAAGGGTAATGTTCGCGTTAACATTGTTTGCGAAACGTGGTCCAGACGAATCGTGTCGTCTGGGAACTTCCACAACAGAAGCTTCCTGCAGCTCAGTGCAGTTTCACGGTCACGCTCCGCGCCATACAGCAGATCGGCGCAGAGCGTGAGCACGTTCACATGTGAAGATCACTCGAAGGCGGCGGCCAGTGCCCGGTAGGCGGGTTTCGGGGCGAAGGACTCGTCGAACGGCAGCGCCGCCCCCTGGCCGGGGAAGACCGACGGGATCCACGAGTGCTTGTCGGACAGCGACCAGGTGGTCATCCCCACGCACCGGGTCACCGCGAGGCAGGCCCTGGCCACCGCCGCGTAGTCGGAGGCCTGGGTCGTGAGCTTCGCGGAGTCCGCGGGCAGCGTCATCCGCACGTCGAGCTCGGTGACCGCGACGTCCACACCGAGATCCGCGAACCGCTGCAGGTTCTGCCGCAGCGACGACGGCACGCCGCCCAGGAGCAGATGCCCCTGGAACCCGACGCCGTCGATCGGCACGCCCTGCTGCTTGAACGACCGCACCAGCTCGTACACGGCGTCGCTCTTGGCGCCGAGCCCGTCGGTGTTGTAGTCGTTGTAGTACAGCTTGGCGTCCGGGTCGGCGGCACGAGCGGCGCGGAACGCCTCCGCGAGGTAGCCGTCGCCGAGCTTCTGCTGCCAGAACGACTGCCGGCGCGTGCCGTTGTCCTCGAACGCCTCGTTCACGACGTCCCAGGCGAACACCTTGCCGCGGTAGTGCCCCGCGACCTCGCGGATGTGGTCCAGCATCGCCTGCCGCAACTCGGAAGCCGGCAGGTCCTGCACCCACTGCGGGGTCTGGTTGTGCCACACCAGGGTGTGCCCGCGCACGCGTTGGCCGGCGGCGACCGCACCCGCCCAGATCCGGTCGCCGCCGGTGAACGTGAACTGCCCGCGAGAGGGCTCGGTGGCGTCCCACTTCAGCTCGTTGCCAACAGTGATGACACCTGCCTCGCGTGCGGTCAGCTCACGGTTCTGCGTGTCCTCCAGCTCGGACACGGTCATCGCGCTGCCGAAGTACTTCCCTCTGGCAGCGGCCAGTTCCCGCAACGGCCTGGTACCGGACGACGGCGCGTTGCACAGCTGCCCGTTGAGCCGGAACTCGGGCGGTGGGCTGTTGGCGCCGCTGTAGGTGGCGTTGAACCCGAGCCCCGACAGGGTCGCGCCGGGCGCGATGGTCCGGTTCCAGTCCAGCGCTGTTGCCGAGGTCTGCGACCACGTCGCGTTCCAGCCGTTGGAGATCTTCTGGTTGCCGGGGAAGGCGAACGTCAGTGTCCAGCCGTTGATCGGCGCGGTGCCGGTGTTCGTGATGGACACGGCGCCCGTGAACCCAGAACCCCAGTCGTTCGCCACGCTGTAGGCCACCTTGCACGGCCCCGACGGCTCAGGCCCCGGTCCCGGCCCTGGTGGCGAACCACCCAGGTACGGGTCGAGATAGGCCTGCTTCGTCGTGTTCACCGTGGTCCAGTCGTCGTTCAGGATCCCGCCGGTGTCCCCGGAGTTGGGGTTCCACGACCAGAACGCGAAGCTGAAGCCGTTGTTCAGGTACTCCAGCAACGTCTTCAGCCACACCCGGTCACGCGAGTCCTGAAGCGTGGTGCCGAACTCACCGAGCCACACCGGCGCGACGCCGTTCTTCACCAGGTAACCCCAGTTGCGGTCCCAGATCCCCGCCAGGTTCGACGGGAACGCCGGATCCTTGAACCACGACTGCTCGTAGACCGAGGTCGCGTAGTCGTGCGCCGAGTAGACGAGCCGGTTGGCCACGTTCAACCGCACGGGCGCCGCCGCCGCGCCCTGCAGGTTGCCGCCCCACCAGTAGTCGCCGCTGACGCCCTCGACGATGATCAGCCAGTTCGGGTTCGCCGCCAGCACGGCGTTGCCCGCGCGTTCGGCGGCCAGCCGCCAGTCCCTGGACACGTCCCCGCAGCCCCAGCACGCCGGGTCGTGCGGCTCGTTGTGCAGGTCCGCGCCGATCACCGTGGCGTTGCCGGCGTACCTGCGCGCCAGCATCACCCAGTCGTTGATCCACCGCGATTCCGGATACGCGTCGGTGTACCAGAGCGCCGACTGGCCGGCGGAGCCCGGCCGATGCCGGTCGAGGACGATCTTCAGGCCGATCCGGCCCGCGTGCTCGACGATCTTGTCCATGACCTGGACTCCGGACAGCCCGGCGAGATCCGGGTTCTTCGCGAAGTCGATGCCGTTCGGAGTGACCGAGTCGAACAGCTGTGAGGCGTACGGGAGACGAACCACGTTGTAGCGCAACGACTTCATCTGGTCGAGCATCTCGCGGTAGTTGCGCGCCCAGAGGCCGTGCGGGCTGTAGGTGTCGGTTTCCAGTCCGAACCAGTTGATGCCGGTCATGCGCACCGGCGCACCAGCGGAGTCGAGCAGCCGTGCTCCGCTGGTGTGCCAGTATCCGTCGCCGGCCGCCGTCGCCGCCGGGGTGGCGACGACGGCCGACAACAACAGGACCAGCGCACAGAAGAGGCGTTTCATGTGCGCGTCTGTCCTTTCTAGAGGGCCGGGTAGGCGTTGCGCATGAGCTCCTGGAACTGAGCGGAGAACCAGTGACCGGAGAGCGGGGCGTCACCCAGCGCGCCGGACATGCTGTTGCCGTTGCGCGGGTTTCCGGTGTACGTCGGGTCGCACATCCGGTCGAAACCCTTGCCCTCGTTGTTCGGGATCTCCTTGCTGGCGCCGTCGGACTCGCCCGGCGGCTTGATCCACACGTAGGCGTCGATGCCCGCTTCCGGCGCGGCCTTCGGGCGCTCACCGAGTCCGGCACCGGACTGGTTGCACCAGTTGCCGAGGTGGATGCGCCGGTCGAGCCTGCCGCCGTTGACGTACGCGTCCGCCGACGTGCGCGGGCCGGGTCCGGTCGGGCGTGCGGCGCCACCCCAGCCGTTGCGGCTGGTGTCGATCAGCATGCCGACCCCGGCGTCGAAGCCCGCCTGGACCGCGCGCTGCCGGAACGCCTGCGCGTAGCCGAGCTCGTCGATGTAGCGGTTCCAGTCGACCCACTTGGCCTTCTCGCGCACCACTTCGCCGTTGATGTTGTCGTCGATCTTGAAGTACAGCTCCTTGAGGATGCCGTAGTTCGCGGTGTTGGCGATGAAGCCGTGCACGTTCGCCTTGGTGCTGCCCTGGGCGTTGGCCGCCTGGAACAACAGCTCGGCCGTCGGCCCGAAGTTGTCGTCCCAGCCCAGCCAGCCGTGGTGGCCGATGTCGAGGTAGTTGTAGACGTTCGGCACCGCGCCGAGCTTGTTGAGCGCGTAGCCGACACCGGTGATGTAGTTGCCGTTGGCCTTCATCACGTCGCACTGCGGCGTGTAGGTCGGCCGCGGCGTGACGTTGGTGATCAGGTTCGGCAGCGAGTCGATCTCGACCACGTTGACGATCCGCAGGTCCTTGTAGGCGGGCCTGGCGAGGATCGCCGCGATCGGGTCGATGTACTCCGTCTTGTACCTGTCGATCTGCGTCGGGCCGAGCTCACCGTTGGACGCGAGCGCCGAACAGTCCCGGCCGGGCAGGTTGTAGATCACCAGCTGGATGACGAGCGGTGAACCCGCCGCCTGGCGCACCGCGTCGTCGAGGTGCGCCGCCAGCCCGCGCGCGCCGGTGGTGCCGGTGATCGCCGCGATCCGGTCCAGCCACACGCCAGTGGGCTGGTTCGCGATCCGGGACCCGCCTGGTTCCGCGGCGGCCTTGGCCGACCAGTCCGCGTTCACGTAGACCTTGGCGCCCGCGTACGGGTTGTCCACGCGGTTGCCGGGATTCGGCGGGTTGCCCGTGGTCGTCGTCGTGGTGACCGTTGTGGTGGTGGTCGTCGAGGTCGGCGGTTGTTGGCCCGTGCAGACCGTGCCGTTCAACGAGAACGACGAAGGATCCACGTTGGTAGAACCGGTGTAGCTGCCGTTGAAGCCGATCTCGGTCGCCGCGCCGGTGCCGAGGTTGCCGTTCCACGACATGCTCGTCGCGGTGACGTTCGCGCCGGACTGCGACCAGTTCGCGCTCCAGCCCTGGGTCACCTTCTGCGTGCCGGGGAAGGCGAACTTCAGCGTCCACGACGTCATGGCGTCGCCGAGGTTGGTGATCTTCACCTTGCCGCCGAAGCCACCACCGCCCCAGTTGGTCGCGGTGTAGTCGACACGGCAGCCGGGTGCGGCGCCGGCGGGAGGCGCGCTCAGCGCGATGCCCGCGGTGGCGACGGCGGTGGCGACCACGACTCCCGTCGCGGCCCACCGCCTTCGACCGTTGAAGGTTCGAAGGAACGACATTGTCCCGGATCTCCTTCTATCAATGGTGTTCGATCTGAACGAACGAGCACGAGCCAGGCGTGCACTCGAGCCGTTTCAGTCCCAGGTGCTCCATGCCGATCGACCCGGTGAGCGCGAAGCCGTCGCCGAACGCGAGGTCCGGATCGCCCCGGACCTCACCGCGTGCCAACGCGTTGCGCCACGCTTCCTCGATCCCCGGCCGCAGCACGATCAGCCCGAGCTGCTCGTAGGGCTGTTTCCGGCACGTGCCCCACTCCACGACGGACGGCAGGTAAACGTCCGCACGCACCGGACCGACGAACGCGGTGAAGTCCTCGCCCTTCCTGACGTCGGCGCACTCGCCGGTGAGCTCGTGCAGCCATGCCGCGATTCCGTCCACGCCCTTGGTGAGGTCCGGTGTGGGCTCGGCGCGCGCGACGAGGAGTGCGCACACGACCGAGCCCACCACCAGGAGGGCGACCAGCACCTGCTTCTGGGCCCTCTTCACCCTGTGGTACAAGCGGAACCGTTGAGCGTGAAGGACGCCGGATCGGTCACCGCACCGGTTGTGCTGACGTTGAAGCCGAAGTTCACCGACCCACCGGCCGGGACGTCGGCGTTGTACGACGCGCCCTTCGCGGTCGCTTTGCCGTTCGCCACGGTGATCGTGGACGACCAGGCCTGGGTGAGCGTCTGCCCGGCCGGGAAGTCCCAGACGAGCTGCCACGCGGAGATCGCGGACGGGCCGCTGTTGGTGATCTTCACGTTGGCCGTGAAGCCGCCGTTCCACGTGCTCGGTTTCGTGTACGCCACCGCACACGTCCCGACGGTCCCGGTTCTCACCGCCACGCTCGGCGAGGCCGGTGAGACGTTGCCCGCGGCGTCCAGGGCGACCACGGTGAGGCTGTAGTCGGTGTTCGGGGTGAGCCCGGTGACCGTCGCGGAGGTGGTGGCCGAGGTCGCCACCACCTGGCTGCCGTTCTGCACGCGGTATCCCGTCACGCCGACGTTGTCCGTGGCCGCCGGCCAGTCGAGCTTCACGGAGTTGCCGGTGATGGCCGACGCGACCGGTGCGCCGGGCGCGGTGGGCGGCTGCGTGTCCGGCACACCGCCGCCGAACTGCACGTCGGAGCAGCTGTAGAAGGCCTCCGGGCTGTCGGAGCGCTGCCACAGCGAGTAGATGATGTGCCTGCCGGACTTGTTGGGCAGCCTGGCCTGCCAGCTGTACTCACCGCTCGCCAGCGGCGGGTTGGTGATCTTGTCGAACGGCACGGGTTCCAGGTCGGACCACTTCAGCGGTTTCGTGACGTCGAAGCCGTCCTTGGTGACGTACTGCTCCCAGGTGCCGGGGTGCGGCGCCCACGCGTTGTACCGGAACGTCACCGTCTGGTTCGCCGTCAGCCTCGTGACCGGCCAGTCGGCGCGGGCGAGGTTGTAGGCGTCGTACTTCGTGGTGGGGCCGCAGAGGTGCCCGTCCGGGATGATCTCCCGGCTCCGCCCGCCGGCGTTGCTGATCAGGTTGCCGAACCAGTCCCACAGCGGCTGCTTGCCGCCCTGGGCGACCGCCGCGACGCACGCCGGGTTGGTGGGCTGGATGTCACCGCCACCGCTGCCGGCCCTGCCGTCCTCGTAGCAGAGGTACGTGCGGCTGCCGGGCCACACCATCGAACCGTGCGCCACCGCGGTACCGCCGGTGTTCACCAGGACCGCGGCCGTGCAGGCGACCACGGTGACGAGCGCTAGTCGTTTCCTCATCTCGGTACTCCTCAGCCGAAGAGTTCGGTGTGCAGGGAGAATGCGGTGGCGATCTCCGCCTGGGCCCAGAACCGGTGGTAGGTGAACTCCGGTGCGGGACCACCGTTCAAATAGGACTGAACTTTCGGCCACTGCGGGTCGTTCTTGAACATCGACCGCATCGATAGGAAGGACGCGCCCTGGGCGATCTGGTCGCCGTTGGGCATCTTCCCGGTCCAGCCCGGTGGCACGTACGGACCTTCACCCGTCGTGGCGTTGTAGACGTCGTCGAACCGGTTGTAGTCCGTGCGGACTTCGGGCGTGGAGATGCCGATGCTGTCCTGGTGCGCCATCAACGCCACGAGAAGCGCTTCACCGGTGGTCTTCGCCTGGGCGTTGCCCGACTTGGCCGCGTAGTTCAGCAGCACCTTGGCGTAGGACGCGGCAACACCGACGTCCTGGTTCTTGTTGACCACCCGCACGTGCAGGTTCGGGTTCGCGCCGGGGTTGGTCGCGTTCCACGTGTCCGGTGAGCCCGTCCACTCCAGGTCCGCGGGAATCTGGAAGTTCGTACCAGTCGTGGTGTTCGCCAGCGCCCAGGTCACCCACTTGTCGAGGATCTTCTTCGCGCGGGCGTCCCCGGTCATCCGGTACAACGCCGCCGTGCGCTCCAGACCCCACACCTGGAAACCGAACCAGCGGTTCGACGGCGGGTCGCGCCACACCGGGTGGGCGTCGTAGAACATGCCGTAGAACGTCGGCGTGCCCGCGGGCGGCGCGGCGTACTGACCCTCCCAGCTGTTCGTGACACCACCGGCCAGTGCACCATCGGCCGACTGCAGCCACTGCAGCAGCTCCAGCTGCCGGCTCAGACTGATGGACCAGTCCTGTTGTCCCGTTGCGGAGAGCGGTTTGAGCGCCGGGACGTTCGACAGCGCGTACGCCGCGAGCGGGTTCTGGTAGCCCTGGTGCGAAGCGCCGTCACCGATGCGCCACGCCCAGCCGGCACTCGTGTCAGTCGCACCACCCCACGCGTAGTACCAGGACATGAGGTAGTGCTCGCTGCTCTTGCCGGTACCCGCGGGGCACGAACTCGGGCTCGTGCAGTTGCCGATCTTCTTGAAGTACTTGTCGAACATGGCATACCGCAGGTAGTCGCCCATCTTCGCGGCCTTGCCGATCTCGCTGGAGATCTGCCCGCCGTTGCCCTGCGCCGTCGCCCACTGCTGAGCCAACAACGCCACCTGCACCACGCGAGCGTCCGCGTCCGGCGCGTTCGTGTACTTCCACTGCTTGGCGTAGGAGGAATCCTTGGTGAACAGGTCCAGGAACCCGTTGGGGCCACCGTGCTTGAACGTGTCGCACGACGGCTGCGGGATGGTCTCCCACACCGACTCCGACGACCCGCGCTGATAGGTGTTGATGTACGCCGGTGCCGTCGTACCGTCACCACACCGACCGAAGCCGTAGGTGTTGTCCACGTCCAGCAGCCAATGCATGCCGTAGATGTCATCCGTGCCGTACGCCGACTTCAGCTCCGACGCGATCGGGTCCTGACCCACCGGGATACTCGAATCCAGCTGGGACGGGTAGCGGTCCATCCGCGGGTGTTCTGGCGCGTAGGTCGCGGGCTTGGACGCGTTGTACTTGTCGTTGGTGGGCTGGTCGGCCTTCGCCGGGATGATGAACTTCTCCATCGACGCCCACGCCGACTTGAACGGCGCCCAGTCACCGGTCACCCGGCCGTAGCTCGCCTCCAGCCACAAGTAGTAGCTGAACGCCTCCGACGTCGTCTGGTGACCGTGATCCGGCGCCTCCACCATCAGCGTCTCCACCGAGTGGTACGGCACCAGCAGATCACCGAACTTGCGGAAATACCCGCTCGCCGGATCCTTGATCTTGTTGTACTGATCCAGGAACGCCTTGCTGAAGTCCGAAGTGGACGACGAGATCTCCCGCACCGCGACCGAGGCAGGGGCATAACCGGTCGCAGTCGCAGTGAAGTTCGCGGTCGCCAGATCACCGCCGTTGTCCGCCGACGTCACCGTCACGGTCTGCTTGGCCGCACTCGAGAACGTCAGTGTTGAAGGCGCCACCGTGAGATCGGTGCTGCCGCCGCTGCGACCGATCATCACGGTGACGGGCTGGGACGGCGCGGTGGCCAGCGACACGTCGAACGTGGCCGTCTGACCCTGCCGCACCGTGAGCGTGCTCGGCGTCGCCACCACGGCGGGCCCGGACAGCACCTTGACCATCGCCGGCGCCGAAGTGGTGGTGGCGCCGCGGTTGTCGTACGCCCTCGCGGTGATCCGGTGATCCCCCGCCGGTGCCGTGGTCCAGCTGCCGCTGAACGGCGCGGAGCTGTCCGTCGCGATCAACGCGTCGCCCGCGTAGAACTCGACCTTGGCGATGGTGCCGTCGGTGTCCTGCGCGGTCGCCGCCAGCGGGATCGTGGCGGGCAGGGTGTAGGTGCCGCCCGTGGCAGGCGCGGTCAGCGCCACGGACGGCGGCTGGTTGGGGCCGGTGCAGGCGACGCCGTTGACGGCGAAGTCGGTCGGCGGCCGGTTCGCGGAACCCTTGCTGCCGTTGAAACCGACCTGCGCCGAGCCGCCGGCCGGGATCGTCCGCGCCCAGTCGGGGTTGGTCACGCTCACCACGGCGCCGGTCTGGCTGAACGTGCCGTTCCAGCCCTGCGTGACCCGTTGGCCGTCGGGGAACGTCCAGGTGAGCTTCCAGCCGTCCAGCGCGTCGCCGTCGTTGCGGATCGTCGCGGTCGCGCCGAAGCCGGTGTTCCACTCGTTGGTGATCTGGTAGGCGACGGTGCACGAGACCGCCGCCGGTGCCGCCATCGCGGGGGCTCCACCGGCTGCCATCACCACCGCAGCCGCCAATGCCACTGTTCGCCGAGTCATGCCGCCGCCCTCTCGGAACTGGGAGCGCTCCCAGATTTCACCGCACTGTAACGTGGGTCACGTGGGCCAACCGGCGGCACTGAAAGTAGTTTCTCGACCACATAGAGCTGCCAACTATGCCTTCTGGCGTACCAGCTGTTAGTCCACACGTTCCTCTTGCAGCCCTCTTACTGCTCTGTTCGAGTGGAATCTCCGGGAACGCTCCCAGGGCGTTGTCAGGCCCTCCCGAGGGCATCTCGCGCATCCAAACAATTCGACGATTTTCGATTCGAACGGCCGTCGAGAATTGACAGGTAACACATCCCGCGCACTACCATCGGGAATTACCGCCGCGCATCCGGAGTAAACGGAGCGCACATGAAGAAACTCGCAGCAATGGTGTTCGTCGCTGCGCTGGCCACAATGCTCGCACCCCAGGCTCAGGCAGCGGGCAGCACGTTCCCCACCCCCACCGGATCGAAACCGGTCAGCGCGACCATCAAAGTGCCTTCAGGCACCTACGACGGTGGCATGAAGCGGTTCTACGGCACGGGCAGCCTCGGGGGCGGCGGCCAGAACGAGGACCAGGACCCGATCTTCCAGCTCGCCGACGGCGCGTCGCTGAAGAACGTGGTGCTGGGCGCGCCCGCCGCGGACGGCGTTCACTGCCTCGGCACGTGCACGCTGACCAACGTGTGGTGGGAGGACGTCGGCGAGGACGCGGCCACCTTCAAGGGCACGTCGTCGTCGAAGACCATGACGATCAACGGTGGTGGCGCGCGCAAGGCGTCCGACAAGGTCTTCCAGCACAACGGGCCCGGCACGATGATCGTCCGCAACTTCCAGGTGGACGACTTCGGCAAGCTCTACCGGTCCTGCGGCAACTGCAAGAAGCAGTACAAGCGCAACGTCGTGCTGGAGAACATCACCGCGTTCGCTCCCGGCAAGGCACTGGTCGGCATCAACACCAACTACGGCGACACCGCACGGCTTTCGAAGATCACGATCGTCGGCGACAGCAGCCGCAAGATCAGCGTCTGCGACAAGTACAAGGGTGTCACGAGCGGTGAGCCGACCAAGATCGGCAGCGGCCCGGACAGCACGAACTGCCTCTACAAAACGTCCGACGTGACCTACCGCTAGCGAAAATGGGCCCCTGATCCCCAGGGGCCCATTTCCTCACCACATTTCGATCCTCACCACATTTCGACGGTGTGCGAACCGATGTGCTCGAAATTCCAGTCATCACCGATTCCCGGTCGCGTCGCGAGCAGCACCTCGCCGTTCTCGTCGAGCGCGTCGGCGATCGAGTTCCGATGCGGCGGCACCTGGTCGAAGTCCACGTGCGGATGCAGCAGGCCGCGTTCGTACCACCGGCCCGCGTCGGTGGCCCCGAGGACGGTCAGGCTGGCGGTGCCGTTGCCGTGGATCTCGCAGTCGAGGTTGAACGACTCCGCGAGGTGCACGATCTTGAGCACCGGCGTAACACCGCCGGAACCCGCCGGGCCCGCCCGCAGGATGTCGCACGCACCGGCGGTGATCCACTCGGCGCGCGTCAGGTGCTTGCCCCACGCCACCTCCGGGCCGATCACCGGGATCGCCAGCTGGTCGGCGAGCCAGCGGTAGGAGCTGATCGACGCCTCCTCCATCGGTTCCTCGAACCAGTAGAAACCCAGCTCCTCCAGCGCTCTGCCCAGCCGCAGCGCGTCGATCCTGGAGTACCAGTGGCTCGCGTCGAGCATCAGCTCCACGTCCGGCCCGACCGCCTCCCGCACGGCCTGGCACGCCTCGATATCACGGGAGACGCTCGGCGCGCCTGGCACCGGCGGCATCCACGTGTGCAGCTTGATCGCCCGATACCCCACCGACACGAGGTGCTTGGCGAAGTCCGCGTAGTCCCCCGGCGTCGCGAGACCATCCGTGTCACCGCACATCGTGCTGGCGTAAGCGGGGATCCGGTCCCGAGCGCCACCGGCGAGCTTCCACGCGGGCAGCCCGGCCTTGCGCGCGACGAGATCCCACAGCGCCGTGTCGACGAACCCGAGCGCCCGGTCGGTGAACCCGCCGCCCGACCCGCGTTGCCGCCGGGCCATCAGCCGCCACAGCCGTTCGCGATCCCACGGGTCCTGCCTGAGCAGCACCGGCCGCACGTGCTTGTCCAGCACCGCGGGCCGCAGGTGATCGGGCTGGATCTGGCAGTACCCGGTCACCCCGTCGGTGTCGGTGATCTCCAGCAACGCCTCGGTGATCTCGTGCTCGGGCGCGGGATGCCGGTGGCCCTCGGGGTCCACGGCCGTGCACGCGGTGGTGGTGAACGTGCGCACGGCCACCCGTTCGATCACTTCCGCTTCTCCCATTCCTGCTGGGCGGTCGTGAGCTTGGCCGCGAGTTCGTCCAGGAACGCCTGCGCGGGCATCTGACCCAGCAACACCTTCTGGTAGAGCGGCTCGGTGTCGGTCTTGGTGATCGACGAGTACTCCGGCAGGTAGACGGGCGCGGGCACGAGCACCGTCGCGGGGTCCTCCAGCACGCCGAGCGCCATCTTCACGGCCGGGTTCTTCTGGATCCACTCGGCACCGCGCACATCGGTGTTGGCGGGGATCTGGCCGACCTTCTCGTTCCAGTACCCGTTGCTCTCGGCCGAGGTCAGGAACTCCACGAACTTCCAGGCCGCGTCGGGGTTCTTGCTGCCCTTGAACACCGCGAAGCCGTCGGTCGGGTTCGGCACGACGGTCCGCTTGCCCGACGGCCCCACCGGCAGCGGCATGGCGCTGACCTTCTCGGCGCCGAGGGCCTTCATGACGTCACCGGTCGAGCCCAGGTTGTGGTGCATCATCGCCACCGTGCCGCCGGTGAACTGGGCGACCATCTGCGTGTAGTTGTTGTTCACGTCGGCTTCCGGCGTGGACTTCTTGTAGATCGCCGCGATCTTGCTGACGAGCTCGGCGTTGCGCGGGTCCGCAACCGTGCTCCTGCCACCGCTGTAGAACTTGTCGACGCCCGAGTAGGAGTAGGCCTCGGCGAGCAGCTGGAAGATCGAGCCCGAACCGCCCCGGATGGTGAAGCCGTACTTGTTGTCAGCCGGCTTGGTCAGCTTCGCGGCGGCCTCGACCAGTTGGTCCCACGTGGACGGAACGGTGATCTTCTGCTCGGCGAACAGGTCCGAGCGGTACCAGATGACGTCGAGGTTGCCCGACGCGGGCGCGGCGTACAGCTTGCCGTCCATCGCCGTCTGCCGCACCGTCTCCAGCAGCCCGGGCAGCAGCTTTCCCTTCAACGGGCCGGATTCCACCCGATCGTCGAGCGGTTCCAGCGCGTCCTGCCCCACGAGGTGCGCGAGGTAGGAGGTCGTGACACCACCGACGTCCGGCGTCGACCCGCCCGCGATGGCCGTGTCGTACTTCTGCTGCACCGACGAGCTCGGCACGCCGACGTACTCGACCTTGACGTCGGGGTTGGCCGCCTCGAACCGTTTGATCAGCTCCTGGTAGATCGGCGTGCGGCCGGGACCGCCGTTGTTGTCCCAGAACGTGATCGTCGTGGGACCGTCCGGTGTGGCCGAACACGCACTCAGCACCAACGCCAGCGCGACGAGCAGTCTTCTCATGTCTCCCTCATCCCTTGACGGCGCCGGCGCTCAGTCCCTGCACCAGGAACCGCTGCACCACGGCGAAAACCAGCACGACCGGCACCGCGGCGACGACTCCGCCCGCCGCAAGTGCCCCGAAGTCGGTGTTGAACTCCCCCAGCGCGTAGCTCAGCCCGACCGGGAGCGTGAACTTGTCCTGCCTGCTCGCGAACATCAGCGCGAACAGGAAGTTGTTCCAGGCGCCGATGAACGCGAACGACCCGACGGCCACCAGTGCCGGACGCAGCTGCGGCAACGTCACCGCGAAGAACGCCCGCAGCCGCGTGCAGCCGTCGACCATCGCGGCCTCTTCGAGCTCGACCGGCACGTTGCGCACGAACCCGCTCATCAGGATCAGCGCCAGCGGCAGCTGGAACGCCGTGTCCGCGATGACCAGGCCGGTGAGGCTGTTGAGCAGCCCGGCGTTCTTGAAGATCACGAACAGCGGGATCAGCATCATCGCGCCGGGGATGAACTGCGTGCACAGCAACGCCAGCAGGAACACCCGCTGGCCGCGGAACCTGAAGCGCGCCAGCGCGTAGCCGCCCATCAGCGCGAACACGGTGACGACGACGAGCGTGCCGATCCCGACGATCAGGCTGTTCTGGAAGAACAAGCCGAAGCCGATGCCGTTCCACACGGTGTCGAAGTGCTCGAACGTGATCGGCCACGGCACCAGCGCGGTCTCCCCCGCCGGCCGGAACGCGAAGACGAGCATCCAGTAGAACGGGATGAGCGTGAACAGCAGATAGAGCACCAACGGCAGGTGCAGGCGGACGAACCGGCTGGGGTCACGATGCTTCTTACGTCGCGGAGGTGCCGGTGGTGGCGACAAAACGGTGGCCGGACGGCTGAGGGTCTGAGTCATGCCCGACTCCCGAACTTGGACATCCTCAGGTAGAGGACCGAGAAGAACAGCAGGATCACGAAGCCGGCCATCGTGAGCGCAGAGCCGTAGCCGAAGTCGTGCGAGTCCACGGCTTTGTGCGCCACGTACAGCGGCAGCGTCGTGGTCTGGTTCGCCGGGCCGCCGCCGGTGAGCGTGTAGATCAGGTCGACGTTGTTGAACTCCCACACCGCGCGCAGCAACGTCGACAGCACGATCGCGTCGCGCAGGTGCGGCAGGGTGACGCTGACGAACCGGCGCCAGCGTCCGGCGCCGTCGACCGCGGCGGCTTCGTACAGGTCGTTGGGGATGGTCTGCAGGTCGGCGAGCAGCAAGATCGCGAAGAACGGCACGCCGCGCCACAGTTCGGCGACCACGGCGGCCGGGAACACCGTCGCCGGGTTGCCGAGCACCGACGTGCCGGGATAGCCGACGCCCCACTGCGCGAGCTGCTGGAAGATCCCCGTGGACGGGTTGTAGAGCAGGATCCAGATGCCCGTGGTGAGCACGCCGGACACCGCCCACGGCGAGAACACCAGCGACCGGGCCATCGCACGGCCGACGAACGTCTCGTTGACGATCAGCGCGAGCACCAGGCCCAGCACCAGCTGCAGGCCGACCTCGACGGCGACCCACTTCGCGCTGAACAGCAGGCTCTGCCAGAACAACGGGTCGTCGAACAGCATCCTGCGGAAGTTCTCGAACCCGATGAAGCCGTTCTTCCAGGGCTGGGTGACGGTGTGCTGGCGGAGGCTGAACCACCCGACCGACGCGATCGGGTAGACCAGGAACGCCGCCATCAGCACTAGTGTCGGAGCGATGAGCGCGTAAGGCGCCCACGTACGGGTCCTCACGCGGGGTTCCACCCGCCCAGATAGGCGCTCTTCGTGTGCCGCTGAGCCTGGTCGTCCGTCAGTTGTGGACGGTCGGGGCCCCTGCCCGCGCCGGGCCCGGTGTTGCGGTACTCCGCGAACCTGGCTTCACGCCACGGGAAGCCGGACATGTCGGTCCACGGCGCCGCCTTGATCGCGGCGGGCAGCACGGTGTCGCGGACGACCACCTGCGCGATCGCGTCCGGGTCACCGCCGGGATGCCACGGCCTGCCGAGGAAGTACGTGCCGGCGGGTGCGTCGCTGCGGATCTGCGAGTTGGTGATCAGGAAGCCGTACGGGTTGCTGCGGGGCGTGCTCGCCGCCGTCACGTAGCCGTTCGGGTCGCCGCCGCGGTTCAGCGCGGTGATCGTCGCCCGTTCGAAGACCGCGGTGGCCCGGCCGAAGAGGAAGTCGACGTCCCCGGTGATCGCGCAGTCGCGGTAGTACTGGCGGGACCGCGTGGTCACGTTCGGGCTGTCGGCGTACAGCGTGTCCTGGTGGCCTTCGAAGTTCACGCGGTCGAAGAACATCCGGTCGCCGGTGGTCTTCACCGCGACGGCCTGGGTGTTCGTGATCTCCGGGTGCTTCTTGCGGTCGAACGAGTTGCGGAACGTCAGGTCGCGGGCCTTGAAGTCGTCGGCGGCGATGGTCGCGGTGGCGCTGCCGGACGTGCCGTAGGTGGTGCCGTCGGGCTTCTTCGTGCCGTTGGCGTTGTCGTAGTCGATCACGACGTCCTGCGCGCGGCCGGTGGCGCCGCGCAGGGTCAGGCCCTTCTTGCTCGCGGGGATCTTGATCACCTCGCGGTACACGCCCTTCGGCAGGGTGATCACGCCACCGGCCGGCGCGGCGTCGATCGCGGACTGGACGGTCGCGAAGCCGTCGCCGACCTCGAGGTGGTACCCGGCCTGGGGTGCTCCCGCCTTGAGGTGCTCGATGCGTGACGCGGGTTCGAGGCCTCGGGTCAACGTGGGCGTCCAGCCAGCATCCGTGCCGAGCCGCTTGTCGGGGAACGCCGAGTTGAAGGCGTCGACCAGGCTGGCTGGCCGGCCGTCGACGAGGTTGCCGGTGTCGGTGATCGCCGTGCCGCCCCAGTTGTAGACGACCTTCTCCGGTTTGATGCCGCGGATGTAGTTGTTCTGCGCGTAGATCTGCGAGTGCACACCGACGCCCCAGCTGTAGGTCTGGGTGCCTTCGTAGAGGTTGTCGTAGACGTGCACCTGGCCGAACCGGACCCGCGGCGCGCGTTCGGCGACGTTGCGGAAGATGTTGTGGTGCACCGAGACCCGCAGCTTCCCCGGATCGGTGGTCGAGGAGTTGGACGAGCCGATCAGCATGGTCTTGCCGTGCTCGGTGAAGACGTTGCGCGACACCGTGACCAGGTCGGCGCCCGAGGTGATGTCGAGCTGGCCGTCGTGCGTCTCGTACGGCCGGCCGAAGTACAACGGGTGGGTGCTGTCGACGTTCGGTTCGTCGGTGAACGTGTTGTGGTCGACCCAGACGTGCTCGGACTTCTGGACCGACACCGAGTCGTAGAGCGAGTTCCAGTTGCCGGGCGCGGCACCCGGGCTGTTGTCGTTCGGGTCCCAGGCGGGGAAGCAGTCGCGGGTGTCGCGGAAGGTCAGGTTGCGCACGATCACGTTGCTGACGCCGTGGATGCGCAGGCTGCCGCCCGTGATGCCGGCGCCGGGGCCCGCGCCGATGATCGTCGTGTCCGAGCCGACGTCGAACCCGATCACCGCCGCCTGGTTGCGCGCGGAGGCCGCCCGTGCGTCTTCGAGCGGGCCTTCCGGTTCGCGGTCACGGCCCCAGACCGCGGGGTCGTAGGCGGCGAGGTACGCGGGAAGCGTGTAGCCACCGGTCTCGTAGTCCTGGCACGCCAACGGTTTCCCGCCGGGTCCGGTGTTCGCCTCGATCACGCCCTTGATCCGGATGATCCGAGGCGCCGGCGCGGCCAGCGCGGCGACGAGCTCGGCACGGGTGTGCACGGTGTGCACGCGGGCGGCGGCCGATCCGCCGGTGGTTCCCGGACCGCTCGAGGCCCACCCGTCCCCGGCGAGCAGCACCTGCCTGGCCGGGTCATGACCGGCGTGCGCGGGGGCGCTCACCAGCCCCGTGCAGGCGCAGGCCAGTACAAGCGCACGTACGAACAATCGCATGGCGCAATACCCTTCGAATGGTTTGTTCATATCCATGAACGCCGTCCACGAGCGTGAACCGGATATTACGAACGAGCGCGCCGGGCGTCAATGAAATGAATGCTTTCGACAATTCGACCCAGAATTCGACGAGAATTCGAGTCGAACCGCTCGAATTGGCCTTCCGAGGCCGCAGCCCGCATGCAAGGTGACATACGCATCACGATCCGATGGACCGTCGAACCGCAGCTCGACGCTCTCACCTGCTCATTCGACACGATTCGACAGCGGAAACGTCGAACGAGACTCATCAGTACCGTATTGACCGCGCGAGGATAGAGGCCTACTTTCCGGCCATTGCCGGGCTCCACGCACCAGCAGCAGTACCGGGGGAAGAATGAGACCCATACCGGCCGTCACGATCATGACGGCGATATTCCTGAGCGCCGGATGTTCCGGAACTCCCGATCCGGCGGTTCCCGCTCCGCCGACCACGCATCACCTCATCGCGCCGCCGACGCTGTCGAACACGCTCACCGTCCAGGGCGTGGAGGACGGCCGCACCGTTCTGCTGTCCGACGGCACCCGCATCCACGTGGCGGGGCTCGCCGCGCCCGAGGAGTGCTGGGCGAAGGCCGCCACCGCGTTCGCCAAGGCGTTTCTGCTCGACAAGCAGGTGAAGGTCGAACCGGGCGATCCCGCCATCGTCGACGAGGCGCCCCTGTGGCTCAACGACGGCACCGAGTACGCGCTGCTCGCCGTCAGCCAGGGCGTGCTGCGCGGCGACTCCCCGCACGATCCGGCGTTCGTGGACGCCGAGGTCGCCGCGACGAAGGCAGGGCTCGGACTCTGGGGCGATCCCTGCCGCGGCCAGCCCACACCGCCCACCAGCACGGCCCCGCCACCCGTCGTCGTCACGATGCCCTCGCCCGTGCCGACGACCACGCCCGCGCCTGTGTTCGGGTGCGCCGTCAGCTACCGCGTCACCTATCGCTGGAACAGCGGCTACAACGCTGACGTGACGATCACCAACACGGGCAACAGGCCGATCTCCGGCTGGACGCTGCGGTGGAAGTTCACCCGTGGTCAGATCGTGACGGACATGTGGAACGCGACGGCCAAGCAGTCCGGCGCCGACGTGAGCGCGACCAACGTGTCGTACACCGCCGACATCCCGGTGGGAGGCAGGCAGGTCGTCGGGTATACCGGAAGGAGCTACGCCGACAATCCCGCCCCGACCGGGTTCTCCCTGAACGACCACCCGTGCCCGGTCCGGTAACGTCCACTTAAGACGGACAGGAACTTCTCGGAGGAGTGCTCTGTGCTGGAGATCAGCGGACTGACGTGGGCGGCGACGATCGGTGTGATCGTGCTGCTGCTGGCGGTCGACCTCGTGCTCGCGGCCTGGCGCCCGCACCGGATCGGCTTCCGCGAGGCCAGTCTGTGGTCGGTGTTCTACATCCTCGTCGCCATCGGGTTCGGCGTGTGGTTCGCCAGCGCCCACGGCGGCGGGTTCGGCGCGGAGTACTTCGCCGGGTACATCGTCGAGAAGAGCCTCTCGGTCGACAACCTGTTCGTCTTCGTGATCATCATGACGACGTTCCTGGTGCCCGAGGAGCACCAGCACAAGGTGCTGACGTTCGGCATCGTGCTGGCGCTGATCATGCGCGGCATCTTCATCGCGGTCGGCGCGACGCTGCTGTCGTTGTTCTCGTTCATGTTCCTGCTGTTCGGCCTGCTGCTGATCTTCACCGCTGTGCAGCTGTTCCGGCACCGCGACGAGGACCCCGACGTCGAGAACAACATCGTCGTGAAGACCGCCCGCAAACTCCTGCCCGTCACCGACGACTACGTCGGCGGCAAGATCTTCACGCGCCTCGACGGCCGCCGCATGGCCACTCCCCTGTTCGTCGTGCTGGTGGCCATCGGCGGCGTCGACCTGCTGTTCGCGCTCGACTCGATCCCCGCGGTGTTCGGCGTCACCGAGGAGCCGTACATCGTGTTCACCGCCAACGCGTTCGCGCTGCTCGGCCTGCGCGCGTTGTTCTTCCTCGTCAAGGGCCTGCTCGACCGGCTCGTGTACCTGTCGGCCGGTCTCGCGATCATCCTGGCGTTCATCGGCGTCAAGCTGATCCTGCACTGGGGCCACGTCGACATCTCCGCGTCGATCCCCGAGGTGCCGACGCCGCTCAGCCTCGGCGTGATCATCGCGATCCTGGTGATCGTGACCGTCGCCAGCCTCGTCAAGACCCGCAACGACCCATCGGCCAAGGCGCACCCCGGTTCGTTGCGCGGGCATCAGGAATCGCCTGAGTCCGAGTGATCGTTGTGGGAAGCTGCCCACACCCGATCACGGAGGTGCACTGTGGGTGCCGGCACGTACGGAGACGCCGCTTACCGCTTCCTCGTTCCCGATGCGCCGCAGCACAAGCGCACCGACTCCGACCTGTTCCCCGCCTTCGGCTCCACCCGTGCCGCGACGCTGAACGTGTTCCGCGCCAGGCCAGGCGTGCAGAGTCCCAGCCTGATCTCGTCGTGGTCGGGAACGATCGACAGCCTGCTGTTGTCGTTCCCCTCCTACGGCGTCCAGAGCGCCGAGCTCGTGGCGGGCTACCGGTCGGTGATCGACGCGATGCGCGCCGGCACCCGGTTCGTCGTGGTGCATCACGAGAGCGACCGGCAGACCGTCGAGGAGTGGTTCGCCGGGCATCCCGCGGCGAACGTGTCGTACGTGCCGATGCCCGACTACGTGGACTTCACCGACTGGGCCGAGGACGGGTACCTGGCGCTCGTCGACGCCGGTGAGTCCCAGACCTACCTGCTGGAGCCGTGGTCGTTCCCCCGCTCGGGCGACTCGCTGATCGCGGACACCGTCGAGGAGTACACGTCGGTGCGGGCGAGCCAGGCACCGCTGGTGTTCCAGGGCGGCAACTGCCTGATCGGCGACGACTTCTGGTTGCTCGGCACCGACTACTTCCTCGACACGCTGGAGCTGGTCCGCACCGGCGAGCTGCCGATCAGCGTGCCTGCCGGCTGGACCGAGGTCGAGTTCGTCCGCGAGCTCTTCAGCCGGCACGTGGACAGCGCTCGTGAACTTCGGCTCGTCGGCACGAAACGCCCGTTGGGGCTCAAGAAGTACTACGCGACCGTGGTGGGCGGCGAGTTCCTCCTCGACCTGCCCGGTGGCGGCACCGGTGACCTGCAGCCGATCTTCCACATCGACATGTTCGTGACACTGGCCGGTCCTGGCTCGGACGGCCGGTTCCGCGTGCTCGTGGGCAGCCCTCAGCTCGCCGACGCCGCGCTCGGCACCCGGTCGCCGTTCTCCCTGCAGACCGCGTACGACGAGATCGCCGCCGAGTTCTCCCAGCGCGGGTTCGACGTCGTGCGCAACCCGCTCGTGCACCGGCCGGAGATCACCCAGCAGCTCGCCTTCTCCGCTCTGCGCTCGTTCGCCGACACTCCTGACGGTGCCGAACTGCGCGAGGTGGTCGCGTCCTTCGCGGCGGCGGGCGCGCAACCGTCGTCCACCATCAGCGTCCGGTCGTGGCACCACATCACCTGGAACAACTGCTTGGTGGAGAACAGTTCCAGCGGCCGGACCGTGTACCTGCCGACGTTCGGGCACGGCCCGCAGGCGGACCTGGCCGTGATCGACGACTCGATGGAGCAGTTGTGGAGCGGGCTCGGGTTCACGGTGGTCCGGCTCGCCGACTTCAACGCGTTCGCCAGCAGGCTCGGGGTCGTGCACTGCATCAAGAAGTACCTGGGGCGGGGTGCGTGATCGACCTGGCCGCAATAAGTAACACTTGAATATTTAGTAACACGTGTGCATGATCTGGGCATGGATCTGCACGTGGTCGAGCCTGCACGCGATCGCCGGGTGCGCCGCACCCGCGCGTCCGTGCTGCGGGCCGCGTTCGACCTGGTCACCGCGCGCGGCACGACGGCGATCACGCTGTCCGAGATCGCCGAGGCCGCCGACGTGAGCCGCCGGGTCGTCTACCAGCACTTCGGCGACCTCGACACGGTGCTGCTGGAGTCCGGCCTCGACCTCGCCCGCCGCGAGTTGCTCCCCTGCGTCGCGGAACTGCGGCAACCGGTGGACCCGCGGCCCGAGATCCTCGCCATGGCCCGGCATTTCGCCGAGCACAAGGTGTTCTACCGCGCCCTGCTGACCGGCTCCTGCGCCTACGCGCTGGACCGCGGGCTGATCAGCCTGCTCCTGCCCGTCAACCGGCAGGGTGTCGAGCACGTTTACGGCGACCGGCTCAGCGCGCAAGCCGCCGACGACCTCGCCGCTTTCATCACCGGAGGAGCCGGGTCGTTCGTGACGGCCTGGGTGATCGACGGCGCGCGCGACCCGGAGGCGTTCACCGACCGGTTGATCGCCGTGATGTCCGTCCTGATGGAGATGTCATGATCAGCCGCCTGATCGAGCGCAAGCTGAAGCTCTCGCCGCCACTGACGCGCAACGTCGTGGTGCAGAAGGGTTTGCGGGTGCCGATGTCCGACGGTGTCGAGCTGCTGGCGGACCGGTGGATGCCGCGCTCCGGTGGCGACCGGCTGCCCACGGCGTTGCTCCGCTCCCCCTACGGCCGCAGCGGCATCGGCAACCTCCTGGCGAGGCCCCTCGCCGAGCGCGGGTACCAGGTGGTGATCCAGAGCGTGCGCGGCGGGTTCGGGTCCGGTGGCACGTTCGACCCGATGCGCCAGGAACGCGAGGACGGCCTCGCGACCCTCGACTGGCTGGTGGCGCAGCCGTGGAGCGACGCGATCGTGCTGTACGGGATGAGCTATCTGGGGCACGTGCAGTGGACCGTCGCCGACCAGCTGCCGCCGCAGGTCAAGGCGATGATCCCGGTGGTGACCGAGTCCGCGCTGACGCTCGAGTTCCTGCGCGCCGACGGCATGTCGCTGGAGACGCCGTTCGCGTGGGGTGTGCTGGTCGGCATCCAGGAACGGCCGCTGGCGATGCTGCGTCAGTTGCGGCAGGGCAAGAAGACCGCGCGGGCGCTGAGCACGCTTCCGTTGCGAGAGGCCGACGTCGCCGCGCTCGGCGAGCGGTCCGCCTACATCCAGGACATCCTCGTCCACGACGCCGACTCCCAGCGGTGGGACGGGTTCGACCACAGCGCGCGGGTCGCGGACGTCACCGTGCCGGTCAGCTCGATCGGTGGCTGGTACGACATCTTTCTGCCCGGCCAACTGCGCGACTTCCAGGTGCTGCAGGAGAAAGGTCGTCCGGCACGGCTGACCATCGGGCCGTGGACGCACGCGCAGTTCAACTCCACGCCGGTCGACGAGGCCGTCTCGTTCGGACTCGCCCACGCGCGGGGCACGCAGCCACCGGACCGCGCGCCGGTCAGGTTGTACGTGATGGGCGAGGAGGCCTGGCGCGACTTCCCGTCGTGGCCGCCGCCGGGCTACGAGCCGCGGCGCTTCCACCTCGGCGCCGGCGGCGAACTGGGTCCGGAGCCTGTTGAGTCCTCCGTGGACTCCTACCGCTACGACCCCGCCGATCCCACGCCGGCGGCAGGGGGCGTGCGGATGGTCGAGGACAGCGGCCGCGCCGACAACACCGCGGTGGAGGCCCGGCAGGACGTGCTCACCTACACCACGCCCGTTCTCGACGAGGACGTCGAGGTGGTCGGTGAGGTGAGCGCGGAGATCTGGTTCTCGTCGAGCCTGTCGCACGCCGATGTGTTCGTGCGGCTCTGCGACGTCGATCCGCAGGGCCGGTCGTGGAACGTGTGCGACGGGCTGGTGAGCCTGACCGGAGCTGAAGAGGTGCAGTGCGCCGCCGTCCGGTTGTGGCCGACGGCGTACCGCTTCCGGCGCGGTCACCGCATCCGGGTGCAGGTGTCGAGCGGCGCTTTCCCGCGCTACGCCCGCAATCCCGGCACCGGTGAGTCGCGTGCCACGGCCACCAGGTTGCTCGCGGCCGACCAGACCGTCCACATCGGACCAGTCCGGCCGTCCGCGATCACGCTTCCGGTGCGCTGACGTCAGAGGACGCGAACGGAGACCGCCTGCGGCCCCTTCTGTCCCTGACCGATCTCGAACTCGACGGCCTGGTTGTCCGGGAGGCCCTGGTGGTCGTAGCCGACGATCTCGGACTGGTGCACGAACAGGTCGGCGCCACCGCCTTCCGGCGCGATGAAACCGAAGCCCTTGGTGCCGTTGAACCACTTCACGGTGCCCTGAGTCATTCGCGTGCTCCTAGCGTCGGCTGGGCGGAGAGACCGAGCATCAGGAGAAGTTCCCTGCAGTCGCTCGCGTCATGGGCGCGTTCTGCCACTCTGCGGGCTGCCGCGTGTTGCTGAACGGCTTCTGCCTGTTCTGCGGCTATGCGCGCGTCGGCGAAGTCGAGCGCCGCACGGCGGACGGGACGAGATGTGTCGAGTGATGTCATCGGGGCATCAGCCGCACGAATGACCGTCGAACATCATCGGCCTGCGAGGAATCGGATGGAACGAGGTAGAGCTGATGATCCGGCAGCAAGCCGGTGCTCCTGTCTCCGGCCGGATGACCACCGCGCCGAACTGGATCGGGGGACCCGACGGCGGGCTGCCGACAACTCCGAACCCCGACCGGGCCGACTGTACATCAGAGGCGGCCCCAGCACGGCGCGCAGTACTGTCGTCGCATGTCAGATGAGCACGGCGGCCCCGCGGTCGGCCCCACCCTGTCCGAATGGCGCAAGGCCCGCGCGGAGACGGAACGTCACCTCGCGTCCGGCTCCGAGCTGCCCATCAGCACCGAATGGGTGCAACGCCTCGCGGATCTGCTGACCACCGAGCGGTCCTGGCAGGATCAGTACACCGAACTGCTCGCGCTGGGCAGCAGCGGCGGCCAGTTCCCGTCCTCGAACCGCTGACGGGTCAGGGCCCTTTGCCCTTGCCGTTCTTCTTGCCCGGTTTCGCCTTGCCGCTCCTGTCCTCCTGCTGGACAGGGGGCGGCGCGGCGGTGGTCGGAACGACAGGCTGCTCGACCACAGGCTGCTGCTCGACGACGGGCACCGGAGTCTGCTGAACGGTCTGCGGCTGCGTCGAGGTGGACACGGGCGGCGCCGACTCCGCGGGCGTGGCGCGGTTCTGCACGACGAGTCCCGTGCCGACCGCCGCGAGCAGCACCGCGGCCGAGGAGGCCACGAGCAGTCCGCGGGAAGGTCGCCGGACCGTCTCGACGCGCGTCGGCGGGCCCGAATCGAGCAGGGCGTCGGCGCAGTCGCGTGCGGACGGCCGGCGAGCCGGGGACAGGGCCGTCATCAGCGACAACAGCCGCGTGAGACCGAACGGGAGATCAGCCGGAACCACCGGAGGGCGGTGCAGCCGGGCGACGGCCGCCTCGATCTCCGCGCCCTCGTACTCGCGGTGCCCGGTCAGGCACTCCAGCAGCACCAGTCCCAGGGCGTACACGTCGACCGCCGAGGTGATCTCCGTACCGCGCACCTGCTCCGGCGCCAGGTAGGCCGCGGTGCCGACGACCTGGTCGGCCCGCGTCAGCCGCGCACCGTCCGCGAGGCGCGCGAGGCCGAAGTCGGCCAGGCGCGGAACGCCGTCGTCGTCCAGCAGGATGTTGGACGGCTTGACGTCGCGGTGGATGAACCCGTGACCGTGCACATGCGACAGTGCGTCCGCCAGAGCCGCTCCCAGCCTCCGGACCTCGTCGACGTCCATCGGCCCGTTCGCGATCCGGTCGCGCAACGTGCGGCCCTCGACGAGCTCCAGCACCATGAACGGGGTGTCGCCGGACGTGTCCGCGTCGTACACGGACACCAGTCCTGGATGCGACAGCGTCGCGAGCGTGCGGATCTCGTTGGTGAACCGCCGGACGTCCACCTCGTCCTGGCAGGTCCGGAACAGCTTGACCGCGACGTCGCGGTCCAGCACGACGTCCGTGGCCCGGCGGACCTCCGCCATGCCACCCGTGCCCAGCAGTTCGCCCAGCCGGTAGCGGTCGGCGAGAAGACGTCTGTCCGGCATGGTCCGGGATTCCCACCGGACAGACGTCCCAACCGTCGGTCTGCGAGGTCAGTCCGCGACGGCGAACGCGGCTTCCAGCGGCGGAAGCACCGCGCGTGCGTCGACGCCCCCGAACCACAGTCCGACCACGAAGACCGACATCGCCTCCAGGTACCGGGCCCGGTGCAGCCCGCCCGCCCTCGCCGGTTCCGCCTTCAGGTCGCGGACGAGCGTCTCTGCCTGAGCCAGTGCGTCCTCGTCGTCACCGCACAGCGGCACGACCAGGCGGCGTCCCTCGAACACGCGCTCGTCGGCGGCCCACACCTCGGCGGCGCACAGGTTGAACGCCTTCACCACGCGCGCACCCGGTGCGAGCTTGGCGACGCGCTCGGCGACGGCGTCCTCGCTCAGCACCATGCCGCCGCTGTCCGGCTCGAAGGCGTTCGTGCAGTCGATCACGATCTTCCCGCCGAAGTTTCCCTGCCGCAGAACGTCGGTGAGCGCTGACACCGGCACCGCCAGCAGCAGGACGTCACCGAACTCCACCGCTTCCCCGATCTCGCCGCGCTTGCCGTACCTGATCTCGTGGCCCGCCGCGGCCCAGCCGTTGCCCAGTGCCCGTGCCATCTGCCCGGCACCGATGATTCCGATTCGCATGCCGCAGACGCTAGGAAGTTCGAAAGGCACCCGCGGGTGCGCAACGGCGCTGGCAGGCTGGACACCGTGACGACCGAACAGGTGGACCTGGGACCGTACGGCGACTTCGAGGCCGACTGCCCGGCCAGGCTCGCAGTCGACCTGTTCGGCAGCTCGTGGCTGATGGTGATCGTCTACACGTTGCGGGACGGCCCGATGCGGCCCGGCGACCTGCGCGAGACCATCGGCCACATCAGCCAGAAGATGCTCACGCAGACGTTGCGCCGCATGGAGACCATGGCGCTCGTCGAACGCCGCCGTTACGCCGAGGCACCGCCGCGCGTCGAGTACTCGCTGACGGCCGCCGGGCGTGATCTGCTGGTACCGATCTTCGCCCTGGGCGCCTGGGCCGACGAGCACGGCGACACCGTGCGGACCGCGATGTTCGGCGATACCTGAATTCGTCCGCTGTTTGGCCCCTCGCTCGGTTGATCACCCCGTGACTAATGTCGGATCGCGGCCGCGACAACCGCCAACAACAACGAGGTGGAAAAACCATGCGTGCATTTTCGACGTTCGTGCTGACGGCAGCCGCAATAGTGGCCACCGCGGTGCCGTCCATTGCGGCGGCCCCGCCGGTCGAGGCCGCTGTCGTTGTTCAGCCGCAGGGCCGGCTGGAGGCACGCGGAGCTGCGGTGACCGTGCCCACGAGGGTGATGTGCCAGCAAGGCGCCACCGGGTCGCTGTGGGTGCAGGTCACCCAGAACGTCCGCGGTGAGCTCGCGATCGGCGAGAAATACACGCCGAGCGTTCCGTGCACCGGCGAATTCCACAAGGTCGACGTGACCGTGGTGTCGCGCACGAAAGCGTTCCGGCCGGGCGTCGCATTCACGTCGGCGTCGCTGAACGTCTATCTGCCGCCGGACAGTTCAAGCACTGTCGAACAAGACCGCGAAATGATGCTCGTCCGGTAATTCACCGTTTGACGGCACTGGACGCGCGGACCACGAGCTCCGGCTGGAACTTCACGTGCCGGTGCTCGTGGTCCGGCTCGTTCTCGGACAGCAGCAGACTCGCGGCGGTGCGGCCCAGCTGTTCACGCGGCTGGCGCACCGACGTCAGCGGCACGGCGGCGGCCGCGGCGAACTCGATGTCGTCGTAGCCCACGACGGCCAGGTCGTCCGGGACCTTCAGGCCCTGCTGCGTCATCGACTGCAGCAGGCCGAGCGCGAGCAGGTCGTTGGCGCAGAACGCGGCAGTGGGGCGGCGCGACGCGGGCAGGCCCACCAGCCGCTCCCCCGCGCCGCGGCCCTCCGCCACCTGCAAGCTCTTCGTCTCCAGCACCGTGAGCGCGTCCCGGGGCAGGCCGGCGTTGGTGAGCGCGCGCAACGCCCCCTCGTGACGATCTCGCACCTGCTGGATCGACAGCGGGCCGCCGACCATCGCGATGCGGGTGTGGCCGGTCTCGATCAGGTGGGTCACCGCGAGCTCGCCGCCGAGCACGTCGTCCACGGCGACCGAGCAGTGCGTGCCGTCCGGCGACTCGCGGTCGACCAGCACGACCGGGGTGCCGCGTTCGGCGAACTGCGCGCTCTCGCCGTCGACCGGGGTGATCAGGATGCCCTCGACGCGTTGTTCGTGCAGCAGCTCCAGGTACTCGCGCTCGCGGCCGTCGTCCGACGCGCTGTTGCACAGGAAGAGCGCGAGCCCCGCGTCTCGTGCCGCGTCCTCCACGCCACGGGCCACGTCCGTGAAGAACGGGTTCGCCGCGTCGAGCACGACGTAGGCGATGACCCTGCTGCGGCCCGCCCTCAGCTGGCGCGCGGACTCGTTGCGCACGAAGCCGAGCTCCTCGATCGCGGCCAGGACCCGTTGCCGCGTCGCCGGGGCGACGACGTCGGGCCGGTTCAGCACGTTCGAGACGGTCGCGTTCGACACGCCGGCGTGGTGCGCGACGTCGCGGATGCCCACTGACGGCTTCACCGGCGGCTCCTTCGTTCCTGGTCGCTGCTTCGCGGACTCCGGCGAGTTCACCGGGCAGCCTGTCATCCGGCCGCCGTCTCGCCGTGACCGGGCTTCACCGAGTCACGAAGACGAGGCGACTCGGACGACCGGCGCGAACCGCCTTTGTTGAAACGTGACAACGAATCGTACCTCGGGTCCCTTGACATGTGGCCGTAACACACCCAGAGTGCACGTAACTCGGCGGTTAAAACGTTTCAACATCGAGGAGACGGACGTGGACCGACCTCCCGTGGTGGCACTGGACGAGGTGAGCAAGTCCTTCGGCGCCGTCCGCGCGTTGTCCGGGGTGTCGCTGCGACTGCTGCCCGGCGAGGCCCACGCGCTGCTCGGGGAGAACGGCGCGGGCAAGTCGACGCTGATCAAGACCCTGGCCGGGGTGCACCGCCCGGACGCGGGCCAGGTGCTGGTCGACGGCTCTCCGCAGCGGTTCTCCGGCCCTGCCGACGCTCTCGCCGCCGGCATCGCGATCATCTACCAGGAACCGACGCTCTTCGGTGACCTGTCGGTGGCGGAGAACGTGTTCATGGGCCGTCAACCGCTCGGCTTCGGCCGCCGGATCGACGTGTCCGAGATGCACGCCCGCACGTCGGAGTTGTTCTCCCGCCTCGGTGTCCGGCTCGATCCCGCGCGTCCGGCACGCGGACTGTCCATTGCGGACCAGCAGCTCGTCGAGATCGCCAAGGCGCTGTCGTTCGACGCCCGCGTGATCGTGATGGACGAGCCGACAGCCGCCCTTTCCGCGCACGAGGTCCAGCGGCTTTTCGGTGTGGTGCAGGCGTTGCGGTCGCACGACGCGGCGGTTCTGTTCGTGTCGCACCGGCTCAACGAGGTGTTCGAGCTGTGCCAGCGGGCCACGGTGTTGCGCGACGGCGAGTTCGTCTGGTCCGGTCCGCTCACCGACGAGACGCCGGACTCGTTGGTGCGCCGGATGGTCGGCCGAGAGCTGTCGCAGCTGTTCCCCAAGGAGGACACGACGGCCGGCGACGTGCTGCTGTCGGTGCAGCGGCTGACTCGCGAGGGCGTGTTCACCGATGTGTCGTTCGACGTGCGGGCGGGCGAGATCGTGGCGCTGTCCGGACTGGTCGGCGCGGGCCGCAGCGAGGTCGCGCGGGCGGTGTTCGGCATCGACCGGCCCGACGGCGGTTCCGTCGTCGTGCGCGGCCGCAAGCTCAAGTACGGCTCCCCCACCGCCGCCATGGCCGCGGGCATCGGGTTCGTGCCGGAGGACCGGCGCCAGCAGGGGCTCGTGATGGACGCGTCCATCGAACGCAACACCGCGCTGGCGTCGTTGGGTCGCCTGTCGACGTTCGGGTTGTTGCGGCGTCGCAGTGAACGCGCCCTCGCCCAGGACTGGGCGGTCAGGCTGCGGCTGAAGTTCGCGAAGCTGAGCGACCCGGTCGGGGTGCTGTCCGGCGGCAACCAGCAGAAGGTCGTGCTCGCGAAGTGGCTGGCGCGCAAGCCTTCTGTGCTGATCGTCGACGAACCGACGCGCGGCATCGACGTGGGGACGAAGGCCGAGGTGCACCGGTTGCTGTCGGAGCTGGCCGGTCAGGGCGTGGCCGTGCTGATGAT
This sequence comes from Lentzea sp. NPDC005914, assembly GCF_040629405.1. Classification (NCBI taxonomy): domain Bacteria; kingdom Bacillati; phylum Actinomycetota; class Actinomycetes; order Pseudonocardiales; family Pseudonocardiaceae; genus Lentzea; species Lentzea sp. NPDC005914. The sequence goes on along the minus strand of NZ_JBEXVQ010000001.1, from coordinate 312,949 downwards.
CTCCTCGGAGCTACCAGAGGTGCTCGGGATGGCCGACCGCGTGCTGGTGATGCACGAGGGACGGCTGGTCGAGGAGCTGTCACGGGCCGAGGCGACCGAGCAACGGGTGGCGCTCGCGGCGGCCGGACAGGTGGTGGCGCGATGACCCCGCGAACGAGCGACTCAGCACCACCGCACCCCACCGAGGTGCGCGACGCGCCCCCGCCCAGCCGGCGCACCGCGGCCCGCCGCCTCTCCACCCGAGTCGGCCGCGTTCGCGAACTCGGCATCGTCGTCGCCCTGGCCCTGGTCGTCATCCCCACCGCGATCGTGAACCCGAGGTTCATCCAGCCCCAAAGCCTCCGCGACCTCCTCCTCAACGCCTCGATCGTCGCGCTCCTGGCCGTCGGCCAGACCCTCGTGGTGGTGACCCGCAACGTCGACCTCTCCGTCGGTTCGGTCCTCGGCCTGTCCGCCTTCCTGACCGCACAACAGTTCGCCGACCACCCCGGCACGCCGCTCCTCGCGGGCATCGGGTTCGGCATCGCGGTCGGACTCGCGTGCGGGCTCCTCAACGGCCTCCTGGTGGCGCTGGGCAACGTCCCCAGCCTCGTGGTCACCCTCGGCACCCTGTACGTGTTCCGCGGCATCGACTTCGCCCTGGCCCACGGCAGGCAGGTCAACGCCGCCAACCTCCCCGACGCCCTGCTGGACCTGGGCAGCAGCCGCGTCCTCGGCATCCCGATCCTCGTCCTCATCACGGTCGTGGTCATCGCGGTGGCCGCGGTCTACCTGCGCTCCTACCGCTCCGGCCGCGAGCTGTACGCGATCGGCTCCAACCCGGAGGCCGCCACCCTCGCCGGCATCCCGGTGGCCAGGCGCACGCTCACCACGTTCGTCCTTTCAGGACTGATCGCGGGACTGGCCGGCGCGCTGTGGGTCGCCCGCTACGGCACGGTCGACGCGGCCGCGGGCACGGGCCTGGAACTCCAGGTCGTCGCGGCGGTGGTCGTCGGCGGCGTCGCGATCTTCGGCGGCTCCGGAACCGTGGCGGGAGCCGCGCTCGGCGCGCTTCTCCTGGGCACGATCACCAGCTGCCTGGTGGTGCTGCAGATCCCCGCGTTCTGGCAGCAGGCGATCGCGGGCGCGCTCCTGCTGAGCGCCATCACCGTCGACCGGCTCCTGGCGCTCCGGCTGGCCAAGGCCCTGCGCACCACGGAAGGAACCAGCCATGCGTAACCTCCTGCGGTGGGAGACCGCGCTGGTGTTCCTGCTGATCGTGGTGGCGCTGACAGGCCAGGTCAGCACGGATGGATCGTTCCTGTCCGGCGGCAACCTCTTCTACCTCGGCCTGGACATCGGCGAGATCGCGCTCATCGCGCTGCCGTTGACGCTGGTGATCGTCGCGGGCGAGATCGACCTGAGCGTCGCCTCGGTGCTCGGCCTGTCCAGCGCGATGATCGGCTGGCTGTGGAACGCGGGCTGGCCTCTCGAGACCATCCTGCCGACGGTCATCGTCATCGGCGCGGTCTGCGGAGCGTTCAACGGACTGCTCGTCACGAGGCTCGGCCTGCCCAGCCTCGCGGTCACCATCGGCACGCTCGCCCTCTACCGCGGCCTCGCGCTGGTCGTGCTGGGCGACACGGCCGTCGCGGACTTCCCGGCGAGCTACACCGCGTTCGGCACGACACCGATGCCCGGCACCGGCATCCCTTACCCGATCGTGCTCGCCGCGATCCTCGCCGTCCTGTTCGGCATCGCCTTGCACGCCAGCTCGTTCGGCAGGTCGGTGTACGCGATCGGGGCGAACGAGGAAGGAGCCCGGTTCTCCGGCATCCGGGTCAAGCGGATCAAGCTCACCCTCTTCGTGCTCGCCGGAGCCGTGGCCGCGGTCGCCGGCATCGTCTACACGTTCCGCTTCTCCAGCGCCCGCGCGGACAACGGCGTCGGGCTGGAGCTGGCCGTCGTCGCCGCGGTCCTGCTCGGCGGCGTGTCCATCTTCGGTGGCAAGGGTTCGCTCTTCGGCGTGCTGGCGGGCGTGCTGCTGCTGGGCGGCCTGCGCAACCTGCTGATCCTGCAGGACACCTCCACCGAGGTCCTCACCATCGTCACCGGCCTCCTGCTGCTGGTGAGCGTGCTCGCCCCCTCCATCACCCGACGCGTTGGCACACTACGAAAGGCCGCCACATGAACACACGTCTAGTGGTCGCCCTGGTCATGTCCGGGGCCGTCGCACTCACCGCCTGTGGTGGTACGACGAAGGACAGTTCGACCCAGCAGACCGGTGGCGCCACCAACGCCGCCAAGGCAGACCCGAACGCGCCGCTCAAAGAAGGCCTGAAGATCACGTACCTGCCCAAGCAGGTCAACAACCCGTACTTCACGGTGGCGCAAAAGGGCGCCGAGCAGGCGGGCACGGCGATCAAGGCCGAGGTCAAGGCGACCGGCCCGTCCGACGCCGCCGCGTCCTCGCAGGTCACCTACATCAACACCGCCGCGCAGCAGAAGCAGGACGCGCTGGTGATCTCCGCCAACGACGCCAACGCGGTCGCGCCGGCGTTGAAGACTGCGCGCTCACAAGGCTTGAAGGTCGTCACGTTCGACTCCGACGCGGCACCGGACGCCCGCGACGTCTTCATCAACCAGGCCACCTCCAACGAGATCGCGGCCGGCCAGGTGAAGCTGATCTCGGAGGCGATCGGGGGCAGCGGTGAGATCGCGATCCTGTCCGCGACCCCGAACGCCACCAACCAGAACGCGTGGATCGAGGTCATGAAGACCGAGCTCGCGAAGCCCGAGTACTCGGGTCTCAAGCTCGTGGAGACCGCGTACGGCAACGACGACGACCAGACGTCGTTCCAGAAGACCCAGGGTCTGCTGCAGGCGCACCCGAACCTCAAGGGCATCATCTCGCCGACCACCGTCGGTGTCGCGGCCGCGGCGCGCTACCTCAGTTCGTCCGAGTACAAGGGCAAGGTCCAGCTGACCGGTCTGGGCACGCCGAACCAGCTGCGCAAGTTCGTGCAGGACGGCACGGTGAAGTCGTTCTCGCTGTGGGACCCGACCAAGCTCGGCTACCTCGCCACGTACGCCGCGGCAGCGCTGGCGTCCGGGCAGATCACCGGTGCGGAGGGCGAGAAGTTCAAGGCCGGTGACCTCGGTGACTACAAGATCGGCGCCAAGGGCGAGGTCGTGCTCGGCCCGCCGACCGTGTTCACCAAGGACAACATCGACAAGTTCGACTTCTGACCATGCGCGTCTGCTTCACGTTGCGGGTCCGCCCGGACCGTCTCGACGACTACCGGGCGCGACACCGCGAGGTGTGGCCGGAGATGCGGGCTGCCCTCAGCGAGGCGGGCTGGCACAACTACTCGCTCTTCCTCGCCGAGGACGGCCTGCTCATCGGCTACCTGGAGTGCGACGACTTCGACGCGGCACTCGCGGAGATGGCGCGCACCGAGGTGAACGCGCGCTGGCAGACCGAGATGGCGGAGTTCTTCGTCGGTGACGGCAACGCCGACGAACGGATGCGGCCCCTCGACGAGGTCTTCCACCTCGACTGAGCATCATGGAGAAAAGATGAGCGTGAAAGACGCGCTGCGCGGGCAACGGATCGAGACGCCGTCGTGGGCGTACGCCAACTCCGGCACCCGGTTCAAGGTGTTCGCGCAGCAGGGAGTTCCGCGCACGCCGTACGAGAAGATCGACGACGCGGCGGTGGTGCACCGGCTGACCGGCGTCGCGCCCACGGTCGCGTTGCACATCCCGTGGGACAGGGTCGACGACTACGGCAAGCTCGCGGAGTACGCACGGGACCGCGGGGTCGCGCTCGGTGCCATCAATTCCAACGTCTTCCAGGACGACGACTACAAGCTCGGCAGCGTGTGCCATCCAGATGCTTCCGTGCGGCGCAAGGCGATCGGGCATCTGCTCGAGTGCGTCGACATCATGGACGCCACGGGGTCGCGAGACCTCAAGCTGTGGTTCGCGGACGGCCTCAACTACCCCGGCCAGGACAACATCCGCGCCCGCCAAGACCGGCTCGCGGAGGCTCTGGGCGACGTCTACGCGCGGCTCGGCTCTGATCAACGGATGTTGCTGGAGTACAAGCTCTTCGAGCCCGCGTTCTACACCACCGACGTGCCGGACTGGGGCACGGCGTACGCGCACTGCCTGCAACTGGGCGACAAGGCGCAGGTCGTGATCGACACCGGCCACCACGCGCCGGGCACGAACATCGAGTTCATCGTGTCGTTCCTGTTGCGGGCGAACAAGCTCGGAGCGTTCGACTTCAACTCGCGCTTCTACGCCGACGACGACCTGATGGTGGGCGCGGCCGACCCGTTCCAGCTGTTCCGGATCATGCACGAGATCGTGCTGGCCGACGCGCTGACGCCGGCCGCGGGCATCGCGTTCATGCTCGACCAGTGCCACAACCTGGAGCCGAAGATCCCGGCGATCATCCGCTCGGTCCTCAACGTCCAGGAGGCCACGGCCAAGGCGCTGCTCGTCGACCACGAGGCACTTGCTCAGGCACAACAAGCCGGTGACGTGCTCGGCGCGAACGGCGCGTTGATGGACGCCTACAACACCGATGTCCGCCCACTTCTGCGGGAACTGCGCGAGGAGATGAGCCTCGATCCCGACCCGATGGCCGCGTACGCGCGGTCCGGGTACGCCGAGCAGATCGTCCGTGAACGAGTCGGTGGCGAGGCCGCCGGGTGGGGTGCCTGACATGACTGAGGTGCAAGCCCTGCTCCACCGTTCCAACCGGCTGGGAGCCGACCCGCGCAACACCAACTACGCGGGCGGCAACACCTCGGCCAAGGGCGAGCAGCTCGACCCGGTCACCGGGCGGCCCGTGGAACTGATGTGGGTCAAGGGATCCGGCGGTGACCTGGGCACGCTGACCGAGTCCGGTCTCGCCGTGCTGCGGCTGGACCGGTTGCGCGCGCTGACGTCCGTCTATCCCGGTGTCGAACGGGAGGACGAGATGGTCGCCACGTTCGACTTCTGCCTGCACGGCAAGGGAGGCGCGGCACCGTCGATCGACACGGCCATGCACGGTCTCGTCGACGCGGCGCACGTCGACCACCTGCACCCGGACGCCGGTATCGCGTTCGCGACCGCCGCGGACGGCGAGGCGCTGGTCAAGGCGTGCTTCGGCGAACGAGTGGTGTGGGTGCCGTGGCGGCGGCCCGGTTTCCAGCTGGGACTGGACATCGCGGCGGTCAAGCGTGACAACCCGCAGGCCATAGGCGTGATCCTCGGCGGGCACGGCATCACCGCGTGGGGCGCGACGAGCGAGGACTGCGAGGCCAACTCGCTCGACATCATCGCCACCGCCCAGCGCTACCTCGACGAGCACGGCCGCCCCGACCCGTTCGGCCCGGTGATCCACGAACCGCTGCCCGAGGACGAACGCCGGGTGAGGGCCGCCGAGCTCGCACCGGTGGTCCGCGGCCTGGTCTCCACGGACTCCCCGCAGGTCGGCCACTTCACCGACAGCGACGTGGTGCTGGACTTCCTGGCCCGCCAACGGCATCCCGAACTGGCCGCGCTCGGCACCTCGTGCCCCGACCACTTCCTGCGCACCAAGGTCCGGCCGCTCGTCGTCGATCTGCCGCCGGACGCCCCGCTGGACGATGTCATCGAACGCCTGGAGCACCTGCACGACGCCTACCGCGAGGACTACAAGTCGTACTACGAGCGCAACGCCGAGCCGGACAGCCCGCCGATGCGCGGCGCCGACCCGGCCATCGTGCTCGTGCCGGGCGTCGGCATGTTCAGCTTCGGCCGGAACAAGCAGACCGCGCGCGTCGCCGGCGAGTTCTACGTGAACGCCATCAACGTGATGCGTGGTGCGGAGTCGGTCTCCCGGTACGCGCCGATCGAGGAGCGCGAAAAGTTCCGCATCGAGTACTGGGCGCTCGAAGAGGCCAAGCTGCAACGGATGCCGAAGCCCAAACCGCTCGCCACCCGCGTCGCGCTCGTGACCGGTGGCGGGTCGGGCATCGGCCGGGCCATCGCGCAGCGACTGGCCGCCGAGGGTGCGTGCGTGGTCGTCGCCGACCGCAACGGCGATGCCGCGCGCGAAGTCGCCGAGGGAATCGGTTCGGCGGACGTGGCGGTCCCGGTGACCGTCGACGTCACCGACACCGCGGGCATCGTCGAAGCGTTCCGGGCGGCGTCACTCGCGTTCGGTGGCGTGGACCTGGTGGTCAACAACGCCGGTCTGTCGATCTCCAAGCCGCTCGCCGACACCACCGAGGCGGACTGGGACCTTCAGCACGACGTGATGGCCAAAGGTTCGTTCCTCATCTCCCAGCAGGCCGCGAAGGTCATGCGCGCCCAGGCGATGGGCGGCGACATCATCTACATCTCCAGCAAGAACGCGGTCTTCGCCGGCCCGAACAACGTGGCTTACGGCGCGGCGAAGGCAGACCAGGCACACCAGGTCCGGCTGCTGGCGGCGGAACTCGGCGAGGACGGCATCCGCGTCAACGGCATCAACCCGGACGGCGTGGTCCGCGGCTCCGGCATCTTCGCGGGTGGCTGGGGTGCCCAGCGCGCCGCCGTCTACGGCGTGCCCGAGGAGAAGCTCGGCGAGTTCTACGCCCAGCGCACACTGCTCAAGCGCGAAGTGCTGCCCGAGCACGTGGCCGCGGCGGTGTTCGTGCTGACAGCAGGCGATCTCTCGCTCACCACGGGCCTGCACGTGCCGGTCGACGCCGGTGTCGCCGCGGCTTTCCTGCGATGACAACGGTCGCGGCCGTCGACCTCGGCGCCTCCAGCGGACGCGTCGTGCGCGGTGTCGTCAGCGATGGCACCGCGCACATCGAGGAGGTGCACCGGTTCCCCAACGGGCCGGTGCACGACGGTGGCACGCTGCGCTGGGACGTGCCCGGCCTCTACCGCGAGGTGCTGACGGGGCTGAAGCGCGCGGGCGAGATCGACAGCATCGGGATCGACAGCTGGGCGGTCGACTACGGCCTGCTCGACGCGCACGGCAAGCTGCTGGACAACCCGGTGCACTACCGCGACTCCCGCACCGACGGCATCACGCCACCGGACGGCCTGTACGAGGTCAACGGGCTGCAGTTCCAGCCGTTCAACACGATGTTCCAGCTGATGGCCGAACCGCTGCTGCCCCAGGCGTCCGGGCTGCTGCTGATCCCCGACCTGCTCTCCTACTGGCTGACCGGGGAACGCGGCGCCGAGTACACCAACGCCACCACGACCGGCCTGATCGACGTCCGAACAGGACAGTGGTCGCCGGAGCTGACCCGTGACCTGCCCGCGAACCTGTTGCCGGACCTGCGTCATCCCGGCGACCCTGCGGGCACCTACCACGGCGTCCCGGTCACCGCGGTCGGCTCGCACGACACCGCGTCCGCCGTCGTCGCGGTGCCCGCCGAGAACGACCGGTTCGCCTACATCTCGTGCGGCACCTGGTCGCTGGTGGGGGTCGAGCTGGACGCACCGGTGCTCACACCGGAAAGCCAGGCCGCGAACTTCACCAACGAGGGCGGCGTCGACGGCACGATCCGCTATCTCCGCAACGTCATGGGCCTGTGGCTGCTGCAGGAGTGCCTGCGCTGCTGGGACACTGAGCTGGAACCGTTGCTGCGAGAGGCCGCCGGCGCGCGAGGCTCGGTGTTCGACCCCAACGATCCGGTGTTCCTCCCACCCGGCGACATGCCCGCGCGGATCCGGCAGCGGTGCGGGAGAGACATGACCAGGCCCGAGATCGTGCGGTCCATTCTGGACAGTCTCGCCCTGGCCCACCGCGACGCCATCGCGGACGCACAGCGGTTGTCCGGCAAGGAGGTCGAGGTCGTGCACATCGTCGGCGGTGGCTCGCACAACGAGTTGTTGTGCCAGCTCACCGCCGACGCGTGCGGTCTCCCGGTGGTCGCAGGGCCCGCCGAGGCGACCGCTCTGGGCAACGTCCTGGTGCAGGCGCGTGCCGTGGCCGCGGTGCACGGCACGCTCGCCGACCTCAGGGCGTTGGTGCGGAAGTCCCAGCCGCTGCGGCGTTATCTGCCCCGCTGAGCAGGAGGTAGGCGCTGGCCGTCCACGTGTAGGCGCGGTCCCGCAGGCCCTGTCCGGTGAGCGCGTCGAAGTTCTCGGCGAACCCGGACTTCTCGCAGGTCGCCCGGAACCGCGCGCTCACCAGGTCGGCCAGCTCCACCGCGCCACCCCGGCGCAGGCCGTCCTCGATCAGCACGGTGGCAGGCGCCCACACAGGGCCCCGCCAGTAGCCGTCGGCCTCGTAGTACGGCGAACTGGGCAGCTCGGTGGCCGGTCCGACCGACGTCAGGTGCTCGGCGATGCCGCCGCACAACTGGTCGAACACCTCGGGCGGCAGGTGCTCCCCCAGCACGACGGGCATCAGGTCGAGCAGGCTCGCGGTGGCCCGGTACTCCCCCGACACCACACCCCGGCTGACGAACCTGCTGCCGTCCCACAGCTCCTCCAGCATCGCGGCGAGCATCGTGTCGGCCCGGTCGCCCCACGCAGTCGCGTCACCCACCTCGGCGCCGAGCACGGCCAGTTCCTTCATCTGCAGCACGAGGAACGCGGCGAGGTCGGCCGACTCGACGAGGCGTTCGTCCAGGAACACCGTCGAGTTGTCCCAGCCGCTGTCGTTGCCGTGCTCGTAGTACGGCAACGGCCTGCCGGGCGCCCTGCGGTGGTCGAGCCAGAACGACGTCCACGCCGACAGCTGCCGGTAGGCCAGTTCCGGGTCGGGCAGGCCGCCGGGCAGCCGTGAGCGCAGACGGCTGAGGGTCCAGCCGTGGATCGGCGGCTTCACGAAGTTGCGCAGCACCTCGGAGTGGGTGATCGAGTCCGGCAGCGCGCCCTGCGCGTCCTGATGGTCGAACACCACCTGGAACTGGTGCCAGGCCAGCTCCGGTGCGCCGGGCGCGAGGGCCAGCGCGTTGAAGCAGTGGTCCCAGCTCCACACCTTGTCCATCCAGTGCTTGGACATCAGCACCGCCGGACGCGTCACGAACCCGGCCGGGGCGACGGTGGCCGACCACAGCACGTAGCAGGCCAGCTCGGCCGCGGGCGACGGTGAAACGGCGTCGACGAACCGAGCGAACTCCTCACGTGCGGCGGTCACGGCGGCGTCGAACCCGATGTCGCAGCGGTACGGCTCTCGCGCGGTGGTGATCTCCTCGATCACCAGCTCCCACGGCTCCTCGCCCAGCACGACCGCCCGATCCGCGGACACGAGATCCTCCGCACCGACGTACCGCGACTGTCCGGAAAGGACTGTCACGCGGAAGCGGTGCCCGGTCTCGTAGGAGGTGAAGACCGCACCTCCGGAAGGGTCCGTGAAGAAGTACGTGCCGGTGAACGGCGTCAGCGTGCGTTCGGCCGCGCCGACCCGCAGGCCCAGGCCGTTACCCGAGATCCGGAGTGTGTCAGGCGAGGTGAAGACGGCCTGGATCCGAGACTCACCACTGCGCCACGTGAGCACCGCCGGGTCGGCGACGATCTCGGTGGGCCGCGACGGCACCAGGGACAGCACGGCGTGCATACCGTTTCGGTGCGACACCACGTGCACGTCCTGCGCGTACCTGGCCAGCCCCACCACCGGCGAGAGTCCGAACCACGCGCCGGAACGGCTGAACGGGATCTCCCGCACGGAGAACTCGGTGGCCACAGGGGGTTTCCTTTCAGTCCTTGACGGCACCGGAGGTGACGCCCGCCGCGACGAAGCGCTGGGCCACCACGATGAGCACCGTCGCGGGCACGGACGCGACCACGGCGGTGGCCATGATCGAGTTCCACTCCTGGTTGTTGTTGCCGATGTAGCGGTAGATGCCCAGCGTCAGCGGTTGCAGCTTGCCGCCGGAGTCGAGCGTGGCGGCGAACAGGAAGTCGGACCACGCCCACAGGAACGAGAACAGCGCGGCGGTGACCAGGCCGTTGCGGCTGGCGGGCAGCACGATCGAGACGAACGACCGCCACGGCCCCGCGCCGTCGATCCTGGCCGCCTGCAGCACCTCGTCCGGCACGGACGCCATGAACGAGGTGAGGACCAGCACGGCGAACGGCACCGCGATGGTCGAGTCCGCGAGCACCAGGCCCCACACCGTGTTCGTGATGCCGATCTTGACGTAGATGCCGTAGAAGCCCAGCGCCATGATGATTCCCGGGATCATCTGCGCGACCAGCAGCAGGAAGCTGAGCATCTGCCGGCCGGCGGGACGGAGCTTGGCCAGCGAGTACGCCGCCGGTGCCGCGAGCGCCAGGGTCAGCACGACCGTGCCGAGCGCGACGAGCAGGCTGGTGCCGAGGTACGGCACCTGTTCGCGCAGCACCCGCTCGTACCCCTCGGTCGTGGGGTTGACCGGGAAGAGGCTGGGCGACTTGCGCATGTCGCTCATCGGCGTGAGCGACACGGTGATCATCCAATAGACGGGGAACAGCATCAGCGCGGTGATCAGCACGCCGACCGGTGTGCGCCAGGACCTCAAGCGAGCTCCTGCCTGCGTTGCATGCGGATGTAGAGCAGTCCGGCCACCACGGCGATCAGGATCAGCACGTTGCCGACGGCGGCGCTGGGCCCGAAGCGCGGCAGCATGTTGCCGAACCCGAGTTCGTACGCCCAGGTGGCGAGCGTGGTGGACGAGCCGCTCGGGCCGCCCTTGGTCATGATCCAGATGACGTCGAACACCTTCAGCGTGTAGGCCAGCCCGAGCAGCAGGGTGATCGCGGAGACCGGGCGCAGCAGTGGGAACGTGACGTGCCAGAAGGTCTGCCAGCCGTTTGCACCGTCCAAAGCGGACGCTTCGTAGACCTCGCGCGGGATGTTCTGCAGCCCGCTGTAGAGCACGACGAGGTTGAACGGGATGCCGATCCAGATGTTCGCGATCGTCACCGACACCAACGACCACTCGGGCGAGGTCAGCCAGTTGACCTGACTCAGGCCCACGCCTTCCAGTACGGCGTTGACCAGCCCCGACTCGCTGTTGAGCAACCACGACCAGGTCGAGGCCGAGACGATCAACGGCAGCAACCACGGCACGAGGAACAACGCGCGCAACGTCGCCGACAACCGGAACCCGCGAGCGAAGAACAACGCCGCCGCAAGCCCGATCGTGTACTGGAAGAACAGCGACACCAGGGTGAACAGGACCGTGTTCACCAACGCCGTGCGGAAGGTCGGGTCGCCGAACACGGTGGCGTAGTTGGCGAACCCGACCAGCGGCGCGCCACCGTGGACGAACGAGCGCACGGTGTACCCGCGGATGCTCAGATCGACGTTGGTGAACAACGGATACGCGTAGCACACCGTCAGGTACGCCACGAGTGGAACCAGGAAGGCCCAGCCGGCCAGCCTCGAACGCACCAGGTGCCTACTTCGCCGACGCCTGGGCGTCCCGCAGCGCCGCTTCCGGTGTCTTGGCACCGGTGAGCGCGGCCTGCACGGCACCCCAGAGCGGCTGCGAGATCTTCGGGTACTTCGTGCCGAGGTTGTCCCCGGTGCGCCCCTTGGCGCTCTTGACGGCCTCGACCCAGACGGCGAGCTCCGGTTGAGCCGCGACCTGTTGCTGCTGCACGGAAGGCACGGCCGAGATGTACGTCAGCGCGGTGTCGGAGGCCAGGACCTTGTCCGGCGCGGTGAGACAGGACGCGATGCGGCCCGCCTTGGCCTCGGTGTCCTTGTTGTTCTGCGCCGGAACGGTGACGAACTCGCCGCCCGTCGGCGCGGGCGCGGTTCCTCCGGTGCGGCCGGGAATCGGGATGACCCCGTACTCGAAACCGGCCTTCTTCGCGTTGCCCAGCTGCCAGGTGCCGTTCTCGGTGAACGCGTACTCGCCGGTGGCGAACTCCTGCCAGCTGGTCGTCTGCGTGTTGCCGACGACCGAGTTGGGCGCGTACCCGTTGTCCAGCCAGGACTTCCACAGCTCGAGCGCCGCCTTGCCCGACGGCAGGTCGGTGAGCGCCCCGCTCGCGCCCCAGAACCACGGCAGGAACTGGAAGGTGCCTTCCTCCGTGCCGATGGCGGAGAACGTGATGCCCTTCTTGCCCGAGGCCTTCACCTTGGCCAGTGCCGCGTTCAGCGAGTCCCAGTCCTTGATCGACGCCGGGTCCACGCCGGCGCCGGTCAGCACCGCCTTGTTGTAGTAGAGAGCCAGGGTGTTCGCGCCGATCGGTGTGCCGTAGGTCTGGCCGTTCATCGTCCCGGCCGCGGCCAGGTTCGGCGAGACCTGCGACGCGTCGAGCCCGACCTCCTGGTTCGTCTTGAGGACGCCCGCCTCCGCGAGCGTGGACACCACCGGGTTGTCCAGCACCAGCACGTGCGGCGCGGTGCCCTGCTGTGCGGCGAGCAGGACCTTGCCGGTCAGGTCGGTGGTGTCGTAGGCCTGGCGCTGGATCTTGACGCCCGCCTCCGTACCGCACTTGTCGATCGTCTTCGCCCACTCGGACTCGGCGGTGAACTGCGGGTACGGGTCCCAGACGGAGAAGGTGTCCGGTGTCGCGGTGGTCGGCGCCGATGAGCACGCCGCCACTGACGCGACCAGGCCGAACGCGGCCAGCAGTCTGATGGGGACAGAGGCGGGGAACATGGGGGTCCTTCCTGGCGGCTGCGCTGACGACAAGAGGTCGAACCGGTTCGACATCGGGAAGCGGGCGCCAACGTAATCGCCCGCGATGGTGTCGTGCAAGAGGGAAAGCCTAGGATGACGTGTAGTCGAACCGGTTCTCAGAAGCGGCCGGAGGCGGGAAGCGCGCATGAACATCGGAGAGATCGCCAAGCGGGCCGGGGTGTCCCGGAGCACCGTGTCGTACGCGCTGAGCGGGAAACGGCCGGTGTCGACGGCGACCGCCCAGCGGATCAACGACGTCATCGACGAGCTCGGGTACCGGCCCAACGCCAGTGCCCGCGCGCTCGCGGAAGGACGCACCCGCACGTTCGGCCTGGTGATACCGCCCGCGAGCGCCCGTCTCACCGACGTGCAGCTCGCGTTCGTGGCAAGCGTTGTGGAGGCGGCCGCGGCCCACGACCACGACGTGCTGCTGTCCCCCAGCGGCGGCGACCACGACCGGTCGTTCGAGCGGATCGTCACGGGCCGGCGCGTCGACGGCGTCATCCTGATGGAGATCCTCCTGCAGGACCCTCGTGTCGAGCGACTGACCAGCGCCGGACTGCCGTTCGTGACGATCGGCCACGTAGAGGACCCGGCCGCGTCGTGGTGGGTCGACGTCGACTACGCCGGGCTGATCACCCGCTGCGTCCGCCATCTCGCCGACCTCGGCCACTCCGACGTCGTGCTGATCAACCGGTCCGACGAGCTGGTCGCGGCGGGTTACGGCCCGGCCCTGCGCGCCACGACGGCGTTCGCCGAGACGGCGCGGGAGTGCGGGATCACCGCGCACACCGTGTGCTGCGCGGACGAACCCGCCGCAGGCCAGGCGTGTTTCGAGGAGATCAGGACGCGCTGGCCGGAGGTGACGGCGGCGGTGACGATCAACGAGGCCGCGCTGCCGGGCGTGCAACGCGCGCTGCACCGCGCCGGGCTCGACGTGCCTCGCGACTTCTCGCTCACCGGCGTGATCGCGGACCGGCTCGCCGAGGACTTCCACCCACCGCTGACCGCGGCCGACGTGCCCGCCGGTGACATGGCGCGCCTGGCCGTCGGCCTGCTGCTGGAGCAGATCGGCGACGCGTCGGCGACGCCGCGGCACAGCATGCTCGCGCCGCCGATCACGTTGCGTTCGAGCACCGGGGCGCGCCGCAGGGCCTGATGCGTCGAACCGGTTCGACGCACCACTGACCGGCGCCGAAAAGTTTCGAAAACAGATTCGAAACCGCAGGCGATTGACGCTCGTTCGGCGACGCTCCTACGTTGATCTTTCAACTCCCTTCCCGAAAGGGCGTGGAAGATGCGCAGGCGCTCGTTCCTCGGTCTGGCCGCCACCGGCGTGCTCACCCCCGCCGTCGCGCAGGCTCAAGCTCCGGCGCGAACCAGGTGGGTGAACACCTGGACGTCCATGCCGCAACTCTGCGAACCGGGCAACATGCCGCCTCCGCCGTTCACGCAGGACGGCCTGGTGCTGGCCGATGCCACGCTGCGCCAGACCGTCCGGGTCACGGTGGGCGGCCGGCGGATGCGGCTGCGCTTCTCCAACGCGTTCGGTGGCGCGGTGCTGCCGATCACCGCGGTCACCGTCGCACTCCCGCAGGACGGCCGCGCGGGAGTCAGCGCCGTTCAACCGGCCACGCTGCAGCGCGTCACCTTCAACGGACGGTCCTCAGCGGACGTTCCGAAAGGCGCGCTGGTCGTCTCCGACCCGCTGGACTTCGCGCTGAAGCCGGGGACGATCCTCACCGTCACCACCTACCTGGCGCGCGGGCAGGCGTCCAACGACATCACCTCGCACCCCGGCTCGCGCACCACGTCCCACCTCCTGGCGGGCAACCACGCCGAGTCGGCGGACCTGCCCGGCGCGACGCCCGTCGACCACTGGTACTTCCTCAGCGGCATCGAGGTGCTGTCCGCCAGGCCCGCCCTCGTGGTGATCGGCGACTCGCTGACCGACGGCCGGGGTTCCACCACCAACGGCAACGACCGCTGGCCCGACCGGCTCGCCGACCGGTTGCGCGGCGAGGTCGCGGTGCTGAACCAGGCCGCCGGCGGCAACCGCGTGATGAACGACGGCCTGGGCCCCAGCGTCCTGGCCCGGCTGGACCGCGACCTGCTGGCGCAGAGCGGAGTCCGGTGGCTGATCCTGCTCGAGGGCGTCAACGACATCGGCACCGCGGCCACGACCGAAGCCGCCCAGAAACAGGTGGCGGACGACCTGATCGCGGCCTACCAGCAGATCGCCGAGCGGGCTCACGCGCACGACATCGAGGTGTACGGCGGCACGATCCTCCCGTTTGGAGGCAGCTTCTACGACGAAGGCTTCCGCGAGGACGCCCGGCAGACCGTGAACCGCTGGATCCGCACCAGCCACCACTTCGACGCGGTCATCGACTTCGACGCCGCCGTCCGCGACCCGGCCACGCCACGGCAGCTGCTGCCCGTCGCGGACGTCGGCGACCACCTGCACCTCAACCCGGCGGGCTACCGCATGCTCGCCGAGGCCGTTCCCCTCAAGCTCTTCCGTTGAACGTCCACCGCCCGTGCGGCACCGACTTCACCGGCCCGCCAGGTACGTGCACCTGCGCGGTGGAGCCCACCGGCACGTCGACGGTCAGCCGCAGCACACCGTTGACCTTCGCCCACGACACCCCGACGCGTCCGCGCACGCTCTCGAACTCCAGCTGGGCCCACGAGACACCGGCCGTCGCGTTCGGGCGGACCGTGAACGTCCGGTAGCCGGCGTCACCCGGCACGAGCCCGGCCACGTGCTCGTACAACCACTGCGCGACAGTGCCTTTGAAGTAGTGGTTGCGAGAGCGGGTGGCGGTGTCCCACATCTCCCACATGGTGTCGGCGCCGTTCGCGAACCAGTAGCCCCAGCTGGGGTAGGACCGCTCGGTGGCGAGCGCGGTGGCGACGGCAGCGTGTCCGTTGTCGCTCAAGGCCTTCAGCAACACGCTCGCGCCGAGGCAGCCGACGTTCACGTGGTTGCCGTTGGCCTTCACCTCGGCCGCGAGCCGGTCCGCGACGGCCTGGACCGAACCGGCGGGAACCATGCCGAACGCCAGCGGAACCGCGTTGGACGTCTGCCGGTAGCCCGGGTCCTTGGCCGTGCGGTAGTAGCCCGCGCCGAGGAACGCCTGGTTGAACGCCGATATCAAGCTTGCGGCCACCTCGCGGTAACGCGGAACGGGTTTGCCGATCACGTCACCGAGCTCGGCGGTGTGCAGCAGGGCCCGGTAGAGGTACGCGGTGGCGGTGAGCCTGGTGTCCTCGGGCGGGATGCCGTCGGTGCCGGGCGCCAGGAAGTCGCCGAGGGCGGTGACCGCGAGGCCGTCGCGCAGCCGCGCGATCTCCCAGTCCAGGTAACGCGTGAGCACCGGCCAGTGCTGCGCGGGCAACCGGTCGTCGCCGTAGATTCGGTACATCTCCCGCAGCACGAACGGATACACCGTCGTCCACTCCGGCGCGGGTGCGAGCTCGCGGTAGCCCCAGCCGCCGCTGGGCACGATCACCGGCAGCTGACCGGCCGTGTCCTGGCTGTCCGCGAGGTCGCCGAGCCACTTGGTGAAGAACTTGGCCATGCCGAACTCGGCGAGCATCGACGGCGCGCCGACCTGCGCGTCGCCCGTCCAGCCGTTCTTCTCGTAGGTCGGGGTGTCGGTGGGGATGCCGTGCAGGTTGTTCGCCACGGTCCGGCGCATCGCGGCGTCGTACTGCTCGAACAACGGCTCCGAGCACCGGAACGTGCTCACCCGCGGCACGTCCGAGTGCACGACGCGGCCGACCAGTCGTGGTGCGGCGGTCAGGCCTGTCACCTCGACGTAGCGGAAGCCCTTGTAGGAGAACTTCGGCTCCCAGGTCTCCTCCCGGCGGCCCGCGCAGATGTACTCGTCGAGCTGGATGCGGTTGCCGCTGACGTACTGGTTCTCGATGTGCACGGTGCCGTCGGCGTTCAGCGTCTCGCCGTGCTTGAGCCGCACCACCGTGCCGGCCGGCGCGGTCACCGTGAGCTGCGTCCAGCCGGACATCGTGCGACCCATGTCCGCCACGAACACGCCCGGCTTCGGTGAGCTCACCACGGGCGTGACCGACTCGAGCACGCGGATCGGTTCGTGCTCCTGGGCTTTCAGCGTGCCTTTCGGAGCGGGCCGGACCGGCGACGACTGCCACTTCGAGTCGTCGAAACCGGGCTTGGTCCAGTCCTGCGGTGCCAGCCGGGCGTCGTAGGTCTCGCCGGTGTGCAGCGAGTTCGAGAGTGTAGGACCGTCGGTCAGCTTCCACGACTCGTCGGACGCGATGGTCGTGCGGGTGCCGTCCGGATGGTCGATCTCCAGCTGTGCCAGCAGTTTCGGCTCGTCGTGCCACGGCGGCCGCTCCCAGTGCCACACGTTGGGCGTCTTCATGCCGTAGAACCCCCGACCCAGCGTCACGCCGATCGCGTTGCGGCCGGGGCGAACCAGTCCGGTGACGTCGTGCGTCGCGTACAGGACGGTGTTGTCGTAGTCGGTGAACCCCGGATCGAGCACCCGGTCACCGACGCGGCGGCCGTTGATCTCGGTCTCGTGGTAGGCCAGCCCGCTGACGTACAACCTCGCGCTCCTGACCGGCTTGCCGAGCGTGAACTCGGTGCGCAGCAACGGAGCCGGCTGCTCCCCCGCGCTGACGTTCGAACCCCAGGGGCCCTGGCCGTACGGGTCCAGCACGGTGGCGGCGGCCCACCCGGAGTCGTCGAAGTCCGGCGTCTGCCAGCCGGGATGTTCGGTGTCGGCGACCTTCCACCCCGGCCCGGTGACGAGCTCACGCGGGCCGCCGGGCAGGTCGACGACCAGCCGCAGCAGCAGTCCGGCCGGTCCGGGAGACCGGTTCGTGGCTCGCACGGCCAGCACGATCGCCCTGCCGTTCACCAGCCGGGTGACGTCAGCTCGTTGGCCGATCTTCCACACGTCCGTCTGCTCCGGCACGTGCAGCGCCTCGGAACCGTTGACGTACAACGTGAAATCGTCGTCCGCGGTCGCGATGAGCCTCGCGCGCACCGCGTCCGCCGGCAGCTCCAGCCGGGTGCGGAACCAGCGGCTCTCCGGTGGCGCCGAGGCCGACCAGATCCACGAGGCACCGGTGAAGCCGAGAGTCGTGTCCGGGGCGCCGATCCACCGCGCCTGCCACGGCGTGCCGAGCAACGCCGTCTCCCACCAGCTGCGCGTGCTCCACGCCGACACCCGGTTCGCACCATCCCACACCCGCACCCGCCAGTGATAGCGCGTGCGCGGCTGCAACTCCTTGCCACCGAAGGGAATCCCCGTGGTGCGGTCGGAGTTCACCCTGCCCGACTGCCACACGTCCGCACGGCCGGGCGCGGTCCCCACCTCGACCTGGTAGGCCGTCTGCCGCGCCCCGGTTCCGTCCGCCGCGAGCACCCAGCCCAGCCGTGGTGCCGTGACGTCGGTGCCCAGCAGCGTCTCGGCGTACTCGACCGTCGTGCGCACGACCCGCAACCCGTCCGCCTGGTCCGGCGAGGCCTGCGCCGTCCCGACCGGCAACGCGGTCGCGGACAGCCCGACCGCCGATGTCCTGAGGAACTCCCGTCTGCGCACGTCGTCTCCACCTTCGTCGCTGGATGAAACGTTTAAATTGCGGCGGCGAGGCACAGCTTCTTAGGTGCGTGAGAGCGTGTCAAGGCAGCCAAGAACAGGCTGTCCGCAATCGGACAGCCTGTTAAATCGTTTAAATCAGGTGTCAGCGAGGGGTGAAGACCACCCGCACGGCACCGGGAGGCAGCACGAGATGGCCGTCCACGCTCTCCCCCGACAGCAACTCGGTGCCCGCGGCGGGGATCATCTCGGTCTCGCCCGTGTGGTTGATCGCGAACAGGTACCGCCCGCGCTCGCCTTCCCGCTCGACGACCTCGACGTCACGAGGCAGGTCACGCGACACGACCTTGGCCTCCGCACTCGCCGCCATCAGCACGGCGTCCAGCCCGCCCTCCCCCAGACAGGTCGACACGTACCAGGCACTCCCCTGTCCGAACGGATGTCGGGTGACAGCGGGAAGTCCGGCCGCCGGTCCATCCACATAGGACCATACGGGCGTGGCACCGCGCAGGGCCACGACCTCGGACCAAGCATCACCCGCCATCCCGTTGTCCAGCCTCACCCGCCCGGCGCGCAGTGGCGTGAACTCCTCCACCGTCAGGCCGAGCACGTCGCGCAACGCACCGGGATGCGGTCCGGAGTGGACGGTGTCGTGTTCGTCCACGATCCCGGAGAAGCACGACACGACCAGCACGCCGCCTACCTCGACGTAGTGGCGCAGGTTCGCCGAAGCCGCCTCCGTCATCGAATACAGCGCCGGCACGACCACCAGCGGATACGCGGACAGGTCCGCTTCCGGCCGGGCGAAGTCGGCGGTCAGGTGCAGGTCGTACGCGGCGGCGTACCAGGCCTCGGCGCGCTCACGGGCGTCGAGATCGCTCTGCCGCTGCGCCCACCAGGACTGCCAGTCCCACAACAGCGCCAGGTCCGCCACCACGCGGCTGTCCCGGACCGAGCCGATCGCGGTGAGGTCCTGCCCGAGCCGCACGACCTCGCGCCACTTCCGGCTGTCCGTGCCGGCGTGCGGAAGCATCGCCGGCCGGAACTTCTCGGCACCGAAGCGGGACGCGCGCCATCGCGAGAACAGCGCGCCGTCCGAGCCGCGGGCGACGAGCGCGAGGCCGTTGCGCACCCCGTGGTGCTCCGCGGTGGTGCGGTGCAGGAACGGCCGCCCACCCGCCAGCGAGCGCGTGAGGTCGGCCGCCATCGCGAGGCTCACGTGGGCGCGCTCGTCCTCCTCGCGCAGGTCGTGGTCGTTGGTGACGACGTCGACCTCGCGTGCCCAGGCCCAGTAGTCGATCGACTCGCAGCGCGACAGCGCCGCGCGGAAGTTCGTGGTGACGGGGATGCCGGGCGACACCTCGTGCAGGATGTCCCGTGCCCGCTGGAAGTTCGCGAGCATCGCGTCGCTGGTGAACCGCTCCCAGTCGAGCTGCTGGGCGGAGTTGCCGGCGGCCGGGGCGACGCGCGGCGGCCGCACCTGGCCGAAGGTGTTGTAGGTCTGGCCCCGGAACGTGGCGCCCCACGCCTCGTTGAGCTCTTCGACCGTCGTATAGCGGTCGACGAGCCAGCGGCGGAACGCACTCTCGCTGAAGTCGCAGTAACAAGAGCCGTTCTCGGTGCGAACCTGCCACATCGCGAGCGCCGGGTGCGCGCCGTAGCGACGCGCGAGCTGACGGGTGATGGAGACCGCCGCCTGCTGGTAGGCGGGTGCGCTGGGGCAGATGGAGCCGCCGAACGCGTCTCGCACGCCCTCGCGGTTCACGGGCACCGCCATGGGGAACTTCTGGTGGAACCAGACGGGCGGCGCGACCGTGGGCGTGCCGAGGACGACGCGGATCCCGTTGTCGTGCAGCAGGTCCAGCAGCCCGTCCAGCCTGCCGAAGTCGTACTGGCCGGGTTCGGGTTCGACCAGGGACCAGGTGAAGGCACCGATGCCGACCAGCGTCACCCCGGCGTCGCGCATGAGGCGGACGTCCTCCCGCCACACCGGTTCCGGCCACTGCTCGGGGCTGTGGTCGCCGCCGAACGCGAGCGCCTCCAGCCCGACCGGCCAGTTCAGCCGCCCCATTCGCACCCCTGTCCCTGTGAACCCGCGGTGCCGGGCGAGCCCCGCTCGAGCAGAGGGACCCTAGCCGCGCCGTGGCCACGTTCTCCAGCAACGACGCGGCACTCCTTTCCGTTCTGTCTCAGCAGGTGGGCGCGATCTGGTGGCGAACTTCCTGCCACGGTTGGAAAGTCGCCATCGGTGACAAGGATTCGCGCAAGATCGTCGTGTCAACCCGTTGTGCAAGTGTTCCCGTTGAGGGTGAACGACGCCGGTGCCGGGTTCGACCCGCTGTAGGTGCCGTTGAACCCGATGCTCACCGACGCGTTCGGTGCGAGCGTGCGGTTCCAGGTCAGGTTGGTCGCGGTGACGGCGGCGCCGGACTGCGCGAACGTGGCACCCCAGCCGGGCAGCGTGACGCGCTGGCCGTTGGCGTAGCTGAACGCCAGGGTCCAGCCGTCGACCGCGCTCGTTGCCGTGTTCGTGATGGTCACGCTCGCGGTGAAGCCGCTGCCGCCGCCCCAGTTCTGGCCCGAGTAGCCGACCTTGCACGTGCCGGAGCCACCACCCGCGCCGGTCGTCGCCGTCACGATCCCGGAGTAGGCCGACACGTTGCCCGCAGCGTCCTTCGCCCGCACCTGGTACCGGTAGGCGGTCGACGGGGTCAGGCCGCCGTCCGCGAAGCTCGTCGACGCCGAGGAGCCCACCAGTGCGAACGAACCGGACCCCAGCGCGCGGAACACGTCATAGCCGGTGACACCGACGTTGTCGGTGGAAGCCGTCCAGGTCAACGTGAGACCGGTGGACGTCACGCCCGAAGCGGTGGGAGTGCCCGGCGTGGACGGCGGTTGGGAGTCACCGCCCCCGCCACCGAAGATGGTGGCCTCCTTCGACGTCTGGCGGACTCCGTTGGCGCCGTTGAGGAAGCGTTCACCCCACGGGGTGAGGCTCGCCGGGTCGAAGTTGTTCGTCATGTCGAGGTAAGCGACCTCGCTGCTGTTGCCGCTCCACGACCAGCCGAGGTATCCGAGGCCACGAGCCTGGGCCTGAGCCATGATCGTGGCCTCGTCCGGGTCGCCGTCGGAGTGGTTGTGCCCGAACTCCCCGACCACCAGCGGCAGTCCCGCCGTCCGGAACGCGTCGAAGTACGCGTTGATCTCGGCCGCGGTGTCGTACACGCCGTACATGTGGATCGAGAACACCGTGTTGCGCTGCGGATCGGCGTTGAACACCGAAGCCGCGTTGTCGCGCATGATGTTGCCCCAGTCCTGGCCCCACATCGGCGCGTCGGCCATGATCAGGTGCTGCAGCCCGGCGCCGCGCAACCGGTTGATCGCGCCGCTGGTCGCGCTCGCCCACGTGGCGCTGACGGATGCGTTGTTGCCGAACGGCTCGTTGCCCAGGTTGATGACGACGTAGTTCTCCTGACCCTTCAACGCGTTCGCCACGCCCACCCAGTACGTCGCCGCCTGGTCCAGCGAGGCGGCGCCGCTCTGTTCGCCGTACCCCGTGGTGTCGTGGACCTCCAGCACGCAGATCATCCTGTTCTGCTTGCACAGCCCCATCACGTTCGTGACCTCGGCGGCCGGCGTCGGTCCCCACCGCTGGCCGCTGCCGAGCACGACGCGGACCGTGTTGGTGC
Source organism: Lentzea sp. NPDC005914 (assembly GCF_040629405.1). Classification (NCBI taxonomy): domain Bacteria; kingdom Bacillati; phylum Actinomycetota; class Actinomycetes; order Pseudonocardiales; family Pseudonocardiaceae; genus Lentzea; species Lentzea sp. NPDC005914. The sequence continues at coordinate 291,079 of NZ_JBEXVQ010000001.1, read as the reverse complement.
CGAAGGACTTCATGTCGGCGAAGGCCCTGTTCTGGCTCGGGTACCAGACGTAGGCGTGGTTCACCCCGCGCATCACGAACAGGGTGCCGTTGGCCTCGACGACCCGCGTGCCCTCGACGTGCAGACCCGCGGCCGCCGAGCCGCCCAGTGCCGCGACCACAGCCGGGAACCAGCGGCTTTCCATCTTCTGGATGCCCGTGGTGGTGTTGGGGTGCACGCCGTCGGTGGTGTCGGCCGAGGTGCTGAACCCGGTCCACTGGTCGACCACGGTGATCGGTGAGGCCGCCGTGCTGTTCGCCTGCGCCCAGCCGGGGATCGCGGCGTTCAGGTCGATGACCCGTTGCCCGCAGGCGGCACAGCCGCTCGGGTTCATCGGGATGATCTGGGCCACGACCAGCTTCACGGCCGGGTTGCTCGCGCGCATCTGGCCGAGCATCGTGGTGTAGGCGTTGAGGATCGTGGCGGCCGGGACGTTGTTCCAGACGTCGTTGGTGCCCAGGTGCATCAGCACGACGTCCGGGCGTGCCGACGACAGCCAGCCGGGCAGCTGGTTGTCCCGCACGATGTTCGTGGCGAGGATCCCGCCGTGGCCCTCGTTCTCGCCGTCGTAGGTGAACCCGCACCCCGGCGCCGGCAACGACCCCACGAAGTCGACATCGGTGTGCCCGGTGTCCTGCAGGTGCTTCCAGAGCAGCGCCCGCCAGCAACCGGGCGAGCCGGTGATGGAGTCGCCGAGGGCCATGATCCGCGTGGGTGCCGCGGCACTCGCGGCCGGAGCGAGGACAACGGTGGCGGCGAGCAGCAGCCCGGCCACCACCGCTCGGAGAGTTCGCCAGGTCATGCGCACTATTCTGGGAGCGTTCCCAGAATAGGCGACACCGCCGAGTGGACTACCCAGGGCGAGATTCTCGGCAGCAGATCGTCGACGCTATCGAAACGCGCGGATCTCCTGTTCGGTCAGCACCCGGTTCCACACCGTCAACCTGCGCGTTTTGCCGTGGAAGGACCTGCCGAACTCACGCAGTCCCACCGTCACGCCGTCCATTCGAGCGAATTCGACAGGGCCGTCGAACAAACGCGCGGTGCCATTCGACAATGTGCACGTCACGGTATGCCAATTGCCGCGCGGCAAAGCGCTCACCGCGTCGCCGGTGTCCCACAGGGAGAACGGTGTCCGCTGCGCGGGATCGACCCACACCTGTGCGGAGACGGTCATCGCGCCCAGCCCGGCCGCGAGGTCCTCCGGAAGCTGGAGGTAGCCGTCCTCGCCGCCGAAGACCAGCCCGGCCGGCGAACGGCTCACGTCACCGCGGATCGTCGCGGTACGGGCGTTTCCGGACAGGTCGGCGACCGCGGCGCCAACACCGCCGGTCAGGTCGTAGTCGGCCAGGACGCCTTTCTTGCCGGCGCGCAACGGAGGCGGCCCCTGGCGCACCCTGTCCAGCTCGGCCTTCGACACCGCGAGCTCGGTGCCGAAGCGCGGTGTCCCGGCCGACACCGGGACGTGCCGCTGCTCCGACCACGTGACGAGGTCGGTCGACTCCCAGATCTCGAGGTGGCTGCCGTCCTGCCGCATCGCGACGAGCGAGAAGCTGTCGCCTTCCTCGCTGCGGATGATGAACGGGTCGCGCACGGCGTACTTCGACCTCAGCACCGGACGGCCACCGTTGGTCTCTTCCCACCGCGACGGGTCGGAGCCGCTGATCGCGAAGTGGACCTCCTGGGCGGCCTCGCCGGTGACGCGGGCCGCCAGGTAGCCCTCCATCGCCGCCTTCTTGGGCAGCGGGAGGACGGTGAGCGTGAAGTAGCGGGTGTTGTACGTGTAGCCCTTCGCGGCCCTGACCGAGATGCGGGCGACGCGCGGCCGCGATCCGTGCGGCGGCCGGGTCACCTCGCCGGAGGTGGTGACGACGCCGGGATCGCTGCTCTGCCAGGTGAACGTGACACCGTGGGCACCGCCGGACGGCAGCGCGAGGTCGCCACGGACCTCGTCGCGGATCACGACGTCCTTCAACGCGTCGTCGACCTTCTGCCGGTCGGTGAGGTCCTCCAGCACGGTCACGGTGAACTCGCGCGTGGCGGTGTAGCCGGCGTGGGAGGCGGTCGCGGTCAGAGTCACCCTCGAGTCGCCCGCCCGTGCCGCGGGACGGGTGACCGCGCCGGTCGCCGACACCACCGAGGGTGCGCTCGACTCCCAGGAGATCACCGATCCGCCCAAGGCCTTCGCGGGCAGCGTGAGGTCGTCCGTCACGGCCGAGGTGGCGCCCAGGTCGAGCGCCGCGACGTCGGCGGCGGGCCGGGCCGACGCGGTCACCTTGCCCAGCTCGCGGGCCTCGCCGGGGCTCAAGGCCCGGTCGTAGAGCCGGAAGTCCCGGACCTCGCCCTGGAGATATCCGTCGGCCGAACGGCGGAGGCAGGTGGCGATGGTGTCCGCTGTGGTCGTGACGCGGGTCCGCCTGGCGACCTCGACCCCGTCCTCGTAGAAGATCGCGGTGCCGCTGCCGAGCGTGCACGTGATCGTGCGCAGGCCGCCCGCGACGTGGCCGACCTGAGCGGAGACGGTGGCGTCGGCGAGTGCGCGAAGCACGTCGTCGGACAGCCGGACGTGATCGTTCGCGTCGGCGTGGTGCAGGACCAGGCCGTCGTCGAGCGTCGCCGCCGAGCTGGTCGTGACGGAGAACGCGAGCCCCGCCGAGGTCAACGCGACCGCGACGAGCACTGACGTGGAAGTGAGATGACGCAGGGACATGCCGGCCTTTCCCGACGGGCACGCGAAGGTACCCCGTGCAGGGGTGAAAAGGGGAACACGCGGACGTCCCGGAAGTGAGCGCCAAGATAGCTGGCACTCGATAGATCGTCAATGCAACGCGGTGGGCGGGACGGGAAGCCCGCCCACCGAGCGTTCACCTGACCAGGTTCTCCAGTGAGCGCTGGGCCGCGGCCAGGCCGTCCTTCGGCGTGACCAGACCGTCGCAGATCTCGCCGATGATCGTCCCGAACGCCTTCTGCATGCCGCCCCACTCCGGCGTCATCGGTGGCGTGTAGGCGAACTCCGCGGACTGTTTGAACGCGGACATGTCGACGTCCGAGATCGTCCACGCCGGGCGCAGGAAGTCGTCGCTGTCCTGCACCTCGCGGTTGGCCGGCGCGTCCTGACCACTGGTGGCGATGGGCTTCTGCCCCTCGGCGCTGGTCAGGAAGTCGAGCACCCTGAACGCGAGCTCGGGGCGCGTGCTCGACTTCGTGATCGCGAGACCGCTCTGGAACGAGATCGTCGCCTGCTTGGTGTTCTTGAACAGCGGCGAGATGCCCCACCGCACCTGAGGAGCGTCCTTGAGCTGGGCGATGTTCCAGAAGCCGGTCATGATCATGGCGGCGTTGCCCTGGGCGAAGAGCTGGTCGGGACTGGAGATCCTCAGCGCCTCGTAGTCCTTTTTGGACGGCGCGACGTGGTGCTTGTTCACCAGGTCCGCGTAGAACTGCATCGCCTTGACGTTCTCCGGCGAGTTGATCACCGGTTTGCCCGCGTCGTCGAGGATCCTGCCGCCGTTCTGCAGCATGAACGCCGTCCACCACGGCCACCAGTCGCCCGCCGCGAACCCGTACCGCATGGTCTTGTCGCCGTCGCGGACCGTCAGCTTCTGCGCGGCGGCGAGGAAGTCGGGCCACTTCCAGTCGGCGGTCGGGTAGGCGACGCCGTCCTTGTCGAAGAGATCTTTGTTGTAGTACAGCACCATCGGCCCGGTGCGGTCCGGCAGCGCCCACGTCTTGCCCTCGCGGTCGTAGGAGTGCGCGGCCCGCTCGCCGAACCTGCCGACCAGGTCGAGCTTCTCCCCGTCGACGAAGCTGTTGAGCGGCAGCAGCTGGTTCTTGCTGCTGTAGCTGTGCACGGACTCGGCGACCTCGATGATGTCGGGCGGGTTGCCGTCCGCCATCATCTTCGCGATCTTGGCGCCGTAGTCGCCGTCCTTGACGTGCAACAGCTTGACGTTGACCCCGCTGACGCGGTCGCTCGCCAGGTCGACGCGCTGCTGGTAGGTCCTGGCGTCCTGGTCGCTCCCCCACACGGCGACGGTCACCTCGGGTTCCGGCGTCGGAGTCGGCGCGTTGGTGGAACACGCGGACACGACCAGACATGCCACGAACGCGGACATAGCTCTGAACGGGCGGTGTAGCCCCATGAATCTGGATCCCCTCGGAAGTTCAGTCGAGCAGGTGGGCTTCGAAGGCGAGCACGGCCATGCCGAGGGACACCGGGTCGTCCAGATGACTGCCCAGCACGGCGGTCGCCGCTTCGAAACGGGTTGCGAGCGCGTACTCCTTGATCACCGGGGTGACCGCTGACACGAGAGGCTCTCCGAGCGCGGCGCCGACCCAGCCGCCGAACACGACCAACCCCGGGTCGAGCAGGGTGACTGCGTGGGCGAGCGCCAGACCGAGCGGACGGGCGTACCGGGAGAGCGTTTCCAGTGCCCCGCGATCGCCAAGGCGCACGGCTTCCGCAAGCCGTGCCACCGTTGCCTCCTGGTCACCGGGCACGAGAAACGGGCTGCCTTCGAGCAGGCGCACCAGAGCACCCGCTCCGGCGTAGGCCTCCACGCACCCCTGACCCCCGCACCGGCACTTCTCCCCGCCGGCGTGCAGGACGGTGTGTCCCCACTCCCCCGCGTTGCCGGTGGCACCGCGCAGCAACCGGCCGCCGGACACCACTCCCAGACCGACTCCGGCTCCCAGGTGGACCACGATCACGTCGTCCTGGTCGCGCGCCGCGCCGAACGTCTGCTCCGCCAGCGTGATCGCCCTCAACGGGTTGTCCAGCACCACGGGCACGTCGCACCGTCGTTCGAACAGAGACCGGAACCCCTGCTCGGGCAGGCTGACCCCGATCGCGCTGACCGGTGCCTCGTACACCTGCCGCCGGACAGCCGCCACGGCCGCGAGAACCTGCTCCACCAGGGCATGCGGCGCGCTCTCCACCACTGACACCCGTTTCCGGGCCAGCCGCGCCATCGCCTGGTCGAACAACTCGGCCGTCACGGACGTCTCGGTGACGTCCACCCCGGCCACCAGCGAACCACCGCCGCGCAACGTCAACTGCGCGGCGGGGCGGCCACCACCGGTGCGCGGTCCGGCCGATTCCTTGAGGAATCCGGCTTTCGTCAGCTCACCGACGATGGTGCCGATCGTGGCGACGGACAGGCCGAGCCGGCTCGCCAGCTCCAACCGGGTCCGCGGTTCGCCACCGCAGAAGCTCCGCACGACCTCCACGCGGTGTGCCCGCCGCAGATCGCCCGAATGCTTCAGTCGCATGAACCTGTTCCTAGTACCGCGCTCCGATCGGGCACAGTACGTGATCTTCATTCGAAATTGAAGGGGTTCTTTCAACGGACAGCAGAAGTGTTAGCGATGCGCCCACCAGGATGTTTGCGTCGTCAATCAGGATTGGATCAGACCCCGGGCCCGCGACGCTGCGTGAACATCCCGCCGAACCGGGCTCATTCGATAACTGGCAAATTCGGTGCGACAAGTCCACTTGATCCGGACTCGCGCGCACCCCCAGGCTGGGGTGATCATCCCCTGGTGACGAGGAGCCGGCTGTGGCGAGCGAGACGAACTCCGCGAAAGTGTCCCGCCGGTTGTTCGTCGCAGGCACGACGGCGGCCGCGATGACCGGTGCCACGAGCCGGGCAGAAGCAGATCCGCAGGTCAGCCAGACCCTTTGGTACGCCAAGCCCGCCAGCAGCTGGGAGTCGGAGTCGTTGCCGATCGGCAACGGCCCACTCGGCGCGAGCGTGTTCGGCGGCGTTGCGAGCGAGCTGCTGCAGTTCAACGAGAAGACGCTCTGGACCGGTGGCCCGGGCTCGCCCGGTTACGACTTCGGCAACTGGAAAGCCCCGCGGCCGGGCGCTGTCGAAGAGGTCCAGCGTCGAATCGACACCGACGGCCGAGCTGATCCGGACTGGGTGGCGGACAAGCTCGGCCAGCCACGCCACGGGTACGGCGCCTACCAGTCCTTCGGTGACCTCACGCTGACGCTCGTACCGGCACCCGGCGCGGTGACCGGGTACCGGCGTCACCTCGACCTCGCCGAAGCGGTCGCCGGGGTGAGCTACACGTCCGGCGGTGTGCGGTACACGCGCGAGTACTTCGCCACGGCGCCGGACAACGTGATCGTGGCTCGGCTGAGCGCGAACAAGTTGGGCCGGATCGGTTTCACGACGGCCGTGCGCACGCCGTCGAACCGCACGGCCACGATCACCTCGCGAGCCGGTCGCATCACCCAGACCGGGCGCCTCGACGACAACGGGTTGCGGTTCGAGGCGCAGGTCCGGGTGATCAACCAGGGCGGCACGCGCACCGACAACGCGGACGGTTCGGTCACGGTGCGCGGCGCCGACTCCGTGCTGCTGGTCCTGGCCGCCAGTACCGACTACGCCTCCCGCTACCCGGCCTACCGCTCAGGCGTGCACCCGCACAACGCTGTCACCCAACGAGTCGACCGGGCGGTGGCCAAGGGCTACGACCGGCTGCGCGCCGACCACGTGTCCGACTACCGCAAGCTGTTCGACCGGGTACGCCTCGACGTGGGCCAGCAGATGCCGGACGTCCCGACCGACGAACTGTTGCGGGCCTGCCGTGCCGCGAACACCCCGGCCGCGCACCGGAAAGCGTTGGAGGTGCTGTACTTCCAGTACGGCCGCTACCTGCTCATCGCGTCCTCACGGGCCGGGTCGCTGCCGGCGAACCTCCAAGGCGTGTGGAACAACTCGGCGACACCGCCGTGGAGCGCTGACTACCACACGAACATCAACCTGCAGATGAACTACTGGCCGGCGGAGACGACGAACCTGTCGGAGACCACGGCACCGTTGTTCGACTACGTGGACGCGCTGGTGCCACCCGGCGAGGTGACCGCGCGAGAGATGTTCGGCAACCGCGGCTGGGTGGTGCACAACGAGACCACGCCGTTCGGCTTCACCGGCGTGCACGACTGGGCGACGGCGTTCTGGTTCCCGGAGGCGGGCGCCTGGCTGGCCCAGCACTACTACGAGCACTACCTCTTCACCAGGGACGAGTGGTTCCTGCGGGTGCGGGCCTATCCGATGCTGAGGTCGCTCTCGCAGTTCTGGATGGACGAACTGGTGGCGGACCCGCGCGACGGCAAGCTCGTGGTGAGCCCGAGCTACTCTCCCGAGCAGGGCCCGTTCTCCGCGGGCGCGTCGATGTCGCAGCAGATCGTGCACGACCTGCTGACCAACACCGCCGAGGCCGCGACCACGCTCGGCGACCGCGACTTCGCCGCGCAGGTCAAGTCCACTGTGGATCGTCTCGATCCCGGTCTGCGGGTCGGTTCCTGGGGTCAGCTGCAGGAGTGGAAGTCCGACTGGGACGATCCGACGAACACCCACCGGCACGTCTCGCACCTGTTCGCGTTGCATCCCGGCCGGCAGATCACGCCGCAGGAGGACCCCGCGCTGGTCGCCGCGGCACGGGTGTCGCTCACGGCACGCGGCGACGGCGGCACGGGGTGGAGCAAGGCCTGGAAAATCAACTTCTGGGCGCGCCTGCTCGACGGCGACCACTCCCACAGGATGCTGACCGAACTGCTCGCGAACAGCACGCTGGACAACCTGTGGGACACCCACCCGCCGTTCCAGATCGACGGCAACTTCGGTGCGACCGCGGGAGTGGCGGAGATGCTCCTGCAGAGCCATCGCGGCACCGTGGACGTCCTGCCGGCGCTGCCGAGTTTCTGGAACACCGGCTCCGTCACCGGCCTGCGGGCTCGTGGCGACGTGACGGTGAACATTCAGTGGGTGAAGGGAAAGCCCGTCCGCGTGCACCTGACGGCCGGCCGCAGTGGTCCGCTGACGGTGTCGAGCACGTTGTTCGAAGGCCGATTCGAAGTGATCGACGCGCGGACCAGCCACAAGGTCGAGGTGCGCCGCACGGGCAAGGAGATCGTCATCGACGCCACCCGCGGCACCACTTACGTCCTGCGCGTGCCGGCCTGACGCTGAACTAGAGATGTCCGGCCGGACAGCCCCTATGTGAGCGCTCACAAATGGTGGATCATCGTCCCGCGTTCCGTGTGTGAACGCTCCAACCCTGCGAGGAGCAGCATGCGACGATCCACCCTGCTCGTCATCCCGGTCCTGCTGGCGACGCTCGTGCCGCCCACAGCGAGCGCGGCCACCGGCGGCAGTTTCGAAGTGCTGACGTACAACGTGGCGGGCCTGCCGGAGGGCCTGTCGTCCGGCCACCCCGCCGTGAACACCCCGTTGATCAGCCCGCGACTGGCGCCGTACGACGTCATCAACGTTCAGGAGGACTTCAACTACCACGCGGCCCTGTACGCGAGTGACAACCACGCCTACCGCACGCCGACGAGCGGCGGGGTGCCGGTCGGCAGCGGCCTGAACACGCTCTCGCACCTGCCCTACAGCGACCTCGAACGCACGAAGTGGTCGTCCTGCAACGGCACGGACTGCCTGACGCCCAAGGGTTTCTCCTACAAGCGGGTCAGGCTGGCCGGCGGGGTGTCCGTCGACCTCTACAACCTGCACCCCAACGCCGGCACCGAGACCGCCGACCTCGCCGCGCGCCGGGCGAACATCACTCAGCTGTCCCGGTTCATCACGGCGAACTCGGCGGGCAACGCGGTCATCGTCATGGGTGACACCAACACCCGCTACACCCGTGCGGACGACAACATCCGCGAACTGGTCAGCACCAACGGTCTCACCGACGCGTGGGTGCAGCTGGAACGCGGCGGCCAGGCACCGGCGGCGGGCAGTCCGGCGCTGGTGTGCGACCCGGCCGCGTTCAACGACCAGTGCGAGGTGGTCGACAAGATCCTCTACCGGGGCAACCGGCAGATCACCCTGACCGCACGGGACTACCGCAACGAGAACGCGGCCTTCGTCGATGCACAGGGCAAGCCGCTGTCGGACCACTACCCGATCGCCACGAGGTTCGACTGGACCGCCGACGACGGCATCAAGCTCAGCGACGAGGTCGGCGGCCCGCACGGCACCCCGTTCACCGACCTCGCGGCAGTGGACCTGGGTGCCGTGCGCACGCTCATGTTGCGCGGTGGCAGCAGGATCGACCAGATCGCGTTCACGCTCGCCAACGGCACGACGTTCAGCCACGGCGGCAACGGCGGCACCGCGTCGACCCTCACGCTCGAACCCGGCGAGCACCTCGTGTCCGCGAAACTGAGCCAGGGCCAGTACAACGGCCGCACTCGCGTGTTCTCGGCCGCGTTCACCACGGACCGGGGGCGCACGCTCTCGGCGGGCCAGCAGACCGGTGACACGCTCACCGTCACCGCACCGGCCGGGTGGCGCATCGCCGGGTTCACCGGCCGTTCAGGCGACGAGGTGGACCGGCTCGGAGCGATCTTCGCGCCGAAGTGACCGCACGCCGGCCATCACCATCCAGACGCTCCACAGGAGATAGCCGGCGAAGTTGACGGCGTCCGCGCCCGGCACGGGCAACGGGGTCGGCACGCCCATCGCGATCATCACCGCGGAGGGCAGGCCGAGCCGCGGTGCGATGTGCAGGGCGCGGACGACCGCCCGCGTCCAGGCCGCGGTGAACAGGTAGCCGAGCGTCTCGCCGATCCAGGCGGTCCGTCTGTGCAGGAGCAGCGCGAGCGGGGCGAGCAGGGCCTCGGTGTCTTCGCGGATCGCGGCGTGCTGTGGCGGCAGCGGGTCCGGGAGGTTGCACTGGGGGCTGCTCGACCATCCCTGCGTGGCGCGGTTGCTGCTCGGCGTGCTGGCGGAGGCCGGACTGTCCGAGGAGGACCCCGCGCGGGCGTCCTGCACCGTGTACCTGCTGGGGTCGATCGCGCTGGAGGCGGCGGAGCTCGACCCCGCCAGCCCACGCCGCCGGAGCCGCCTACATCTCGACCGACCAGTTCCTGTGGGCACTCGAAAGGGTGCTGGACGGACTCGCGGGTGATTCAGCGAGCCGTTGACGCACCACGGCGGCTTCGGGCATGTTCAGCGACTCGTAGATCGGCAGAGCCGCCTCCCAGAGCCGGCGCGCTTCGGCAACCTCGCCCGTCTGCTCCCGCACAGCGGCCAGCTCGTCCAGCGACCGGGCCTCCTGCTCGCGGTCTTCCATCTCCCGCGCCTGGACCAGCGCCTCCGAGTGGCACGCCAGCGCTTCGGCGTACCGGCCGGACGCGCCTGCCGCCCGGCCACGCCCGTTGAGCGCCGCGCACTCGAGCAGCCGGTCGCCCAGTTTCTGGGCGAGCGTCTCGGCCTGCTGATGCAGGTCGGCCGCCTCCCGGTATCGCCCCATGCTCTCGTGGGCGATCCCCAGATTGATGAGCACCTCGGCCTCGCCGACGAGGTCGCCGATCTCGCGGAACACCGTGATCGCCTGCCGGTGGTGCTCGAGCGCCTCGGCGTGCCGGCCCCACCGCGAGCAGATCCGGCCGAGATCCGTGTGCGCGATGGACTCGGCCGCGCGGTCGCCGACGTCGTGCAGGATCTTCAAGGCTCGCTGGTGGTGGTCGTGCGCTTCCTCCAGGCGCCCGTAGCTCTGCAGGGCGCTGCCGAGGTCGTTGAGGATCCGGCCCTGCCCGACCCGCTGGCCGATCTCCGCGTAGATCGCGGCCGCCCGGCGGTAGCACGTCATGGCGTCCTCGTGTCGGCCGAGGCTGTGCTGCACCTGCCCGATGCTGGCCAGCTCCACGGCTTCCTGGCCGCGGTCGCCCGCCTCCTGGCTCAGCGTCAGCGCCAGGCCGTAGGTGGCGAGCGCGTCGTGGTAGCGGCGGGCTCTGCCTTCGTTGTTCCCCAGCGCGTGCAGCGTCCGGGCCTCGCCTGCCAGGTCACCGAGCCGCCGGTACAGCCCCAGTGCGCGGCGGTAGTGCTCGTCGGCCTCGCTGTAGGCGCCGGAACGAGCGTGCGACCGCCCCAGTTCCAGCAACGAGCGCGCCCGGCCCGCCGCGTCACCGAGGTCCTCGGCCGCCGAGAGCGCGTGCTGGTGCACCGAGAACGCGTCGGCGTTGTGGTAGCCGACGTTCAGGTGCTGGTCGATCACCCGCGCGATCTTGACGGCGTACCCGGCGAGGTCGCCGCCCGCGGTGCCCGTGATCGTGACGAGCGTGAGCCTTTCGGTGTCCAGCCACGTTTTCGCGGCGGACACGGTCATGGCCGACGGCGTGTCCTGCCCGGATTCGCCGCGACGCCACCGTTTCGTGTACGGGTACAGGGCGTCCATCGCGTCGAGCGCGCCGGTCAGGTAGTGCTCGTACAGACTTTGCAGCGCGTCTTGGCGGTCCGGCCAGGAGACCTGGTCTTCCGCGCGCTCACGGGCGAAGGCGCGCAGGAGGTCGTGCATCGTCCAGCGGCCCGGCCCCGAGCTCTCCACGAGGTGGGCGCCGTGGAGCACTTCCAGCAGGTTCCGGGCGACCCGCGCGTCCACCCCGGCGAGCGCGGCGACCGCGTCGGCGTCGGTGTCGCGGCCGGGATGCAGGCCCAGCAACCAGAACAGGCGGTTCGCCGCGGGTGGCAGGTGCCGTTCCGACCACGAGAACACCGCCCGCACGGCCGTGTCGGCATCGGCTCCGGCCTCCAGCAGGTCCAGGCGGTGACGCTCGTCGGCGAGGTCGTCGAGGCCCACCCGCCCGCGCCGCGCGACGAGCTCGGCGGCGACCCGCAACGCCAGTGGCAGCCGGGCGCAGCTCACCGCGAGTTCCTCGAGCTCCGCCGCGGTGGCCACCTGGTCACCGATCAGCAGGCGGAGCAGATCGACCGCCTCGCCGGGATCGAGCACGTCCAGCCCGACCCTGCCGGCGCCGTCGCGGTCGACGAGCCCGGCGAGGTCGTCGCGACTGGTGATCATGACGGTGCTGCCCGGCTCGGCAGGCAGCAACGGCCGGACGTGGGCCGCGTCGCGCGCGTTGTCGAGCACCACCAGAACGCGCTTTCCCGCGGTCATGCTCCGGTACAGCGCGACCTGCGCCTGCAGGACGCCCGGCATGCGGTCGGCGGTGACACCGAGCGCGGTCAGGAACCCGTGCAGCGCCTCCTCCGGCGGCAGCACGCCGCCGGGGTCGAAGCCTCGCAGGTTGACGTAGAACTGCCCGTCGGGGAACCGGGCGGCGACGCGATGTGCCCAGCGCACGGCCAAAGCCGTCTTGCCCACACCGGCCGTGCCGCACACCGCGACGACCGCGATCGTGTCCCGTGCCGCCGCGACGGCCGTGTCGAGCGCGGCGAGTTCGGCCTCGCGACCGGTGAAGCCCGGCACGAGGGGCGGCAGCTGCGCCGGCCGCGGATCCGCGACCCTGATCGGCCCGGAGGGGGCCAGCAGCCGCGGGTCGTGCGCGAGAACCTTCTCCTGGATGTCCGCCAGCACCGGCGACGGCTCCACGCCCGCGTGCTCGACGAGAAGGCGCCGTGCCCGCTGAAAGGCCTCCAGGGCCTCGGACTGGCGGCCCGCGCGGTACAGGGCCGTCATCAGCTGGCCCCACAACCGTTCGTGGCCGGGATGGGCCGCGGTGAGGTCCGCCAGTTCGGCGACCAGCTCCGCACCTGATCCGGCGGCCAGGTCCGCGTCGACGCGGTTCTGCACGGCGTCGAGGCGCACACCGTCCAGCCGGATCCGCTCGGATTCGAGTGCGACGACCCCGTCGAACTCGTCGAACGGCCTGCCCCGCCACAGTTCCAGCGCGGCGGTCAGCCGTTCACGCGCGGCCGCGACCGTGCCGTCGGCCAACGCCGCGTGCCCCTCCCGCACGAGTCGCTGGAACCGGACGGCGTCCACGATGTCCGGTTCCAGCAACACGTATCCCGGTGCGCGGGTGACGATCAGCCCGGCCAGCGGTCCCACGCCCCTGCGCAACCGCGAGGCGTAGGTCCGGACCGTCCGTTCGGCGTCCGGCGGAGCTCCCGCTCCCCACAGCTCCGCCACGAACATCGGGACGCTGACCGGCGTGCCCGCGTACGCCGCGAGCAACGCCAGCATCGCCCGCAACCGAGGTCCCCCGGGATCCAGGTGCCTGCCACCGGACTCGACCTCGAACGGGCCCAGCACGCGAATGCCTTCGTCCGGCATTCGCTGCCCCGCCATCCGGCCTCCGCCCGTCCCTGTTCCGCCGCAATGAGAGAGCCATCATGCGGGACGGGGATACGACGGAGGCGCGAAGGCCGGGCAAACTGCCGGTGGATCAGATGGGGAAGACGCCGTAGGACTGCGCGGCGGTGTTGTTGCAGACCCAGAGCTGCAACGCCAGCCCCTCGTCGGGCCGTCCACCTGGCACGTCGAGGCAGTGGGTGTTCGTGCCGGCGACCCGTGACCTCAGCTGCACGAAGTCGGGCAGGCTCCGGCTCGCGTGGAACCGCTGGTTGCTGATGTTGGCGCACGGCCACTGCACCACCGGCGTGCCGTTGACGTTGTTGCCCAGCGCGTCCATGCACTTCAGCGTGACCGCGTTGCGGATCTGGAAGTTGGAGTTGTCGTGGTCGACGAAGTCCCACCGCTGGAACGGGTCGCCGTTGCACGTGGTCTGGACGATCGGCACGCCGTCGGCGAACGAGTTGCCCTGCGGTGCCAGGCACTTGCCGCTGACCGTGCTCCGGACCGTCACGTCGAAGTGGTCGTCGGCGAGCGCGGGGGTCGCCGCGCCGACCAGCCCCACCACGGCGGTCGTGACGGCGAACGCCGACGACGCGATCCACTTTCTCATCTGGGTACCTCCCCTGAAGCCGGGCGGCGAACGGCCGCCCTGTGCGGAACACGATGGCGAGGCCCGTCGACAGTTCGTCGACAATCCGTCGACAGCGGGGATCAGTGCTCCAGCAGGGACACGCTGGTGCGGTAGCCGGAGTCGCCGACGTAGGGCACCGGACGACCGATGCCGATGGTGACCGCGACGTCCTTGCCCGTGATGTCCCCGGTCGGGAAGTAGCGGCTCGGGATCAGCCCGCCGGCACACCAGCTGCGCGGATTGTTCGTGGTGTTGTTGCGGAAGATGCCCGGGTTGCCGTCCGGGCTGTACTGCTCGAGGCTCGCGCAGTCGACCGCGGTGGAGAACGAGCCGACCCTGGTGCCGTTGACCGACACGGTCACCGTGGTGCTGGAGTACTCCTCACCGCCCGCCGCCGAGCCGTAGCCGGCGATCACCAGCGCGATGTCGCCGCGGTTGCTCGTCGCGGTGTGCCTGACCGGGCCCGCGGTGACCGAGTTCGTGGTCTCGCGCACACCGGAGATCATCCCGGCGACGTCGTGGTCGCGCGCGGTCAGCGCGACGGTGGAGATCAGCGACATCGAGTACTTGAAGCCGATCGCCTTGAACTCGGGCGTCACCTCGGGATGCGAGTCGCACGGGTCACCGCCGTACGGGTTGGAGCCGCCGCCGATGCCGAGGTAGACGTCCCTGGCCGGGTCCGCGAGCGCACCGGCGTACGGGCCGAGGTCGGCGTCCCGGAAGGTGTAGTTCGCCTTGGCGCCGCGCCAGTAGTTGCTGAACGGGGTGATGAAGTCCTGCAGGGTCACCCTCGGCGTGGTCGCGGTCGGAGTGGTCCCCTTCGGCACGGAGACGTAGAACACCGTGCCGATGCGGTCGTAGTTGTCGCACTGCGCGTGATAGCTCACCCGCACCCGCAGGTCGTCGCCGATCAGCGCTTTCTCCGCGTCGGTCAGCTTTCTGGCGAACTCGGTGCCGCGGTTCCACATCAGCACGCCGGCGGGCGGGGTGTAGCCGGCCGGGTCGTTGCTCGTGTAGATGCCGAACTGCGGGATGTGGTCGAACACCCCGATGGTCCCGCCGCCAGGGGTGCCGCTGCTGGTGCCGTACACCTCGAACTCGTAGATCCGCGCGGCCGCGTCAGTGGTCTGGGTCGGTGTGGTGACAACGAGTTTGGCGTACCGGGCAGTGGCCGCGGCGATCGGATGCGTCGTCGTGCTCGCGGTGTTGTCCGTGGTGGACGCCGCCGTGGTCCAGGTGCTGCCGTCGGTGGAGAGCTGGATGGCGAACACCTTGGTGTTGTAGGCGGGCGACTCACCGCCGGCGCCCGCGTGCTTGACGGTGAAGCCGGTGATCGACGCGGGCACGCCGAGGTCGACCTGCAGGTACCTGGTGCTCGCCGTCGAGCACCACTTGTCGCTGTTGCCACCGGTGACGCTGCCGTTGACCGCCTTCTCCGGGCCTTCGGAGCTCGCGCACGCGCTGGAGCCCGTCGCCGGTCTGTTCAGCGCCAGGTTGGTGTCGGCCGCCGAGGGGATCATGGACAGGGTGAGCGCTCCCAGCGACATGATCACTCGGAGAGCTTTCGTCTGAACCGTCATGCGGATGATGCTGCCGACGGTTTCCCGGTCCGTGCCAGACCCGTTCGTCTGAAGAAGGCATCAGCCCTGGCTGATACTCCACAGTGGACAGCCGGCAACCTGTCTGACGCGCATTCGGCGGGTTGTGAACGGCACATGGTCGACACGTGCCAGCATGGTCCTATGGATCGACGCGGGTTTCTCAGGCTTGCGGGACTGGCGGGCACCGGCGCGGCACTCGCCGCCTGTTCCACCCCGGGAAGTCCGGTTGTCACGCCATCGCCCAGTTCGTCCGTTCCGAGTGGACCGCCGGACTGGGCCGCCCTGCGCGCGCGGATGTCCGGCCAGCTGGTGCTCGCCGGTGAGAACGGGTTCACCTACCAGGGCTTCAACCCCGTGCGGGACGGCAGCAAGCCCGCCGCCGTCGCTCGCTGCACGTCGGCGGCCGACGTCCAGGCGTGCGTGGAGATCGCTCGGCGGCGCGTGCCCCTCGCCGCGCGCAGCGGTGGCCACAGCTACGCCGGGTACTCGTCGCCGGAGGGCGGGCTGCAGATCGACCTGCGCCGCCTGGCCGACGTGGAGGTGCTGGCCGGTGACCAGGTCCGCATCGGCGCGGGCGCCGCACTCGGTGACCTGGCACGGACTTTGGTGGCCTCTGGCCGTTGCCTGCCCACCGGCACGTGTCCGTCCGTCGGGGTTGCTGGGCTGACGCTCGGCGGCGGTATCGGCGTGCTGTCCCGCAAACACGGCCTGACCTGTGATCACCTGGTCAAGGCGACCGTGGTGACGGCGGACGGCCGGGTGGTCACGACGTCCGCCGAGCAGGAACCCGACCTGTTCTGGGCGTTGCGCGGTGGTGGAGGCGGCAACTTCGGGATCGTCACCGAGTTCGTGTTCGCCACGGTGCCCGCGCCCGAGGTCACGGTCTTCTCGCTCCAGTACCCCGCGGGTGCCTCGGCCGACGTGCTCGGCGCGTGGCAGGGGTGGATCGCGCGGGCACCGAACGAGATGTGGTCCAACGTCGTCGTTCGTGGTGGCGCGCAGGCGAGTTGCAAGGTCGGCGGCTGTTTCATCGGTTCTGTCGGCGACCTCGCCGCGTTGCTGGGCGGACTGCCGGCACCTGCCTCGCGGTACATCCTGCCGCAGAGCTACGCCGAGGCCACGAAGTACTTCGCGGGTGGTCCGATCGACCGCGAGTCGTTCGTGGCGTCGTCGCGGATCGTGCGCGAGCCGATCAGCGACCCGGCCAAGGCGGTCGGCCTGCTGGCCGGGCAGTCCGACGAGACCTACGTGATCTTCGACGGGTTGGGCGGGGCGGTGTCGGACGTCGCGCCGGACGCCACCGCGTTCCCCCACCGCACCGCACTCGCCTGTGCCCAGATCTACCTGAAGACGCCGCCAGAGGCCGCCGAGCAGGCGACTCGTGCGCTGGGGCAGATCCGGGACGGGCTCGGCGCGCTGGTCGGGGACGCCGGGTACGTCAACTACATCGACCCGCAGCTGCCGAACTGGGCGCAGGCGTACTACGGCGCCAACCTCCCGCGGCTGCGCGAGGTGGCCGCGAAGTACGACCCCGACCGGGCGTTCGGGTTCGCCCAGGCCGTGCCGAAATAGGGTCAGGCCCGGCGCAGGCGTGGTGCCGTGCTCGCGCGGCCCGAGAGTTTCGGTGGCAGCAGGGTCAGAGGTGCCGTCGGAAGACCGTTGAGCCTCGCGACGAGCAGCTCCATCGCCTGCCGTCCCAGCTCCTCCGCCGGCAGCTGCACCGAGGTCAGCTGCATCTGCTCGGCGAGCTCGTCCGGGCAGATCGCCACGACGGCCACGTCGTCGGGAACCTTGCGCCCCAACGCCCGCAGGCTGCCCGTGACCCAGCCGAGCGCCGCCTCGTTGTGCACGACGAGCGCGGTCATGGCCGGTTGTGTGCGCAGCAACGAGCGCACGGACGTCAGCACCGACTCGTAGTCGTCCTCGGCGGGCAGCGCCGTCGACGCGATGCCCCGCCGCATGGCCGCCGCGCCGAACCCGGCCATCGTGCGTTGCGCGTAGCCGGTGTTGCGCTGGTACACGACGCTGGGAGCGCCGAGGAACCCGATGTAGCGGTGCCCGAGATCGGCCAGGTGGTCGACGCACCGCGCCCCGGCGGCCTCGAAGTCGAGGTCCACACAGGTCAGTCCCTTGACCGCCGCCGGGCGTCCGATGAGGACGGACGGCTGGGCCATCTGCCGCAGCAGTGGCACGCGGTCGTCGTCCATCTCGACGTCCATCATCAGGAAGCCGTCGACCTGGGCGCTGCCCGCCACCCTGCGCAGGCCCTGAGCGCCCTGGTCCGCCGTCACCAGCAGCACGTCCATGCCGTGCCGGCGGGCCGTCGTGACCGCCGCCGTCACGAACCGCATCACCACCGGCAGCTGCACGCCGCGACGCAGCGGCAGCACCAGCGCCACCACGTTCGCCCTGCTCGTCACGAGCGCCCGAGCGCCGGCGTGCGGGTGGTAGCCCAGCTGCCGGATGCTCTCCCTGACCTTGGTGCGGGTCTCGGTCGAGATCGACCGCTTGCCCGTCAGCACGTAGGAGACGGTGCTCGGCGCGACGCCGGCATGCCTCGCCACATCCGAGATGGTGACCACGTCGGCACCTCCGTGTGTTGGTCGTTCACAGCCGCGATCGACCGGGTACCAGGTCGGCCGGTCTGAGCACGGCGACGATGTCGTGCTCGGCCTTCTTGGTCACCCAGGGTGAATCGAATCGCTTCGATCGGACTTCGTGAACGTGGCACGGCCCACACCGGCCGTCAAGACGCGGTGAGCCCGTTTCGACTTGTTCGACACATTTTCTGTCGAACGGCGCGTCTCATTCGACAATTCGACTCGGAAAACGCTTTCCACATTGTGCCGCAACACATTTGAACCCTTGCGCGGCGTGCTGGAACGGTTCATCGTAGCCGCCGTGGACCTGCGACGAAGCGTTCTGCTCCTAGTGGTGGTCACCCTCGTCCTCGCCGGGCAGCTGCCCGCGTTCGCGCGTTCCTCACCCGGTGAGCACCTCGACCGCGGGCTCGTCGCGGCCACTGTCAGCGACGGCGTGCACCTGAGCTGGCGCCTGCTCGGGCAGGAAGCGACCGGTGCCACCGCCACGGGGATCGCCGGGCCTGATTTCGCCGTCTACCGCAACGGAGAGCGGATAGCGACTGTCACGGACAGCACCACTTACGTTGATGCGGAGGCGACGCCGGGTGCGCGCTATCAGGTCGCTCCCCTGCGCCGCGGTGTCGCCCTGGGGCGCAGCAAGGCCGTGACCGCGTGGACGGGGTCGCATCACGACCTGCCGCTGCGCAAGCCCGCGGACGGCGTGACACCGGCGGGCGAGCCCTACACCTACTCCGCCAACGATGTGAGCGTCGGCGACGTGGACGGCGACGGGCAGTACGAGTACGTCGTCAAGTGGGATCCCAGCAACTCCAAGGACGTCTCACAGGTCGGCTACACCGGGCCGGTGTACCTCGACACGTACCGCTTCGACGGCACGCTGCTGCACCGGATCGACCTGGGCGTGAACATCCGGGCCGGCGCGCACTACACCCAGTTCCTGGTCTACGACTTCGACGGCGACGGTCGCGCGGAGCTGATGACGAAGACCGCGCCGGGCACGCGTGACGGCCGCGGGCGGTACGTCACGATGCCGCGCGAGGACGTCCGTGCCGGCTACTCGCACTCCGACGACTACCGGCTCAGCCCTGAGGGCTATCGCCGGCACCTCGTCGAAACCTTTCGCGGCTGGGACCGGCACCCCGAGGTCGTCGCCGGTCACTGGCCCGCGACGCTGGAACAGGCGTTCGGCATCGAGCCGCGCTACTCCTACCCTCTGTCCACTGAGGACGCCTCCGCGCTCGTCGACCACTTCATCGACGTGTACGCGCCTTCTCGCAGTGCCAACAACAAGCTGCGCCAGTTCGCGGGCTTCATCGTCGACGGGCCTGAGTACCTTACGGTGTTCGACGGCGCCACGGGCCGCGAGCTGCAGACCGTCCGCTACGAGCCGGGCCGCACCGATGACGGTCTCCTGTGGGGCGACTACGCCATGCCGCGCATCGAACCGGGCAACCGCGTCGACCGGTTCCTGTCCGGAGTCGCCTACCTCGACGGCACGCACCCGTCCGCGATCTTCGCCCGCGGTTACTACACCCGGTCGACCGTCGCGACCTACGACTGGGACGGCAGGCACCTGAAGAAGCGCTGGCTCGCCGACAGCGGCTGGGTGCCGATGACGAACCCGTTCCGCGACGCCCCGCACGGCCGCGACGGCACGAACCCGAGCCACGCCAGGCTCACCACGCAGGGCGCGCACTCGCTCAGCGTCGCCGACGTGGACGGCGACGGCCGCCAGGAGATCGTCTACGGCGGCGCGACGCTGGACGACGACGGCTCGCTGAAGTACAGCTCGTTCGGCGTGCTGCCACCGGGCAGCGCCGAGCCGGGAGCCTTCGTCCGGGTCGGGCACGGCGACGCCCTGCACGTCACCGACATCGACCCGGCCCGCCCCGGCCTCGAGATCTACATGGTCCACGAGGGCGCCCGCTCCGCCCCGTACGGCTACGCGCTGCGCGATGCCCGGACCGGTCAGACGATCTACGGCGCGTACTCCGGCATGGACACCGGCCGCGGCATGATCGGCGACGTCCGCCCGGACGTGCCCGGCATCGAAACGTGGTCGTCCATGCCGAACGGCTCGGACTCCGGTGGTCTCTGGAGCGCGGACGGCCGCCGGCTCGAAGACCGTTCTCCCGGCACGAACATGAGCATCCGCTGGGCGGGCGACCTGACCACCCAGATCGTGAACGGCGCTCAGGACGTCACACCCACCGTCGACGACTGGCGGCGCGGAACCCTGCTGACGGCGTCGGGCACCCGCGCCAACAACGGCACCAAGGGAACTCCCTCGCTCGCGGCCGACGTCTTCGGCGACTGGCGGGAGGAACTGGTCCTGCGCACCCAGGACAGCACGGCGTTGCGCTTCTACCTCAGCACCGAACCGACGAACCACAAGATGTACACGCTCATGCACGACCGCCAGTACCGCGTCGAGGTCGCCCGCCAGCAGACCACCTACAACCAGCCGTCGTACCCGAGCTTCTACCTCGCGTCGGACGTCGACTGGTCGCGCGTTCCCCTGCCCTCGCGCCGAAAGGTGTCATCGTGAAACTCCTGGTCGCAGCAACGGTTCTCGTCAGCAGCGTCGTCATCACCCCGGCCGCGTCCGCCGCGAGCTCGCCCAACGACCCGAACGTCAGGTACTTCGGCCGTTGGAACACGAGCACGTCGAGCGCCTACGTGTCCGAGTGGGCCGGCGCCTACCTCGTCGTCGGCTTCACCGGCCGGACGGTGAAGCTCAAGCAGCGCCGCGCGATCGACTTCTACGTCAGCATCGACGGCGGTCCGGACGTGTCCTACGTGAACAAGTCCGGCACGGTGAACCTCACCCCGGCGCCACTGGCCGCGGGCAGCCACACCCTGCGCGTCTCCTACCGCCCGATCGCGGGCTCGTACAAGGGCGACGCGGTGTACCAGGGCATCGAGCTCGACAGCGGTGCGAGGACGTTCGCCCCGACCGTGCCGTCGAAGATCATCGAGTTCGTCGGCGACTCGATCACCGTGGGCCAACTGTCGTCGAAGCAGGCGCTCACGGCCTACGGCTGGCTCACCGGCGAGAAGCTCAAGGCCGGCCACACCCAGATCGCGGTCGGCGGCGCCTGCCTGCACCCCGCCGCCGACGGCTGCCTGAGCATGCGGGAAGGCTTCCTGCGCACCGGCCTCGCACTTGACGCACCCGCGTGGAACTTCAACCGGTACAAGGCGAACGCCGTCGTGATCAACCTCGGCACCAACGACGTCGGGCACAGCGTCACCAAGGACCAGTTCCGCGCTTCCTACGTGACGCTCCTGCAACGCGCCCGGCAGAAGTACCCGACCGCGGCGATCTTCGCGCTGGGCACGTTCCGCAAGCGGTTCCTGCCGGAGACGCAGGCGGCGGTCAAGGAGGTCAACGACGGCAACGCGTACTTCGTCGACACCACGGGCTGGATCGACGAGGCCACCGACACCGCGGACAACGTGCACCCCAACGACCAGGGGCACCGCAAGATCGCCGACCGCCTGGCCCCGATCGTCGCCGCGAAGATATGAGCAGCCGCCCACGTTGCTGAGGGGAGCTTTCCCGACCTGAGTCGGGAAAGCTCCCTTCACTTCGAGTGACTGCGTTCAGAGGTTGACCGGCTTGCCGCCGAGCGTCACGAGCAGCTTGCCGTCCGAGGCGAACGACCAGCCGAGAGCGCCGGTGTAGCCCGAGCACCTTGAGCCGTTGGTGCCCAGCCAGAACTGGTTGGAGCTGTCCGCGTTGCCGACGGTCTTGTCGTTGGAACCCTTGCTGCTGCGACAGGACGTGTTGCCGCGGAACGTCGTGCTGCCCGCGTCGAACGAGAAGTTGCGCTCGTCGTTGTCGATGCTGAGGTTGTTGGACACGGTCATCGCGCCGGGGTTGCGGTTGTAGGTGAAGCCGTGCTTGCCGTTGTCGAACGCGATGGTGCGCCGAACGACGTGTGGCACGGCGATGTCCTCGCCGCCGAGCTTGAAGCCGTTGCGGTCGCCGTTGCCCGCCTGGCCGCCGTTGCTCAGCGTGCCGTTCTTGTACGACAGCGAGTCCTCGATGGTCACCGGGCCGATCGCGCCGGTGTCGGACTTGGTGTAGAGGTCCCATCCGTCGTCGATGTTGTTGTGCGACACGGCGTACCGGAACACGTTGCCGGAGCCGACGGTCAGCTTCGCGGCGAAACCGTCGGCGTCCTCGCCGTCGGAGTCGCGGTTGTCGTGGGACTCGGCGCTGAGCACGAGGTTGTTGGCCGGCCACTGGTTTTTCGGCGTGCTGGACGCGATCCGCGAGAGCTGCAGGCCGGTGTCGCGGTTGTACCGGGTGATCGTGCGCTCGAGGATGTTGTTGCTGCCACCGACGAAGATTCCGTTGTCACCTGCTCGTTCCACGATGAGGCCGTAAACGTGCCAGTACGAGCCGTTCACGGCCAGACCGCGGTTCGCCGGATCTTCGGTCTGAGCCGAGAAGTTCAGCACCGGCTTCTCGCCCTGGTAGGCGGTCAGCTTCTTGCGGGCACTCGCCGTGCCGTTGTTGCCCGCGGCGATGGTGACGGTCTTGGCGAGGCTGTAAGTGCCGCCGCGCACGAAGATGGTGCCGCCCGCCGCGATTCGGGTGATCGCCGAGGTCAGCGTGGTCGGGTCCGAGATCGTGCCGGTCGCGCCGTCACGGCCAGCGGGCGACACGTACAGCGCGGTGTCGGCGGCGGACGCGGGTAACGGCGACGCCAGGACGACAGCCAATGCCACAACTATGGATTTCATCATTTTTCTCCCTGAGTGCGAAAGGATTCCGGGAGCGCTCCCACGCAAACTAACGCACCCACTTCAAGAAATGCAACGAAGCCCGAAAAGATTCACAACGGTGAAAAGCGTGCAATTCACGAATATAAATCGACGCTAAACGCGCGCAGGCCGAATCCGCGGACGGGCCCGTCCGCGGATTCGGCGTTCAGTTGTCCCCCGACTAGCTCAGGGAGTGGCGAAGCTCGGATGCGGTGGCTGGTTGTAGGCGGTGTTCTGCCACGCCACGGCTTCCCGGTACTGCCGGTCCGCCATCAACGAGGCCCGCCGGATCGAGGTCGGTTCGGTCGTCGAGTAGATGCGCAGCGCCCGGCTGTCCGAGGTGCGCCAGACGACCTCCTCGCGCCAGTCGCCGAGGATGTCCGCCTGCAACGCCGGCGTGGACTTGGTGCCGTTGTTGGAGGCCACGCCCGAACCGGTGAGCAGCCGCGTGTCACCGTTGGGCCCGTACTTGTCGATCGTGGTGCCGTTGAGCAACTCGCGCTGCGCGTCGCCGTCCCACCAGATCACGAAGTTGATCGAACCCGGCTTGCGCGCCGCGACCTGGGCGCCCGTGGTGGCGGACCGCAGCCCGCCCACCGCGGCCGACCACGCCTCCGCGCCGGGGTTGCCGGCCCAGATGTCGGCGGCCACCCCGCGGCCGTTGTCGCAGCCGCACGTCGGGGCGCTCCACAGGATCTGGCCCGTGCGGGCGTCACCCATCCAGTCCGCGACCTCGTTCGTGTGCTCCGACGGTTTGAACACCTCGAGGCCCGGCCGGGACGGGATGAAGTCGCCGACGTGCAGCGCGTCGCCGTGATGGGTGCCGTTCTGCCACAGGCCGCGGCCGTTGTCGTCGATCGCCATCGAGCCGTAGATGATCTCGTCACGGCCGTCCGAGTCCACGTCGGCCACCGACAGCTGGTGGTTTCCCTTGCCCTCCCAGGCCGAGCGGTTCGACTGGGCCGCCGAGTCGAACGTCCAGCGCTGGGTCAGCTGGCCACCGCGGAAGTCCCACGCCGAGATCACGCTGCGGGTGTAGTACCCGCGTGCCGTGACGATGCTCGGCCGCGAACCGTCCAAATAGGCCGTTCCCGCCAGGAAGCGGTCGACCCGGTTGCCGTAGCTGTCACCCCACGACGAGACAGTTCCCCTTGGTGGCACGTAGTTCTCGGTGTCGAGCACCGCGCCGTCCGTGCCGCGGAACACCGAGAGGAATTCCGGTCCGGTCAGCACGTAGCCGTCGGAGTTGCGGTGGTCCGCGTTCGCGTTGCCGATCACCTGCCCGGTGCCCGACCGCGTGCCGTCCGCGGTCTTCACGGCGATCTCGGCCCTGCCGTCACCGTCGTAGTCGAAGACCTGGAACTGCGTGTAGTGCGCGCCCGCACGGATGTTGCGGCCGAGGTCGATGCGCCACAACCGGGTGCCGTTGAGCTTGTAGGCGTCCAGGTACACGTTGCCCGTCCGGCCTGCCTGCGAGTTGTCCTTGGCATCCGCGGGATCCCACTTCAGGACGAACTCGTACTCGCCGTCGCCGTCGAGGTCGCCGACCGACGCGTCGTTCGCCACGTAGCCGGATCCGGGGCTCTGGATCGGGACGTCCTTGCTCGTCGCCAGGGTGCCGACGGACCGCGTGGCCGCCGATTCCACGCCTCCGCCCACCTGACGCACCGAGTAGGACGACGTCGCGGGCGCACCCGTGTCGAGATAGCTCGTCGCCGTCGTCACCGGCGCGCGGTTGACCTTCACCCCGTCGCGGTAGACGTCGAACGCCACGTCAGCGGCGTCGGAGCCGAGCAGCCGCCACGACACGAAGTTGCCGTCGCCGTGCACCGACCGGATGCTGACGAGCCCGCGGTCCGCGGTGGGCGCCGGTTCCGCCACCGCGGGAACGCCGCCCGCGAGGAGAATCGCGAGCACGACCGAAATGGTTGTCCGCCTCATCGCCACGGGCGCACGCGTGAAGTTGTTCATGGAGCTATTCCTCCCGGGAAATCGAAAGGTTTCACCACGAGATACATTAGCGTCGAATAAATCGAACGCGGCGCGCGCAATTCTTCGACCTTTGTTCGACGCGGCGCTAAAGTTGCGAGCACGACGACGGGGAGGCCGGTTGATCACCATCAAGGACGTCGCCAGGCACGCCGGCGTGTCCACCAGCACGGTGTCCTACGTGCTCAGCGGCAAGCGACCGATCTCGAAGGCGACCTCGCAGCGCGTGCGCCGCAGCATCCACGAGCTGGGCTTCCACCCCAACGCGGGAGCCAGGGCCCTGGCGAGCAGCCGCACGAACGTTCTCGCGCTCGTCGTTCCACTCCGGACGGACCTCAACCTGCCGGTAATCATGGAGTTCGTGGAGTCGATCGTCGCGAAGGCGCGCGAGCACGACCACGACGTCCTGTTGCTCACCAAGGAGTCCGGCTCCGACGAGGTCCATCGGGTGATCGCGTCCGCACGGGCCGACGCCGTGATCGTGATGGACGTCGAAGCACGCGACCCGCGTCTGGCCGTGCTGCGCGAACTGGCGGTGCCGATGGTGCTGATCGGCGTGCCCGCCGATCCCGCCGGGTTCAGCTGCGTCGACCTGGACTTCACCACGAGCGGCGCGCACGCGGTCGAGCACCTGGCCGGTCTCGGGCACCGCTCGGTCGGGCTCATCGGTTCGGCACCGGCCGTCTACGACCGCAAGACCGGCTACGCGACACGGTTCCTGTCCGGGTTCACGAAGAGCGCGCGCGAGCACGGCGTCACTGTCCACATGCACCCGTGCGCTCCCTCCTACAGCGCCCTGAGCGCGTGCATGGACAGCTTGCTGCGCCCCGAGATCGCCGTGACCGGTCTGGTGGTCCACAACGAGGCCGTGCTCGCGGACGTCGTGCTGGAGCTGAGGCGGCGGAGCAGGCGGGTGCCGGAGGACATCTCGGTGATCGCGCTGTGCCCGGACGCCATCGCCACCACCCAGCCGGTGCCGCTCACGTCGATCGCGATCCCGGCGGACGAGGTCGGCGCGATCGCGGTGGAGATGCTGATGCGAGGGCTGGCGGGCGAGCAGCCGGCCGAAGTCAGGCTGCTCGCCCCTCATCTCACCGATCGAGGCAGCACGGTCACAGCACCGAGCACGGCCGGTCGTTGAGCGTGAACGACAAGGGTTTCGCGTTCGTGCCGGTCCAACTGGCGTTGAACCCGAAGCCGACGGTGGCGTTCGGCTTGATCTCCTTGTTGTAGCCCTGATCGGCGACCGTCACCGCGGCGCCGGTCTGGGTGAGCTTGCCGTTCCACAGCTGGCTGATCACCTGGCCGTTGGCGAACGACCACTTCACCGTCCACCCGGTGACGGTCGCCGATCCGGTGTTGGTGACGTCGACGGACGCCCCGAACCCGCCCTGCCACTGGTTCTGCACGGTGTACTTCACCGAGCACCCGGATCCCGGCGGGTTCGACGTGGTCGTCGTGGTTGTCGTGGTAGTGGTCGTGGTCGTCGTAGTGGTCGTTGTGGTGGGCGGGGTTCCGGTCATCTCGCCGAGCACGATGCCGCGTCCGTTGGTGCCGAGGTAGACCCGGCCGTACACCCGCGGGTCCCCGGTGATCGCGTCCCCGATGTTGCCGTACTGATGACGGTCGTCGTTGATCCGCACCCAGCTCGCACCCGAGTCGTCGGACCGGAAAACGCCTTTCACGCCACCGACTTCGCCGATCAGGTACAATGCCGGGTACGTCTGTCCCGCGGCGGCCTTGCCGAAGCCGATGTTGAGCGAGCTCGCGACACCGGTGACCTTCGCGAAGCTCGCACCGGAGTTCGTGGACCGCCACAACCCGCCCGTACCCGCGAGCCAGATGTCACCTTCCCTGCCCTGCACGGCCTTGAAGTGCGCCGAGTCCGGCAACCCCGTCGCGGCCGTCGCCGTGAAGCTCGCGCCGCCGTTGGTGCTCACGTAGAACTTCCCGGCGGAGAACCCGTAGAACTTCATCGGGTTGACCCGGTCCGACTCCACGACAGCGCCCGCGGGGATGCCGGTCGACGCCGTCCACGAGTTGCCGAAGCCGGTGGCCTGGTGCACGCCTGTTCCGGCCGGGCTCCAGACGAACCTGCTGCCGTCCGCCGCGGCGGCCACCGTGCCGCCACCGGTGACCCCGCCCGGTTCCTGACCCTGGAACCAGTTCGCGCCGCCGTCGGTGGAGAACGCGACGCGGTTGTCGTTGGGCCTACTGGTCTTGTCGAAGTCGCCTACCCGCACGATCGTCGCGGGGTTCAGCTCGGCGTAGTCCAGGCTGCGCGTGGAAGTGAAGTACGGCTGGGTGAACGTTCTGGCCGGGACCGCGTCCAGCCGGTCGTGCCGGAAGCCGCCGATGTCACCGAGTGCGCTGATCAGCGGCGGTCCGGACGGTGGGCTGATCAGGTCCGTCACCGCGGTCTCCTCGAGCCCCGCGGCCATCGGCTTGATGGTGAACTGGGTGCCGCGGTCCCACGCGGTGAGGTCCGTGGTGCCGTAGATCGTGGCGCCCGTGCCGTACATCATCCGATCGGAGTTGAACGGGTCGATCTCCATCGACTCGGTCATCCAGCCGAGCTTCGGCGAGACCTCGGGCGGTGCGGGGTTCGCGCCGAGGTCGAGCCAGGGCGCCGCGCTGATGTCCATCTTGTAGCGGAAGCTGCGGTTCGGGTAGCTCGTCCAGTCCCAGACGCGTGTCCACGTGGCGCCGTAGTCGGTGCTGCGGAAGAACACCACGTCCGGCCACCAGGCGATCTGCGTGGCGACCATGAGCGTGCCGGGCTTCTTGCGGTCGACGGTCAGGCCGCTGTAGCCGAACGTGTTGTCGGTGCTGGTCGACGGGACCGGGCTGATCCGGGTCCACGCCCCGGACGCGGTGTTCAGCTTCCAGACGTCCCCTTTGGCGCCGTCGTACGGACCACCGGTGTCGCTCGTGGCGAGGTAGAGCGTGTCACCGTCCAGAACTCCCTTGTGCGGCAGGAAGCCCGTCGGTTGCCCGGCCACGCGTTCCCACGTCGTGCCGCCGTTGGTGCTGCGGTAGACGTTGTTCTCCTTGTCCGCGACACCCACGTAGATGGTCTGGGTGGCCGTCGTTTCGCTGCCTGTGCGCGGGTCGAACGTCACCCACAGCACGCCCTGGTTGTCGTTGAGATACCCGTTGGGGTCGTTGGGATCCTGCGCGTAGTTGCCGGGGTTCGGGAACGCCGTGACCTTGCTCCAGGTGGCACCGAAGTCCGTGCTGCGCCACAGGCCGTTGCCGCTCGGCGCGCCGAAGTACAGGACGCTGTCGCGGTTCGGGTCGATCGCGAGCCGCTCCCCCATGCCGCGGCCCGGCATGTTGCCGCCGATCTTGAACGGCAGCGGCGCGGTCTGCCACGTGGTGCCGCGGTCGGTGGACCGCAGGATCGCGCCGTTGTTGGGGTCCCAGCTGTTGGTGTACATGCCGGCGGCGACGTACACGCGGTTCGGGTCGACGGCGTCGGTCGCGAGGCTCGCGACGCCGTTGAGCCCCCAGTTGCCGAGACCGACGTGGTCGAGCAACGGGATCCATCTGTTCGTCTGCGGGTTCAACCGGTACGCGCCGCCGATGTCCGTGCGCGCGTAGACCAGGTTCGGCTCGCGCTGGTTGAACACGATCCCAGGCACGAACCCGCCGCCCGCTATCTCGACGTTGCCCCACGAGTAGGTCTCGGCCGCCGCGTGACCCGCGCTCGTCGTCTGAGCTACCACGACGAGCGCGGCCGTCGTCACCGCCGCCAGTGCGCCTGCGAAAACTCTCCGCATCGAGAATTCCCTTCTCGCCGATTTCAGCGATAGTCGCTCTCGCGCGCACACAAATTCAAACAGTACTCAGATTTCGACTCGATTCGACTTCGCGAACACCTCGATCTCGCCGAGAGTGAGATATCCGGACGGCCGGGCGGTCAGCACGACGCGGACCGCGGTCGCCGGCGGTGACGGGCTCAGCGTGACGTCGGTCTTTGCGCCGGTCACGTCGACTTCGCCGCTCGCGTCGACCCACGTGCCGTCGGTCGTGCGCACCTGGACCTTGAGGCTCTTGGCGATTCCTCCGTCGCCGTCGCGGTAGGAATGCACGGCGATCTTCGTCAGATCACGTGCTTTCAAGAACGTGAACGTGATCGCGTCGGACGGGTTCTTGGTACCGGACTTCCAGTTCGACCACGCCTTTTCGTCGGTGACGCCGTTGCGCAGGCGTTCGGCGGAGTAGCCGGACTCGGTGTAGGTCGCGGCGACCGCTGCTTCCGGCGCCACGTTGATCTCGACGGGTTCGGTGACCTCGACGACCGCCGTGGCCGCGACCGTGCTGCCGTCGACGACCCGGGCACGTCCGGTCACCGTCACCGTGCCGACCTTGTCGAACACTCCGGCGTCCCACGTGACCGGCAGTTCGGCCTGCCCGCCGCGCTTGCCGATTCCCGTGACGGTGGCGGGAAGATCCGGCCGCCCGCCGACGTAAGTCCTGGCACGAGCCGGGATCGTCGAGGTGATCGTGTCCACGGTGACCACGGCCAGCGCGTCCAGCTTGTGCCCCAACGCATCCGTCGCCGTACCGCGCACCCGGACCGTGCCGGGCTGGTTCCACCTAGAGTCTGACGGCACCTCCCACACCACAGGCAGAGCGCCTCGCGCACCGTCGCGGTAAACCGCTGCCACAGTGCTCGGCAGCACGGGACGCAGCTTGGGAACCGTGAACACGGCGGCGTCCTGCGTCCGCAGCACGGTCTCGTCGGTCACGGTCCACCGCTGGCTCGCACCCGACGTCGGGGTCTTCGCCGACACCACCTCGCCGGTCGCGTCGATCAACGCCCCGGTGGTCGCGTTGACGAACGTCCAGCCGCCGTCGCCGGTCGTGGAAATGATCCACTCCGCGGCGGGGTCCTCGGCGGACTGCAGCACCACCGCGTCACCGACGGCGGCGAGCCGGGTGCCGGACACCGCGTTGACGATCTCGTAGCGCTCGCGGTTCCCGTTGCCGTGCCCGAGTTTGCGCACCGACCACAGCTGCCGCCCGCTCGTGACGTCGGTCGTGCGCGCGACCGCGCGGGACCAGTCGTCGGACGGCTGCAGCGACATCCCGCTCATGCCCAGCCGGTACACGTGGCTGGGCTGAACCAGGGCGGCGTCTCTAGACGCCCCGGACACGCCGTCGATGACGAACGTCGTGACCGACTTCGCCGGCACCGCGAGCGTCGCCGACCCGCCGGAGACCTTCACCGGCTTGCCGCGCACCAGAGCACCGTCCGCGCTCGTCACCACCGGGGTCACCCGCGCGTTCGCCGACACGCTGCGGAACCGCGAGAGGTCGAGGGTGACCGCGCGGGCCGCGGAGCCGTTGTTGACGTGCACGACGCTGGCGCCCTGGCCGAAGCGCTTCACCGCGGCGACGCTCGACGGGTCGTCGGTCTTCACGAACCTGTCGCCCGGCCGGACGAAGTGGGTGAAGTTGCGGATGGTGTTGAACTTGGAGTTCGTCTTGATCGGGCAGGACTCGAGCGTGTCGGTCGCCTTGCAGGTGAAGGGGATGTGGATGCTGCCCCAGTTCTTGCCCGCGGCCTGCTGCGGGATCGAGTCCTCGATCGGCTGCCAGAACACCCAGGCCGACGGTTCGAGCTCGCGGATGTCCTCGAGCATCCTGGTCGCCATGCCCAGACCGGGTTCCATGCCCGTGTAGTCGGTGGTGCCGCTGCCCCAGGTGCCCTCGACCTCGCTCATCCAGAGCTTCTCACCGGCACCCTTGGCGATGTCCCGCGCGCTCGTGCGCTGACCGGTACCGTACGTGTGGACGTTGAGCTGGTCGATCACGTCCCGCGCCGGTCCGTAACCGTTCCAGTTGCGCACGAACGTTCCCGGGTTGGTTTCGTCCATTGCGGACACTTTTGTCTTCGACCGCAGCTGGTCGAGCGCACGCCGTGTCGCGAGCAACACCTCCTGCTGCAACTCGGGTCCGGCGTGCGCACCCTCCTGGCGTCCGCCGGTCGGCTGGCCGTCCGCGCCGATCTGCGTGCCCCAGTAGTTCGTGTTGGGCTCGTTCAACGGCGCGAGGGTGTCGAACCTGATGCCGTGCGCCCGTTCCAGCTCCTGCGTGACGCGGGCCAGGTACGTGGCGAAGTCGTCGACGCGGTCCCGGCGGATCTGGTCGGTATTGGCGTCGAACCCGCCGGACACGTAGCCGCTGACCGTCTGGAACCACGGCGGCGAGTTGCTGAAGGCCTCCCACCTGGTGACCTTGCGCTTGATCTGGTCGACCCACCAGCGCTGGTTGGCGTCCGCGCCGAAGTTCCAGTGATCGGGATTGTCGGCCTGCCACCAGTCCACGTCCGCGCGCGTGGTGCCGGGAGGTGCTTTCCAGAAGCCCTCCATCGTCGCGCCGACCTTCATGTAGTCCTTGCGGACGTCCGGCGCGTTGCCACCGCCGATGTTGTACCGCGCGACGTTCAGCCGCAGCCCGTCCTCGCCGAACAGCATGTCGGCGAGCTTGCGGCGGATCGGGTCCGGGTAGCCGCCGGTGACGTTGGCCATCCACACCAGGCTCGTGCCCCAGCCCTCGAACTCCGGCTGCTGGTAAGACGGGTCGACGCGGACCGTGACCCCGTTCTGCGGCAACGGGTCCGCGCTCGCGGTTGTCGTGACGGTGAGCCCGGCGACGACGAGGACCAGTGCCAGCAGGAGTCTCGCCACGTCAGGCCCCCAGCCGGAAGTCGGCCACGCGGATCGGCGACGGTGTGCTGCCAGTGGAGGTCTGCTGGTACTGCACCGACAGAATCCCCTGTGAGGCGACACGGGACGTGTCGACGTTGACCTCACCGAACGCCTGCAGCGACGGGCGGTCGAACACGGTCGTCCAGTCGGTCCACCCGCTGGCCCTGCTCGCCGCCACGATCTTGCCGCGCGGCATCACCAGGTACGCGTTGTCGTCGCGGTCGAGCACGATCTTGGTCCGCTGCGTGTGGTTCGGCGGGATCGGGACCTCCATCTTCGTCCACTTCCCGTCCGCGCCGCGGTAGACGTGGAACGTGCGGCCGTACTGGGCGCGCTGCTGCGCGTAGTTCGAGACGCACTGGGTGAAGCGGCCGGGCACGTAGCTGATCACCACGTGCGGCCGGCCGCTCGTGTCCACCGCCTGGCTCTCCTGGTTCATCAGGCCGTGGTTCGGGTCGAGCGGGTCGGCCACCAGACCGGGCGAGCCGACGCTCACGGGCGTCACGTAGGTTCCCGCGCCGTTGCGCCACGTCCGGCCGCGGTCGTCGCTGTAGACGTAGCCGGTGTCGTGGTTGGTGAGCCCGCCCGGGTTGCAGAGCACGCCGGCATTGCCTTCACGCCAGGTGAAAGCGGCGTGCAACCGTCCGCATCGGTCGTACGTGAGCCCGTGCAGGTACATGTTGCGGGTGGTCGACACGACGCCGTTCGGACCGGTGTACGAACCCGTCGCGGACGTCCAGCCGCCGAGCTTGCGCCACGTGCCGCCGGAGTACTCGGCCAGCTCGTTGACCCCGTTGCCGGAACCGCCGGTGCGGTAGCTGAACTGCAGCCTGCCCTCCGGCGTCACCAGGAACTGCGGGTAGGTCATCGAACCGAGCTCGACGCTCCCGAGCGTCCGCTGCACCTCACCGAAGGACTCGGCGTTCCACCGTTGCGCGCCGATCGCCAGGCCTGGCTTGGACCGGAAGTAGAACAACCGCGTGTTGTGCGTGTCCAACGCGACGTGGATCGTGTTGTCCTGCGGGGAGATTCCCAGCGAGATCACGTTGTGCGAGTCGTCGACGCTGAGCTGGTGCGGTAGAACCACGGTCTCCCACCGGGTGCTGCCGACGCTCCGACGTGCGATGACGGCGTTGCGGCTCGCGGTGTACCACGTGGCGTACTGGCGTCCCTGGTACGTCACGATCGCGTCCTGCTGGAACGAGTTGTTGTTCACCAACCCGTCGTAGGAGACGAAGTACAACGCCGAGGGGTCGAGCACCGTGTCGCTCATGAGGCTCACGCCGGGCGCCGCGTGCGCGGTCCCCGGCGCGGACAGCGTTGCGGCGGTGACAGCCGCGGTCAGCAGATGTACGAACGTCCTGGCCATGTTCGGTGAGCGTGCAGTCGAACAAAATCGAACGCAAGGGACGAGTCGTTCGATAACAGCGGCCGAGTGTGAACGGCACGGACCTCGCGGCCCCTTGTAGCGTCTCAGCCCCAACTGTTCACTTGTGTTCACTTCTGTCTGAACATGGAGGTTCAGCGTGCGGCGCGCGATTGTTCTTGCGACAGTCATGGTGGTTGCGGCGGGTTCGATGACACCGGTCGCCGCCGCCGTCGATGCTCCTCCCGACGTGCACACCTACCTCGAAGATCCGCGCAGGGTCGAAGAAGGGCAGGAACCGCACCACGCGTTCCTCGACCAGCAGGCGAACTTCACGCGGTCGCTCGA
The DNA here is from genome assembly GCF_040629405.1 of Lentzea sp. NPDC005914. Classification (NCBI taxonomy): domain Bacteria; kingdom Bacillati; phylum Actinomycetota; class Actinomycetes; order Pseudonocardiales; family Pseudonocardiaceae; genus Lentzea; species Lentzea sp. NPDC005914. Next base: position 257,948 of record NZ_JBEXVQ010000001.1, on the reverse strand, counting down.
CGGCAAGTGGCGGATCGCGATGGCGGACAAGCCTTCCGAGGTGCCCGCCCGGTTCTACGCCGACGACTACGACACGTCCGGCTGGCGCACCGTCGCCGTTCCGCACACCTGGCAGACCGACGGCCTGGACCACCCGATCTTCCGCAACATCGCGACCGAGGTGCAGCCGGACGACCCGCCCCACGTGCCTCGCGACATCAACCCGACCGGCGCGTACGTGCGCGACTTCGACGTGCCCGCCAACTGGACTAAGCGCGAGACGTTCCTGCGCTTCGAGGGCGTGACGTCCGGCTACTTCGTGTGGGTCAACGGCAAGTACATCGGCTACGACCAGGGCGGCTACACCCCGGCGGAGTTCGACATCTCCCCCGCGCTGCGGCCGGGCCGCAACAAGATCGCCGTGCAGGTGCACCGCTGGGGTGCCGGTTCCTACCTCGAGGACTACGACCAGTGGCGGTACTCGGGCATCTTCCGCTCGGTGTCGCTGTACTCGACGCCCGCGACGTTCATCCAGGACGCCACGCTCAAGACCGATCTCGACGCCACCTACACCGACGCGACCCTCACCGCGGACGTCGAGCTCGGCCGCAAACCCGGCGGTACCACCGGAACACACCGCGTCACCGCCAGCCTGCGTGACGCGAAGGGCAAAGAGGTCGGTTCGACGAGTGCGGAAACCGATGGCAGCACGGCACGTCTGACGTTGCCGGTGCGCAACCCGGCCAAGTGGACCGACGAGACGCCGAACCTCTACACCGTCGTGCTGACGCTCACCGCGCCCGACGGCACGAAGCACGTCGTCAGCGACACCACCGGCTTCCGCAAGATCGAGATTCGCGACCGGATGTTGCTGGTCAACGGGAAGCGCGTGCTGTTCAAGGGTGTCAACCGCGCGGAGACCGACCCCGAGCACGGCCGGCACGTGCCGCGGAAGGCGCAGGAACGCGACGTCCAGCTGATGGAGGACCTCAACGTCAACGCCGTCCGCACCTCGCACTACCCGAGCGACCCGTACTTCTACGACCTCGCCGACAAGCACGGTATCTGGATCGACGACGAGGTCGACATCGAGACCCACGACCACGAGAACTGCGCCCGGTGGTGCGAGGCGAACCAGCCGGAGTGGCGCGACGCGTTCATGGACCGGATGACCGCCATGGTCGAACGGGACAAGAACCACCCGAGCGTCTTCATGTGGGACACCGGCAACGAAGCCGGTCTCGGCGCGCACCACTACGACATGGCGAAGTGGGTCAAGGCCAACGACCCGTCGCGCCCGGTCTACCACCAGTCGAACAACCCCGACGGTGACGCGCCGTTCGCCGACGTGTGGGGGCCGCGCTACCCGTCGCCGGAGAGGTTCGCGGACCAGGCGAAGAGCACGACCAAGCCGTTGATCTTCGGCGAGTACGCGCACGCGATGGGCAACAGTCTCGGCAACTTCCGCGAGTTCTGGGACATCATCCGCGCCAACCCGCAGACCCAGGGCGGCTTCATCTGGGACTGGGCCGAGCAGAACATCAAGACGAGGACGCAGCTCACGCCCGACACGTCCGGCAACAACATCGCCGCGCTGCTGTCCGGTGCGCCGAAACTCGTCGACGGGCATCGCGGCAAGGCGTTGTCGTTGTCGGGCCTGGACGACTTCGTCGAGGTCTACCGCGACCGCAAACTCGACATCACCGGAACCGCGCTCACGCTGGACGCGTGGGTCAAGCCGGGTAAGTGGACCGGGCAGTTCCCGATCATCGCCAAGGGCGACCACCAGTGGACGCTCAAGATGAAGAACGAGACGACGCTCGAGTTCTTCATCCACAGCGGCACGTGGCGCGCGGTGCAGGCCAAGGTGCCGGCCGACTTCTACGGCAAGTGGCACCGGGTCAGCGGCACTTATGACGGTGTCGCGGTCCGGTTGTACATCGACGGCGCCGAGGTCGGCACGCTGCCGTTCACCGGCGCGATCGACTACTCGGCGGCGGACGTGAACATCGGCCGCGACTTCGAGATGTCGTGGAACGACCCGTCGACCGTCGGCCGGCTCGCCAGCGGCGACGTCGACGACGTGCGGATCTACGACCGTGCGCTGTCCGCTGCCGAGCTGAACGCTGCGACGCCGGTCGGTGGCGCCGTACTGGCTCTGGACTTCGACCGAGTGCAGCAGAAGGGCACGCATCTGGCGTACGGATCGACTCTGTCCGGTGTGGACGGTCTGATCGACTCGGACCGCACGCCCCAGCCCGAGACGACGCAGCTGGCGTGGGTGCACCAGCCCATCCGGTACGCCTACTCCGGCGGCGTGCTGTCGGTGACCAACGAACGCCAGTTCACCGGCACCGACGACCTCATGTTGCGGTGGCGGGTCACCGAGGGCTCCCGGACGGTCAAGAGCGGCTCGCAGCCGTTGCGGGTCGCCAGCGCCTCGACCGCCCAGATCCCGCTGCCGGTCACCGGCTCCGACCGCGAACGGTTCCTGACCGTCGAAGCGGTGGTGTCCTCCGGGCACGTCCTCGCGCACGACCAGTTCTCGCTGGGCGGCAGCAAGGTTCCTGGCCTGGACAAGGCACCGCTCGACTGGGGCGTGGTGTTCACCCAGGACGACGACGCCAAGGTCACCGCGACCGCCGCCGGCACCACCTACACGGTCGACAAGAAGTCGGGTGCGCTGACGTCGATCAGGTCGTGGGGCCGGGAACTGCTCGCCAGCGGCCCGAAGCTCGACGCCTGGCGGGCCCCGATCAGCAACGAGACCTACACGTGGGGCCGCGCGGAGGGCGAGGACTGGCGCAAGGCGGGCCTCGACCGGCTGGAGACGACCGTGACCGGCGTGCGCGTCGAGAAGGACGGCCTCAAGGCCACGCGGATCATCGTGGACAGCAAGGTGGCCGCGCCGGGCGTGAGCGGGGCGTGGTTCGACCAGACGATGGTCTACTCGGTGGACTCGGCGGGTGTGCTGAAGCTCGGTCATAAAGTCACGCCGCAGGGTTCCGTGCGGACGCTGCCCTATCTGCCGCGCATCGGTGTCCAGCTGTCCGTGCCGGACCGCTACTCCGAGTTCTCCTGGTACGGCCGGAAGGCGGAGAGCTACGTCGACCGCAAGGACGGCACGCCGATCGGGGTGCACTCCAGCTCGGTGGCCGACCAGTACGTCGAGTACCACCGCCCGCAGGACCACGGCAACCACACCGACACCCGGTGGGCGCTGCTCACCGACGGCCGCACGTCCGGCCTGCTGGTGTCGGGTGTGCCCGAGGTCAGCGTGACGCAGTACGACGACATCGAGCGAGCCGCGTACCCGTTCATGCTGCAGCGCAACAAGGGCTACTTCACGCTGCACGCCGACCACGCGGTGACCGGTGTCGGTGACACGCCGAACCCGGTGCGGCAGCGCAGCCAGGTCCGTCCCGACTCCACCTACGAGTACACGATCACGATGCGGCCGCTGACGTCGCAGGAGGCCTGGTCGGGCAAGCCGGCGGGCGCCTGACCCGGAGGAGATGGCCCCGGTCTCGGCCGGGGCCACCTCTTTTTCACGCCCTCGTCCGTCCGATGTAGACGTTGCGAGCCCGGTACACCGTGTCCGCGGCCGGGCCATGAGCCGGTACTGATCACGTCTTCCCACGTCTGCGCATACGCGGTGTTCGCAAACGTGGTCAAGAGGAAAAGTACAGCCATCGCGATTCTCGTTTTTCACACTGTGAAGCAGGAAGTTGCTGTCGCACAACGTTTTCGTCGATTCGACAACGACTTGGATTCGACGTGAACAATGTGAGGGGGCGTCTCGTTACGAACGGGTGACCGCGCAGCACTGCAGAAAGGGCACCCGCAGTGAAAGCCGTGTTCCACGAGTCACCCCTGCGCGACCTGCCACCGCTGGATCGCGCGTTGTTCCAGTCGTTCGGCGCCGGGCCGACCCGGACCCCGCCGTTCCACCACATCCACCACGCGGTCGGCGAACAGGCCGCACGACATCCGCACCTCACCGCCGTGGAACACCTCGGCGAGTCGCTGACCTACGCCGAGCTGAACCGCAAGGCTGAACTGCTGGCCGAGCACCTGGTCCGCGCGGGTGTGCGGCCCGGCGATCGGGTGGGACTGTTCCTCACCCGATCCATCTCGATGGTCGTCGGCATCCTGGGCGTGCTCAAGGCGGGCGCGGCCTATGTGCCACAGGACGTGCGCATCGCGCCGACGGTCCACTTGCGACACATTGTCCGCACCGCCCGCATCGACTTCGTGCTCACCACCGGTGAGCACCAGGCCTCGCTGCCCGCCGGCCTCGGCACGATCATCGCGATCGACCAGGTGCCCGACGCCGCGTCGTTCTGCCGCACCCCGGCCGCGAGCTCGGACATCGCCGCCGTCATCTTCACCTCCGGCACCACCGGACGTCCCAACGGTGTGCAGGTCTCGCACGCCAACCTGTGCAACGTCCTGCTGACCGCGCCCGGATGTCTCGGCGTCACACCGGGAACCAGGGTGTCGCAGCTGCTGAACATCGCGTTCGACATGGCGCTGTGGGAGATCCTCGGCACACTGGCGCACGGCGGCACGCTCGTCATCCGCGGCAACGACATCGAGCAGACGGCCAGCACGGTGGACGTCGTCATCGCCACACCCAGCGTGCTGGCGTCGCTCGATCCCGGCGTGTGCCACAGTGTTCGCACCGTCGCGGTCGCCGGCGAGAGATGCCCGCAGTCGCTGGCCGACGTCTGGGCACGCCAGGCCGTCTTCCACAACGCGTGCGGACCCACCGAGGTCACCATCGTCAACACGATTCAGCGTTACGAACGCGGTGGCCCGCTGACCATCGGCAGGCCCGTGCCGAACACGACCGTGTACGTGCTCGACGAGCACCTGCGGCCGTGCCGGATCGGCGAGGTCGGCGAGATGTGGGCGGGCGGCGAGTGCGTGACCGCGGGCTACCTCGGCGATCCCGAGCTGACGGCCGAACGCTACCGGCCCGACCCGTTCCTGGGCGGTGATCACCTGATGTTCCGCACCCGCGACCTCGGGCGGTGGACGCGTGATGGGCAACTGGAGCACCACGGCCGCACCGACGACCAGGTCAAGGTGCGCGGGTTTCGGGTCGAGCTGGACGCGGTGACGTCGGCGCTGGAAGGTGCGGTCGACTGCAGCCGGGCCACGACCTTGCTGCACGACGGCAAGCTCGTCGGGTTCATCAGCCCGGCCAGCGCGGTGCCGGAACAGGCCAGGAGAGCCGTGGCGGCGAAGCTGCCGTACTACTGCGTGCCGACGTTGATCGTGCCGGTCGACACGCTGCCGACCACCGATCGCGGCAAGGTCGACCGGCGAGCGTTGTTGTCGCGTTTGGACGGACAGAAGGAAACCGTGGCATGACCTCAGTTCACGCTGTCCAGCTGCCGCCGGCCGACCGCTCCTGGCGCACGATCCTGCGGCGCAGGCCGTTCACCCACCACAACCGGCTCGTCGCCTTGGTCGTGCTGGTCAACCTCGGTTTCGCGGGCTCGCTGGATTCCGACAGGTTGACCGGGTTGGTCGTCGCCAACCTCACCCTGGCCGCCCTCATCCGCCAGCAACTCGTGATCAACCTGCTCTTCCGGCTCGCCACCAGCGCGCCCACCCGCTGGCCGTTGAAGATCCGCTGGACGCTCGGCAAGGTCTACCACTTCGGCGGACTGCACGTCGGCGGCGCGATCTGCGCCACCGCCTGGTTCCTCGTGCTCGCCGCCACGACCACCGGACCACCGCTCATCCTGACGCTGACCTGGACGATCATGGCCTTGCTCGGCGCTCTCATCGTGCTCGCACTCCCCCGCCTGCGCGCCAAGCACCACGACCTGTTCGAGCGCTCGCACCGCTTCGGCGGGTGGGCGGTGCTCGTGCTCTTCGCCATCCTGTCCGCCATCCAGAACCCCGTCTTCCTCTGGCCCCTCGCCCTCGTGGTGGCCAGCGTGGCGTTGCCCTGGCTGAGGCTCCGGCGGGTTCCAGTGCACATCGTCAGTCCGTCACCGCACGTCGCGCTCGTATCGTTCGACCACGGCGTCACCCCGTTCGCGGGCTCGTCGACGACGGTGAGCCGCCACCCGTTGCTGGAGTGGCATTCCTTCGCCAACGTCCCGGCGCCGGGACGCAGCGGCTTCCGGCTCACCATCTCCCGCTCGGGCGACTGGACGGCGAAGTTCATCGCCGACCAGCCGAGTCACGTGTGGGTCAAGGGCATCCCGACCGCCGGTGTCGGCAACATCGACAAGCTCTTCACCAGGGTGGTGTGGGTCGCGACCGGCAGCGGCATCGGACCGTGCCTGCCCCACCTGCTGGCCGGGGACACTCCGTCGGTGCTGGTGTGGTCGACCCGCAACCCCCGCCGCACCTACGGGGACGCGCTGGTCGGCGAGATCCTCGGCGTGCAGCCCGACGCCGTCGTCTGGGACACCGAGAGCCAGGGCAAACCGGACCTCGTCGCGCTCGCGTACGAGGCCTGCAAGCGCTTCGACGCGGAAGCGGTCATCTGCATCTCGAACAAACCCACCACCTGGCAGATCGTCGAGGAGCTGGAAGCCAGGGGAATTCCGGCCTACGGCGCGATCTGGGACTCGTGAGGAGACCACAATGGACTATCAGACACTCGTACTCGACGAGCACGACGGCGTCCTCACGGTCACCGTGCACCGCCCGCCCGCGCGCAACGCGTTGTCCCAGCAGACGCTCACCGAACTGCGTCACCTCCTGACGAACCTCACCGGCCCACGCGCGGTGCTGCTCACGGGCTCGGAAGGCCCCGCGTTCATCGCCGGAGCGGACATCCGCGAGATGGCGGCGATGTCGCCGGAGGAGGGCGAGACGTTCGGCGCGCTGGGCCAGGAGGTGACCCGGCTGCTCGAACAGCTGCCGATGCCCGTCATCGCCTGCGTCGACGGCTTCGCGCTCGGCGGCGGTTGCGAGATGGCCATGGCGTGCGATTTCGTCTACGCCACCCGCAAAGCCGTGTTCGGGCAGCCAGAGGTCCTGCTGGGGCTCATCCCGGGCTTCGGCGGCTGCGTCCGGCTGTTCCGCCGCGTCGGCGTGGCCAGGGCGCGCGAGATGATCTACTCCGGGCGCCGCGTCGACGCCGCCGAAGCGCACCGGCTCGGGCTGGTCAACGAGGTGTTCGACAGTCGCGAGGAGATGTTCGCCGCGGCACGGCTCGTGCTCGCCGACATCGCCGCCAACTCCCCCGCCGCGGTCTCGGCCTGCAAGTCGGTGATCAACGCCGCGGACGGCCTGAGCGTCTCGGACGGCCTGCGAGTCGAGCTCGAAGCGTTCCGGCAGGCGTTCACGACCTCCGACATGCGCGAGGGCACAGCCGCGTTCCTGGCCAAGCGCACGCCCGAGTTCCGAACCTAGGGGTACGCCATCAACGACGACCACAGCACCCTCTTACGCGCCCTGCACGACGGCCATGCCGAGGCACTCTGGCGGTACGCCCTGCGCCTCACCGGCGACAAGGAGCTCGCTGAGGACGTCGTGCAGGAGGCGTTGCTGCGGGCCTGGCGCAACCCGGACATCCTCGAACAGGGCACCAAGGCCTCCAAGGCGTGGCTCTACGCGGTGGCGCGGAACTTCGCCATCGACGAGGCCCGCAGCGCCCGCGCCCGCTGGGAGATCGGCTCGGCCAGCCTGCCGGAACGTTCGGAGTCTGACCGCACCGACCACGTCGACAAAACGCTGGACGCCTGGCTGATCGCCGACGCGTTGTCCCAGCTCAAACCCGAGCACAGGGTGGTGATCGTGCGGGCCTACTACCGCGGCGAGTCGATCGCCGAGCTCGCCGAAGTGCTGGACGTGCCACCGGGAACGGTGAAGTCGCGCCTGCACTACGGCCTGCGCGCCCTGCGGCTCGCGTTGGAGGAGAACGGGGTGACCGGGCGGTGACTTGCCCGTTCCGCGAGTGGGACGTGGCCTACGTGCTGGGGTCGCTGTCTTCTGGCGACCGGCAGGCCTACGAACGCCACCTCGCTGTATGCGTTCCCTGCGAACACGAGGTGGGCAGGCTGGCGGGCACGGCGGGCCTGCTTTCCCGCGTGCCCGCCGAGTGGGCGGTGGACTCGCTCGGCCCCGCACTCCCCGCCACCGTGCTTCCCAGGCTGGCGAGGGCGGCGCGAAGACACCGTCTGCTCATCACGGCGACGACATTCCTGGTCGCGGCCGTGATCGGGGCGGTGTTCGCGTTCTGCCTCTGTCCTTAGTCGTGCGGCGACTTCCCGTCAGACGGGTCGTGCACGTCGAGCCGGCCGCACATGCCCAACCGCTGCGGCCCCTCCGCGCTCATCACGTGGATGTCGGCGTCGCCCAGGTGCCCGATGTCGCCGTCCCGCAACCGGTCCAGGTGCTCACCGGTGCGTTCGGCCGACGCCAGCGCACCGGCCCGCCACCGCTTCTCCCAGTCGTCGAGAACACCTTGCTTCAGCCGCACGGCGGAGCGGTAGAAGTCGTCCAACGCGTCCTCGCCCGCCTCGACGCGGCTCCGCAGCTCCAGGAACCCCTCGAGAGCGAGGTCGCGGCGTCGCCGAGCCGACGGTTCGTCGGTGGCGACGGCTTGCGCGGCATAGGAGGCCGCGTCGGCCAGCACGGCGTAGGGGAACGTGAACACCGCGTCGCCCGCCTCGGGCAGGCCGCTGTTCTGCATCACGACGATGATCCGCAGGTCACCGTCGTTGACCAGGCGGTGGATCGTGCCGGGCGTGAACCAGGCCACCGTGCCCTCGCGCAACGGCGTCGAGGCGAACCCGCGGCGCGTCAGCGTCTGCACGCTGCCCTGCCCGCCGATCACGTAGTAGCACTCCGCGCAGGTGAGGTGGACGTGCGGCGACCCTCCGCACACGCCGTCCACCGTCGGCCAGTCGTACACGCGCAGGCCGGAGATGCCGATCCCGCCGGGAAACGGCGTCACCACGGGTGAGCCTCCACATAGGACTCCAGCTGATCGCGGTCCCACTCGCCGTCGGCCACGACGAGCCGGTAGCGCAACACCAAAGCCTCGCCGGGCGCCAGCTCCACCGTGTCGTGGAAGGCGAACGACGGGTTGACCGCCGCGAACGGGGTGCTGCGCACGAACCAATGCGTGCCCTTGTTGTCCGGGTGGTCGACGAACAGCAGCGTCGACGACCGGTCCACCTCGTCGTGGTGGCCGACGAACGCGAGCCACCGCGCGGCCTTGCCCATCATCTCCTGGCCGGACCCGCCGTCGGCCGCGATGACCGTGCCCTCGGTGAACGAGCGCGGGCCGCGCCAGAAGAACCCGGTGTAGCCCGCGAGCTCACGGCCGTTGGTCGTCGGGCTGCCGAAGACCAGCGGCTCCGAACGCAGGTTCGTCACCGTGGTGCAGAACTCCAGCGTCCAGGCCGACTCCTCGACGTCGCGCACGGTGAACTGGCGCATCTCGTGCACCCAGTGCTGCCCCGCCTCGGTGAACCACGACAGCAGCTCGTCGATCCGCACCTCCCCGCCAGCGGAGGCGACGGTGAAGTCCTCGTGCCGCATGCTCCCGACGTTCGGCAGCGCCACGTACCCCTGGTCGCGCACGTACGTGACGCCGCCCCAGAAGTTCTCGCCCGACACGTCGGTGGCGGTCATCTGCACGCCCTTGTGCCACCGGTGGTCGTGCGGCCGGAACGCCGTCACCACGTCGCCGGCCAGCGTCCGCACGGGGTGCAGGTAGGGCTTCGGTCCTTCGAACGCCAGTGTCGACGGCCGGTGCACGTAGGTGAAGAGCTCGACGTCGCCCACCGACACGACGAGCACCTCGTCGTCCTGCCGAGTGATCACCGGGCGTTCGCCCATGGGGCACCGATTCCTTCCATCGTCGCGTAGAACGGGCTGTCCGGGCCGAGCTCTCCTGCCTTCACCGCTGTGCCGGTGAACGCCGAGGCGTACAGCGCCGCGATGAACTCCATGGTGTCGCGCGTGTCCGCCAGCGTCACCGGTGGCGTCTCACGGCTGTCCAACGCGTCGAGGAACGCCGCCAGCTGACAGCCGTGGCCGCTCGCCACCTCGGACCGCTCCTCCCGCCACAGGTCCACCACCTCGTCCTGACCGGGCGCGGGAGTCACCGTCCAGTGCGCGTCGGTGTAGCCGTAGAGGTGCTCGACCTCCACCGTGGCACGCTCGAAGTCGAACCGCAGTTCGGAGGTTTCGCGCGGCGAGAGCAGCGAGTTGACCACCGAGGCGACCGTGCCGTCGGCGAACGTCACCAGCGCCATCGACACGTCCTCGGTCGCGACGTGCCGTGCCTGCCGCGCGGCGAGCCCGCGGATCTCCTGCCACGGTCCCAGCACCGACAGCAGCAGGTCGAACTGGTGGATGCCGTGACCCATCGTCGGGCCACCGCCCTCGCTGTCCCACGAACCCCTCCACGGCACGTCGAAGTAGGCGTCGTCGCGGTACCACAGCGTGTCGCACTTCGCCACCAGCGACCTGCCGAACACGCCCTGCGAGACCATGCGCCGCAACCGGATCGCGGCGGGGCCGAAGCGGTGCTGGAACACCGTCGCGACCCGGCCGGTCGACGCGCGTTCCGCCGCGATCAGCGTGTCGATCTCGCTCAACGACAGCGCGGGCGGCTTCTCCACGAGCACGTTCACGTTCGCGGCGAGGCATTCGAGCGCCAACGGCACGTGGGCACGCGGCGGAGTGCAGATGTGCACGACGTCGACGTCTTCCACGTCGAGCAACGTCGCCAGCCTGGGGTACACGCGCGGCACACCCCACTCCTTCGCGAACTCCGCGGCGCGCTGCTCGTCGACGTCCACCACGGCGACCAGCTCGATGCGCTCTCCCTCCGCCCGCAAGGCCTCGGCGTGGGAGGTGGCGATCGCACCCGTGCCGACGATGGCCGCGCGCCTCACTTCGCCGCGTCCACTTCGGACTGGACTTCCTTGATGAACGACGTGGCCGCCGCCTCGGGTGTGGTCCGGCCGAACAGGACGTCCTCGGTGTGCCGTTTGAGGATCGCGTCGAGGGTGCTGGCACCGTTCGGGGTGATCCTGGGCGGGTCGCTGACGGGCACGGTGTCGAGGTACTCCTTCGCCGCCTTGTCAGTTTCCTTGAGCTGGCCCGCGATCGCCTCGCGGATCTTCTGGTTGGCGGGCACGCCGCGTTCGGTCAGCAGGATCTTCGCCGCCTCCTCGTCGTTGGCGAGGAAGCTGATGAACGCCGCCGCCTCCGCCGGGTGCTTGGACCGCGACGACACCGACCAGAACATCGACGGCTTGTAGTACGCGCCGGGTTTGCCCTGCGACTCACCAGGCAGCCGCAGCAGCTTCAGCTTGGCACCGCTCGCGGCGGTCAGCGCGGTGAGCTGCGTGTTCCACCACAGCCCGAACGCCGCGGTGTTCGTCGCGGTCGCGGACTGGTTCAGCCCGGCGGAGGCCTTCTCCACGGTCACCGACGGCGGTGCCGCGACCCCGGACTTCGCGAGGTCGGAGATGTACTGCCAGTACTGCGTCGCGATCTCGGGCGGCAGGACGACCTTGCCGGCGGCGTCGAAGAGCGACTTGCCCTGCTGCCGCGCCCGGATGCTCAGTCCGGCGGTGTCGTTGATGCCCGGCGACTGCACTCCGAACACCTGACCGCCGCTCGCCTTCGACACCTGGTCGCCGATCGTCTTCAGGTCGTCCCACGACCACTTCGTGTCGTCGGGCAGCGGAATGTTGTACTTCGCCAGCAGGTCGGTGTTGACCATGATCGAGTACATGCCCAGGCCGACCGGGAGGCCGTACTGCTTGCCGTCGACCGCGCCGGTGGCGAGCGCCTTCTGGTCGAAGTTCGCCGTGTCCAGGTGCTTCTTGGCCTCGTTCAGGTCCAGCAACGCGCCGCGCTCGGCGTAGGAGGCGATGTACAGCTCGTCCATCTGCATGATGTCCGGCGCGTCGTTGGCCGCCATCGTCGTGGCGAGGCTGTCCCAGTAGCCGTTCCACTCCTTGAACTCACCTTTGACGGTGATGTTCGGGTGCTTCTTCTGGAACATCTCGATGACCTGCTGGGTCCGCTTGTGCCGGTCGTCCGCGCCCCACCAGGTGAACCGCAGCGTCACCGGTTCCGCCGTGAGGTCACCGCCGGCGTCGGAACCGGAGCCGCAGGCGGCGAGCAGCGACGCGGTGAGCGACACCAGAACCGTTAACGCGGTGCGGCGGCGAACAGACATGTCCGCTCCTTTCGGCTACTTGCCACCGGTCGTGGCGATCCCCTTGACGAGGTACCGCTGGCCGATGAGGAAGGCGAGGAAGATCGGGATGATCGACACGACGCTCATCGCGAACTGCGAGCCCCAGGACGTGGCGACCGTCGAGTCGACGAACGAGCGCAGGGCGACGGGCACCGTGTACATGTCCGGGTCCGTCAGGTAGATCAGCTGGGTGAAGAAGTCGTTCCACGTCCAGATGAACGTGAAGATCGTCGTGGTGGCGAGCGCGGGCTTCATCAGCGGCAGCACGATCTGCGCGAAGATCCGCGGGTGGCCGCAGCCGTCGATGCGCGCCGCCTCGTCCAGCTCCCTGGGCAGGCCGCGGATGAACTGCACCATCAGGAACACGAAGAACGCGTCCGTGGCGAGGATCTTCGGCACGATCAGCGGCAGGAACGTGTTCACCCAGCCGATCTGCGAGAACAGCACGTACTGCGGCACGATGATCACGTGGACCGGCAGCATGATCGTGCCGAGCATGATGCCGAACCACCAGCGCTTGCCGCTGAAGTGCAGGCGCGCGAAGGCGTAGGCGGCCATCGAGCACGACACCAGGTTGCCGACGATGCAGCCCAGCACCAGGATCGCCGAGTTGAGCAGGTACGTGCCGAACGAGGGGCTGAGCGCGTACCAGCCCTCGGTGTAGTTCTCGGCGTGCAGGCTGTCGAGGATCAGGCCGGGGCTGCGGAAGATCTCGTCGCCGGGACGCAGCGAGCTCACGACCATCCACAGCACCGGGTACAGCATCACGAACCCGATGAGGATCAGCCCGGCGTGCTTCGCCAGTGACGAGAGCCGATCAGTCGTCATAGAACACCCAGTACTTCGCCGCCCAGAAGTTGATCGCGGTGAACGCCGCGATGATCAGCAGCAGGAACCACGCCAGCGCGGACGCGTACCCCATGTCGAACCGGCTGAAACCCTGCTGGTACAGGTAAAGCGTGTAGAACATGGTCGAGTCGGACGGTCCGCCCGTGCCCCCGGAGACGACGAACGCCTGCGTGAACGACTGGAACGCGTGGATGATCTGCAGCACCAGGTTGAAGAACAGGATCGGCGACAGCAGCGGCAGGGTGATCCGCCAGAACTGCGACCACCTGCTCGCCCCGTCGATCGAGGCCGCCTCGTAGTAGACGGCCGGGATCTGCCGCAACCCGGCCAGGAAGATGATCATCGGTGAGCCGAACGTCCAGACGTTCAGCACGATGAGCGTCGACAGCGCGGTGTCCGGGTCGGAGATCCAGCCCCTGCCCTCGATGCCGACGAAGCCCAGCACGCGGTTCAGCAGTCCCTCGGCGCCGAACACCTGGGTCCACAGCACCGCGATCGCCACGCTCGACCCGAGCAGCGAGGGCAGGTAGAACGCCGATCGGTAGAACGCGAGACCGCGCATGCCGCGGTCGAGCAGCAGCGCGACGCCGAGCGCGCACGCGAGCTGGAGCGGCACGGACACCAGCACGTAGGTGAACGTGACGCCCAGAGCGTTGTGCAGCCGCTCGTCGCTGAGGATGCGGGCGAAGTTGGCGAACCCGATGAACTTCGGCGGCTGGATCAGGTTGTACTTCGTGAAGCCCAGCCCGAACGACGCCAGCACCGGACCGACCGTGATGAAGACCAGGCCGGCGAACCAGGGCGCGAGAAACCAGAACGCGGCTTTGTTGTCGCGCTTGCGCACCTGGACGCCGCCGCGGCGGAGCTGACGCAGTTCGTCTAACGCGCTCATGAACTCCTGACCCCGTCGGCTGGAAAACGCTTTCCGGAGTCTGCATCGGGGGCTTCACGAGCGTCAAGCAAGGGTGTCGAACAGCGTCGAACGGCGTTGTCGAACGGAGACGTCGCCGTTCGACAACGCCGTTCAAGAAGTCCTTTGTGGACTAAGCCACGACCCGCACGGAAAGCCCGGCAGGGCTGTAGCGGGCCTGCACCCGGTGCCCGCCACCGGTCACCGTGATGTGGTCGAACTTGCCGATCAGGCCAGGTGCGGCGAGCACCGGCACCACGGCGCCGACGTGCACGTCCTCCAGCGAGATCTCCAGCGTGCCCGCCAGCCTGATCGGGTGCGCGGCGCTCAGCACGGCGCAGGAGCCCCGCCGCACCGTCACCGCGAGGGTGGTTCCAGCAGCCTGCCGGTAGCCCCGCACCCGGACGGCGGTCTCGAGCCGCAGCGTGCCCGAACGGAGGTCGATGTCGCCCTTGCCCAGCGCGGACGACGAGGTGGCGACGAGCGTGCCGCCTTCGACGCGCGTGCTGCCGGTGTAGGTGTTGGTGCCGGCCAGCGTCAGCGTGCCGGTGCCCCGCTTGACCAGGCCGCCGCGGCCGCCGATCGCGTTGTGCCAGGTGTCGGCGGCGTGGAAGCCGCCGCGGTTGCCGTCCATGTCGACGCGCACGTCCGCGTCGAACGCGCCGAAACCGTCGGCCGCGGCGAAGAGGTTGAGCCGGCCCCACTGCTCGGGACCGTCGAGCAGCGCGTGCCCGGACGGGAGCGCGGTCGTGCGCAGGACCTCGCGCCGCTGGTTCGCGCTGAGGTAGGGCAGGCGGGTTTCCAGCAGCACTTCCGCGCCCTTCGGCACGGTCATCTCGACGCGGCGGCCGATCCTGGGCAGCCCGTAGGTCAGCAGCGGTTCCACCAGCCGGGCGTTGGCCTCTCGGTCGGCGTACGGGTCGGTGGGGATGCCCGCCGAGTGCGCGAACTCGAACAGGTCGGCGCCGGTGTGCTGGCGGAAGTACTCGCTCGCCTGCGCCCGCGCGGCGGCCTTGAGCGTGGCGTTCTGCGGGTCGGCCAGCGTCGCGGCGGCCAGCGCGGTCGCCAGGATCCGGCCGCCGATGACGTCCACCGGCGAGTGCATGCCCGCCACGATCCTGGTGTCGGCGGTGTCGAACGCCCTGGTCACGAGCTCCTGGAACCGTTCGGGGATCGCGTAGGCCAGCGCCAGGCAGGCCAGGTGCAACGCGTTGGTGTGGCCGCTCGGGTAGCCCCCGTCGTCCACGGGGCTGAGGTTGCGCTGGCGCAGCAGCTGCGGGGCCACCACGACCTCGGAGCGGTACACCGGGAAGCCGAACTGGTCGGTTTCGCCGGTCGGGACCACCGTGCTGTCCAGGGTCATCCGCCACGGCCGCGGGTACTGGTAGGCGTACTTCGACGGGTTGCCGGAGGCGAAGGTCCCGCGCACCGTGTTGACCAGGAGCACGACCTGCCCCAGCGCCGAGTCGGGCGACCCCGCGCCGAGCGCCGAACCCGCCGGGGCGTCCGGTGGCAGCTTGTCGTCCACAGTGGACGGCGGCGTGCCGTCGGGCGCGGACGTGATGCCCGTGATGGCCTTGGCTCCGGCCTTGTACAGGTCGGCCAGCGGGCCGAGCCCGCCGATCGCGCTGTAGCTCTGGTGCTGACGGTCCACGATGAACGCTCGCTTGGCCTGGTCGGCGGTCCGCGCCCTGGTGATCCGCGCGACGTGGCGGACGTTGGCCCTGAGCACGTTCCGGTCGAGCACGACTCCGGTGTTCCAGCTGCCGCCGGTGCGCCAGAGGTCCTGCATCCCGGACAGGGCGCGGACCGCGGCGTTGGTCGCCGGCGTCTGGTTGGCCGGCACGTTCGTGCGGTAGGAGTCGACGAACGGGGCCGCACCCGTGGGCAGCTCGGCGGCGCTCGCTTCGAGAGCCCGGTCCAGTGCGGACGGGCCGAGCAGCAGGCCCGCGGACAGCATCGCCGAACGACGCAGCAGGGCTCTGCGATCGAACCCGTCGGCGGTCGTGGTCATGTTAGCGCTCCCAATGGTCCTTCAAGGACACCTGTGGCGGCTCGGGGATTTTGGTGCACAATACGCAACGAGACCGGACCGTACTCGAAGTTGGGGTGATGTGAGCGTTAACAGTTCACGGTGCGGCGATGCGCAGGACGGGCTCGCCGCCCACGTCACCCGCCGGATGCCCGGCCACCGCCGTGAAGAACGGGGTGCGCACCCGCACGCCGTCCGGGACCTCGTCGGCCACCACGTCCAGCGCGACCGGCTGTGGCCCGTAGCAGAGGACGAACACGGCTCGCCCGTGAGGTGCGTCGGCGATCGGATCGGCCAGCACGTGGTTGGTCGCGACGACGCGACGCCAGCCCGCGTCCGGGTCGCCGTAGCCCCTGGGGTCGTCGCCGAGCCAGAACGACAGCTGCTCCTGCGTCATGCCGGCGGTCCGCTCGTTGTTGAAGTACGCGGGGCCGTCCGGGGGGTTCTCCACGCGCAGGCCCGCGGCCGCGCTCACCGCGAGTCCGCCCGCGAGCAGCGTTCCCTTGGTGTCCAGAGCTCGCCAGGCGTCGCCGAGGTCGAACGGATCCCCGCCCGGCTCGCTGACCGTCCGGACGCGACGTTGCCGCGAGCCTTCCGCGGTCGCGTAAGGGAGTCCGGCGAGGAACGTCACCTCCGCGCTCACGGGCAGCGCGGAGCGGTCGAGCACCGCGATCAGGAAGAGGCGTTCGCCGTCGGTGACGTAGAGCTGCTGCACGGGGAGCATGACCTGGCTCCAGGTCACCACGGCCTTCGTCACCAGCTTGGCGCCCAGCCCGTCCACGGCCGCGTCGCGCACGCGCACGGGACCGAGCGGGCGGGTGAGCAGCGTCCTGCGGCCGTCGGCGTAGCGCACCAGCGGCCCGATGCCGTGCTGGTGGTCCACGATGGACTCGATCACGGCGGTCCCGCCGGCGTCGATCAGGTACGGGGTCAGCGCGCCGGTGAGGGACACCGACACCTTCCCGTGCCGCAGGGAGTAGCGCGTGTGCACGGGACTTCCGTCCGGCCCGCGGTACCACCGGTGGTCGTCGAGGAAGAACCACACGGTGGCGAAGGCGAAGTGCCCGCTCGGCAGGCCGGGTGTGCCGGCGCAGTAGTAGGCGACCCGCCGGTCGCCGAGGTAGCGGCCGAGCTCGGCCTGAACGCGGCCGCTGAAGAACCGCAGCCCGAGCATGCCCTCGCAGCCGCAGTGCTGCTCGCTGTAGCGGGGCCCGCCGTAGTCGAAGCCGCGCGCCGACAGGCGCGTCTCGAGGTGCCTGGCGATCTCGTCGCCGTCGTCGAGGAAGCACTGCTCGCCGCTCACCTGGTAGGCCCTCGCCAGGAACGTGAGCGAGATCGGCAGGTAGTTCTGGTCGTGCCCGGCACCGTGCTCGACGGGCAGCCGCAGCTCGCGGTCGACGACTCGTTTGGTCCTGATCTCGCTGTGGTAGAGGAACATCGCGACGTCCACGATGGACTTTTCGGACAACAGACGCCCGAGCGTCAAACCGGCCACGACGGCACCGATCGCCTGGTTCGCGGTCTGCTGCGGGTTGAACATGCTCGCTTCGGTGAGCCAGCGCCAGAAGCCCGTCGCCACCTCGGCGAGCGCGGTCCACTGCTCGCCGGTGATCACCTCTCGGCCGAACTCCAGCACGTTCACCGCGTGCAGCAACGCCCACACCGTACTCGGCCAGTCGCCGAAGGGATGTTCGCCTTCTTCGAGCACGTAACGGGCGTATGGCAGGCCGGTGTCGCGCATGTGCAGGAACGGCTCGCCGGGGTTGTCGGTGCGGAACACCCGTTCGGCCAGCACGAAGTCCAGCCCGCGGCGGATCGCGTCGGCGAAATCGGGATCACGGCGGTCACCGCGATGCGAGGCGAGGCACAGCAACGACACCGCGCCGAGCGCCATGTCACCGATGTCGTCGTCGGCTGCGACGTCTTCGAGGTTGCCGTCGGGACGCTGACGGGCGAGCAGTGCGGACACCGCTCTGGCGAGGACCATCCGCAGCTCTTCGTCGTCGTCAGGCAGGTCGTGCATGCTCGCGTGCTGGCTCGGCAGATACACCGCGGCGGCGGTCATCGGTACTCCTCGCGGGGCGCTCGCCCAAGATCGTCAGCGGTGGTGGGCGTGCGTGGCCGGAGTGCGTCTCCTCCCCTGCGTTCTCGTGGGTGTCGCGGCTGGGACCCGCCTAGTTGGTTTAAACGTAAACTTGTTCACCCGGTCGGAGTCAAGTCACAAATTCTGCCGACCCGTTGGAGAACAAGGTTTCCAGAAGTTGTTCTTGACAGGTGGGTGACCGGTTCCTACAGTCCCGGAAAGCGCTTTCCAGCTCCCTGGGACGGACCATTGGAACTGCGCCGTGCGTGGCATCGAACACTCGGCCCATCGGTCCATCCATGACGTCCCAGGAGTGGCACACATGTCGGAGAACAGCGGCGTAGCCGTTCTCGACCCACCGGTCGAGGAACGGCCGCCACCACCGTTGCGGCGCAAACGCAAGCGGCACAAGCACAACCTCGCGGGCTACGCCTTCCTCGCGCCCTGGCTGATCGGCCTGTTCGCGTTCACGCTGATCCCGATGGTGTACTCGCTGTACCTGTCGCTGACGAAGTTCAACCTGCTGACCGCTCCACAGTGGATCGGTTTCGAGAACTACGCCCGGTTGTTCTCCGACGAGCGGTACCTGCAGTCGATCAGGGTGACGCTGATCTACGTCGTGACCTCGGTCCCGCTCAAGCTCGCCGCCGCGCTGCTGGTCGCCATCGCGCTCAACCGCGGGCTGAAGGCGCTCGGCTTCTACCGGGCGACCTTCTACCTGCCGTCGCTGCTGGGCGCGAGCGTCGCGGTGTCCGTGATGTGGCGGCAGATCTTCTCCCGCGACGGCCTGGTCAACCAGATCCTCGGGCTGTTCGGCGTGCAGGGCGCGGACTGGATCGGCGACCCGCGTTACGCGATGTGGACGCTCGTCCTGTTGTCCGGCTGGCAGTTCGGCACCCCGATGCTCATCTTCCTGGCCGGGCTCAAGCAGCTGCCGCAGGACCTGTACGAGGCGGCGGCCATCGACGGCGCCGGCCGGTTCACTGTGTTCTTCAAGATCACGCTGCCCCTGTTGTCCCCCATGGTGTTCTTCAACCTGGTGCTGGAGACGATCAACGCGTTCCAGACGTTCACGCCGGCCTACGTCATCTCGAACGGCCTCGGCGGTCCGATCGACTCCACCCTCCTGTACACGCTTTACCTGTACCTCAAGGGATTCGGCAGCATGCAGATGGGCTACGCCTCCGCGATGGCGTGGGTGTTGTTCGCCGTGATCGGCCTCTTCACGGCGGTCTACTTCTGGTCGGCCCGCAAGTGGGTGAACTATGCGGACTAAGAAGAAGCAGGCCCACTGGCGGGCGCACGCCGTGCTGATCGTCGTGCTCGTGGCGATGATCTACCCGATGGTCTGGCTGGTCGGCGCGTCGTTCAAGCCGGAGAACCAGATCTTCAGCACGATGAACCCGTTCCCGTTCGCCTTCACGATCGCCAACTACGTCAGCGGCTGGACGGCGACGGGCAACTCGTTCACCGTCTACCTGGCCAACTCGCTGACGGTCTCGCTGTGCACGGTGGTCGCGAACGTGGCGTCCTGCTCGGTGGCGGCGTACGCCTTCGCCCGCCTGGACTTCGCGTTCCGGAAGTTCTGGTTCGCGGTGATGCTCGGCACGATGATGCTGCCGTTCCAGGCGACGCTGATCCCCCAGTACACGATCTTCTTCCAGCTGAACTGGATCAACACGTTCCTGCCGCTGGTCGTGCCGTACCTGCTGGCCTACGACACCTTCTTCATCTTCCTGATGGTGCAGTTCATCCGCGGCATCCCGCGCGAGCTGGACGAGGCGGCCGAGCTGGACGGCGCCGGGCACGTGCGGGTGTTCTTCAGCATCATCCTGCCGTTGCTGAAACCGGCGTTGCTCACCACGACGATCCTCACGTTCATCTGGACGTTCAACGACTTCCTGCGCCAGCTGGTCTACCTGTCCGACCACTCGCGCTACACCGCGCCGCTGGGCCTCAACGCGTTCGTCGACCGGGCGAGCGGCTCCAGCTACGGCGGCATGCTCGCGATGTCCGTGGTCACGCTCGTGCCCACCGTCGCGGTCTTCCTCGTCTCGCAGCGCCGGCTCGTCGACGGCGTCGCGAACACCGGCATCAAGTAACGCCTTTCACCGCCAAGAAAGGAAACACATGTCCATCTCCAGGAGAGGCCTCTTCGGCCTGGCCGGTGGTCTCGCGGCCGCGTCGGTCGCCGGCTGCGGGTTCGCGCCGAGCACCAGCGGTGGCGCGGCGAACAACTCGCTGACGTTCCGCTGGTGGGGCGGTGAAGCGCGCAACAAGGCGTACCAGAGCGCCCTGCAGATCTTCACGCAGAAGAACGGCACCAAGGTCGACCCCCAGTTCTCCGGGTACGACGGTTACTTCAACAAGCTGAACACCGAGTTCGCCGGCGGCAACCCGCCCGACCTCTTCCAGATGGACACCGCGCTGGTCAGCACCTACGCCGCCAAGGGCGTGCTGACCGACCTGGGATCGTTCATCCCGAGCACGATCCACATGGACACGCTCTACTCCGCGGTGCGCGGGGCAGGTGTGGTGGACGGCAAGACCTACGGCGTGCCGTCCGGGTCCGGCTACGCGCCGGTCCTCTACGACAAGACCCTCTTCGAGCAGGCGAAGATCCCCGTCCCCGCCGACACCTGGACGTGGGACGACTTCGGCCGCATCGCCGGTGAGCTGTCGAAGGCCATGGGACAGGGCAAGTACGGAGCTCTGGACGCGTCCAAGGACGACTCCGGCGCGTTGCAGCCGTGGCTGCGTCAGCGCGGCAAGGACCTCTACAACGCCGAGGGCAAGCTCGCGTTCACCAAGGACGACCTCGCCGAGTGGTTCTCCATGTGGGACAGGCTGCGCAAGGCAGGCGCGATCTGCCCGCCCGAGATGCTGGCCAACACCGACTCCGCGGCCGGCACCCACCCGCTGATCGCCGGCAACATCGCGATGACCACCGGGTGGGGCCTCGCGCAGATGCAGCCGTTGACCCAGCACGCGCTCGACATCGTGGTGGTGCCACGCGGGAGCAACGGCAAGACGGGCCAGGCGCTCAACGGTGGCGTGCTGCTGTGCGTTCCGGTCAAGAGCAAGAACCCGGAGGCCGCGGCCAAGCTGATCGACCTCTTCGTCAGCGACGTCGACGCGATCAAGGCGATGGCCCTGTCGCGCGGCATCCCGCCGTCGGCCAAGGCGCTGGAGGCCCTGACGCCGTCGCTGAGCGCGGCGGACAAGCGGGACGTGACGTACTCGCAGTACGTCGCCGACGAGGTGGCGAAGGACGGTCTTCCGAACGCCCCGACCGCGCCGCCTGGGTACAACGACGCGAAGACGGCGCTGGACGCCGCGGCCAAGCAGGTCGCGTTCGGCAAGATGTCGATCCCCGACGCGGTCGCGCAGTACTTCCGCGACGCCGAGGCAGCACTGCAAGGGGCCAAGTAGCACCGTGGCGAGCAATCCTGGGGTGACCGTCGAGAGCACGGACCTGTTCGTCGGCACGGCTTCCGCACCACGCCAGCTGGTCCGGGTCACCATCGCGGTGCCCCGGCCGGAGTCGGCGTGGGTGCGGATCACCGGTCCGCTGGTCCGCACACCCGTGCCCGTGCGGGTGGCAGGAGGTCAGGACGAGGTCGTGGCCGAGATCGGCGTGGTGTTCTCCGCGCCGGTCACGGCGAGCACGGCCTATCCGGCGACCGTGCTCGTCGCGCCGGTCAGCGGTGCGCCGCCGTTCGCCTGGGACGTCACGGTGACCGTGGCGGAGACCGGGTGGACGATGTGGATGGTCTCGCACTTCCACTACGACCCGGTGTGGTGGAACACCCAGGCGGGCTTCACCGAGACGTGGCTCGACCTGCCGGGCGCGCAGGCGAAGCGGATGCCGTTCCAGCTCTCGGCGTTCGACCTGGTGCGCGCTCACCTCGACGCGGCCAGGACGGACGAGGACTACCGGTTCGTGCTCGCCGAGGTGGACTACCTCAAGCCGCACTGGGACGCGTTCCCCGGTGATCGGCACGATCTGCGGCGGTTCCTGCGCGAGGGCCGGATCGAGATCGTCGGCGGGAACTACAACGAGGCCAACACGAACCTGACCCACCCGGAGTCGACCGTGCGCAACGCGGTCTACGGGGTCGGTTTCCAGCGGGACGTGCTGGGCGCCGATCCGCAGTCGGCCTGGATGCTCGACGTGTTCGGGCACGACCCGTCGTATCCGGGGTTGATGGCGGACGCGGGGCTGTCGTCGAGCGTGTGGGCGCGCGGGCCGTGGCATCACGTGGGTGCCAAGCGGCACACCGGTGACATCACGCGGATGCAGTTCCCGTCCGAGTTCGAGTGGATCTCGCCGAGCGGGCGCGGGGTGCTCACCGCCTACCTGGCCGACCACTACGTGGCCGGGTGGGACATCGAGCGCAAGTCCACTTTGGATGAAGCGATGGCGGAGGCGTACCGGCAGTTCAGCTCGTTGCGTTCCGTTGCGGCCACCCGGAACGTGATGCTGCCGGTCGGGCACGACCACAACGTGCCGTCGCGGTTCTGCACCGAGATCCACCGCGCGTGGAACGAGAACTACGTCTGGCCGCGCTTCGTCGTCGGTCTCCCCCGTGACTTCTTCGCCGCCGTGCGTGCGGACGCTGCGGAGCGCTCGGTGACGTTCAGCCCGCAGACCAGGGACATGAACCCCGTCTACACCGGCAAGGACGTCTCGTACATCGACACCAAGCAGGCCCAGCGCGCTGCCGAGGTGGCGGTGCTCGACGGCGAGCGGATGGCGGCGCTGTCGACGTTGGTGGGCGCGGGCTATCCGGCGTTCGCGCTGGACAAGGCCTGGCGCCAGCTGGTCTACGGCGCGCACCACGACGCCATCACCGGCACCGAGTCCGACCAGGTCTACCTGGATCTGCTGACGGGGTGGCGGGAGGCGGACGAGCTCGGCCGTTCCGTCCTGCACGACGCCGTCTCACACCTGGCTTCCCGTGCCGACACCTCCGGTGAGGGCGAGGCGGTGATCGTCGTGAACTCGCTGGCGTTCCCGCGTGATGCCGTCGCGACGGTCGAACTTCGGCTGCCCGGTTTCAAGGGTGCTCGCGTCGTCGATCCCGATGGCGGTGACGTGGACGCGGTGACCGAGGCCGTGATCAAGCACCCGGACGGCACTCTCGAACTGACGCTCACGTTCCTGGCGCGGCAGGTTCCCGCGTCCGGTTACCGGGTGTACCGCGTGGTCGACGCCCCCAGGACGCCGCCGTACTGGATGCCGCAGAACGGTGTGACGATCGAGTCCGAGTCGTTCGTGGTCGAGGCCGATCCGGACCGCGGCGGTGCGTTGTCCCGCGTGTACGACCGTGTTACCGACCGAGAGCTGCTGCGCCCCGGCGGTCTCGCGGCGGAAATGCTGGTGCAGGAGGAACACCCCGGGCATCCGGTGTGGGGTGAGGGGCCGTGGCACCTGCTGCCCAAGGGTCCTGGAACGACCGCGGGGCCGGCCGTCGTGCGGGTCGAGACGAGTCCTGTCGGTGAACGCGTCATCAGCTCCTGCCAGCTCGGCGAGCTGCGGATCAGGCAGCAGGTCACGTTGTGGCACGGGCTGCCGCGGGTGGACATCCGGTCCTTCGTGGACGGTTCCATCGGCAAGGACCGGTTGCTGCGCAGCCGTTTCGGCTTCGACCTGCCCGGAGCGCTGCCCGTGGCCGAGGTCGGGTTCGCCGCGGTGGGCCGCTCGTTCGGCTTCCCGGACGTCGACGCGGCCACGCACCTCTGGACGCTGGACAGTCCCGCGCACACCTGGGCGGGCCTCTCCGCTCCCGTGCGGCTGAGGCTCTCCGACGGTGTTCTGCACGCCATCGGTGTCGCGGAGGTCGTCGCCGACGACGCGCGAGACCTGATGGCCGCGTTGGTGGCCAAGGGTGTCACGGCCACCTGCACCCGCCCGTCCGGACCTCGCTACGGCGATCTCGAGGTGGACTCCAACCTGCCCGACGTGCGGATCGTGGTGGGGGACAACGAGTTCACGGCGGCCGTGCTGGCCGATGCTCCCGAATGCCGCTCGGTGCTCGACGAGTTCGGCAGTGTGTTCGTGCCCGCCGCACGTCCGCGGGCCCAGCAGTGGGTGCCGGACGCCGACCTGCGCGGCCCGCGTGACCTTCCGGTGCTGATCGTGACGGACGTGCGGGCCCTGATCGACGACCTGGCCGACGCGTGCGTCGAGGTGCCCGGCAGCACCACCGATCCCGTCACCGACTACTCGGTGGCCGTCGTCAACCGCGGGACCCCGGGGTTCGTCGTGGCACCGGACGGCTCGCTGCACGTGTCGCTGATGCGGTCGTGCAGCGGCTGGCCCGCGGAGGTGTGGATCGACGGCGAGCGCCGCACGGTGCCGGACGGGTCCAGTTTCGCGTGGCAGCACTGGTCCCACACGTTCGACCTCAGCCTGGTCGCCGGCGCGGGCGACTGGCGTCAGGCCGGCTTCGCCCGCGCCGGCCAGGACGTCAACCACCCGCTGCACGCATGCCAGGTCCCGTCCACCGCCGGAGACCTGCCCGTCGAACTGAGCCTGCTGGCCGTGTCACCGCCGGAGGTGCTCCTGACCGCGGCGAAGATCCGCGGCAACCCGCTCGCGAGCGGCACGGACGACCACGGCTCGGACCTCGCGGTGCGGCTGTACGAGTCGACCGGAACCCCCGTGACCGCCACGGTGTCGCTGTACGGCGGCATGTCCGCGGCTCATCGGACGAACCTGCTGGAAGAACACGATCTCTCGCCGCTGACCGTCCACTCGGGTTTCGCCACGGTGGACCTGGGCGCAGCGGACGTGGCGACGCTCCGCCTGGTGCCCGCCACCGCGCGCCCCGGCACGCCGGTGGAGTCGGCCGAACCCGTCCAGCCCGTCTACACCCGCTACTGGCGCCACAACTCCGGTCCCGCTCCCCTCGGCAACCTGCCGGTGACCGTGCACGTCACCCCGTCCCTCACCCGGCTCGCTCCCGGCGCCAGAGGCCAGGCGCGGATCACCGTCAGCTGCGGCGCCACCCCGGCCAGGGGACGGCTGGAGTTCACCGACGGCCAGTCGTGGGACTACGACCTGGGCGCCGGCGAGTACGCCGAGTTCACCGCCATCCTGAAGGCCCGGCCAGGCCGGCACCTTCACGCCGCCCGCATCCGCGACCACCTCGGCCAGGTGCTGGAGGACAGCATCGAGGTCGTGTCCGGTCCCACCATGGACAGGGAACTGCTCGACGTCCAGCTCAGGGCAGGCGCCCTCCTGCTCGGGCCGAGCGAGCACGCACTCTTGCCGGTGACGCTGCAGAACCGCGTGCAGAGCGAGGTGCACGGCGAAATCACCGTGATCAGCCCGTTCGGCACCTGGGACGACGACGTGGCCATCGGTCCGCGCACGCAGCCGTTCGTGATCCCGCCGACAGGCAAGATCACCGTGCCCGTGACGGCCACCGCGGCACCCACCGCTCGTCGCGGCGCGCACTGGTGGGCGCTCGTGCGGGTGGCCGCCCACGGCAGGCTGTACTACTCCCCCGCGATCCCCGTCACCGTCCGGTAGGTGAAGCCGGAGAAGTCCGCCCACGATTCGCTCGGCACGCCATCGCTGGTCGCATAGAGTCCGATGTGGACACCTGTGAACCCGCCCGCGACCGGCGTGCTGAGGAACCGTCCGTCGAACGGCGCGCCGAGCGGCCGGCCGTCGACCAAGGCCTGGTGCTCCTGCCCGCGCGCCTCGATCCCCAGCCGCACGACACCCGCGCCGGCCTGGGTCTTGGCGAGCAGCTCGTCCTGACCGCCGACCCGGCGCACCAGGGTCACCTCGTGGTCCGCCCGAAGCAGCAGCCGTACGTGGAAGTCATTGCTCTGCAGCAGCACCAGACCCGCGGCCTCGCGAGGCCCCGCCGGCGAGAAGTCCACCTCGCACGAGACGTGGAACGACTGGTGCTGCTGGCGCCGCACCACGGCACTCGGGTTGACGAGGTCGGTGATCGACTCCGGACGCAGGCGCAGCCGCAGGTGGCCGGGCCGTTCGGTGAGCGACCAGAACTCCGACTCCGGTGTGCGCACGAACATCCAGGCCGGGTCGAGGGCCGGCGACGAGAAGTCGTCAGCAACCTCAGGCCACGGGTGCGCGGGCAGATCCGGCGCGGGATACGAGTCCTCGACCCGTCCGGTGCCGGGACTGAACACCGGACCATCGGCCTCCCACGACACCGGCACGAGGAAGGTCTCGCGGCCCAGGTTGTAGTAGTAGCCGCCGTACGGGCGCACGGCCAGCAACACCGCGTACCACTGGCCGTTCTGCGTGCACACGAGATCCGCGTGCCCGGCCGCGGCGATCGGGTGGTCCCGCCCGAGATGGCGGTGCGTGAGGACCGGATTCAGCTGCGAACCGCGGTACGGCCCGGTGACCTCGTCGGAGAACGCCACGACGACGGAGTGTTCGAAGTCCGTGCCGCCCTCGGCGCACACCAGCACGTACGTTCCGTCCACTTTGTACAGATGTGGTGCTTCGAGCCACCGGGAGTCCGCCATCGCACCGCGGAACACCACGTGCTCCTCACCGGTCAGCGACAGCGACGGCACGTCGAACTCGCGCAGGTAGACCTCGGTCCGTCCGTCGCGGATCTCCTGGGTGGCGGTCCACCACGCCCGGCCGTCGTCGTCGAAGAACAACGACGGGTCGAACCCGTCTGCCTCGGGCAGCCAGTGCGGCTCGGACCACGGACCGGCGGGATCACCAGCGGTCACGACGAAGTTGCCGCTCTCCGGGCTTTCGTGCACCAAGGTGCACACCACGTAGAACACGCCGTCGTGGTGGCGGATCGTCGGCGCGTACAGCCCGCCGGAGGCCCGCACGCCCTGCAACGGCAGCTGCGACGGCCGGTCCAGCACGTGACCGAGTTGGCGCCAGTGCACCAGGTCGCGGCTGTGGAAGACCGGCAGCCCCGGGAAGTACTCGAAGGTGGACGTGACGAGGTAGTAGTCCGGTCCCACCCGGCACACCGACGGATCGGGGTGTGAGCCGGGCAGGATCGGGTTCGAGAACAGTGCCAAGTGGACTCTCCAGCTACGGGTTGATCCTGGTGTAGGCCGGTTTCGGCCTCAGGTTCGTGTCGAACAGGCACGCGGCGCCCTCACCGGGGAACGTGCCCGGCACCCACGAGTGACGATCGGTGAAGCCCCACGTCGTGAACTCCACGCACCGCGGCACGGCGTGGCAGGCGTCCCAGATCTGCTTGTAGTAGCTCGCCTGGGTGTTCAGCTTCGCCGAGTCGGCCGGCAGCGGGATGCGCACGTCGGCCTCGGTGATCGCGATGTCGAGCCCGAGAGCGGCGAACCGCTCCATGTTCTGCCGGAAGCTCGTCGGGAACCCGTACTTCGTGGCCAGGTGCGTCTGGATGCCGATGCCGTCGATCGGCACGCCCTGCTGCTTCAACGTGCGCACCATGTTGTACAGACCGGTGCTCTTGGCGTTGATGCCCTCGGTGTTGTAGTCGTTGATGTAAAGCTTGGCCGACGGATCGGCCGCACGGGCCGCGCGGAACGCGTCGGCGACATAGCCGTCACCGAGCTTCTGCTGGAAGATCGACTGCCGCCGTGAGCCGTCCTCGTTGAACATCTCGTTGACGACGTCCCACGCCCGGATCCGACCGCGGTACCGGCCCATCTCCGTGTTGATGTGCTGCTGCACCACACTGCGCAGCTCGGACGAACCGAGGTTGTTCAACCAGCCGGGATACTGGCTGTGCCACACCAGCGTGTGCCCGCGCACGGTCTTGCCGTTCTGCTGGGCGTAGTTGACGATCGCGTCCGCGCCGCCCCAGTTGAACTGGCCGCGGTTCGGTTCGACGACCGCCCACTTCATCTCGTTCTCGGGTGTGACGTTGTCGAACTCGCGCGTCAGCACCGACCGGAAATCGGATTCGTTCAGGTTCTGGGCGGCCACCGCGCTGCCCACGTACCTGGTGGTGATGTCCTTCAACGGTCCCGCAGCCGATGCGGGAACCGCCTGGCCCGCCGCCATCACGGCCGCCGCCGCCGTGATCGCGAGAACCCGGGGTAAGCGCAACATCATTGTCGCTCCTTGAGGGGTGTTGTCTACAACCGCTTGCTCTCCGGCGGTCCGAGGTAGCTCGGTCGCAGACCGCCGGTGTCCACGACGAGCTTCTGCACGACGACGGTCGGATCGACCATCCAGAACCGGAGCACGTGCGGGCCGGGAGCGGCGATCACGTGCCTGGTGGGGGTGAGGTTCACGTTGTCGGAGGTGGTGCGTTCCCACTGACGGTTCATGCCCGTGTGGTCCGCACCGGTCGCCTTGATCACGTCCACGACCTGCGGTGTCGCGTCGTCGAACGAGACTGCGTAACGAAGTCCGGGCGTCGGCAGGACACCCGCGCGCGGCGAGAGATAGGCCCACACGGTGATCTCGCCCGGCGTGAGCAGGGTCATCCGGTACTCCAGCACGGGCCCGCGACCGGGCTCCTGGACCGCCGCCGTCACCGGGAACGGCTTCATGCCCGCACCGGTCCGGCCGATGCCGGGAATCCGTTGCCACCGCACGTCTCCCACGGCGGCGTTCGCGCTGAAGTGCTCGGCCTCCATCGACACGTAACCGTTGGCCTCGATGAAGCCCTCACGCCAGGCACGCGGCACGTCGGGATTGCTGACCACGGCCTGGACGGTCACCGTGCGACCGGCTCCGGAGACGGTGACCGGGACCCGGGTCGTGCCCTTCGGTGCCCGCGACCAGTCGACGTGCAGCTCCGCCCGCAACTGCTTGTCGACCCTGCCTCGGCCCGGCTGCACCACCAGCCACGGCACCCCGGCGCGGATCGTGCAGTCGAACGGCTGACCGCCGCGGTTGAAGACGTCGACGTACTGCTCCGGCTGGCTCTGGAACGGGCTGAACTCGGGCAGCACCGGGCTGTCCGAAGAGGACGGCCACCACTGATCGGAGCCGTCGATCGCCACGCCCATCTCGGCACCGGACGGCACCGGGATCCGGCGCACCGGAGGGAAGATCTCGTCGGGCAACGCGACGTTGTCCTTCTCCGGCTGCTGCCAGGGCGCGTTCGGGCCGTAGCGCTCGACGTCGCCGTACCCGATGTGGGGCTGGGTCTGGAAACCACGCCACTTGCCGCCCGCGACGACGGTGTTGTACCGCTCGGCCAGCGCGAGGTCGTCGGCGAACCGCGCCTCGGCGGTCGCGGCGAGATCGTTGGCCAGCGCGCGGCCCTGCTCCGCGTAGAAGATGTTCGTGAACTCCGCCCGGCGCAGCTCGTACAGGTTCGCCGTCGCCTTCACCTGGTACAGCACCAGTTCGAAGAACGCGTCCTGGTACGCCGCGGGAAGCCGTGCGGCGATGTGCTCGGCGCGCTCGGCGAGCTCACGCCACTCCTGCGTGACCCGCTCGATCTCGCGGTAGTGCACCAGGCTGAACGGCGTCGCCTTGTCGTCGTAGACGATCGACGTGCCGTCGAGCGTGATCCTGCGGTTGAGCAGCTCGGGTTTGCGGCGCGCCTGGAGCCTGCCGTAGGTGTTCAGCACCGCGGCGACGGCCACGGCGGTGCGCCTGCCGAAGTTCTGCTCGGCGAAGTCGCGCTCCCACACCGGCAGCTGTTTCAACGACATCGGCTTCCACGCCTGGTCGAGGAAGAACTGCGCGGGCAGCTCGTTGCCCTTGAAGTCGCCGACGTTGGCCACCCACAGCCGGGAGACGCCGTACTCGGCGGCCTGGTACAGCTGCTCCCACACGTTGGCGATCGCGCACGTGTCGACCCACTTGTAGTTGCGGCCGCCACCGACGTAGTCGAAGTGGTAGTAGAGACCGTATCCGCCCGCGCGGGGCGGCAACGACCGGTCCGGCAGCTTGCAGAGGTTGCCCCAGTTGTCGTCGGGGAAGACGACGGTGACGTGGTCCGGCGGGCGCAAACCCTTCTCCCAGTACCGCATCACCTCCTTGTAGAGCGTCCACACCTGCGGGACCGAGGCCGGGTCGCGGCCCGTCACGCGGGCCAGCACGTCCTGCTCCGCGGCCAGGATCGACCGCATCAGCTCGATGCTGTCGCCGTCGGGCAGGCGGGTGTCGCCGTTGCCGCGCATGCCGACGGTCACGACACCCTCGAAGTCGTCGTCGACCATGCGCCTGATGCCGTCGGCCCAGTAGGCGGTGATCGCCTCGGGGTTGCGGCGGAAGCTCCACTCCCCCGTACCGCCGTACGGGTCGTGGCCCGGCTTCACGATGTTGCCGTCGGCGTCGCGCTCGGCCGCCACGGCATGACGGTTCCACTCCTCGATCCCGCGCATCATCGGCGCTTCGTGCGAGGTGCCCATGACGATGCCGTAGCGCTTCGCGGTGGCGTGGTTGAGCGGGTCGTCCTCGGCGAACGCCCGGCCCCACACGGCGGGCCAGACGTAGTTCCCCCTGAGCCGCAGGACGGTCTCGAAGATCTTCTCCCAGAACTGGTGGTTGAACCCGTTGGGGAAGCCGGGTGCGTGACCGGGTCCGAAGTACCGGGGCGCCCAGGTGCCCAGGGCCGGGTTCTCGTCGTTGACGAAGATGCCGCGGTACTTGACGAACGGCGTGCCGAGGCTGTGCCGGTCCGCCTCCACGTGCAGCTCGTCGCGGTGCTCCACCGGCACGTCGTCCCACCAGTACCAGGGCGAGACGCCGATGGACCGGGAGAGGTCGTAGGCGCCGAAGATCGTGCCGCGCGGGTCGCTGCCGGTGATCACCAGAGCCCGCCTGCCCGCAGTCCGCACGACCTGCGTCAGCGAGGTCTCCCACTTCCCCTCGATGCCGGTGACGTCGAGCTTCCCGGCCGCGACCAGCTCGTCCACCAGGCGGCTGCGGCCGAGCGAGCCGACCAGCACGACGTCACCGCGCGCCGGAACGGTGTCGACGGCCAGCGCGGGTCTGACTCCGGTGACGCGCTCGATGTCGGCTTGCAGGTCTCCGGCGACCCGCACGACCCCGGGGTGATCGGAGTCGCTCACCACGATCGCGGTGGCCTTTCCCTTGGACACCAGCGGAAAGCGACCGGAGCCGCCGTCGTTCGACACACGTTCGGCCGCCGCCGCTGTGGTGCCGGTGGCGCCCACGGCCGTCAGCGCGGCCATCAGCTGCAGGAAGTTCCTTCTGGCGAGGGGTGAGGTCATCGTCGAACTACCTCCTCGGAAGCGGGTTCAGCCCTTGACCGACCCGGTGAGACCACCGACCATGCGGCGTTCGGCGAGCACGAAGAACGTGAGCGCGGGGATCATGGACAGCGCGGTGAAGGCGAGCACCTTCGCGGTGTCCTGGGTGTGCTCCGACTGGAACATCGCGACGCCCAGCGGCAGCGTGAAGTTCGCGGAGTTGTTGAACACGAGCAACGGCAACAGGTAGAAGTTCCAGCTGCTCACGAACGCGAGCACGGACACCGTCATCAGCGCGGGCCGGGACAACGGCAGCAGGATCCGCCAGAAGAAGCCGAGCTTGGCCGTGCCGTCGAGCAGCGCGGCGTCCTCCAGCTCACCCGGGATCGCGTGCATGAACGGCCGCAGGATCACGATCGTGATCGGCAGCGAGAACGCCGCCTCGGGAATCGCGACGCCGAGCGGGTTCTCCAGCAACCCGAGCAGGCGCAACCACAGGTACAGCGGCAGCGACGCCACGCCCAGCGGGAACAGCAGGCCGAGGGTGAACAGCGTGTAGAACGCCTCCCGGCCCCGGAAAGCGTAGCGGGACAGGGCGAACGCCGCCATCGAGCCGAGCACGACCGCGAGCGTCGTCGCGATCACCGCGATCAGCGCGCTGTTGCCGAGCAGCCGCCAGAACACCGGGGACGTCGCGACGTCCCGGTAGTTGTCCCACACCCACGGGCCGGGCAGGCCCGCCGGCGAAGAGTTGATCTGCGCCGTCGTCCGGAACCCGCCCAGCAGCACGAACAACAGCGGCACGATCGTGACGCCCACGACGGCGATCGCGGCCAGATAACCGACGGTGTTGCGACGTGACATGGTCAGTTCACCGCCCTGGTCTGCGCGCCCTCGGTGTCCCTGCGCAGCGCGTATCGCTGGTACAGCAACGCGAACGTGAAGCAGATGATGAAGAGGATCACCGCGACCGCACTGCCGAAGCCGAACTCGTAGCGCTTGAAGCCGTGGTCGGTCAGATAGCTCACCATCGTCGCGGACGCGTTCGCCGGCCCGCCGAGCGTCATGATCCAGACCAGGTCGAACAGCTGCAGCGATCCGATCACCGCGAGGAAGATCCACACCCGGATCGTCGGTCCCAGCAGGGGAAGCACGACGTGCCGGGTCGCCTGCCACGGACTCGCACCGTCGAGCGCGGCGGCTTCCCGCAGCTCGGCCGGGATGTTCTGGAGAGCGGCCAGCAGCAGGATCACGCCGAACCCGATGTACTTCCAGGTGATCACGACGAACAGCGTGTACAGCACGATCTTCGGGTCGGCGAGCCACTGTCGTACGAAAAAGCCGAGGCCCGCGCCGCGCAGCAGCTCGTCGATGAACCCACCCGGTTGCAGGATCAGCAGCCAGATCACCGCGGTGACGGCTTCCGACAGCACGTACGGCGCGAAGACCACCATCCGCAGGAAAGTCCGGCCGCGCAGCTTCCGGTTGAGCAGGAGCGCGAGGCCGATGCTCAACGGCAGCTGCACGATGATGGTGAGCGCGACGATGATCAGGTTGTGCCCGATGGCGCTCTGGAACACGTCACCGGAGAAGGCGTCGACGTAGTTGCCCAGGCCGACGAAGTCGGTCAGCGGGCCGAAGCCGTTCCACGAGTAGAGGCTGTAGTACGCGGCCACGCAGATCGGGATCAGCACGAACGCGGTGAACAGCACGAGAGCTGGCGCCAACAGGAACGCGAGCTCGAGACGGGTGCGGGAGCGGGACCGTCGCCGGGCGCCCCCAGCCGCGGGCGCGTGCGGGCTGGGGGCGGTCAACGGCCGCGAACTGGTCGCGGTGCTCATCATTTGTTCCCGGCAGCCGCCTGGCTCACCGACTTCACGATCGTGTCCGGCCCGCCCTGTCCGGCGAAGAAGTTCGCGATCGCGTCGTTGAGCGCCTGGCCGACGTTGGTCGGCATGGCGATGTCGAAGTAGAACTGCAGGTGCGGAGCCTTCGACACGTACTCCGAGATCTTCTTGTGCGTCTCGGTCTTCAGCGAGGCCACCGCGGCCGGGTGCACGGGCAGCCCGGAGCCCGTCGCGGCGAGCTTCTTCTGCACGTCCTCGCTGACCAGGTGGCCCAGGAAGTCCGCGCACGCCTTGGCGGCACGCGTGGTGCAGGAGAAGCCGTCACCGCCGCCGAGGACCGAGTTCGGGTCTCCCTGCCCGCCCGGCACCGCCGGGAACGGGAACCAGCCGATCTTCGAGTCCAGGTCCTTGTCCTCGGTCAGCGACTGCATCACGTCCGGGTTCCAGTCGCCCTGCAGCTCCATGGCGGCCTTGCCGGTCGCGAGCATGCCCGCCGAACTGCCCGCGCCCTGCTGGGCCGGGGTGCCGACGAAGCCGTCCTGGAACGGTTTGGT
The DNA here is from genome assembly GCF_040629405.1 of Lentzea sp. NPDC005914. NCBI lineage: Bacteria > Bacillati > Actinomycetota > Actinomycetes > Pseudonocardiales > Pseudonocardiaceae > Lentzea > Lentzea sp. NPDC005914. The sequence goes on along the minus strand of NZ_JBEXVQ010000001.1, from coordinate 224,364 downwards.
GTCGAGGAAGGCCTTCAGGTTCTCCCCCGCCTTGGTGAAGCACGGGTCCGCGAAGTCCTTCTTCTCGACCGCGGTCTTCAGCGAGTCGACGGAGCACTGGCGGATCGCGAAGTAGTTGAAGTAGAACGCGTCCGGCCAGCGGTCCTTGCCACCGACCGCGATCGGCACCAGGTTCGCGGTCTTCAGCTTGGTGACCGCCGTGTTCAGCTCGTCCAACGTGGACGGCGGACTGGTGACGCCGGCGGTGGCGAAGAGGTCCTTGCGGTACCAGAACCCGACGGCGTGCATCTGGTACGGCACGCCGTACTGCTTGCCGCCGGACTGCCAGCCCTGGGCCGCCTGGCCCAGTGGGCCGATCCAGCCCGACGACGCCTGGGTGATGTCGGCGAGCTTGCCGGAGCTCAGCTGCGAGGTGAGTGACCCGCCACCCCACTGCTGGAAGATGTCCGGTGGTGTGTTGCCCTGCAGCGCGAGCGGCACCTTGGTCTGGAACTGCTCGTTCTGCAGCGGTTCGATCGTGAACGACACGTCCGGGTGCGCCTTGTGGAAGTCGTCGGCGATCGACTGCCAGATCGACTTCATCGGTTCGGTCGTGCGGTTGTGCCACCAGGTGAGGGTCACCGGTCCGTTGGCAGACGCATCACCGCCGGAGCCGCTGCACGCGGCGAGCAGGAGGGTCGCCGCGGCGGCGAAAGCGACGGACAACTTGTGCGAACAACGCATTTGGTCCACTCCTGACGACGTCGGCCGAGTGTGACGATCCGCGACGGTGCGCGACGGCTAGTGAGAATTCCGCGTCGATCTCGCCGTGTCAATCGTTGTCGATAACGTTTTACATCGCTAGCCTGACCCGGTGCCTCCTCGCTCTCGTGTCACCATCCGTGACGTCGCGGCTCACGCCGGCGTCTCGGTCGCGACCGTCTCCAAGGTCCTGAACCAGCGCTACGGCGTCGCCGCCGAGACGCTCGCGCGGGTGCAGCAGGTGATCAAGGAGCTGGGCTACGAGGCGAGCCTGGTCGCGCAGAGCCTGCGCAACCACCGGACCAACGTGATCGGCATCCTGGTCGCGGACATCGAGCCGTTCAGCACCGAACTGCTCAAGGGCGCGGCGGACGCGCTGCGCGGCACCGGTTTCGAGCTCGTCGTGTACTCGGCCGGCGGGCGCACCGGTGACCCGCAGGGCTGGGAACACCGCTACCTGACCAGACTCAGCGGCACGCTCGTCGACGGCGCCGTGCTGGTCACGCCCGCCGTCGACCTCGAAGGACTGCCCGGCACCCCGGTCGTCGCGGTCGACCCGCACACCGGCCGCTCGCCGCTGCCCACCGTCGACTCGGACAACCTGCACGGCGGTCAGCTCGCGACCGAGCACCTCCTGGAGCTGGGACACCGCCGGATCGCCCTGCTCACCGGCCGCGAGGACCTGAAGTCGGCCCAGCAACGTGAAACCGGCTACCGGCGCGCCCTCGCCGCCGCGGGTGTGACGGTCGACGAGAGCTTGATCCGCCGCGGTGACTACGACCACGACATCGCCGCCGAGTCGGCACGGGAGCTGTTGTCCGGCCCCGACCGGCCGACGGCGGTGTTCGCCGCCAACGACATCACGGCCATCGCGACCATCGAAACGGCCGGCGAGCTGGGCCTGCGGGTGCCGGAAGACCTCTCGGTGGTCGGCTTCGACAACATCCCGGAGTCCGCCCTGTGCACCCCGCCGCTGACGACGGTGGGGCAGCCGATCCGGGAGATGGGCCGCCGCGCGATCACGTTGCTGGTGCGGCTCATCAACGGCGAGCAGCCGGACGAAACGCACATCACGCTCGGCACCGAGCTGATCGTGCGTCACTCGGCGCGCGCGTTGTCATCCTGACTCCTCACCGAAGACAGGCGGTTCCCGTGACGACCGAAGCCACCACGCCGGACGAGCGCTGGCGCGACCCGCTCGTCTCCGCGGCCGAGCGCGTGCGAGACCTGATGGCGCGCATGACCCCGCGCGAGAAGGTCGCGCAGCTGTACGGCGTCTGGGTCGGCATCGACTCCGGCGGCGAGGTGGCGCCGCACCAGCACGACTTCGTGGCCGAGCTGGACTTCGACGACCTGCAGCAACACGGCATCGGCCAGCTCACCCGCGTGTTCGGCACCCGCCCGATCGCGCCGGAGGTGGGCGCGCACAGCCTCGCCCGCACCCAGCGGCAGATCATCGAGGGCGGCCGGTTCGGGATTCCCGCGGTGGTGCACGAGGAGTGCCTCACCGGACTGGCCGCGTGGCAGGCGACGGTGTACCCGTCACCGCTGTGCTGGGGGGCGAGCTTCGAGCCGGACCTGGTGCGGCGCATGGCAGAGCTCATCGGCCGGTCGATGCGCCGGCTCGGCGTGCACCAGGGCCTGGCCCCGGTCCTCGACGTCACGCGGGACCTGCGGTGGGGTCGCGTCGAGGAGACCATCGGCGAGGATCCGCACCTCGTCGGCACGCTCGGCGCCGCCTTCGTCACCGGCCTGGAGTCAGCCGGAATCGTGGCCACCCTGAAGCACTTCGCTGGCCACTCGGCCTCCCGGGCGGGCCGCAACCTCGCACCGGTGTCCATCGGCCCGCGCGAGATGGCCGACGTGATCCTGCCGCCGTTCGAGATGGCGCTGCGGGCGGGCGCGCGGTCGGTGATGAACTCCTACTCCGGCGTCGACGGAGTGCCGGTCGCCGCCGATCCCACGATCCTGACCGACCTGCTGCGCGGTGAGTACGGCTTCACCGGAACCGTGGTCGCGGACTACTTCGCCGTGCCGTTCCTGCACATGCTGCACGGCGTCGCCGCCGGCCGCGAGGACTCGGCCGGGCAGGCGCTGACCGCGGGCATCGACGTCGAACTGCCCACTGTGGACTGTTACGGCGACCCCTTGCTGGCCGCGGTGGAGTCTGGCGCGGTCGACGGCGCACTGGTGGACCGGGCGCTGGAACGCGTGCTGCGTCAGAAGTGCGAGCTCGGGCTGCTCGACCCCGGCTACTCCCCCGAGCCCGCCACCGATCTCGACCTCGACGACGAGGACTCCCGCACGCTGGCAGGCAAGCTGGCCGAACGCTCGATCGTGTTGCTGCACAACGACGGTGTGCTGCCGCTGGCCGAACGGCGGCGCGTCGCCGTCATCGGGCCGCGAGCCAACGACCCCGGCGCGATGATGGGCTGCTACGCGTTCCCGTTGCACGTCGGTGTGCACCATCCGGACGTGCCGATGGGCATCGAGGTGCCGACCGTGCTGGACCGCCTGCGCCCCGACCACGACGTCACGTTCGCACTGGGCTGCCCCGTCCTCGGCGGCGGCGACGAGGAGATCCTGGAGGCCGTCGAGACCGCCCGGCACGCGGAGGTCTGCGTCGCGGTGCTCGGCGACCAGGCAGGCCTGTTCGGCGGCGGCACGTCCGGCGAGGGCTGCGACGCCGCCGATCTGAAGTTGCCCGGCAGGCAGGAAGAGCTCCTCGAGGCGCTGCTCGCCACCGGCACCCCGGTCGTCCTGGTGCTGCTGTCGGGGCGTCCCTACGAACTGTCCCGGCAGATCGACCGTCTCGCCGCGGTGGTGTGCGGCTTCTACCCCGGCGAGGAAGGCGCCGCCGCGGTCGCCGGTGTCCTCAGTGGACGGATCAACCCGTCCGGCAGGCTCCCGGTGAGCTTCCCCGGTCCGGGCGCGAGCCAGCCGGCCACCTACCTCACCGCCGCGCTCGGCGCCCGCAGCGAGGTCAGCACCGTCGACCCGACGCCGCTGTTCCCGTTCGGGCACGGCCTGTCCTACGCCCCCGCCGCCTGGGTGAGCGTCACCGCGCAGTCACACGCGTGGCCGACCGACGGAACCTGCCGGGTGGTCGCGGTCCTGCACAACGGCACCGAGACCAGCACCAGCGAGGTCGTCCAGATCTACCTGCACGACCCGGTGGCCGAGGTCGCCCGGCCGATCCGGCAGCTGATCGGTGCGGTGAAGGTCGACCTCGCGCCCGGCCAGACGCGCACGGTCACGGCGGTCCTGCACGCCGACCTGACCGCCTACACCGGGCGGGCCGGTCACCGGCAGGTCGATCCCGGTGAGGTCGAGCTGCACGTCGGCAGGTCCAGCGCGGACATCGACACGACCGTGCGCCTGACGATGACCGGGCCTCCCCGTCGCGTCGGATTCGACCGCGCGTTCACGCCGGAGTTCGAGCTCGAGGCCTGACAGCGTTCGACGGTCATCCTCACGGCAAGGCTCAAGGTCGACTGTTAGCGCTAACATGACGGGATGCAGCGTTCTGACACCGTCGCCCCCGCGGTCAGCAGCGAGCACTTCGGCAAGGTTGGCGACACCGACGTGCACCGCTACGTGCTGGCCAATCCGGGCGGGATCACCGTGCGGGTGCTGGACCTCGGCGGCGTGGTCCAGTCGATCGACGCCCCGGACCGCCACGGCTCGCTCGCGAACGTGGTGCTCGGGTTCGCAGACCTCGACGGCTACGTGGCCAACAACCGGCCGGACGCGGGCCGGGTGTTCTTCGGTGCCCTGATCGGCCGCTACGCCAACCGGATCGGCGGCGCGAAGTTCAGCCTGGACGGCGAGCAGTACGAGGTCGACGCCAACGAGAACGCCAACTGCCTGCACGGCGGCGGCGGAGGTTTCGACACGCACGTCTGGCAGGCGAGCCCGTTCACCGACGACACCGGCGCCGGTGTGCGGCTCAGCCACGTCAGCCCGGACGGCGACCAGGGCTTCCCCGGCCGCGTCACGACCGCGGTGACGTACCACCTCGACGCGCGCGACCGGCTGACCATCAGCTATCGCGCGGAAACCGACGCGCCGACCGTGCTGAACCTGACGAACCACACGTACTGGAACCTGGCGGGCGAAGGTTCCGGCGACATCTACGACCACCTGCTGACGATCCGCGCGGGTTCGTTCTGCGCGGTCGACGACTCGCTGATCCCCGACGGCGATCCGGTCCCGGTCGGCGGGACCCCGTTCGACTTCCGCGAGCCGACGCCGATCGGGGCGCGCATCGAGTCACCTGATCCCCAGCTGCGGATCGCGCACGGGTACGACCACAACTGGGTGCTCGACGAGGCCGGGCAGCTCGCGTTCGCCGCGCGGGCGCACGATCTCGGTTCTGGCCGGATGCTCACCACGTACACGACCGAGCCGGGTCTGCAGTTCTACTCCGGCAACTTCCTGTCCGACGCGCTGGTCGGCACGAGCGGCCGGCCGTACCGCCGCGGCGCGGGTTTCGCGTTGGAGGCACAGCACTTCCCCGACTCGCCGAACCGCCCCGACTTCCCGAGCACGGTGTTGCGGCCGGGCGAGACCTACCACCAGGAAACGGTTTACGAGCTGACTACGCACTGATGCCCGGTCGAATTCGAGTCGAAGAAGTGCTCGGGATTGCCTGCACCGCAACGGTTCCATCACGCTGACTGAATGACCTCAGCGGTATCGGCCGTAGCGGTGCTCCTCCTCGGCACGCTCGTCGCGCCGGCCGCGGCCACCGCGGTGACCATCGACGGCGCCCGGCCGCACCAGCAGATCGACGGCTTCGGGTTCTCGGAGGCGTTCGGCCGCGCCGAGATCATGCACGGCTCGCAGAGCCTGTCCGCGCCGAAGCAGCGGGAGATCCTCGACCTGCTGCTGTCGCGCACCACCGGCGCCGGCATGTCCGTCGTGCGGCTGGGCATCGGGTCGACGTCCGCGAACTCCATCCAGCCCGCCGATCCTGGCGGCCCGAACGCGGTCCCCCGTTACGTGTGGGACCGTGACGACGAGAGCCAGGTCTGGCTCGCCCAGCAGGCCAAGGCTTACGGCGTGAACCGCTTCTACGCCAACGCGTGGAGCGCGCCCGGTTACATGAAGACCAACGGGGACGAGGCCAACGGCGGCAGCCTCTGCGGGCTGTCCGGCGCGTCCTGCGCGAGCGGCGACTGGCGCCGCGCCTACGCGAACTACCTGGTGCAGTACGCCAAGTTCTACGCCCAGGAAGGCATCGGGATCACCGACATCGGGTTCACCAACGAACCCGACTACACCTCCGACTACTCGTCGATGCGCTTCACCCCGGCCCAGGCGGCGGAGTTCGTCAAGGTGCTCGGGCCGGTCGCCTCCGGACTGAAGGTCGCGTGCTGCGACTCGTTCGGCTGGAACCAGCAAAGCGCCTACACGCGGGCGATCGAGGCCGACGCGGCCGCACGCGCCATCGTCGCCACGCACACCGGCCACACCTACGCGTCGCAGATCACCGGCCCACTCCCGACGAACCGCCGCACCTGGATGTCGGAGTGGTCTCCGAACGGCACGACGTGGAACGAGAACTGGGACGACGGCAGCGGCTACGACGGCTTCACCATCGCCAAGGCCGTGCACACCGCGCTCACCACAGGCAACGTCAACGGCTACGTGTACTGGTACGGCGCTTCGGTCGGCGCCACCCGCGGCCTCATCCAGATGGACGGCGACGGCTACCGCGTGTCGAAGCGGTTGTGGGCGCTGGCGAACTACAGCCGGTTCGTCCGTCCTAACGCGACTCGGATCGACGCGACCTCCTCCGGTGACCTGCTGATGTCCGCGTTCCGCAACACCGACGGCACCCTCGCCGTCGTCGCGCTCAACACGGGCACCAGCGCGGGCTCGGTCTCGTACGCGCTCAAGAACGTCGCCGCCTCCACCGCGACGCCGTACCTGACCAGCACGACGGGCAGCACCACGGCCCAGTCCCCCGTCCGCGTCACGCGCGGCACGTTCACCGCGACCGTGCCCGCGCGATCGCTGGTCACCTACCGGATCACGCCGTGATCGCACCCCGATAGTCCGATCAGACCACCATTCGAATGTATTCGACACCTCGCGTGAACATGTGAATTCTTGCTCGGCGGCAATTTCTACAACTCACCGTTGCTACTCCCTAGTATCGAGCCGGTGAGCGCCGACTCGAGTGATTCTTCGTCGCCTGGCAAACCTGAGAGGCTGACAGCGGCGAATGCCATTCGAGCCGCAACGGAGCAATTCGGTGCTCTGCTCGGAAGAGCCCCTGAGGCCGTTTCGGGGATTCGCGCTCTGCCGGACGGCGGCTGGTCGGTGCTGATCGACGTCGTCGAGCTCGAACGCATCCCCGCCACTACCAGCATCATGGCCACCTACCGCGTCGACGTCGACGCCGCAGGTGAGCTGTCCGGCTGTGAGCGGCTCCGGCGCTACACCCGCGGGACGACCGACATGTGACGGGGACGGATTCGCACGTGGAAAACAGACACACCTCGCTGGCCGACACATTGGAACGGGTTCTGGACAAAGGCGTCGTCATCGTAGGTGACATCGCCGTGTGCGTAGTGGACATCGAGCTGCTCACACTGCGAGTGCGCTTGTTCATCGCATCCGCGCAGACCGCTCGTGAAATGGGAATGGACTGGTGGGCGAACGATCCGTTCTTCTCGCCGAAAGTGGTGGACCGAATGGCCGAGATGAAAGACCTCACCCAGCAGAACGCGGAACTGCGCGATCGCCTCGCGGTGCTCGAACGCGCGCTCGGGGAGAGACGCTCGTGAACCGCGGCCTGTACGCCTACGCGATCACCAGGGACAGACCAGCGGAGGTGACCGGGGCCTGGCTGATAGGCCACCGGGACCTGGCGCTGGTCGTGGCGGAGGTGGACCTCGACCGGTTCACCGGACTGGACTTCGACGAACCCGCCGAGGACAGCCCACTGGCCGTGCTGGCCCGTGAACATGATGCCGTTGTGCGCGCGGTGTTCCGGCACGAACCCGTGCTGCCGTTGAGGTTCGGCACCGTCCTGGAGGGCACCGACGCCGCACTCCGGTTGCTCGCTGTCCGCCACGACGAGGCGCTGGCCCGTCTGCACCAGGTCGAGGGGCGGCGGGAGTGGGGCGTCCGCGTCCGGGCCGCTGCGCGGAAGCCGGTGGAGCTGGACGGCCTGTCGGGAACGGCCTACCTGACCCTGCGGCGCCGCAACCTGACCGCCGCCGACGACACCCGGCGCGATGCCGCGGCCCTGCACGAGGAACTGACGCGCGCCGCCGCCGAGAGCACCCGCCGCGATCTCGCGGGTGACGTGCTGCTCGATGCGGCCTACCTGGTCGACGCCGGGCGCGAGGACGACTTCCACGCCGAGATCCACCGTCTGAGCGGCGAACTGGGCCTGTCGGTGGAGATCACCGGGCCGTGGCCGCCGTACTCGTTCACGACCATGGAGCTCGCCGATGCCTGACCACAGCACCGCGAGCCTGGTCGACCTGCTCGACCGCGTCGTGCACCGGGGTGCGGTCGTCCGCGGCGACGTCGTCATCACGCTCGCGGGCGTCGAGCTGATCCGGCTCGACCTGCGCCTGTTGCTGATGGGCATCGGCGGGTGAGCGGGCAGGACGCCGGCCGAGCGCTCGGCCGGATCGTCGTGGCCGTGCTGGAGATCGTGTGTGAACTGCTCGAACGTCAGGCGCTGCGCCGGGTGGACGCGGGCACCCTGACCGACGAGCAGGTGGAGAACGTCGGCCAGGCCCTGATCTCGCTGCAACGCCAGTTCGCGGCGCTGCGGGAAGCACTCGGGGAGCCGGACTCCTCGGGCGTGCGGCTCCCGGTCGACATCGCGAGTCTGCTGGACGATGAGAGGACATCGCTGTGACCGCTCCTGCCATTCCGAACTCCGGCGGCCTGGCCGACGTGCTGAACGTCCTGCTGGACAAGGGACTCGTGATCGACGCGTCGGTGCGGGTCTCTTTGATCGGCATCGAGATCCTCGCCATCGACATCAAGGTCGTGATCGCGAGCGTGGACACCTACATCCGTTACCTGGAAGCGATGCAACGGCTAGAGGCGGTGCGCCGGGGCATGTCGGCGCCGCCGGTGTCCCAGGGCATCGGCGGCACCTATGGGCTGCTGGCCTCCGCGGTACCGGCCGTGGTCACCCCTGCCATGGTCGCCCCGACGCCGATCGCCGTTCCGACGCAGGCGGAGGAACCGCAGCAGTGAGCCTGCGCCTGCATGGTGTCGTGCGAGCGCGCCACCGGTGGCCCGACGGCTCACCGTTCCGGCTGATCGTGGTGGACGACCTCGCTGTCGTGGTGAGCGACCACCACAGCGAGCTCACCGAACAGGACGCCACCGCGAATCTGGCCGGGCTGTGCGCGCTGCTGCTCGCCGGACCGGTGCTGCCGCTGCGCATCGGAACCGTCGCGGTGGACGAGGAAGCCGCCCGTGCCGCCGTGCTCGCGCTGACGGTGCCGGCCCTGCGCGCACACCTGGAGCGGCTCGACGGCCTGGCCGAAATGCATGTGCGACTGGCGTTCGACGAGGAGACGGCGCTGCGGGCGGTGTTCGACGAGGGTGCGTTCACGGGCGGCGGCCGCGACCTCGCCTCCACCATCGGGAGGGGCGAACAGATCGCCCAGGCGGTCGCGGCGTGGCGCGGGAAGCAGGCGGACGCCCTGCTCGCTCCGGTGTCGGCCCTCTCCCGGTCGGTGGCGATGCTCGACGCGCGCGAACACACCGAGGATCTCCGCGCGTTCCTCGTTCCGCTGGACCAGGCCGAAGCCGTGCGTACAGCGGTGGCCGGGTTCGACGGCGTCGTGGCGACCTGCACCGGTCCGCTGCCCGCGTTCCACTTCCTGGACCTGGCACCACAACCCGTGTCCCGCTGGGGCTGGTGAGGCGGTCTAATTCACCCCGGCGGTCCGTCGCCCTGCCACGAACCACAGCACACTGCCCAGGAACGGCAACGCGAACACCACGAGCAGCCAGAGAATCTTGGCACCGCACCCGATCGGCGCGCCCAGCACGCTCACCAGCGCGGCGATCCAGAAGATCAGGAGCGCGGCGGCCAGGAGCAGGGCGAGCACGAGGCCGCCGCCCTCGAGCAACCGGGCGTTCTGATCGGACAGGGCCGGCACGACCTGATGTGACATGACGCCGAGGTTAGGTCCGTTCGGACGCATCGGGCATCGGCCTGAGGGACGATCGTCCGTCCTACCTGGAGTGGACGACCTGATGTGCCCTCGACGCCTCGACGGCCGGCGCGACAGGCCGGGCGGGTGATGATCGACAACGCTGGCCCGGCCTGACAGGCTGGAGGGGTGTCGACAGGAGGCGGGATGGAACCACTCGAGGTCGAGACCGAACAACGGGACAACGCGGTGATCCTCCGGGTCGCCGGCGAGGTCGACTCCTACACCGCGCCGGTGCTGCAAGAGCACCTGGCCGCGGCGTTCAGCGAGGCGGCGAGACACAAATACGCGGTCGTGCTGGACATGACCGGCGTCTCCTTCCTCGCGTCGACCGGCCTTTCCGCGCTCGTCGAGTACCACACGCGCGGCGAGGACCAGGGCATCGCGCTGCGGATCGTCGCACCGGCGGGAAGCGTTCTGCGCGCGCTGCGGGCGACCATGCTGAACGACCTGCTCGAACTGCACGCCACCCTGCCCGAGGCGCTGGCCGCGGGCTGAGCCGGACGGGCTGGGTCAGGCGGGCGGTGCCAGCACGACCGCCGAGTTGTGGCCGCCCATGCCGAGCGACGACTTGATCGTGACGCCGTCGCCGAGCGGTGTGGGCCCGTCCAGCAGTCGCGGGTGTCCGGGTGCGACGACCGGTGGCGCCGGGATCACCCCGCGGTCGTAGGCCATCGCGGTCACCGCGACCTCGATGGCCGACGCCGCGCCCTGGCAGTGCCCGGTCAGCGGTTTCACCGAGTAGATCCCGGTCTCCGGCGCGAACAGCTGTTCCAGCACGGCTGCCTCGGCGGCGTCGCACTGCGCGGTGCCGGGGCCGTGCGCGTTGAGGTAACGCACGTCGGACGCGCTCACGGCGGCGTTGTCCAGCGCGTCGGTGAAGCACGCGGTGATCTGGTCGAGGCGCGGGTCGATCGACGTCACGTGGTACGCGTCGTGCGACATCGCGCCGCCGAGCGCGAGGGCGTACGGACGTGTCGCGCGGCGTGAGAGGACGAACGCCACCGAGGCCTCGCCCATCACGAATCCCCTGCTGCCCACCTGGAACGGGCGGCAGGCGTCGAGCGGCTCGGCGTCCACGATCGCCACGCCGAGCCGGACGAAGTGGGCCACGTTCTCCGGGGTCAGGGAGAGATCCGTCGCGACGAACACGACATCGTCGACGATTCCCGCGTCCAGCCAGGCTTTCGCGGTGAGCAGACCGGCGTTGCCCGACGCGCACATCGCCGAGACGTTCATCGCCGGACCGTGGAACCCGTACTCCTGCATGAACGTCGACATCGGCGTGGACGGCATCAACGCCAGGTAGTCGTGCACCGAGAGCTTGCCGCCGCGCGTGACGTAGAAGTCGCGCCAAAGGTCCACTTCGCCCAGCACCACGGCGTGCAGCAGGCCCACCCGGCGGCCGGGCCGCCAACCGCGGGTGCCCGCGTCCTCGATGGCCTCCCGGGCGGCGGCACGCATGGCCCGCGCGAACCTGCTCGGCCCGTCCACCGGGTCACCGCCCTCGCCGACCCGCGCCGCCCAGACGGTGTCACCGGGGAAACGGCCCAGCTCGGGAACGATGACGGCGGCGGGTTTGCCGCTCACCAGTCCTTCCCAGAACGACTCACGGTTCCACCCGTAAGCGCTGACGACGCCGATTCCGCAGATGCCCACACCCCGCGCGACCATGTCCAGTTTCCCCCATACCGAGGGCCGATACCTCTGTCGCAAGGATAACGGTGTAAACCATCTGGCTGCGAGAAACCCATTGGTGCACAATGGATTTCGTGAGTGAACCCTGATCAACGCGCGGTATGGGCGACCGGCTATAACGGCACACCATGTTCACGCCAGGCGGATGCGGTGGCGGCCGGGTCTGTAGTAGGACTTCACGATGGCAACGCCACCGCACATCCGAGACGTCGGATCTGGGAGCCAAGACGTGAGCGGGCTGATCGGCGACGCCGAGTTCGACCACGAGCTGCTGGTCGACCTGGCGCTCTCGGTCGGCGCCGCCGTGGTGTGGTGGCTGGACCTCGGCGCGGACCGGCTCGGCTGGACGCCCGGCCTGGACGCGCTGATCGGCGTGCCCGGCGCGGACACCGGCACCGTGCGCGCCCGGCTGGCCGAGCTGGTCGAACCGCTGACCGTGGCCGCGAAGACGGCGACGGAGTGGCAGGACTTCGAGCTGGAACAGCCGGTCGAAACCCCGGCCGGACCGTGCTGGCTCCAGTTCCGCGCCCGTGTCTCGACCCGCGGAACCACGCGGGCCCTGGTCGGCGTCGCCTCCAACGTGACCGGGCGGCACACCCAGCAGCAGGAGCTGGCGGATCTGGCCGACCGCTACCGGTTGCTGGTGGACCACACACCCGAGGCGATCGTGGTGCACGAGGCGGGCCGGCTCGTGTATGCGAACCCGGCGGCGGTCCGGTTCGTGCGGGCAGCGTCCGACGAGGAGATTCTGGGGCGGCCGATCACGGACTTCGTCCATCCGGACTCGCAGGAGGAGATGCTGCGGCGGATCTCGAAGCTGACCGTGCCGGGGGCGGCGAGCGACCCGGCGGACGCGGTGCTGGTCAGGTTCGACGGCGGCACGACCGAGGTCGAGTCGGTCTCGGTGCGCACGACCTGGGAGGGCAGACCGGCGTTCCAGGTGATCATGCGGGACGTCACCGAGGAGAAGGCCATCGCGGCGCAGCTGCGCCACCAGGCCGCGCTCGCCGAGCACGTCAGCGACGCGCTCATCGGGACCACGCCCGACGGTGTCGTGACCTGCTGGAACCCCAGCGCGGAGACCGTCTACGGCCACCTCGCCGACGACGCGATCGGGCAGCCCATCAGCCACGTGGTGGGGGCACCGCTGGACCCGGTGGCGGTCCTGGAAGCGGGTGGTGTGGTGCACGCGGTGCACCGCAGGGCCGACGGTGAGGCGCTGGCGGTGCGGGTGTCGGCGGCTCGTGCGGACGACGGGTACGTGCTGATCTGCGCGGACGAGACCGCCCGCAAGCGCGCGGAGCACCACTTCACGTCGGTGGTCAACGCCATCGGGGAGGGCGTGCTCGTCGTCGGCGCCACGGGACTCGTCGAGTCCGTCAACCCCGCGGCCGAACGGATCCTCGGCATCCGCGCGCGGGAGGTGATCGGCAAGTCGTCCTCGCTGACCGAGCTGTACGACGAGGCCGGCCGGCCCATCCCGACAACGCACTTCCCGTCGGCCATCACCCGGACGACCGGCAGAGCGCAGCACGGGCGGATCGTCTGCGCGCGCCGGCCGGACGGCCGCCGCGTCTGGCTGTCCCTGAGCGCCCGCGCGCTCACCCAGGAGGGCAAGCTGCCGTCGGCGACGGTCGTGTCGTTCACCGACATCACCGAACGCCGCATGATCGACAGCCGGCTGGAGCACGAGGCGACGCACGACGCGCTGACCGGCCTGTGCAACCGCACGGTGACCATCAACCGGCTCAGCCCGGCAGCCCGGGCACACCGATCCGGGCTCACCGCGGTGCTGTTCATCGACCTGGACAAGTTCAAGGTCATCAACGACTCCCTCGGCCACAGCACGGGCGACGAGGTGCTGCGGGTCGTCGGCACGCGGCTGAGCCGCAGCGCCCGCCGCGGTGACGTCGTGGGCAGGCTCGGCGGTGACGAGTTCACCGTCATCGCCTACGGGGTGACCGGCGCGGACGAGGTGACCGCGCTCGCGGACCACATCCGCGCCGAGCTCAACAGGCCGATCCCGGTGGACGGGCGGCAGCTGCACGTCGACGCGAGCGTGGGCGTGGTGCTCGCCGAACCGGCCGACTCCCGCGACGGCTCCGACCTGCTCCGCGACGCCGACCTCGCGATGTACCAGGCGAAGACGAGGGGACGCGGGCGCGTCGCGTTCTTCGACGTCGAGCTGCGCGAACGCATCCAGCGCCGCCTGCAGCTGGAACAGGACCTGCGCAGAGCCCCGCTGGGCGACGAGCTGTGGCTCGCCTACCAGCCGATCGTCGACCTCCGCACGGACAGGCGCACGGCCGTCGAGGGCCTGCTGCGCTGGACGCATCCCCGCTACGGCCTCATCTCCCCCGGCGAGTTCATCACGCTCGCCGAGGAGAGCGACCTGATCAACATCATCGGCGCCCACATGCTGCACACCGCCGCCCGCGAGATCGCCGGACTGGCAACGGACCTGCAGCTGACCGTGAACCTGTCGGCACGCCAGCTCGACGACCCGTGGCTCGTGTCCGCGGTCCGGCACGCCACCCACAAGGCGGGGCTGGCCCCGGGCTCGCTGTGCCTGGAGATCACCGAGAGCGCCCTCATGCGCGATCCGGCACTGGCCGCCCGCACCCTCGCGGCGTTGCGCGACCTGGGCGTGCGGCTCGCGATCGACGACTTCGGCACCGGCTACTCCTCGCTCGCCCAGCTGCTCACCCTGCCGCTGGACACGCTCAAGATCGACCGTTCCTTCACGGCGGGGCTGGGCCGGTCCGACGAGGCCGAGGCGATCGTCACGAGCATCATCGCGATGGCCCACGCGGTCGACCTGACCGTGATCGCCGAGGGAGTGGAGCACGGGGAGCAGTTGGAGATCCTGCGCTCGCTCGGGTGCGACCAGGCGCAGGGGTTCCTCCTCGGCAGGCCGGTACCGCTGGCCGAACTGTGAAGTTCCCGGAAAAAGAGCGCGATCGCGATTCGCGTTCGACTGGGGTATCGACACCGTTCGACGACGTTCGACAATGACCGGACACAATGGACTCGACGCTGTGTCCACTTTGCTCCGAACGGGTATGTACGCACCCCACCTCGCCACATAGGGTGATGCTGATCATGCGACTCCGGTCCGGCGAATTCGGGGAAACCGCCGGACGAATTGTCATCGCACTCAATCGTTCGAACGCGCGCGAGGAGCAGTCGTCGAATGAACATCGACACGGCGTTGAAAGAAGCCATGAACATCACCGGCGCGGTGGGCGCCGCGCTCGTCGACTTCGAGAGCGGGATGTCGCTCGGGTCGATCGGCGGCGGTGACCGGCTGGACCTGGAGGTGGCCGCGGCCGGCAACACCGAGGTGGTGCGGGCGAAGCAGCGGGTGGTCTCCGCGCTCAAGCTGAACGACGAGATCGAGGACATCCTGATCACGCTGAACCGCCAGTACCACCTGATCCGCCTGCTGAAGGCGACCAACCGGGGCACCTCGACGTTGTTCCTGTACCTCGTGCTGGACCGCGAACGGTCCAACCTCGCGCTGGCGAGGCACAGCCTCAAGACCATCGAAGCCGACCTGATCGTGTGAACGACATGTCCGCCCAGGCATCAACGGACGCCTGCGCGCTGCCCCTGCGCAAGCGCGGTTCGTCCTTGTCGGCCCGGCTCGCGATGGCGCTGCCGCCGAACGGTGCCGGCAAGAAGACGGTGACCGAGGCACTGCAAGGGATCCACGACCGCATCGACTCCGTCGCGATCAACGGGGTGCTGGTCGCGACGCGGGACGGCGTGGTGCTCAGCGCGCTCACCCGTGACCTCGAGAACGAGAGCGTCGCCGCGATGGCCGCCGCCGCGGCCGGGCTGGGGGCCCAGTTCACCGCGCGGGCCAACGTCGGCGGCTCGCGCGTGGTGTTCTTCGAGGGCGACACCGGTCAGGTGGGGGTGTTCTCAGTCGACGCCGACACGCTGCTCGTGGTGTTCAGCGGGCACAACACCACCATGGGCATGTTCAACGTGGCGGCCAAGCAGGCGCTGGCCTTGCTGCAGCAGGCGATGACCCCACATCAGTGAGGACCGCCGTCAGCTGCTCGATCGCTTGTCCTGCCCCTTGATGGTCAGCAGGGTCAGGACAAGCGCGCCGAGCCACGTCGCGGCTCCGAAAGCCCTCGATCATCGGCGGTCCAGTGCTCAAAACGACCTTCAAGGTCCGGTGATCCGATATCCGCTCGACCTTCTGCGCCGCCTGGAGCCGGCCGAAGTTAGTTCGAGCAGCCGTCGCCGAGCTGCGCGAACCGCGACACGATGGGGCCGTCCTGACCGCGACTTTCCGCGTGTTCTGGAGGCGAGGTCATGCAGAAGATCGTCCTGGTCCTGGTGCTTCTGCTGTCCGGCGCCGGGTCGAGCGCGGCCGCCGAGCCGCGGCCCGACAGCGTGCGAGTGTGGAACGAGCTCGCGTTGGCCGCGGTGCGCGCCACCCGTGCCACCGACGCCGACGCGGCCCGCACCTACGCCATGCTCAACGTGGCCATCTACGACGCGGTCAACGGACTCTCCGGTCCCGCACGCGCCCATGCGCTGATACCCGGTCCTGGCCCGCGCGGCGCCGATCCGCGCGCCGCAGCCGTCGCTGCAGCACACGGCATCCTCGTCGGGCTGGACCCCGCCCGAACCGAGCGCTACGACACGCAGCTGAGCGCCGACCTGGCCGTCCTGCGTCCCGGCCACCAGCGCGATGCCGGCGTGCGCTGGGGAACCGAGGTCGCTCACCGCGTGGTGGCCGCCCGCAGCGACGACGGCTCGGTTCCGGTGCAGAGCGAGCCCGCGGGCTCTGGCCCTGGCGTGTTCCGAGCCGAGTGGTCCGGCGTGCAGTACCGCACCGTCCGCCCGTTCGCCGTCGCCGATCCCGCCGCGTACGTACCGGGTCCGCCGCCCGCCCTGGACAGCCTCGACTACGCCGCCGCCTTCGCCGAAGTCGCGCTCCTCGGTGACGCCTCGATACCCGCCCCCGACAAGCTCGCCACCTTCCAGTACTGGTCCGTGCCCACCGGCACGAGCCAGCCCGCCGGCGAATGGGTCAAGATCGCGCTGACCGTGTCGCACGACCTGTCGTTGCCCGCCTCGGCGCGCCTCCTGGCGTTGCTGACGATGACGCTGGCCGACACCACGATTCCCACTGTCGGCACCAAGTTCACCTACCGCCACTGGCGTCCGGCCACGGCGATCCGCGAGGCCGACACCGACGCGAACCCGTGGACTCAACCGAACCCGGGCTGGAACCCGAGAGCGGGCAGCGTCGGCGGAACACCGGAGTACCCGTCCGGGCACAGCTCCTACAGCGGCGCGGCCGCCACCGTACTGGCCGGGTTCTTCTGCACGGACGACATCCGCTTCACCCACACCACGGACACCGCACCGGGCGGCCAGGCACGCACCTATCCGAGTTTCTCCGCCGCGGCCACCGAGGCCGGCCGGTCACGGGTGTTCGGCGGACAGCACTTCGAGTTCAGCAACCAGGCGGGTCTTGCCATCGGACGCGGCGTCGCAACCGAAGTGCTCGCCACGCATCTGCTGAAACGACACGGACCCACGCACCACGGTCATTGTCCACTGTAGACAGCGTCAGACCGGGCTGAGCGCGGTTCCGCACGACTCCCGCACGGTCAGGGTCGGCCACAGCACCACCCGGTGCACCGGCCGGTCCAGCGGATCCGCCAGCCGGGCCAGCGCGAGCTGCGCGGCCAACGCGCCCAGCCGGTGCTTCTGCGGACGCACGGCCGTCAACGGCGGATCCGACGCGGCCGCCACCTCGTCGTCGTACGACACGACCGCGAGGTCCTCCGGCACCCGGACCCCGCGTTCCCGTGCCCGTTCGAGCAGCCCGATCGCCTCCCGGTCGGCGTGCACCAGCACGGCGTGCACGTCGTTGGCCAGGCACTCGTCGATCACCTGGTCGACCGCGCGAGTCCACTGTGGAGAGCCGTAGGGCGAGACGTCGAGCACGGGAACTCCGTTGAACGGCAGCTCCAACGACGACACCGCGGTCGTCCAGCCGCCGCGGATGACGTCGCTGTGCGGACTCTGCCTGGAGGTCACGAGCCCGATGCGGCGGTGCCCGAGCGTGGCCAGGTGCCGGACGGCGAGGCCGGCGCCGATCGCGTGGTCGGTCACCGCCGCGTCCAGCGCGATCGTCGGCAACTCGGGCGGCGGGAGCCGTTCGACCAGAACGACGGGGACGGACTGCCCGCCGAGCCATCGCAGAAGTTCGACGCCCGCGCGGCCGGTAGTGCTGGGCGCCACCAGCAGGGTCTGCACGCCGCGGTCGAGCAGCTCGTACACCCGGCGTCGGTCCTCGGCGGCGTCGTAGCTGGAGGCGCGCAGCACCAGCCGTCCACCCGCCGCGGCGACGGCCGTCTGCGCGCCCTGAATCACCGCCGGCCAGTAGTACTCGACCGACGGCGCGACCATGCCGACCAGCGGCTGGGTCGGCGCGGGGCCGAGGACGGACTGCGGTCCGCGCGGGAAGGCCTCAGCGTGCTTGGGCATGGTGATCCCGCCATGCACGCGCACGACGAGGCCGCGGTCGGCGAGCGCGGTGACGTCGCGGCGCACCGTCACCGCCGACGCGCCGAGCAGGTCCACCAGTTCCTGCAATCGGACCGTGCCGTGCGTCCGGACGGCACGCAGGATCAGCTCATGGCGCTGAGCAGCCAACTTCTGATTCATCGTTTCGTTTCTGATCGGTTCCGAGCGTTCTCGATCGTTTCGTTGACCGGTGAGTCTGCCACGGGGTGAGGTGTGCCACATCAGTCCAGCAGGAGGGTCAGCAATGGAGCTTTCCCCAGCGCTGCGGACCAGCGGCCTCTCGCGCCGCGGGTTTCTGCGCGCCACCGCCGCACTGGGCGCGGCTGGTCTCGTCGGCGGCTGCACCGCCACCGCCGCACCGCCCGGTGCCACCACCGTCACCATCTGGTCGTGGCTCACGGGCATGGACAAGTACGTCGCCGCGTTCAACGCCGGACAGAAGGACGTCTTCGTCGAACTGCGGGTGATCGCGGCCGGTCTGTCCGGTGGCTATGCCCAGCAGACCAACGCCATCCGGGCGCACAACGCGCCGGACGTCCTGCACGTCGAGTACCAGGGTCTGCCGCAGATCCTGCTCACCGGCGGGCTGCGCGACCTCACGAACGACATGGCCGACCTGGAGAGTCAGTACTCCCCCGCCGCGTGGCGCGGGGTGCGGCCCGACGGCCGGACGTGGGGCGTGCCGATGGACATCGCCCCGATGGTCTTCTACTACCGCAAGGACTTGTTCGACCAGCACGGCATCGCGTTGCCGCGCACGTGGGACGAGTTCCGCACGGCAGCCGCCGCGGTGAAGCAGGCCGACCCGCAGGCGCGCATCTGCTCGTTCCCGCTCAACGACGGCTCGTTCTTCGCCGGAATGTCCTGGCAGGCAGGCGATCCGTGGTGGACGGCACAGGGCGACACCTGGGCCGTCGACATCGCGGGTGAGGTCACGCTGCGCACCGCGTCCTACTGGCAGTCGATGATCTCGGACAACCAGGTGGCCGGGGTCGTCTACGGCTCGCAGGACTGGATCGCCGGAATCCACGACGCCAAGCTGTGGGGCGTGCTCGGCGCGTCGTGGAGCGTCGGCACGCTCAACCGGTCCATCCCGAAGGACACCGGGCGCTGGGCCGTGGCGACCATGCCGACCTGGGACGGCAAGCCGGCCAACGGTGTCCAGGGCGGCACGGCGTGGGGAATCTCCGCGGAGAGCAAGCAGCCGGAGGCCGCCATGAAGTTCCTGCGGTGGCTCAGCACGAACCCCGAGGTGCCGAAGATCGGCAGCGCCTTCAGCACGCCGTTTCCCGCGCACCTGCCCAACCGCGCCGTTGCGCGACAGGCGTACAAGGGCGGCTTCTTCGTCGGCGACCCGGTCTACGACGTGCTCGACGAGGCCGCGAAACGGGTGCCGGACTGGACGTGGGGACCGAACGCGCTGCGCCTGTTCTCCACGATCTCCGACAACTTCGGGCCGGTTCGCGGTGGCGGCACGACGTTGCCCGAGGCTCTGAAGAAGATCCAGCAGCACGCCGTGGCCGACATGCGCGCCAAGGGACTTTCGGTGCGAGAGGGGAAGGCGGCATGAGCGTTCTCGCGCCCGAGCGCACACCGATGAGGGAGGAACGGTCCGCGGAGCCGGCCGTCCGGACCCGCCAGAAGGACTTCGGCGGACTGGTTCTCGCTGTTCCGTTCCTGGTGCTGCTCGTGACGACCGTGCTGGTGCCGGTGCTGTACGCGCTGTACCTCAGCCTGTTCACCGAACGGTTGCGCGGCCTGGGTTTCTCCGGCCCCGAGCACGTGTTCGTGTGGCTGGGCAACTACGTCTCGGTCATCGCGGACAAGGCGTTCCACACGGGACTGGGCAACGTCGCGCTGTTCGCGTTGGTGCACATCCCGAGCATGCTGATCGGCTCGCTGATCCTGGCTCTGCTGCTGGACTCCGCGGTCGTGCGGCTGCGGCAGGTGTGGTCGCTGGCGGTGTTCGTGCCGTACGCGGTGCCGGTGGTGATCGGTGGCCTGATCTGGGCGTACCTCTACAGCCCCACGATCGGCCCGATCAAGAACCTGCTCGGCGTCGACCCGTTGAGCGACTCTGCGCTGCTGCCGTCGGTCGCGAACATCGCGACCTGGCAGTGGGTCGGCTACAACATGATCATCTTCTACACCGCGCTGCAGGCCGTCCCCAAGGAGATCGTCGAGGCCGCACGGGCCGACGGCGCGGGCGGGTTCCGCACGGCGTGGTCGATCAAGATCCCGGTGATCCGGCCGACGATCTTCGTGGCGGTGGTGTTCACCGTCATCGGCTCGTTGCAGCTGTTCACCGAACCCATGGTGCTCAAGGGCTTCACCGGCACGGTGACCAGCACCTGGACGCCGAGCATGTACGTGTACGAGGCCGCGTTCGTGGCCGGTGACAACGGACGCGCCGCGGCGGCGTCGGTGCTGCTCGCGGTGATCTGCGCGCTGCTGTCCGCCGTCGTCATGCGCTTTTCGACGAGGAGGTCGCGGTGAGTGTCGTGGACACCAGGTCCCGCTGGGTTTCCGTCCCCGCGGTGCACCTGATTCTGGTCATCGCCGCGCTGTACAGCCTGCTGCCACTGGTGTGGCTGCTGACGTCGGCGACGAAATCGCTCGGCGACTTCTCCACCACCGGCGCGTTCTCGTTCGGCGAGTGGAACCTGTGGACAAACGTGAAGACGTTGTTCACGCAGGAGAACGGCATCTTCTGGCACTGGCTGCTCAACTCGGTGCTGTACGCGGGAGGTGGAGCGGTCCTCGGCTCGCTCATCTGCGCCGCGTGCGGGTACGCCATCGCCAAGACGAGCTTCCCCGGCCGGCGTCTGCTGTTCGCTCTGACGCTGACCGGCGTGCTCGTGCCGACGACCGTGCTGGCGCTGCCGATGTACCTGCTCGCGTCCGAACTGCGGGTCGTGGACACGTTCTGGGCGGTGTTCATCCCGTTGCTCACCAACCCGTTCGGCGTCTACCTCGCCAGGGTGTACGCCGACGCGTCGGTGCCGGACGAGGTGCTGGAAGCCGCGCGGGTCGACGGGGCGGGCCAGCTGCGGACGTTCTTCACCGTGGCGCTGCCGATGATGCGGCCGGGTGTGGTGACCGTGCTGCTGTTCCAGTTCATCGGCATCTGGAACAACTTCTTCCTGCCGCTGGTCCTGCTCACCGACCCGAAGCTCTTCCCGGTCAGCCTGGGCCTGTTCCAGTGGAGCACCCGGCAGACCCAGTTCCCCCAGTACACGCCGCTGGTGATCACCGGATCGCTGCTCGCGGTGCTGCCGCTGGTGGTGGCGTTCCTGGTGCTCAACCGGCAGTGGCGCAAGGGCCTCGCCGCGGGGAGCGTGAAATGAGCAGGCCCGAGGTGATGCTCGCGATGAGCCCGGACGTCGCCGACCAGCAGTTCGGTCCGCGCGAGCTGGAACGGCTGCGCAGGCTGGCGACACTCGGCACTCCCTTGGTGGCAACCGACTTCACGTCTGCGGCCGTGCGTCGCCGCCTCGCCTCCGTGGAGGTGCTGATCACCTCGTGGGGATGTCCGCCGATCACTTCCGACGTGCTGTCGGCCGCGCCCCGGTTGCGCGCGGCCCTGCACGCGGCGGGCAGCGTGCGGTCGCACGTCGGTGATGAGGTGTTCGACCGCGACATCCTGGTGACGACGGCCGCGCACGTGAACGCCGAACCGGTCGCGCAGTACACCGTGGCGGCGATCCTCTGGACGTTCAAGAAGGTGCCGTTCCTGGCCGCCGACGCCCGCCGGTTCCGCGAGGACTGGGACTACCGCTCGCGCCGCGGCGAGCTGTCCGGCCTGGGCCGCACGATCGTGCTGGTCGGGTTCTCGCGCGTCGGCCAGCGGGTGGTGGAACTGCTGCGCCGCCTCCAGGCAGGCCGGTTGCTCGTGGTCGACCCGGTCGTGGACCCTTCGCTGGTGCGGGCGGCCGGTGCCGAGGTGGTGACACTCGCCGAGGCATTGCCCCAAGCGGACGTGCTGAGCCTGCACGCCCCCGCACTGCCCTCGACCCGTCACCTGATCGGCGCGGCGGAACTGGCCGCGCTCCCCCAGCACGCCACGCTGGTCAACACCGCGCGAGGATCCCTTGTGGACACCGCTGCGCTGGAGGAGGCCTGTGTGCACGGGCATCTGCACGCCGTGCTGGACGTGACCGAACCCGAGCCGCTGCCCGCCTGGTCGCGGCTGTACGACCTGCCGAACGTCACGATCACCCCGCACGTGGCGGGGTCGCTGGGCTCGGAGACGCGGCTGATGGCGGCTGCGGCGCTCGACGAGCTGGAGCGCTACGTGACCGGACAGTCGCCGCTGGAACCGGTGACCAGGCAGGGACTCGCGGTGCAAGCATGACGCTCCCGCCTGACCACCGCCCCACCCCACAGACCCGCCACCGAACGGCCGCACCCGCATGAAGCTCCCACCCGAAGACCGCCGCCTCTCCCCGCGCACCGGCTGGACCCGCGCGCACTGGGAGGCAACCGCCGACCATATGCTCAACGCAGTCAACCGGCACTGGTCCCCGCGGTGCGCCCGGATCGACCTGCCCGGCGAACCGAGCCGCTACGGCCCCGCCTCCGACGGCCTCGAGGGGTTCGCGCGCACGTTCCTGCTCGCCGGATTCCGGGTCGCGGGCGGCGGCGACCCCGCGCTGCTGGAGCGGTACGCGTGGGGGCTGGCCGCGGGCACCGATCCGCACTCCCCGGAGGCCTGGCCGCGGCCGGACGTGCTGGGGCAGGCCAAGGTCGAGGCCGCGTCGATCGCGCTGGTGCTGCAGCTGACGAAGCGGTGGTTGTGGGACCAGCTCGACGACGCCGTCCGGGAAAGGGTCCTCGACTGGCTCGGCACCGTGGTGGGCCAGCCGTACCCGCCGATCAACTGGGTGTGGTTCCGGATCGTCGTCGAGTCGTTCCTGCGCGAGGCCGGCGGCAAGTGGTCGGAAGAGGACATCCAGGAGGATCTGGCGCTGCACGCGTCGTTCCGGCGTGAAGCTGGATGGCTCAGCGACGGCGAGGAACGCGCGTTCGACCACTACACGGGCTGGGCGCTGCACCTGTACCCGGCCCTGTGGACGCACCTGTTCGACGTCCCGGACTCGCTGTGCGCACAAGAGACCCGCCGCACGTGGTCCGCCGACCTCGGCCGATACCTCGAGGACGCGGTGGCGCTGCTCGGCGCCGACGGGTCGCCGCTCATGCAGGGGCGCAGCCTCACCTACCGGTTCGCGGCCGCGGCGCCGTTCTGGGTCGGCGCGATCACCGGGGTGGCCGAGCCCGGACTGGTCCGGCGCGCGGCGTCCGGGGTGTTGCGGCACTTCGTCGACCACGGCGCGCTCGAGCCGGCCGGGCTGCTGACGCTGGGCTGGCACGGCGGCTGGGCCCCGATCCGGCAGGCCTACTCCGGACCCGGCTCGCCCTACTGGGCCGCCAAGGGCATGCTCGGCCTCGCCCTGCCCGCCGACCATCCCGTGTGGACGGACGTGGAACGCCCGCTGCCGGTGGAGACGCGCGACTTCACCCGCGTCATCGCCGCGCCGGGCTGGCTGGTGTCCGGCCGGCGCGCCGACGGCATCGTCATCACGGTCAACCACGGCACCGATCACGCGCTGCCCGGTGACCAACGCGCGGACTCCCCCTTGTACGCGAGGCTGGGTTATTCGACGGCCACGATGCCGGGTGCCACGGACAACTCGGTGGTGCTGCTCGACTCCACGGGTGCGGCGAGCCACCGCGCGGGCTTCGAGACGTTGTTCGCGAAAGAGCTCCCCGGCGGTGTGGTGGCCGGTGCGTCGTACGGAACGGTGCGCTGGGTCGACACCAGTGCGGACGACTCGCCCGACCACGGTTCCGGACGCGAAGGCGAGATCGTCGAGGGGCCGCCGGTGCTCGTCGTCTCCGTCGTGCGCAGCGGGGTGGAGATCCGCCTCGTGCGCGTGGACGGCGACACGGACGCCCGGCTGCGGCTGTCCGGCTGGCCCGTCGCCGCCGACGTCCGGCCGCACACCGAGACCGCGGCACGGCCCGAGGTCGTGGTCTCCACCAGGCACCTGCGTTCCTCGCTGTGCGCACTGCGCGGGTTCGACCAGTCAGGCGTGCACACCGGCACCGGCACGTCACCGCTGGGCAGGTACGTCACGGTGCCGTGGCTGGCCAAGACCGGCCGCGTCCACCGTGGCGAGGTGCTCGCCGCCGCCGTGCGCCTGGACCGGGGCCGCGGCGCCGGCGCGAATCCGTTGCTCACGGGGTGCGCCAACGAGATCGTGCTCAAGTGGAGCGACGGACTGGACACGAGGATCACCCTGCCAACTCCTTAGGAGAAACCATGGTCACCCGCAGGACAGTGTTGTCCGGTGCGGCGGCGGCAATCGCGGCGACAGCCGTCGGCACCCGCGTGAGCGCCGACCAGACGATCGCGATCGACCCCGCCACGAACTACGGCACGTGGGAAGGATGGGGCACGTCGCTCGCCTGGTGGGCCAACGTCTTCGGCGACCGCGACGACTTCGCGGACCTCTGGTTCACCACGAAGACCGTCACCTACAACGGAACCGCGCTCCCCGGACTGGGCATGAACATCGCCCGCTACAACCTCGGCGCGTGCAGCTGGAACAGCGTGGACGGCGAACGCATGGCCGTCTCGCCGAACATCCCGCGCTTCAAGCAGATCGAGACCTTCTGGCAGGACTGGCGCACCACCGACCCGAACTCGTGGCAGTGGGGCGCCGACGCGAAACAACGCGCGTCTGTCGTCAAAGCCACCCAGCGAGGTGTCATCACAGAACTGTTCGCCAACTCGCCCGCGTGGTGGATGTGCATCAACCACAACCCTTCCGGCGCCGCGAACGCGAACAGCAACAACCTGCAGTCGTGGAACTACCGCACCCACGCCTCGTACCTGGCCGAGGTGGCGAGGCAGTTCCGCGACCGGTTCGGCGTCACGTTCCGCACGGTGGACCCGTTCAACGAGCCCGCGTCGAACTACTGGTCCGCCACCGGAAAGCAGGAGGGCTGCCACTTCGACCCGTCCCTGCAACGGACCGTGCTGCAGTACCTGCGCGAGGAGCTGAACAACCGCGGCCTGTCCGGAACGCGCATCTCGGCCTCCGACGAGACGAACTACGACGTGGCGCGCAGCACGTGGAACTCCTTCGACGCCACCACGAAGTCCGTCGTGAACCAGATCAACGTGCACGGCTACCAGGGTTCCGGTGGCCGCCGCGACCTGCTCTACGCCGACGCGAAGGCCGCGGGCAAGGTGCTGTGGAACTCCGAGACCGGCGAGAAGGACGGCACCGGGCTCTCACTGGCCACCAACCTGTGCCTCGACTGGCGCTGGCTGCACCCGACGGCCTGGTGCTACTGGCAGGTGATGGACCCGACGCCGGAGTGGGCGCTGATCGCCTACAACCCGGACACGCTGCAGGCGGGCGCCGTGCAGAAGAAGCTGTACGTGCTGGCGCAGTTCACCCGGCACATCCGGCCGGGCATGCGGATCATCTCCGCGTCCACCGGGAACGCCGCCGTGGCCTACGACCCCGCCGCCCGCAGGCTCGTGCTCGTCGCCGTCAACACCGAGACCTCGACGCAGACGATCACCTTCGACCTGACGAGGTTCGGAACCTTGCCCACCGGCCTCATCACCCGGTGGTCGACCTCGACGACCACCGGTGGTGACAGGTACGCGGAACGCACCGACGTCCGGCTGGACGGCAAGCTGCTGCGGGCCTCGTTCGCGGCGGGTCAGGTGCAGACGTTCCAGCTGGACGGCGTGTCAGCCTGACGTGCTGCTGATGCTGGCCACCAGGTTGATCGTGGTGGCCAGCACGCCCGTGCCGAACAGGTACGACAGCAACGCGTGCTTCAGCACGGTGCGGCGGACGTCCCGAGTGGACAGTGACGTGTCGGAGACCTGGAACGTCATGCCGACGCTGAACGCGACGTACGCGAAGTCGCCGTAGTCCGGGGGTTCCTGCTGGTTGAAGTCGATGCCGCCGTCGACGTCGAAGTAGTAGATCCGGGCATAGCGCAACGTGAAGATCGTGTGCACGACCATCCACGACAGCACCACGGACAACACACCCAGCCCCACGCGCAGCAGCTCCGAACCGCCTGACGTCTGCGCCGCGCGGGCGAGCACGAAACCGACCGACACGAGGCTCGCAGTCGACGCGAGCAGCAGAACGACCTCGGTGGCCGTGCGCGTGGGCTCATTGCGCACGGCGTGCCGCGCGGTCTCCTCGGCGTCCATCGGCCAGATCAGCACCCACACCCAGACCAGGTAGACCAGCGTCGCCACGTCCCAGCCGACGAGCAGCCCGAACTCGGCCTGCCCTGCCAGCGAGACCGCGACGCCGGCGGCGACACCCGCGGCGATCGCCGTGGCGAACTTCGTCCTCGCCAGGACGAAGCCGTCGTCGTCGGAGGGCGGGCGGGCCGGGAGATCAGCTGGCATGAGACAGGAAGGTACGACATGCGGCCTCCCGTGTCGCGCCATGGACGCTCAGCAACCGAAGTCGCTCAACACTCCCGCGTACCTCTTCGGCGGCGGAACAGCGAACTCGTCCCGCTTCCCGGTGCGCAGCCCCATCTCCACCAACGCCTGCACGGTGAGGACGGCGGACTGGACGCCGTCGACCACGGGCACGCCGATGGCCGCCGAGATCGGCTCCGCCCAGTCCGTCATGCCCGCGCACCCGAGCACCACCGCGTCCGCGCCGTCCTCCTCGACGGCACGGGCGCAGGCGGCCGTGACCACGTCCAGCGCGGCGGAGTCGAGCTCCAGCACCGGGATCTCGCAGGCGTGGACGCCCAGGCACAGCCCGCGCATCCCGTACCTCCCGGCCAGGTCCCACGCGCGGCCGCGGGTGCGGGACAGGGTCGTCACCACGGTGAAACCCCGCCCCAGGTACGCGGCCGTGCGCATGGCGGCTTCGGCGATGCCGACCACCGGTCCCCGAGCCAGTTCCCGCGCCGCGTCGAGTCCGGGGTCGCCGAAGCACGCGATGACGTAACCGTCCACACCGGACACTTCACCGGAGGCGATCTCCGTCAGCAGTCCCGGCACGCTGAGCGCTTCGTCGTAGTGACTCTCGATCGACGCGGGCCCCATCTCCGGGCTGACCGCGTACACCGAGGTGCCGGGACCCGCGACGGCCTTGGCCGACCGTTGCACCAGCGCGGTCATCTCCGCGCTGGTGTTGGGGTTCACGACCTTGATGATCACTGAGCCCGCCGGGACGCCGCCGAGTACACCGCCAGGGCCACCGCCATGCCGATGAACCAGGTGTACTGCGCGGCACCGCCCAGCGCGGGCACCAGGACGGGAGCCACCGCGACGATCGCGCCGGCGACCGTGGCGGCGATGGCCTTCGGGTTGTAGCCCTTGCGGTAGTGGTAGCGGCCCTCCGGTGACATGGTGAACAGCTCGTCCACCACCACCTTCTGTTTGCGCACCAGGTAGTAGTCCGCGATCAGCACGCCGAACAGCGGGCCGATGAACGCGCCGAGCACCTCGAGCGTGTAGTGGATGACCTCGGGGCTGTTGTAGAGGTTCCACGGCGTGATGAGCACCGACCCGACCGCCGCGATCATGCCGCCCGCGCGCCAGCTGATCCGTTGTGGACTGACGTTGGAGAAGTCGAACGCGGGCGAGATGAAGTTCGCGACGATGTTGATCCCGATCGTCGCCACGCTGAACGTCAGCGCGCCCAGCACGATCGCGAGCGTGCTGTCGACGCGGGCCACCGTCGCGACGGGGTCGGTGATGAGCTCGCCGAACACCGGCAGGGTCAGCGACGTCGTGACGACCACCAGCACCGAGAACACCAGGAAGTTCACCGGCAGGCCGAGCAGGTTGCCCCGCTTGACCGCGGCGAACGAGCGGCCGTAGCGGGAGAAGTCGCCGAAGTTCAGCATCGGGCCGGAGAAGTACGAGACCACGAGGGCGATCGCGCCGAGCATGACGGGGATCGAGGCGAGGCCGGTGTGCTTGACCTCGCCGAGGCTCAGGTCGATCGCGCCCCACCCTGCCCGGTAGATCAGGTAGCCGGTGAGCAGGAACATCACCACGTACACGGCGGGCCCGCAGAAGTCGATGAACCGGCGGATCGTCTCCATGCCCGTCCAGAACACCGCCGCCTGCACGATCCACAGCAGGGCGAACGAGCCCCAGCCGAGCAACGGCAGCCCGAGGAACCCGTACTGCTGCACGTCCGCGTACGGCATCAAGGTGGGGAAGAGCTTGAGCAGCACCACGTTCAGCGCCGCGGACGCGAGATAGGTCTGGATGCCGTACCAGGCCACCGCGATGAGCCCGCGGATGATCGCCGGGACGTTCGCGCCCAGCACGCCGAACGACGCCCGGCAGATCACCGGGTACGGCACACCGGTCACCTGGCTCGGTTTCGCGACCAGGTTGCAGAAGACCTGCACGATGCCGATGCCGACGAGCAGCGCCAGCAGCACCTGCCAGCTGGACAGGCCGAGCATGAACAGGCTGCCCGCGGTCACGTACCCGCCGACACTGTGCACATCGGACATCCAGAACGCGAAGATGTTGTAAGAGCCCCACGTCTGCTTCTTGAGAGGCGCCAGGTCCTCGTTCGTGAGACGGGGGTCGTACTGCGGCTTCGTACCGGTCGCCAGGCGGGAGACTGTATCGGTCATCACCAACTCCTCGTGCCCTCGGATGTGGTGCGAGCAGCCTGATCCCGCCGTGTTACGCCCTCATGACGCGAACCGTATATCTTGCGAGACTCACTCCGAGTCGACGAACAACCCCGTGTGACGGGGCAGCGCTGCGAGTGACGCCCGCAGCCTGCCGTGGTGCTCCCGGGCCGCCGCGAGCAGCCTCTCCACGTCCCGCGCGAGGAACGCCGCGAGCATCTCCCCGTGGTCGCGGTGCATCTCTGCCTTCGCGCCGTCGGACACGTGGGCCATGGGCTGCACCGGTTCCGTGGTGTTCCACGCCGACTCCAGCATCGCCAGCAGCCGATGCATCCCGCACGGCCGGACCAGCGCCAGGTGGAACCGCCTGCTGTCGCGGTGGTAGCCGCGCACGTCGTGTGCCGCGATGGCCTGCCCCAACGCCTCGTGCGTGGCGGTCGCCTCAACGTCGTCCTGCGGCGTCGCCCTCGCCACCGCGGCGGTCAGTGCCGCTACCTCCAGCACCTCCCTGACCACGTACAGCTCGTGCAGCTCGTGGGTCGTCAGCTTGGCGACCCGGTAGCCGAAGTTGGGCTGGTGCTCGACCAGCCCCTCGCCGATCAACGTCTTGAGCGCCTCGCGCACCGGGATCCGGCTCACGCCGAACACCTGCGCGACCTCGTCGAGTGGAATCGCGGTGCCCGGTGGCACGCCGCCGTCGAGCAGGCAGCGGCGCAGCTCGTCGAGGATCGCGGCCTGCGGACCTCCCCGCTGGTCGCTGACCAGCAGGGAGATCAACGCAGAACGTTTCCGCGGACCCGCCACGCCCGCAAGCCTAGGCCACGTTCCAGGCATGGTTCACGCTCTGGCCGACCGCCCCAGGTGGCCGAAGCCGCTGCGCCCGACGCGCGATCCCGCAACCGCCGCCCGGCGCCAAGCAGTTCCCTCTCGTTGAGAGATCTCCTAATCTTCAACCATGCCAATGTGGAAAGCGCTCTCCGTACTCCTGGCAGCAGTCCACCTCACGACGTCCACGCCGGCGATCGCGGCCCCTTCGTCCTGTTCCCGCCCGAACATCCTGTTCTGCGAGGACTTCCAGTCCGTCCCTCTCGGCGGCGCGACCAGCCTGAAGTGGGGTGTCGACACCAGCCACGGCACCCTCACCGTCGAGAAAGCCCCGCGCGGCCAACGGGTTCTGCGTGTCCACACCGAACGCAACGGCCGCGCGTTCCTCCGGGTCGAGGACTTCTCGGCTCCGGGCAACAGCTTCTACGGACGCCTGCGGCTGAAGGTCGACGCGTTCCCGCGCAAGCCCGACTGGGCCCACTACACCCTGATCGAGGCCACCGGTCAGGGTCCCGAGATCGTTCGGCCGCTGGGCGGTCAGTACGTGCCCACCGCGGGTCGTGCGTTCTGGGGTGTCGGCGCCGACGGCGGACCGACCGGCGACTGGACGAACTGGCGCGAGTCGGCACCGTCCCGTGAGGACGTGTGGCAGTGCGTCGAGTGGCGGATGGACGCCACCGACAACCGCGTCGAGCTCTGGTTCGACGGTGTGCCGCAGCCGGATCTCACCGTGTCGACGCGCACCCACGGCGGAAACCCGGTGGACTTCGTGTTCCCGCGCTTCGACACCGTCAAGTTCGGCTGGCAGCTCTACCAGCCGAACGACGGCGCGTACGACCTCTGGATGGACGACATCGCGCTGGCGACCAAGCGGATCGGCTGCTGACCCCTACCCGCAGGCCACCCCGTTCAGCGTCGGCGATCCGAACGGCGGGGTGCCGCCGCCATAGGTCGCGTTGTAGCCGATGGTGACGGTCCCGCCGGTGCCGAGAGAACCGTTCCAGGAGGCGTTCCCGACCTCCACGACGTCACCCCTGTCGTTCCACGTGCCGTTCCAGCCCTGGCTCACGGTCACGCCGGGCGCGGAGAAGGTGAACGTCCAGCCGTTGAGCGGCGCCGCGCGGTTCTCGATGACGATCTCGCCGCCGTAGCCGCCCGACCAGCTGCTCGTCACCTTCTGGGTGGCCCTGCACCCGCCCTGAGCAGGCGGAGTGGTGGTCGTCGTGGTGGTGGTCGTCGTGGTGGTCGTGGTCGTCGGCGGCCTGCCCGCGCTGGCCAGCTCGTACGCCCGCTGCGGCACGAACTGGCCCGCGCCGGCGATGCACCCGTCCGCCTCGCCGGGCGGCTTGACCCACAGGAACGCGGCGATCTGCCCGTCTCCGGTCTGGTCGGTGCTCGGCGTGCCGATGGCCCGCCCGGCCGGGTCGCACCACTCGCTGCCCGCGGGACCGTTGCCGTTGCGGCTGGTGTCGATCACCGCGCGCAGCCGCGAGTCGCCGACCGAGTTCAGCACCGCCTTGGCGAACGCCACCTCGTCGGACGACGAGCGGTAGTTGGACACGTTGGTGGAGATGCCGTCCGCGCTGTTCGAGATGTCCGCCGCCCGCAACCGCGACGCCGCCTCGCCTGGGGCGAGCCAGGCCGAGTGGCCGATGTCGAAGTAGACCTTGGCCTGGCCGGACCCGGCCTTGAGACGCTTGCCCGCGTAGGCGATCGACGCCTGAGTCTCGGCCTGCTGACCGGAGTTCTGGCAGTTCGTCATCAACGGCAGCACGTCCGGCTCCAGCACGATCGCCGCCGGTCGTCCCGCCAGTCCCGCCGCGACCTGGTCGACCCACGCCCGGTACGCGCTGTGGCTGGGCGCGCCGCCGCCGCTCGCCCCGCCGCAGTCGCGGTTCGGGATGTTGTAGACCACCAGGATCGGGACCTTGCCCGCGGACGCCGCCGCGCCCACGAAAGCGTCCACCTCGCTTGCCACCGTGCCGGTGTTGGTGGTGGTGAACCACCTTGCCTGCGGCACGGCCGCGATGCGGTCGCGGATCATCGGCGTGCGCCAGTCACCGGGGTTCTGCGCGACCCACCTGGCCGCGCCGCTGTTCGGGTCGACGTAGAACGGCGACGCAGCCGCCTGTGCACTGCCCAGCACCGCCGCCGCGCCCGTCACGAGCGTGGCCACCGTGATGCCGACGGCAACTCCTTTGTTGCGCATCCTGCCTCCTCATTTCTGGGAGCGCTCCCAGACTGGCGCCACACTCTATTCACGAATGGGCCGCTCAGGGAAGGTCTCGTCGAACGCCTTCGACGGTGCGATCAGCAGAAGAACACTGGGAACGTTCCCAGGAATCAGTGGGCAGCGAACTGCAGGCTCGTCGCCTGGACCGCGTCGGGCTTGACCGGCAGCGCGTTCACGACCAGGCGCTCGCCGTAGATGTCGGTGATCGCGATTGCCCCGCCGCAGCCGGCACCGTTCTCGGAGAGGAAGTAGTTGTATTCCATGCGCCGCAGCTCTTTCCACTGCCCGCCGGCCTGGACCTCCAGCCGTGCCACGGGGTTGCGGTGGTCGATCGCCTGGATTCCGCACCAGTACTGCGAGGAGCCGGTCTTGTAGCGAATGGAGATCTTCTTCTCCAGCGGCGGGCTGACGAGCGACCACGTCACCGGGATCTCCCCCGCCTTCGGATCCGCCAGCCGCGCGAACGCCTCCCTGCTCAGGTCGAGTTGGCCGACGCGGCACGGCGCCGGGCAGAGGTTCGTGACCCGCACCGTGATGCTCTTGCCGTTGGCGGCCTTCACCAGGATGTAGGCGCCGCACGCCTTGGAGTCCTCGTAGTCGGACCAGTTCATGGCGACCGTCAACGGGTCGGGACCGGGGTCGTACGAGCAGGCACCGCCGCCATCGGACGCGTAGAACGTCGCCGGGCCGGTGTGGGAGACACCGGGCTTGATCTTGCTCGCCAGCGGTGTTCCTGCAGCCGCGGGGACTGGTACTGCCGAGGACGTCGGCGGCGGAGATGATGACGTCACCGGCGGCGTTGATGACGGCGCCTGAGTCGTCGTGGTCGCGGTCGTCTCCGGCGTGGTGAGCTCGGCGACGACAGCGACAGCGCGGCCCGTCACGCTGGCGTTGCCCTGCACGGCAATGCCCACGGTCACCAGTACCAACGCAGCAGCAACCAGCAGCGCAACACGTGCCCTCGTCACCAAAACAGTCCCAATCTCGAGAAGTGCCGGTCGCGGCCGAGCCGGTCCGGCGCGGGGTCAGCGTAGTTCCCGATGCCGAAAACCGGCAGGGCGCCTTGTGTTCGAGGCGCCCTGCCGGAAGTCAACGAGTCACTCCTTGCACTTCTTGCCGCTGTTCACGCAGTTGACGAGCCTGTCCATGATCTGCTGCGACATCACGTTCGCGAAGTCGTCGTGGTCCGAGAAGGGGTTGTGCGCCTCTTCCGGGAACGAGTCGACCTTGTACTGGCCCTTCTGCTGGATGTCCCTGGGGATGTTGTAGGTCAGGGAGATCCGCAGCTGCGGCACGGCCTTGAAGCCCTTCTGGCACTTGCCGTTCGCGTCCGGGAAGACGATGTGCTCGCGGTGCTTCGCGGAGTCGATGTTCTTGCCGTCCCAGCAGCTCGGGAAGTCGTGGATGCGCTTGACCTTCGAGCCCTGCGGGCAGATCGGGTACTTGTTGATCTGCACCTTGTCCTCGAAACCGGTGCAGGTCCACGAGTCCTTGGCGTTCTTCTGGCCATTGGCGGTCACCTTGGCGTCGCCGTACAGGATGCGCAGGAACTTCGGCATCGCGACGACCTTGCCCACGGGCGAACCGCGGAACTGCAGCTCGGCGACCTCGGGACGCTGGATCTCGCCGTCGTTGCCGGGAAGCTCGTTCTCGTTGGCCTTGCCCTCACCGAGCTGGCACGGCGCCAGCTTCTCGAGACCCTGCGGGCGGTCGGCGTTGCGGCCGATCGCGATGGCCATGCGGTCGATGGTCGCGACCCGCTTGTCCTTCAACGGTCCCACGATCGCGTTCTGGTTGAAGTTGGGGTCGCGGGGGTTCTCGTTCTTGGCGAGACGCTTGTTGGCCTCGTCGATCTGGGTCTTGAGCAACGCGAGGTTGCGGTCGACCTCCGCCTTCGCCTGACTCGGCACCTTCGGCAGCTTGCTCGCGACGTCCGGGCAGCTGACCGTCTTGGCCTGGTCATCGTCGTCGTCGATGCGGACCACCGGCCAAAAGTAGGCCGACTTGTCGCCGTTCTTGCAGGTCGTGCCCGCCGCGTCCAGCGACTTGTTGTTCGAGTCCGCGTCGCTGGAAAGGTTGCCCACGTAGTCGTGCAGGTGCTGGGCACCGTTGCGGACGCCCGGCTGCGCGATGAAGTTGTCCGGGTTGAAGTGCTTGTTCTCGTTGCGCCCGCAGTCGACCGTGAACGTGCCTGTCGTGGCACCGTTCTCCGGTCTGGGTTTCTTCACGTTCGGCTTGACCTTCGTGATGTCGACGAAGAAGCCCTTGTCCGCCCCGTCGGCCAGAGCGGACTCGCCGCTGCTCGTGGTGGCCACCACCAGCGCACCGACCGCGGTGAGGCCCAGCAGGCCCGCCGCGACCTTCAGCACGAGAGGCTGTCCTTTGTAGAGGCTCATGCTGCGGGGTACGGACGGGGAGCCCGATCGGCTCATTTCGATTGCGTTCGAATCGAATAACCGTCGAACGGACACTCCAAACGAGACAGTGGGCCCTCGTTTCCCCCGCTGAACCGCATCGACGTCGATTCGATTGGATTGTCCGGATCGACGCTTTCCCTTTAGCCTCAGCGCATGCGCCGCCTCACCGCGTCATGGTTCGAGTACTCATCGTAACTGAACCTTTGGGAGACAATCGTGCGGAAACGTGTTCTGCCCTTGGTGGCGCTCGCCGTTCTGACTTTCGTCGCCGCTCCAGCCGCAGCGGACCACCCCGGCTGCGCTCCCGCCGCCGCGGCCTCCACGAGTGCCGCGAGCGTGAAGGTCTGGCTCGCCGGCGACTCGACGATGGCCGACCCGAAGTCGGGCTGCCCGGTCGGCTGGGGCAACCAGTTCGACACGCTGTTCAAGGACGACGTCACCGTGGTGAACAACGCCGTGGCGGGCCGGAGCATCCAGACCTGGCTGTACGAGTCCAACGTGAAGAGCACCAAGGACTCCGCGGGCGAATGCGTGGTGAGCCCCCGGACGTTCCACCAGCGCTGGCTGACCATGCTCGATCCCACCAACGGGATGAAGGCAGGCGACTACCTGATGATCCAGTTCGGGATCAACGACGGTGACCCCAACTGTCCTCGTCACGTGGGTGGCGCGCGGTACAAGGAACTTCTCGCCGTGATGGCCAAGGCCGCCAAGGACCGCGGTGTCACCCCGATCTTCCTCACGCCCGTCTCGGCGATCAAGTGCAGCGGCAGCTCGGCCGTGGGCACCCGAGGCTTCCTCACCGAGACGGCCGACGCGGGCAGGGCCGGCGGTGTGACCGTCATCGACCTGCACAAGCTGAGCTACATGCTCTACAACACCCTCAAGCTGTGTCCCAACGACGGCGACTACACCAAGGGTGCGGTCGGTGCCTTCTTCTGCAACGACCACACCCACTTCGAGGCCGCCGGTGCCAGGCAGATCGCCGGTGTCGTGGCCAAGGCCCTGCGAGACCAACGAATTCCGCTGGCCGGCTACCTCAGGTGAGCTCCAGGGTCACGGTGCCTCCCGTGGCGGGAACCGGTTCCCCGGCGGGGAGCTGGACCTGCCACGCGGCCGGCGGTGACTCGGCCTCGACGTCGATCCGGTTGCCGCGCCGGCGGGTGCGGAACGTGGAACCGGCGACCTCGGTGGTGATCGAGGCGCCGTCGTCGAGCTGGTGGAGCCGCAACGTGACACCGTCGGCGTAGTCGTAGTCCGGGCGGTCGTCGACGGCGCCGAGCGGGAGGACCGTGTTCGGCCGCACCAGCAGTGGCACGGTGAGAAAGTCGCACGACATCGTTGTCCACCGCCCGCCCGGCACCTCGGCGCCGGTGAAGAAGTCGGTCCAGGTGCCTTCCGGGACGTAGAACGACACCTCGCCGCGGTCGGAGAACACCGGTGCCACCAGCAGGCTTTCGCCGAACATGTACTGGCGTTCGAGATGGGTGCACGCCGGGTCGTCCGGGAACTCCAGCGCCATCGCCCGCATCATCGGCGTGCCCTCGGTGGTGGCCTGCAGCGCGGCGTGGTGCAGATACGGCATCAACCGGGCCTTGAGTCTGGCGAACACCCGCAGCACGTCGACGGCCTCCTCGTCGAACAGCCACGGCACCCGGTACGACCTGCTGCCGTGCAGGCGGCTGTGCGACGACAACAGCCCGAACGCGATCCACCGCTTGAACAACGCCGGGTCCGGGGTGCCCTCGAAGCCGCCGATGTCGTGGCTCCAGAACCCGAAACCCGACAGCCCCAGGGAAAGCCCGCCGCGCAGGCTCTCGGCCATGGCCTCGTAGGTCGACTCGCAGTCGCCGCCCCAGTGCACCGGGAACTGCTGCGACCCCGCGGTGGCCGCACGGGCGAACACCACCGCGTCGCCGTCGCCACGCCGTTTGCGCAGCACCTCGAAGACGGTCTTGTTGTAGAGATAGGCGTAGTAGTTGTGCATCCGTTCCGGGTCGGAGCCGTCGAAGTACTCGACGTCCGTGGGGATGCGCTCGCCGAAGTCGGTCTTGAAGCAGTCCACGCCCTGGTCGAGCAGAGCGTCCAGTTTGGACGCGTACCACTCGCGGGCGGCCGGATTGGTGAAGTCCACCAACGCCATTCCGGGCTGCCAGAGGTCCCACTGCCAGACGTCACCGTTGGGGCGCTTGAGCAGATAGCCGCCCTCGACACCTTCCGCGAACAGCGGAGACCGTTGCCCCACATAGGGGTTGATCCAGACCGAGATCCGCAGGCCGCGCGCCTTCAACCGGTCCAGCATGCCGACCGGGTCCGGAAAGGTGCGCGGGTCCCACTCGAAGTCGCACCAGTTGTACTCGCGCATCCAGAAGCAGTCGAAGTGGAACACGCTCAACGGCAGGTCGCGCTCGATCATGCCGTCGATGAAGCCGGACACCGTCTGCTCGTCGTACGACGTCGTGAAGGACGTGGACAGCCACAGGCCGAACGACCACATCGGCGGCATGGGCGGCCGGCCGGTCAGCATCGCGTACTTGCGCAGAATCTCCTTGGGGCTCGGGCCGTAGATCACGAAGTACTCCAGCGTCTGCCCCTCGACGCTGAACTGGACGCTGGACACCTTCTCCGAGGCGACCTCGAACGAGACGTGGCCCGGATGGTTGACGAACACTCCGTAGCCCGCGTTCGTCAGGTAGAACGGCACGTTCTTGTAGGCCTGCTCACTGCTCGTGCCGCCGTCCGCGTTCCAGATGTCGACGGTCTGGCCGTTGCGCACCAACGGTCCGAAGCGCTCGCCCAGTCCGTACACGACATCTCCGACGCCGAGGTCGAGCTGGTCGCGGACGTAGTGCTTGCCGTCCAGCGTCAGGAATCCCATGCCCTTGGCCTGGCTGGTCGTCAGCACCTCGCCGCCGACGAGGAACTCGACCTTCCACTCGCGGCTGACCCGCACCTCCAACGCGCCGGAGGTGAGCGTCTCGTCGGTGAGGTGCACATAAGGCTCGGCCGCGGCCAGGGCGAATTCGGGTTGCTTGCGCCGTTCCCCCTCGAAATGTGTGAGGCTCACCCGGATCACGTCCGGCATCGGTGAGGAGAACCGCACCGTCGCCACCGGGCCCTGCAACAGGTCGCCGCGATGGCGGATCGGGCGGGTCGGCGCGTGCACCACCAGCTCCCCCGCCGACGGGCTGATGTCGTAGACCTCGACCGGATGCGCCGCCTGCACGCCGT
The DNA here is from genome assembly GCF_040629405.1 of Lentzea sp. NPDC005914. Lineage (NCBI taxonomy): Bacteria > Bacillati > Actinomycetota > Actinomycetes > Pseudonocardiales > Pseudonocardiaceae > Lentzea > Lentzea sp. NPDC005914. The sequence continues at coordinate 186,787 of NZ_JBEXVQ010000001.1, read as the reverse complement.
CGCGCAGCAGCCAGTACCCATTGGTGAACTTCATTCGATCGCTTTCGCCGTTCGAATTCGAATCGAATCGCTTCGATTCCTTTCCCCGAACGGTAGCGCAGGTCAGCGAACGAATATCGGTGGTTCGTCGGCCGCCAGATCGTCCGGCAGACGCAGACCTGTCTGCCGCGGCACGAGTTCGGACTGCAGCACGATCGCCGCGGCACCGATCGCCGGTGCCGACGCGGCGGACGGCGACAACCGCACGGAGACCGAATGCGCGTCACGAGCGATGAACGCCCGGTCCAGCTCGGCGCGCAGCACCGGCAGGTAGACCGAGCCCGCGATCGCGAAGCTCGGCCCGGTGAGCACCAGCACCTCGAGGTCCAGCACGTTGGCCAGCGTGCGGGCGCCCACCGCGAGGTAACGGGCGGACCGCTCCAGCAACGCCAGCGCCCGCGCGTTGCCCCGCCGCGCCGCCCGGCTGATCGCCGCGAAGTCCGCCGCGACCGGTGTGGCCGCGCGCGTCCGGCCACCGACGAGTCCGGCCGCACGACTCAGCGCCCGATCCGCCCGCGCCTGCGCCACCACCGCGCCGGGACCCGCCAGCGCCTCCAGGCATCCCCTTGCACCACAACGGCATTCGGGCCCGTCGACGTCCACGCAGGCGTGGCCGATCTCGCCGGCGCGGCCGCCCGGACCGCGGTAGGTCGTACCGCCGAGCACCACCCCGGCACCGATCCCGGCCCCCAGGTACAGCGCGGCGAACGTCGACGTGGCCCCGACGCCACCGGACCAGTGCTCGCCGATCGCGGCGGCGGTCGCGTCGTTGTCGAGCACCACCGGCAGCCCTGTGGCCCGTTCCAGCATCTGGCCGAAGTCGCCGTGCTCCCACGGACGTGCCGACACCAGTCCCAGACCGAGGATTCGATCGCGTTCGACACCGACGCTGTCGATCAGCGCGCCGACCTCGCGAGCCATTCTGGTGATCACGGCGGAGACCTCGGAGTCTCCGCTTCCCGCGCGCGAGATGCGAGCCACGACCGCGCCACCGAGGTTCGTCAGCACGTAGGTGATCCGTGCTTCGTCCAGGTGCACGCCGACGGCGTAACGCGCGAAGTGGTTGAGCTGCAACATGACCCGGCGTTTGCCGCCGGTCGACTCGGCGTGCCCCGTCTCGGCGACGAGGCCCTCGTCGATCAGCCCGCGCACGACCGTGGAGATTGTGCCGCCGGTCAGCCCGGTGGCGTTGACCAGGCCGACGCGGCTGATCACGCCCGCCGCCCGGACGAGGTCCAGCACGGCCGCTCTGGTGCTCGCGTGGGTCACCCGCGCCGGTCCGCTCACCGCATTCCTCCGTCGAACGACGAACCTTGTCGCATCGACAAGTCGTGCCCAGTAAAGCATCCCGAGCCGTTGACTTTCTTTGTTTAGCAACTGAAGAATCCTCGCCGCGAACCACCCAGCGGCGGGGAGGATCAACGATGCTCAAGCAGCTTTGCGCGGTCGGTCTGGCGGTGGTCGTCGCGGCCACCGCGGCGTGCTCGGGGTCCGGAGGTGGCGGCAAGGCCAGGGACACGCTCGTCGTCTACACCGGGCAGGCGGGCGACTTCCAGCTCAACTTCAACCCGTACTCCCCCACCTTCATCGAGGGCATGGGCACCATCAACGAGCCGTTGTTCTTCTTCAACATCGCTGCCGACCAGCCGCCGAAGCCGATGCTCGGCACCGCGTACTCCTGGAACACCGACGGCACCGAGCTGTCGATCACCCTGCGCGACAACGTGTCGTGGTCCGACGGCCAGAAGTTCACCGCCGAGGACGTCGTCTTCACCCTCGACATGGTCGCCAGGAACCCGGCCCTGAACAAGACCTCCTACAAGGGCACGGCCACCGCGACCGACGACACGCACGTGGTGGTCAAGTTCCCCGAACCGTCCTACATGGACGGTCCGCAGGTGCTCGGCCAGATGTGGATCATGCCGAAGCACATCTGGAAGAGCATCGGCACGCCGGCGACCGAGGTGAATCCCACACCGGTCGGCACCGGCCCGTTCGTGCTCGACGACTTCAAGGCGCAGTCGTTCACCCTCAAGGCGAACCCGGCCTACTGGGGCGGTGAGCCCGCGCTCAAGCACATCCGCTACCTCTCGCTGTCGGGCAACCAGGCCGGCGTGGACGCGTTGAAGGCCGGCTCCGTCGACTGGCAGACCGGCCCGGTCCCCGACCTCAAGGACATCGAGAAGAACTACCCCGGCTACAAGGCGATCACGTTGCCTCTCAACCAGGTCTCGCTGTTCACGTGCTCCAACGCGCAGCTCGGCTGTCAGGGCGCGCAGACCGATCCCGCCGTGCGCAGGGCGATCTACTACGGCATGAACCGCACCCAGATCAACTCGCTGGCGTTCCAGAACGTCAACAGCGAGATGTCTCCGGGCTTCACGTTGCTGCCGCGTGACAACGCGCTCGTGTCGGGCAAGCTCACCGATCGGGTCGCGCCGATGAACGCGAACACCGCCAAGGCCGAGGAGCTGCTGACCTCCGCCGGCTACGCCAAGGGCCCGGACGGCATCTACGCCAAGGACGGCAAGCCGCTGGCGCTGACCGTGAAGGTGGTCGCCGGCTGGACCGACTACATCACCGCGCTCGAGACCCTCAGCCAGCAGCTGCTCCAGATCGGCATCAAGCTCACCCCGCAGCAGCTGTCGTGGAACGAGTGGGCCGACGCGCGCGGGCGTGGCCAGTACGAGCTGCTGATCGACTCGGTGGAACAGGGGCCGGCGCCCGACCCGTACTACACCTACGCCTACTTCTTCGCCACCGCGGCCACGGCGCCGGCCGGGCAGGCCGCCTACCCGAACTACTCCCGGTTCAGCAACGCCACCGTGGACCAGGCGCTGGCCGAGCTGAAGAAGACCGACCGCGGCAACCCCGCGCGGCAGCAGCACTACGACGCGATCCAGGTCGAGCTCGAGAAGTACATGCCGTACATCCCGGTGATGACCGGCGGCGTCCCGAACGAGTTCAACGCCAAGGCGTTCACCGGCTGGCCCACCAAGGACGACCTGTACGCGTTCCCCGCGGTGTGGAAGCGGCCGGACGCCTCGCAGGTGTACATGAAGCTCAAGCCCGCCGGTAACTGACGATGGGCTACTACCTGCGCAAGCTCGCCTTCTACCTGGCGGCCCTGTGGGCGGCGGTCACGCTGAACTTCGTCATCCCCAGGATGCTGCCTGGCGACCCCGTCGACATCCTGATGGCCAAGCTTCAGCAACGCGGCGGCGGCGTCGATCCCGCGGCCCGCAAGGCCTACGAGACACTGCTCGGCACCGGCGGCCGCGACTCGGTCCTGCAGGAGTACGTCAGCTACCTGGGCAACCTGCTGCGCGGTGAGCTCGGGGTGTCGGTCAGCGCGTTTCCGGCGAAGGTGTCCGACGTGATCGCGGGCTCACTGCCGTGGACCATCGTCCTGGTCGGTCTGTCGACGCTGCTGTCGTTCCTGCTCGGCGTCGGGCTCGGCGCCGTCGTGGGCTGGAAGCGCGGGACCTGGCTCGACTCACTGGTGCCCGCGACCACGGTGCTGTCGGCGGTGCCGTACTTCTGGCTGGCGCTCATCCTGGTCGCGCTGCTCTCGACCGGGCTGGGCTGGTTCCCGCTCAACGGCGGCTACGACGTGGTCCTCGATCCCGGCTGGAGCGGGGAGTTCGTCGGCTCGGCCATCTACCACGGCATCCTGCCCGCACTGACGATCGTGATCTCGTCGGTCGGCGGCTGGTTGCTGGGCATGCGCAACATGATGGTCTCGGCGATGTCCGAGGACTACGTGCTGACCGCGCGGGCGAAGGGACTGCGGGACAGCCGGATCATGATCCGGTACGCGGCCCGCAACGCGGTGCTGCCGTCGGTCGCGGGGTTCGCGATCTCGCTCGGGTTCGTGGTGTCGGGCTCGATCGTCACCGAGCTGGTGTTCTCCTACCCCGGCATCGGGTCGAAGCTGCTGCAGGCCGTGCAGAACAACGACTACGCGCTGATGCAGGGGATCTTCCTGGTGATCACGGTCGCGGTGCTGGGCGCGAACCTGGTCGTGGACCTGGTGTACGGCTTCATCGACGCGCGGACCAGGGATCGGAGCGTGGTGTCATGAGCGGCCGCTGGCAAGGCCTGCTGCCGCGCTGGTCGGCCAAGCTGGGTTTCGGGCTGGGCATCGCCGGTGCGATCGTCCTGTTCGGACTGATCGGCCCACTGCTCACCGGTGACCCCGCCACGATCAGGGACATCGGGCTCACCCCTCCCGGCGGTGAGCACCTCCTGGGCACCACGGTGACCGGTCAGGACATCCTCGCCCAGCTGGCCCACGCCACCCGCGGGTCGCTGCTGATCGGACTGCTCGTAGGGGTCATGGCGACAGTGTTGTCCGGTGTGTTCGGCATCGTCGGCGCCTACGCGGGCGGAGTGCTCGACGAGGCGTTCTCGTTGTTCTCCAACGTGATGCTGGTGATTCCCGGCCTGCCACTGGTGATCGTGATCGCCGGCTTCGTCCCTCCCGACCAGCGCGGCACCGGGACGATCTCGCTGGTCCTGGCGATCACCGGGTGGGCCGCGGCGGCACGGGTGCTGCGGGCGCAGACGTTGTCGTTGCGCACCAGGGACTACGTGGCCGCTGCTCGGGTGTCCGGCGAGAGGACCTGGCGGGTGATCTGCGTGGAGATCCTGCCGAACCTGTTGCCGATCCTGGCCTCGCAGTTCGTGTTCGCCGTGGTGCTGGCGATCCTCAGCGAGGCGGGGCTGTCGTTCCTCGGGCTCGGCGCGGCCAACTCGTCGACGCTCGGCACGATGCTCTACTACGCCCAGAACGGATTCGCGCTGCAACGCGAGGCGTGGTGGTGGTTCGTCCCGCCTGGGCTGATCATCGCTCTGTTCGGCGGTGCGCTCGCGCTGGTCAACTTCAGCATCGACGAGATCATCAACCCCCGGCTGCGCGATCGTGCCCGGCGTGAACGGGACGTCGTGGCTGTGGAGGCGGAGATCACCCCGGCCGAGCCCGACGCCGTGCTGACGGTCAGGAACCTCAACGTCGTGTACCAGTCAGCGACACCTGTGCACGCGGTGAAGGACGTGTCACTGACCCTGCGCCGCGGCGAGATCCTCGGCCTGGCCGGGGAGTCCGGCTGTGGCAAGACCACGCTCGCCTACGCGATCAACCGCCTGCACCGGCCGCCCGCCGAGGTCACGTCGGGGTCTGTCACGTTCGACGGCGTCGACGTGCTGGCCATGGGACCGGAGGAGCTGCGGGAGTTCCGCTGGGTCAGGCTCTCGATGGTGTTCCAGGGAGCCATGAACTCGCTGAACCCGGTCACCCCGATCCGCGCGCAGCTGCAGGACGTTCTGCGCACGCACCGGCCGTCGATGTCCGCGCCGGACCGCGAGGTGCGGTGCGCCGAGGTGCTGAGGCTCGTCGGCGTCGACCCGGCCCGCCTCGGCGCCTACCCGCACGAGCTGTCCGGCGGCATGCGGCAACGGGTGATGATCGCGATGGCACTCCTGCTCGACCCGCAGGTGATGATCATGGACGAGCCCACCACCGCGCTGGACGTCCTGGTGCAGCGCGAGATCCTGAACGAGATCGTGCGGTTGCGCGACCAGCTGCGGTTCGCGGTCGTGTTCATCACCCACGACCTGCCGCTGCTGCTGGAGCTCAGCGACCGGATCGCGGTGATGCGCGACGGTGAGGTGGTCGAGTACGCGACCGCCGAGGACATGTACCTGCGGCCCCAACACCCGTACACGCGCCAGCTGCTGGCCTCGTTCCCCAGCCTCACCGGTGACGCAGGAGCGCTGATCACATGACCACGCTGGAAGTCCGCGACCTCACCAAGACGTTCCACAAGATCCACGCGGTCGACCACGTCTCGTTCACCCTCACCGCGGGGCGCACGGTCGCGCTGGTCGGCGCGTCCGGGTCCGGCAAGTCGACGATCGCGAGGATGATCGCCCGCCTGGTCCGCCCCACCTCCGGGGAGATCGCGCTGACCGGCCCGGACGGCGAACCGGTGCCGCGACGGGACTACCGCGACCACGTGCAGATGATCTTCCAGGACCCGTTCGCGTCGCTCAACCCGTTCCACACCGTCGAACACCACCTAGCCCGGCCGCTGCGGCTGCACGGAGGTTCTCGCGCGGAGGTGCCCCACCTGCTCGAACGGGTCAGCCTCACCCCGGACTTCGCGCACCGGCGGCCGCACGAGCTCTCCGGCGGGCAACGGCAACGCGTGGCCATCGCCCGCGCGCTCGCACCGGGCGCCAAGGTGATCATCGCGGACGAGCCGGTGTCCATGTTGGACGTCTCGATCCGCCTGGGAGTGCTGAAGCTCCTGGCCCGCCTGCAGCGCGAGGAGAACCTCGCCGTCCTCTACATCACGCACGACCTCGCCACGGCCCGGCACTTCTCCGACGAGGTCCTGGTGATGCACCGCGGCCGGATCGTGGAGCGCGGGCCGAGCGACGACGTGCTCGTCCGTCCGCAGGACCCGTACACCCAACGGCTGGCCGCCGCCGCGCCGAACCCGGAATCCCGCTTCTCCCTGGGAGGACAGCCTTGATCCGCCAGTACCTGCACGACGGCTGGCAGCTGACCGCGACGACGACCGAGGTGCCCGACCACATCCGGGGCCGGTCCGTGCCCGCGACCGTGCCCGGCAGCACGCACCTCGACCTGCTGGCGTCCGGGCTGATCACCGACCCGTTCCTCGACCAGGCCGAGACCGAGCTGACCTGGATGCACCGCGCCGACTGGCGGTATCGCACGACGTTCCTCGCCGCCGCAGTGACGCAGGGCCAGCGGGTGGATCTCGTCTTCGACGGCCTGGACACCACGGCCACCGTGGAGCTCAACGGGCACCTGCTCGGCCACACCGCGAACATGCACCGCAGCTACCGCTTCGACGTCCGGGAGTTCCTGGTCGACGGCGGCAACGACCTCACGGTGTCGTTCTCCTCCGCGCTGGCGCACGCCGAGAAGACGGAGGCCGCGCTCGGCGCCCGCGCCCACGTGAACGCCCACCCGTTCAACATGATCCGCAAGATGGCGTGCAGCTTCGGCTGGGACTGGGGACCGGACCTGCAGACCGCGGGCATCTGGCGACCTGTCCGGCTGGACCGCTGGCACACCGCCCGGATCGCCTCGGTGCGGCCGGTCGTGACCGTCTCACCGGACGGGACCGGGCACGTCGAGCTCCACGCCGGCCTCGAGTGGACCGAGGCACCGTGGGAAACGCTGACGCTGCAGATCACCGTGGGCTCGCGCGAGCACACCGTCTTCGTCCCTGCCGGGCAGCAGGCCGTGGTCGCCCGGATCGACGTCCCCGACGCCGATCTGTGGTGGCCCGTCGGCCACGGCGACCAACCGCTCTACGACCTGGACGTCGTGCTGTTCGCGAAATCGTCCGTTGTGGACAGGGCGACGCGGCGGATCGGGTTCCGCACGATCACCGTCGACACGACACCGGACGAGATCGGCACGCCGTTCACCGTCGTCGTCAACGACAAGCCCGTCTTCGTCAAAGGCGCCAACTGGATCCCCGACGACCACTTCCTGACAAGGATCACGCGCGACCGGCTGGAGCGACGCATCGACCAGGCCACCAGCGCGTACGTCAACCTGCTGCGCGTGTGGGGTGGCGGGATCTACGAGTCCGACGACTTCTACGACATCTGCGACGAACGTGGAGTCCTGGTGTGGCAGGACTTCCCCCTCGCCTGCGCCGCGTATCCGGAGGAGGAGCCGGTGCGCGGCGAACTGGAGGCCGAGGCACGCGAGAACGTCGTCCGTCTCATGCCGCACGCCTCGCTGGCGTTGTGGAACGGCGGCAACGAGAACCTCTGGGGGTTCGCGGACTGGGGCTGGCCCTGGCAACTGGAAGGCCGGACCTGGGGCCTGGGCTACTACGAGGAACTGCTGCCGGGGATCGTCGCCGAGCTCGACCCGACGCGGTTCTACTGCCCCAGCAGCCCGTACAGCCCTGTTCCCGGCCTGCATCCGAACGACGAGAACCACGGAACGCGGCACGAGTGGCAGGTCTGGAACGAGGTCGACTACACGCACTACCGCGACCACGTGCCCAGGTTCTGCTCGGAGTTCGGGTTCCAGGGCCCGCCGGCCTGGTCCACGCTCACCCGGTGGATCCACGACGAGCCGCTCACCCCGTCCTCACCGAGCTTCCTGACCCACCAGAAAGCCGAGGACGGCAACGGAAAGCTCGACCGCGGTCTCGCAGCACAGCTGCCCGTGCCCCAGCGGTTCGAGGACTGGCACTGGGCGACCCAGCTCAACCAGGCCCGTGCGATCGGCTTCGGCGTCGAGCACTTCCGCTCGTGGTGGCCGCGCACGGCCGGCGCGGTCGTCTGGCAGCTCAACGACTGCTGGCCCGTGACGTCGTGGGCGGCGATCGACAGCGACGAACGCCTCAAGCCGCTGTGGTACGCGCTGCGGCACGCGTTCGCTCCCAGAATCCTGACTTTCCAGCCGCGTGACGGCAAGCTCGTGCTCGTCGCCGTGAACGACCACGACGAGCCGTGGGACGCGCACATCACGTTGGATCGGCAGACCTTCCGGGGCGTCACGCAGCACCTGACTAGACTGCGCCGCACAGTGCCACCCAGGTCGGTCGTCGAACTGGGCCTGGACGAACCACTGCTGCGACCAGCGCACGACGACGCGGAGGTGATGGTGGCGACCACCGCCGAGGCGCGCGCGATCCTGCCGTTCCTGCCCGACTCGCAGCTGTCGTACGACCCGAGTCCCCTTGTCTCCCAGGTGGAAGCGGTGCGCGGCGGCTACGAGGTCGAGGTGCGCGCCGAGGCGTTCGCGCAGGACGTGGCCATCCTGGCCGACCGGGTCGCGCCGGACGCCGTGGTGGACGACATGCTCGTGCCGATGCTGGCCGGGGAGGTCCGCGTGTTCCACGTCCGCACGAACGCCGTCGTCGATCCCGCCGCCTTCACCGATCCGCTGGTTCTGCGCTGTGCCAACGATCTCGGCGCGGTGCCGTGATGGACTCGTCCGGCGCGGTCGGGCTCGTGCTGGCCCGGCCCGCTCGGTTGCTGGGCGTCGAGCCGTTCTTCATGGAGTTCATCGCGGGCATCGAGGAACGGCTGGCCGAGCGCGATCTCTCGGTGCTGCTGCACATCGTGGCGGACCACGAGGCGGAGATCGCCGCCTACCGCCGGTGGTCGCAACGAGGTCTCGTCGACGTGACCGTCGTGGCCAATCCCGTTGTGGACGACCCACGTCCCGCCGTGCTGGTCGAACTGGGCCTGCCCGCCGTGGTCGTGGGTGATCACCCGGACCTGCCCGCCGTGCGCACCGATCACGCGGGTCCCGTCGCCGAGGCTCTGCGGCACCTGCTCGAGCTGGGGCATCGGCGGATCGCCAGGGTCACCGGGCCTTCTTCCTTGCTGCACACAAGAGCTCGCACGGCCGCGTTGCTCTCGGGGTGCGGGCAAGCCGGTGTCGAGCCGGTGATCGTCGAGGGCGACTACTCGGAGGAGGCGGGCGCCAAGCTGACCACCGCGCTGCTCGGTCGTGCCGAACGGCCCACCGCGATCCTCTACGACAACGACGTGATGGCCGTGGCGGGCCTGGCCGCGGCCGCGTCGTTGGGCGTCGCGGTGCCGGAGCGCCTCAGTCTCGTCGCGTGGGACGACTCGACGTTGTGCCGCTTGGCTTCTCCGGCCTTGACCACGATGAGCGTGGACGTGCACCAGTTCGGCGTGACGGTGGCGGAGTCGGTGCTCGAGCTCGTCGACGGCGTGCCCGTCACCCCGCGCTGGTCCCCCACCGCCCACTACGTCCCGCGCGGGACCACGGCACGTGCTTAGTTCCGGTTCTCCAACCGGTCCACATTGATTCGTCTCTCGACGCACCAGCGGCGGCCGACCCAGTAACGTGAAAAAGTTTCGACTGACTCCGGCCCTCGATCTTGTGGCCGGCATCACTCCTGCCTACTATCCAGTAGGTAGGAGCTGGACCCGCTCCCCCTGACACGTGCCCCCTCCGGAGACCCTGCGAAGTCCCCCGGACGCGGCACGGTCCCCGTCCCGCGCCGCCGACTTCAACGGAGAAGCAGCGATGAACGCTATGCCCGACCCTGCACGGAAATCTCCTGCCGGGAGCGCTCTCACCCGTCTGGCGAGGGCCGCCGCGGCGGCCACGCTCCTCGCCGCCGGAGTCACCGCCTCCGCCAACGCCGCGCCTCCGCTGCGCGAGGTGATGTTCGTCGGCAACAACTGGGACGGCACCGCCGACGTGGTCAAGTCCACCGGCGACTTCGCCAGGATCGGCCGCCTCAACGTCATCCCCGACAAGTCCCAGCGGCTGACCGAGATCTACCTCAACCCGATCAAGCTCGCGTTCTTCCTCGGCATCCGGTCGGGCCCCGGCGAGGGACACGACCAGTTCGTCGACGACATGTACACCACCCCCGACGGCTCGGCCGTGGTCGTCTCGCGGCCCAGCTTCGCCGACGTCGTGTCCCTGGACCTGGCCACCGGCAAGGTCAAGTGGCGGTTCCCGGTGTCGGGCTTCCGCTCCGACCACATGGCCGTCTCCCCCGACGGCGCCCGGATCGCGGTCTCGGCGTCGACCTCCAACACCGTGCACGTGCTGGACATCAACACCGGCAGGCAGCTCGGCTCCTTCAAGACCGGTGACAAGCCGCACGAGAACGTCTTCACCAACGGCGGCCGCTACATCTGGAACATGTCGATCGGCGAGGTCAACAACAACTTCGACGCACCGGACCAGGACTGGCTCAAGGGCGACCGGCACATCACCGTCGTCGACGCCGCCACCTACCAGGTCGTCAAGACGATCGACATGCGCGGCAAGCTGAACGGCTTCGGCCGCAGCGACCTCTCCAACGCCGTGCGGCCCGCGGTGTTCTCCCCCGACTTCTCGAAGCTGTACTTCCAGGTGTCGTTCTTCAACGGCTTCGTCGAGTACGACGTCGCCACCGACACGGTCACCCAGGTCAAGACGCTGCCGAAGAACTCGAACACCAGCGACGACCGCACCACGTTCGTCAACGACTCGCGCCACCACGGCCTGTCGATGAACCCCGACGGCAGCAAGCTGTGCGTCGCCGGGACGATGGACGACTACGCCACCGTCGTCGACCGCGCCACCCTGCAGCAGGGCCCGCTCGTGACGGCCTCCAAGCCCTACTGGGCCACCGTCAGCGGTGACGGCCGTCAGTGCGTCATCTCCGAGAGCGGCTCCGACCAGATCACGGCGATCGACTTCAGCACCGGCCAGAAGGTCGTCTCCGTGCCTGTCGGCGACCACCCGCAGCGCGTGCGCCTCGGCCACGTCGCCGCCGACTGGACCGGCCCCACCAGCTGATCACCGCGTTGCCGCGGGGCGCTCGACCGTCCTGCGGCAACGGGTCAGAACCCCCGCGCCGCGATCAGCAGCGCCTCACTCAGCACAACCTCGAGCCGCCCCGCCCCGTCCTCGGCGGGATCGGTCCGGAACGCGTGGTGCTCCACCGCCGCCCGCAACACGTGCGCCTCAGCCACGTCGCCCCCGACCGGCCTCACCCGCTGATCACCGCGCAGGCCGTCCCGCGGCAACGGGTCAGAACCCCCGCGCCGCGATCAGCAGCGCTTCGCTCACCACGACCTCGAGCCGCCCCGGCTCGTCCTCGGCGGGATCGGTCTGGAACGCGTGGTGCTCCACCGCCGCCCGCAACGCCGCGTTGATCATCGCCGCGTGCACGAGGACGGTCAGGTCAGGAGCGCTCAGCCCGCTGCGGCGGGCCAGCGCCTCGGCGAACACCGGTTCCGCCTGCCGGTGCGCCTCCAGCCACACCGCCCGCAGACCGGGTTCGGTCCTGGTCAGCCGCACCAGGTCCAGCATCGTCGCGCGATCATCGGTGAGCTGGACGGGCTGCCGCATGACCTCGATCAGCTCCGGCATGCCCTGGTCGTCGCGCCACGACCGCAGCCAGTCCGCGGCGATCTCGATCCCGCCGGTCAGCAACGGCATCACGCAGCTGTCCTTGGTCGGGAAGTACCGCCACAGCGTGCGCGACGAGATACCGGCCGCTGCGGCGATCTCCTCGGCCGAGGTCGCGGCCACCCCCTTGGTGACGAACAGGCCGACAGCCGCGCGTGCGACGTCGAGGCGGGTCTCGGCCTTGCGCCGCTCCGTGAGTGACGGACGTCCGATCGGCATGCCCCGACGATACCCTTTCTTGTCATACGGTGCCAAGATGTCGCACAATGACAAAAAGTACTCGCAGCTGGAGGCATCAATGAGTGGACTCGCGGGAAGCAGCGTCATCGTCACCGGCGGCGGCTCGGGCATCGGACGGGCGGCGGCACTGCGCTTCGCCGAACAGGGGGCGAACGTCGTGGTCGCCGACATCAACACCGACGCCGCCAACGCGGTCGTCGCGGAGATCGAGGCGAGTGGCGGCACCGCGAAAGCCGCAACCGGCGACCTCAGCGACCAGGCAGTGGCCGACGAGGTGGTCGCGACCGCGGTGAACACGTTCGGAGGCCTGGACGTCCTGGTGAACAACGCCGGGATCATGGACACGATGACCGCCGCGGCCGACGTGTCCGACGCCGAGTGGGAACGCGTCATCCGGGTCAACCTCACCGCGCCGTTCCTGCTCACCCGCGCCGCGCTGCCGCACATGCTCGCCAAGGGCAAGGGCGCGATCGTCAACACCGCGTCGGAGGCCGGCCTGCGCGGCAGTGCCGCCGGTGCCGCCTACACCGCCTCCAAGCACGGTCTCGTCGGCCTCACCCGGTCGGTCGCGGTCATGTACCGCGACTCCGGCATCCGCGCCAACGCCATCGCGCCCGGCGGCACCAGGACCGGCATCGCCGTGACCGCGGACCCGGCCGGGCACGGTCCGCGGGTGCTCTCCGGGTACATGCAGAACGTCGGCCGCATCTCCGAGGCCGACGAGCAGGCCGCCGCCATCGTCTTCCTCGCCTCGGACGCCGCCGCCAACATCAACGGCGTCGTACTGCCTGTCGACAACGGATGGTCCGCTGTGTGACCGGTCAGCGCGGCGCCAGCTCCTGCGCCAGTTCCACCGCCGCCCGCGCGGGATCGTGATCGAACCGGCTGCCGAACGCGTCGTGCACCTGCCACCCCGCGTGGGTGAGCGCACGCCAGCGAGCGAGATGTCCCTGCGCCCCTTCCGGATGCGGACGCGTCTCGACCGCCACCGCGTTCTCCCTCTCCCCCACCACGAGGTCGATTCGCCACTGCCCCACCGGATATCCCGTCCGCACGGTCAGCCCCGCGGCCCTGAGCTCCTCGGCCAGCCGCGCCGTCCAGGCATCCGCCGGCTCGACCCCGGCGGTCTCCGTGGGCTGCACGTCCGCGTACCGCAGGTACTCGCCGGCCAGACCGGGCGGCTCGGCGGCCGACGTGATCACGTACACCTTGCCGCGCGCACGGGTGGTCAGCACCGCAAGCAGGTTGGGGTCGTTGACGAACCGCCACGCGCCGGGCTTCTCGTCGGCCGCGAGGCTGATCACGACCTCGTCGAACTCGCTGCCCTGCACGCCGTGCACCGTGCCGACGCGCACGCCACCCGTGGTGATCTCGTCCAGCGTCAGCTCGCCGAGCAGCGCTTCCTCCAGCGCGTCGGCCTGCGCGCGGAACGGCGTCACCACTCCGATCGACCGCACGCCCGCCGCGATCCGCTTGCGCACGTGGGCGAGCACCGCGTCGACCTCGGTCTGGTTGACGCCCTTGGAGTTCCGCTCGCCCGCAACGCGTTCGGTGTCGATGCAGTCGACGTCCGCGACCGCCGGGTGCGTGGTCAGCAGCGCGATCTTGCCTTCGTAGAACTTCGAGGCCGCGAACCCGATCAGGTGCGGCGCGCACCGGTGGTGCTCGTCGAGCCAGTGCACGCCCGCGGTCGCGGCGGCCGCGTCGAACAGGCTCACCTTCGGCACGTCGAGGCGGTCGCGCAGGTCCTGGGTGCCCTCGGCGTCGACCGCCGCCTGCACGGCCTGGTCGCTCACGAACGACACGTGCCGCAACTGCCGGGGATCGCCTCCGATCACCGCGCAACGACCGCGCAGCAACGCCGGTGCGGCGAGCGGCTGGTCGACGTGGCTCGCCTCGTCGATGATCACCAGGTCGAACATGCCCGGTACGGGCGGCAGGATGTCCTCCACGTCGGACAGCGTGCCGACCCACAACGGCAGTGCCGCCACGAGATCCGCGCTGTCGATCTCGGCCAGCCCACGCCGGCGCGCCGCTCGTCCTGACCGCAACGCCTTCGCCAGCGCCGCCACCGCCCGGCGCGCGCCCGATCCGCGACGGCTGACCGCGAACTCCTTGAGCCACGCGGCGGTCGCGGCACGAGACTCACTGTCCTGTTCGGACAGCAACGGCCGCAGCTCGCCGAACGTCGTCCCGCCACCGGCGCCGAGCCGTACCAGGGCGGCTGTCTGCTCGGCCGCCGCCACAGCGGCCGTGAGGTCCTCGGCCGATGCTTCACCGGCTCCGGCGAGGCGTCGCGCTCTCGACAGCGCCCACCCGGTCCGCAGTCCGCTCAGAAATCCCGTGCGCGGCCGCAAAAGCCCATGCAGTGCATCGAAATCAACGCCGGCGTCGAACGCCCGCGGAGCCACCGTCCGGTGCCCGGCCATCAACGCCTGATGCCGCCGCGCCTCCGCCGCCAGCACCTCGTCGTTCAAGGCGGCGCCGACCGTGCGTTCGACCCGCGCGACGGCCGCGACGTCCGCGCGCCGGGCCCGGTCGAGTTCCTTGAGCTGCGCGGGATCGCTCGTGGCGGACAGGCCGTCCGACAGCTCCCGTGCCATCCCCTGACGCAGCTCCGAGTCACCGAACAGCGCCGGAACCGGCCCGCCCGCGCGACGCAACGCCGCACCGAGCACATCGGCGGCGTTGCGGGTACGGCTCGCGAGCAACACCGACCGTCCGGCCGCGACAGCGTCCAGCGCCAACGCGGCGAGGGTGTGTGTCTTGCCCGCTCCCGGCGGCCCTCCGACGACGGTGATCCGTGCACGGCGGGCGTTCTCGACCGCGCGCTGCTGGCTGGGGCTCAACGGCAACACGGAACTGATCGGCTCGTCGTGGCCGATCACGCCCTGATCCGAGGAGTACAACGCGGCGAGCGCCGTGTCCTCGACCCCGGTCGCCGTCGCCCACTGGTACAGCGCCGACCCCTGCTCGGTGGTCACGACGGGCTCGCCGGCGTGCAGCCCGGCCCCCATCGCGACGACCAGTTCCCGGCCGTGGATCAGCGTGTTCGGGTCGTCGCGCACGATCGGCACGTTCTCGAACCCCGCCACCTTCAGCGTCTCGGTGATCCACTTCTCGGTCGGCCCGAGCGCCGCCTCCCGTTCCGCGGTCTTCGCCCAGTCGTCGATCAACGCGAACACGGCGACGTCACCGGCGACGTGGAACGCGTAGGTCGACCCCATCCCGTGGTGCAGGCGCACCGGCCGTGATATCAACGGCAGGCACACCCGCCGCCGCTGACCGCCGATCTCCGTGGGACCGACCAGGAACGCCCAGCCCAGCCGCAGAAGCCGGTCCTCCTGGTGCAGCGCGTCGAACGCGGCGAGGTGCTGCACCTGGTCACGTGCCTGCTTCGGCACGGTCCAGGTGATCGGCGTCCACTCCTGCTCGTTCTGGGTCGCCGTTATCGCCCGCCACGACGGTTCGTGGTCGCCGAACCACAGCAGTCCCGCCGCCTTCGAGAGGTCGAGCTGGACCTTCTGCGGCTGCTCGGCCGCACTCAACCGGGCGAGGGTGCGCAGGACGGCCGGAACGTTCACCCGGCCATCCTTCCACCGCGCTCAGGACCGGCCGCCCCGAACCACCGAAGCCGGCGACGCTGCGCCCCGACACGGTCGTCGGGGCGCAGCCGGTCACCTTCGGCGCGGGGGTGATCGCCGCCTACCTCACAGGGTCAGGCTCCAGGTGTCGATCGTGCCGACGTCCGCCGTCGCCGCGTCCCTGACCTGCAGCTTCCACGTCCCGTTGCGGGCTTCGGAGGACAGGTCGACGGTGAAGGTCTGGTCGATGTCGTCCGCGCTGCCACCCGAGCGGTTGCTCAGCGAGTACGACGACCCGTCCGGCGCGATCAGGTCCACGACCAGGTCACCGCGGTAGGTGTGCTTGATGTGCACCTCGACCTTGCTGGACGCCGAAGCGTTGCCGCTGCAGCCCGCCACCGTGATCGACGACGACACGGTCGAGTTGTCCGGGATCGCCACGTCGGTGCCGTTGGTCTGCGTGCCGCACGAGGCCGCGCCGACCGTCCACGTGAACGTTGCGCTGCCCGAACCACCGGCGGTCGCGGTCGCCGTCGCGGTCACGTTGTAAGTGCCCGCAACGGAAGCCGTGCCGGTGATCAGTCCGGACGAACTGATCGACAGACCGGTCGGCAACCCGGTCATCGACCACGTGTACGGCGCGGTGCCGCCAGAGGCCGACAGCTGCAGGCTGACCGACCCGTTCAGCGCCGTGGTCTGCGCGCCGGGGTTGGTCACGGAGACGCCCGGAACACCACCGGAGTTGGTGCGCAGCAACAGGTTCGCCGAGTTGGCACCGGGGTTGGTCACCTTGTTCGGCGTCGCGGCCGCCACGATCGCGGCCTGCACCTCGGCCGGCGTCTTGGAGGGGTTGTCCGCCAGGTACAACGCCGCCGCGCCCGCAACGTGCGGGGACGCCATCGACGTGCCGCTCATCGTGGCCGAGCCGGTGTTGTTGTTGTAGGACGCGGAAATGATGTCCTGTCCGGGAGCGAACAGGTCGCTGCACGTGCCGAACGAGGAGAACGACGCGCGGGCGTCGGTGCGAGCGGTCGCCATCACGTTGATCGTCTCGGTGACGCGCTGCGGCGAGTACTGGCACGAGTCGTCGTTGAAGTTGCCCGCTGCCACGACGTACGTGACACCACCGCGGATCGACGCGCGCACGGCGTCGTCCAGCACGCGGCTCGGCTCGTTCCTGGTGCCGGTGTAGAGGCTCATGTTCGCGACCGCCGGCAGGACGGCGTTCGCGGTCACCCAGTCCACACCCGCCGCCTCGGTGGCGACAGAGCCGCCACCGGCGCAGTTGAGCACGCGGACCGCCTTGAGCTTCACGTTCTTCGCCACGCCGAACGTCGCGCCGCCAACGGTTCCGGACACGTGGGTGCCGTGACCCATGCAGTCCTTGCCGTTCTGGCCGTCGGTGAACGCGTCGAACCCGAACGTCGCGCGCCCGCCGAAGTCCGTGTGGCTGTAGTTGATGCCGGTGTCGATCACGTACGCGGTGACGTTCGACGCGTCCGTGCTGTAGCTGTACTTGTTGTCCAGCGGCAGATTTGCCTGGTCGACGCGGTCCAGCCCCCACGACGGCGGGTTGGGCTGGTCGGCCAGGACCTGGACGGTCCGGTCCTGCTCCACGTAGGCCACGGCCGGGTCTGCGGCGAGGCGCTTGGCCTGCTTGGCCGACATCGTGGCGGAGAAACCCTTGAACGCGGCGCGGTAGGTGAACCCGATCTTGGCGCCGTACCGTCCCGACAGGTCACCGGCGCGGCCGCCGACCTCCGAGCGGGTCATGGTGTCCTTCAGGACCACGATGTAGCTGTCCTGGACGGCGTTCGGCGCGCTTTCCGCGACGATCGGTCCCTCCGGCTGCGCAACCGCGGCCTGTGGGAGCGCTATCACCGTGCCGACGGCGGCAATCGCCGCCACACCGAGCGTGCGCAGGGTGCGTTGTCTCATCACTGCTCCTTGATCGCAGGGAACCGCGCGCGAACGCGGGCCGGCCCTCGACGGCCCATGCAGGTGCGTTCACACGCGGTTGCGAAACAGCGTTAGTCCGTTATCGGACGTGATGAGTCTTTAGTTGCGACAACGATGAGTACAAGCGACTTTCGTACGGTCCTCAGCCCGCGAGCGCGAAAAGCTCGTCCGGCCGGCCAGACTGCTTCAGCACGGCCAGCGACTGCTTCTCGAGCTGACGGATCCGCTCACGGGTCAGGCCGAGCTCCTCCGCGACCTCCTGGAGCGTGCGCTCACGCCCGTCCTCCAGTCCGAAGCGCAGGCGCATGATCCGGCCCTGCCGCTCGGGCAGCACGTCCAGCAACGACCGGACGCCGTCGGTGAACTCCTGCTGCTCCACCATGTCCGGCGCCGACACGCCGTCCGAGTCCTGGATCAGGTCGCCCAGCACCGAACCGCCGTCGTCACCGACCGGCGTCTCCAGCGAGACGCAGGTGCGGGCGGCGTCGCGAAGATCCTGCACGCGCGTCGGCGAACACTTGGCCTCGGCGGCGATCTCCTCGATCGTCGCCTCGCGGCCCAGTGCGGCCGAGAGCTTCTGCCCGATCTTCTTGAGCTTGTTGACCTCTTCGACGACGTGCACCGGCAGACGGACCGTGCGGGTCTGTTCGGCCAGACCGCGTTCGATCGCCTGACGGATCCACCACATCGCGTAGGTGGAGAACTTGTAGCCCTTGGCGTAGTCGAACTTCTCGACCGCGCGGATCAGGCCGAGGTTGCCTTCCTGGACCACGTCGCCGAACGGCAGGCCGCGGAAGGAGTGCTTCTTCGCGACCGACACGACCAGACGCAGGTTCGCGCGGATCATGTGGTCCTTGGCGCGCTCGCCCTGAGCCGCGATCCTCCGCAGCGAGCGGCGATCACGGGTGGTGTCGCCGATCTGCAGGAGGTGCGCGGCGTAGACACCGGCCTCGATGCGCTTGGCCAGGTCGACCTCCTCGGACGCCGTGAGCAGCGGTGTGCGCCCGACGTCGCGCAGGTACTGGCCGACCGAGTCGGCGTCCTTCTGCCCGGACGCGCGGTTCTTCAGATCTGCAGGCATGACAAATCCCCCCGTTTCCGTTGGCAGGAGTGGCAGCTGGAACTAGCTGCACGTGGTGTAACGGTTCAGTGGTCCATTTCATTCCGCGGTTTCGCCTGTGACGTCAGCCTCATTCATCCGCGACTTCGCCTGAGACCTCAGCCTCACCTGCGTGATCGCGTGGTGCTCCACCGCCAGGACCTCGATCTCCCAGCCGGACACCTCGACCACGTCACCAGGTTCTTCCGGGATGCGGCCGAGCAGCACCAGCACCAGACCGGCGATCGTCGCGTACGACCCAGGCGGTCCCGTCAGCTCGACGCCCACGTCCACCAGGTCGTGCACCGGGAACGTGCCCGGCAGCTCGATCGACCCGTCGGCCTCGGCCTTGATGGCCACCACGTCCGAGTCGGTCTCGTCGTAGATCTCACCGACGACCTCCTCGAGCAGGTCCTCCAGCGTCACGATGCCGTCGACGGCGCCGTGCTCGTCGACCACCAGCGCCAACTGCTCGCGCTCGGCTTTCATGCGCCGCAACGCGTCCGTCACGCGCAGCGAGTCCGGCAGGAACATCGGCGCGCGACCGACTTCGGACAACCGCCGCTCATCGTCGAGCAGGTCCCGCAGGTGCACCACCCCGACCACGTCGTCGAGGTGACCGTCCTTCGTCACCGGCGCCCGCGAATGTCCGGACCTCGCCAGGATTTCCCGCGCGGCGGGGATGGTCAAACCTTCCTCCAGCACTGTGACCGACATCCGCGGCACCAGGACCTCGCGCAACCGTCGTTCGTGGATCTCCAGCGCGCCGGTCATGATCGTGCGCTGTTCCGGGTTCAGATGCTGTTGCACCTCAACGAGATCACGCAGCTCCTCCGGCGACATCTGTTCTTCGTCGACGTCCGGGTCGCCGCCGAAGATCCGCACCACGAGGTCGGTCGACTTGCTGAGCAACCACACCGCCGGCCTGGACACGGTGGACAGGAGGTCGAGCGGACGCGCGATGATCTTCGCCCAGTGCACCGCGTACTGCATCGCCAGCCGCTTCGGCGCCAGTTCCCCGAACACCAGCGTGAAAAACGTGAGAACTATCGTCACCAGCGCGATCGCGACCCCGTCGGCGGCACCGTCGAGAAACCCGAACAGCGGTACGAGCGGCTGCGCCAGCGAGACCGCCGCGGTGGCCGAAGCGAGGAACCCGGACAGCGTGATGCCGATCTGGATCGTCGCGAAAAACCTGTTCGGATCACGTGCGAGGCGGACGAGCGTGCGGTGCCCGTCGCGTTCCAGCGAACGCAGCTGACCCTCGCGCAACGACACCAAAGCCATCTCGCTGCCCGCGAAAGCCGCGTTGACCAACACCAGGACCGCGACCAGCGCGAGGTTGAAGCCGTACCCATCCACACGTTTGGGGTAGCACGTTGGGTGGTAATTCGCACCCTGACGGCCATCTTGAGCAGCCAGGAGGGCTTGAACCCGAACGAGGTGGGGATCCAGATGGACACTCCAGAGGTGCTCAGCGCCTCAGTGAGGACACAGCACACCCTGCCGGAGGATCAGCCTGATCTCGCGGCCATGCGGGCGTGGGTCGGCACGCTGGTGAGAGACCTACCTGACGACGTCAGGCTCGACGTGCTGCTCGTGTGCACAGAACTGGCCAGCAACGCCTACGAACACGCGATCGGTCCACGGGTCTTGCGGGTGCGACGGCACGATGACGTCATACGGGTCGAGGTCGAAGACCACACACCGGCGGACCTTCCGCATCTGGGTGAGTCACGGCTCGGAAGTTCACGAGGCCGGGGGCTGATGCTGATCGCCGCGCTGTCCCGGTGCTGGGGCACGCGGGAGATGGTGGGCGGCAAGACGGTCTGGGCCGAAGTCAGCGCATAGTTCGTCTGTGCGTTTCGCACAGAAATGTCGTGACACGGCACGGATGGGTTCTGCGGAGAGTTTCTTCGACTCTCGATGCATGACAACTTCGCAGACGCCGTCCGCAGCCGGAACAACACTGGTGCGGACCTTGGTCGATCGCTGGCCGATGGTGCTCGCACTGGTGGTGTCGTTCGACTTCTGGGAAGCACCGCTGGTGCCTCCCGTTTGGACGCTCCTGCTGTGCCAGGCGGCCTATCTCCTGTGGGGCTGGCGGGCGCCGCGGGTGCAGCTCGCGGTGTTCAGCCTGTACGCGGCGCTGGCCGTCGTGGTGATCATGGCGTCGCCTCGCGCCGGAGTCCTGATGATCGCGCTCGGGTGGGGCGCACACGCCGTGTGGGATCTCGTGCACCACCTCCGCAACGCTGTCGTGCCGCGGTGGTGGTCGGAGTTCTGCGGTGTGTTCGACCTGGTCATCGCCGTCACGATCCTGCTGAAGTGGTTCTAGGCTGATGGCGATGAACGATCTTCCGCACACCGCGCTGCGCGGCACCCTGCACCTGCTGTGGGTGGCCACGCTCGCCGTGCCGCTGATGTCGGTGCTGCGCGAGCCGTCCGCCACCCGCTGGCTCGGGGTACTGGGCCTGCTGATCGTGGCCGTGGCGTACGCGGTGGCGCTGCGGGAGGCCAAGCTGTGGGTGCTCGTGGCCGCGACCCTCGTGTCGATCCCGCTGGTGGCACCGGTCGGGCCGGACGAGCTGTCGACGTGGGCGTGGATCGGCGGCGGCGCGGCCGGGTTCGCCCCGCTGCTGCTCAGTGGCGTCTGGCGGTGGATGGCCGCTCTCGGCGCGGTGGTGCTGTCGGGGCTGGTCGGGTTCTTCGTGACCCGTGACCACACGACGTACCAGATGATCGCGGCCGCGGTGGGACTGACGATCGTCGCGATGGCCGGGCTGCCGATGTGGTTCGCCGGACTGCTGGCGCAGGCACGGGCCGGGCGCGAGGCACGGGCGGAGCTGGCGGTCAGCGAGGAACGGCTGCGGTTCGCCCGTGACGTCCACGACCTGCTCGGGCACCGGCTCACCGTGATCGCGCTGAAGGCCGAACTGGCCGGGCGGCTGGTGTCGTCGGATCCCGAACAGGCGGCTTCGGAGGCGTTCGAGGCCCAGCGGCTCGCGTCCTCGGCGCTGGAGGAGATCCGGGACGCCGTGCACGGCTACCGCTCGGTCGACTTCCCCGAGCAGCTCGAAGCGGTGCGGAACGTGCTCCAGGAGGCCGGCATCCGCTGCACCGTTTCGGACGTCCCCGTCGAGGGCGAGGGCGCCACCCAGCTCGCGCTGGCGTTGCGGGAGGCGTGCACCAACGTCCTGCGTCACAGCCACGCGACGTGGTGCATGATCGACATCAAGCGCGAGGACGGGGAGGTGCGGATGACCGTCACGAACGACGGCAACGAGAAGCCGTCCGGCGAGGGCAACGGCATCCGGGGCATGAGCGAACGACTGGCAGCGGTCGGCGGCCAGGTGACCGTCGAGCGCTCCGCCGACGTGTTCACCCTGGAGGTCGTGGTGCCCGCGTGATCAGAGTTCTGCTGGCCGACGACGAGGAGCTCATCCGCGACGCACTCGCGGCACTGCTCGACCTGGAACCGGACCTCGAGGTGGTGGCACGAGCCGGAGACGGCCGAGCCGCCGTCGAGGCCGCGCGGGCCCACCGCCCGGACGTGGCCGTCGTGGACCTGCAGATGCCCGAGCTGGACGGCCTGGAGGTGACCGAGGAGCTGGCGCGCGTGCTGCCGTCGTGCGCGGTCGTGATCCTGACCGGTCGTGGCCGTCCACCACACCTGCAGCAGGCGCTGCACGCGGGCGCGAAGGGCTTCCTGCCCAAGGGATCTCCCGGCGGCACGCTGGCCGACGTGATCCGCCGCGTGCACGGCGGTTCGCGCTGGGTCGACCCCGCACTGGCCGCCGACGCGCTGGCCGCTCCCCCGTGCCCGCTGACCCAGCGCGAGCTCGAAGTGTTGCGGCTGACCGAGTTCGGCACACCGGTCGCCGAGATCGCCTCCCGCACATCGCTGTCCGCTGGGACCGTGCGCAACCACCTGTCGGCCGCCGTGGCCAAGCTGGGGGTGGCTCACCGGGCCGAGGCCTTCCAGTTGGCGCACGAACACGGGTGGCTTTGAGGTTGCGACCGCCGAGCGGTTCGGGGTGCCCGTTGTGGACTTCCGCGCTGGGTCGGCGGCCTCGTGCCCACTGACCCAGCGCGAGCTCGAGGTGTTGCGGCTGACCGAGTTCGGCACACCGGTCACGGAGATCGCGTCCCGCACATCGCTGTCCGCCGGGACCGTGCGCAACCATCTGTCGGCCGCCGACCGCATCGTGCGGCCCGGGGTGGTTCAGTTCGAGGTCAGCACGTCGAACGCGTGCTTGCGGTGTTCCGCGAACAACTTCAGCGCACCGTCCACATTGGCCAGTCGCAGCGCCGCCACCAGGTCGCGGTGCTCGTGGCGGATCTGTTCCAGGTAGCCGTCGGTGCTGACGTTGACGCGCGTGATCAGGAACAGGTGCACCTGCGACCGGATCGCCTCCCACGCCTGAAGCAGCCGTGAGTGGTGCGCGGCGGCGTACACGGCGTCGTGGAACGCGATGTCGCAGCGCACCATCTCGTGCGGCGTCTCGGCGCGGTCCATCGAGGCGGCGATCTTCTCGATCGACGACAGGTCCGCGTCCGTCGCCTGGTCCACCACCTGGCGCACGGCCAGGACCTCCAGGGCACCGCGCAGGCTGTCGAGCTCGGCCACGTCCTGCGCTGACAACGCCGTCACCGTCGCGCCCCGGTGCCACTCGGTGTGGACGATGCCCTCGCGTTCGAGCTTCTGCAGCGCCTCGCGAACCGGGCCTCGACTGACCTCCAGAGCCTCCGACAGCTCCACCTCGCGCAGTGCCTCTCCCGGCGCGTACCGGCCGTCGAAGATCGCCTCGCGGATCGCGTCGGCCACCTCAGTGCTCAGACCCCGGCGGCGGGCAGGCCCCATCTTCGTCATGACGCAATGTTAACAAGCGCATTGTTAACAAGGACACAAGACGCAGCTGCCTCAGCTTGTCGCAATGTTAACATTCCTACATGCCTAACATCCCTCGCTTCCACCTCGCCATGCCGGTCGACGACCTCGACGCCGCCCGCCGCTTCTACGGCGAGACGCTCGGCCTCGAACAGGGCCGCAGCTCCGACACGTGGATCGACTGGAACCTGCACGGCCACCAGTTCGTCACGCACCTGGCGCCCCAGGAGTCGGCACAGAAGGCCGATCGGGTCCACAACCCCGTCGACGGCCACGACGTGCCGGTCCCCCACTTCGGCCTGGTCCTGACCGTCGGCGAGTTCGAGAAGCTGGCCGGAAAGCTCCAGGAGGCGGGCACGAAGTTCGTCATCGAGCCGTACGTGCGGTTCAAGGGTGAACCAGGCGAGCAGTGGACGATGTTCCTGCTGGACCCGGCCGGCAACGCGCTGGAGTTCAAGGCGTTCGCGGACGACTCCCAGGTGTTCGCGGTCTGACGACCCCAGGGCGTTCGCGGCCTGACGACCCTCATGCGCCCACGGTCCCAGGTGTTCGCGATCTAAAGCCCACCTAAAAATCTTGCACAACGCGCAAGTTTCGGTAGCGTGGAGGTGACCCCGAGCCACGACCCGGTCACACCGGGTCAGACAGGGAGAAGGCCACCATGACCACGGCAGAGCGGCAGCGCAGCGCTCAGGAGCTCATCCGTCCGCCACTGCCCGCCGAGCTCACGAAGCGCGGCGAGTGCCCGTTCGACCCGGCCGGCGGGCTGACCGAGTTGAGCGGGCAGGGGCGGATTCACCGCATCGACCACAACGGCGAGTCCGTCTGGCTCGTCACCGGGCACGACGAGGCGCGGGCGGTGCTCTCCGACCCGCGGATGAGCTCGGACCGGATCAACAGCCCGCGGGCGCGCAGGCTCATCTCGCCCGAGCTGCACGCGAAGATGTTCCCGCCGGAGCGGCAGGCCGGGTCGTTCATCTTCATGGACGCGCCCGAGCACACCCGCTACCGCAGGCTGCTGACCGGCCAGTTCACCGTGCGGCGGATGCGGGACCTGACGCCGCGCATCCACGAGATCGTCACCGCCCAGCTCGACGCGATGATCGAGAAAGGCCCGCCGGCGGACTTGGTGCGCGACTTCGCGTTGCCGGTGCCGTCACTGGTCATCTGCGAGCTGCTGGGCGTCGACTACGGCGACCGCGAGGAGTTCCAGCAGCGCACCGCCAAGCTGCTCAGCCTCAAGACGACGATCGACGAGCAGATCGAGGTGGGCACCGCGCTGCGGATGTTCATGCTGGGACTCGTGCGGGACAAGCAGCGCGATCCTGGCGACGACCTGCTGTCCGGCCTGGTCCGCGACACCGACCTGAACGAGCTGGAGCTCGCGGGCATCGCGAACCTGCTGCTCATCGCGGGCCACGAGACGACGGCGAACATGCTCGCGCTCGGCACGTTCGCGCTGCTCGAGCACCCGGAGGAGTTCACGAAGCTCCGCGAGCACCCCGAGCTGACCGAGAACGCGGTCGAGGAGCTGCTGCGCTACCTGTCGATCATCTCCATGGGCGTCTCGCGGCACGCGAAGGCGGACGTCGAGATCGGCGGCACCACCATCCGCGAGGGCGAGACCGTCGTGGTGTCGGTGCCGGCGGTCAACCGCGACGAGAGCCAGTACTCGGAGCCGCACGAGCTGCGCGTCGACCGTCCGCGCGGGCACCACGTGGCGTTCGGGCACGGCATCCACCAGTGCCTCGGTCAGCAGCTGGCCCGCGTCGAGATGACGGTGGCCTTCGCCGAGCTGCTGCGCAGGCTGCCCACCCTGAAGCTGGCCGTGCCCGCGGACGAAGTGCCGTTGCGCACCGACATGTCGATCTACGGCGTGCACTCGCTGCCAGTTACCTGGTGAAACCGGCGCCGAGCTGGTCGATCATCTTCCCGACCAGCTCGGCCGCCGTGTACTTCTCGGACGCGGACGGCGTGTCCAGCCACCACTGCACGACCGCGCGCAACGTCGCCAGGATCGTGGAGGCCGCGACCGCCGGGTACGGGTCCACCGAGGCGTCGAGCCCGCACCGGTCCGCGATCACCGCGGTCAGCTCCTGCTCACGGGCGGAGTAGGCGGCGAACACGTGCGGCAGCAGCGCCGGGTGCCGTCGCAGCTCGCGCGACTGACGAAGGCGCTCCAGGTCGACGTACTGCGGGTAGATCGACTTCAACGCCCCGCGCAACGCGACCAGCACCGGCTCGTCCGGCGGCCGGGCCGCGAAGGCCCGCACGAACGTCTCGGCCGTCTGCCGGTCGCCGGCCATGACCGCTTCCTCTTTCGAGGGGAAGTAGTTGAAGAACGTCCGCAGTGACACCCCGGCGGCCCGCGCGACCTGCTCGACCGTCACCCCGTCGTAGCCGCGCTCGACGCACAGGCTCCACGCGGCTTCCCCCAGTGCCGCCTTGGTCGCCGCTTTCTTGCGTTCGCGCAGGCCTGTCATGGCGCACAGGTTAATGCGCTGGTCCCGAACGCACGTGCTGAGACGCCCGGTACCGGAAATTGGTTTAGACCTTGCCACCTGGTGATCATCTCACTACGGTCCGTGAGAACGCTCTCACAGACCCCACGGAGGATCGGGTGCGTCTACTCGGAGTCGTCGTCCTGGCCGGTGCCCTGCTCACCACCGGACAGGCACATGCCTCTCCCCCACGAGCGGAGAACGCGCCCACCGTCACCCTCATCACGGGCGACCAGGTGCTCACCGGCCAGCGCGCCGTCAAACCGGCGCCGGGCCGCGAGCACGTCCTGTTCACCACCTACACCGCCCAGGGCCACGAGTACGTGGTGCCGCACGACGCCGTGCCGATGATCGCGGACGGCCGTCTCGACGAGCGCCTGTTCGACGTCACCGAGCTCGCCACGTACGGCGGCGCCCTGCCAGTGATCGTCACCTACCCCGCGGGCATCCTCAGCGCGCAGTCCGGCCTCCAACTGCACAGCATCAACGGCGTGGCCTTCGACGCCGCCAAGACGCCACTGCTGGGCGGCCTGTCGACCTCCGGCGCGCGGAAGATCTGGCTCGACGCCAAGCGCAAGGCGAACCTCGACCGCAGCGTCGTCCAGATCAACGCCCCCGCGGCGTACGAGGCGGGCTTCACCGGAAAGGGCGTCACGGTCGCCGTCCTCGACACGGGCGTCGACAACACCCACCCGGACTTGAAGGACCGCGAGATCGGCGAGCGCAACTTCACGAGCTCCCCGGACGCGGGCGATCACTACGGCCACGGCACGCACGTCGCGTCGATCATCGCAGGCACCGCCGCGAAGAGCGGTGGCAAGTACCACGGCGTCGCACCGGGCGCGAGCATCCTCGATGTGAAGGTGCTGGGAGACAACGGTTCCGGCCAGGACAGCGGCATCATCGCCGGCATGGAGTGGGCGGTCGAACAGGGCGCCCAGATCATCAACATGAGCCTCGGCGGCTACGACACCCCCGAGATCGAGCCCCTCGAGGAGGCCGTCAACCGGCTGTCCGCCGAGAAGGGCACGCTGTTCGTGATCGCGGCCGGCAACAGCGGCCCGAACGCGAGCACCATCGGCTCCCCCGGCACCGCCGACGCGGCGCTGACCGTCGGCGCTGTCGACCACGAGAACCGGATCGCGGACTTCTCGAGCCGCGGCCCGACCAAGGCCGGCACGCTCAAGCCCGACCTCACCGCGCCGGGCGTGGGCATCGTCGCCGCCCTGCACTCCGACGGCAGGATCGGCCCGCCGGTGGTCGAGGGCTACACCTCGCTGGACGGCACCTCGATGGCCACCCCGCACGTCGCGGGCGCGGCAGCACTTCTGCGCCAGCAACACCCGGAACTCAAGGGCAGCGAGCTCAAGGCCCGTCTCACCGGCAGCACCACGCCGACCGCGAAGCTGACCCCGTTCGAGCAGGGCTCCGGCCGCGTCGACGTCGCCAAGCTGATCAAGCAGAACGTGACGTCCTCACCGACCAGCCTCAGCTTCGGCTCGCACCAGTGGCCGCACACCGGCTCACCGGCGCTCACCAAGGAGATCACCTACTCCAACGCGGGCTCCGAGCCGGTCACCCTCGGCCTCACCACCGAGACGAACGGCTCGCTGTTCACCGTCTCGCCCGCCCGGCTGACCGTGCCCGCGGGTGGTTCCGCCACCGCCACGGTCACCGCGGACATCGCCCAGCAGCCGGGCGGTGGCGTCATGGGCGGCGCGATCGTCGCAAGTGGACTGCGCACCGCCGTCGTGGTCGACCTGGAGACCGAGAGCTACGACGTCAAGATCACCGGCACCGAACGGTCCGGCGCCTCGACCACCTCGACGTTCGCGTTTCTGATCAACGTCGACACCGGCGCCCGCGTGTGGCCCAGCTCCGAGACGGGCGTGGCACGCCTCGCCAAGGGCCGCTACATCCTCAACGGCAGCGTCATGTCGTCGTCCGGCGCCTACACCCACGACGTCGTCAACTACCCGAACCTGACCATCACCGGCGCGACGACCATCAACCTCAACGCGCGCCAGGCCAGGCCGGTCCAGGTGAAGCTGCCCGTCACCGCGCAACTCTCGTTGCTGCAGACCGGTTTCGAGCGGGTCGTCAACGGCACCGCCTACACCATCGGCAACTTCTCCGTCGGTGGCGTGATCGACCATCTCGGCGTCGCGAGCCTCGGCCCGGACTCTCCCGAGGTCACCGGCAAGACCGCCACGTTCTGGACCGCCGGCGCCGACTTCTACGGCCTCGCCTGGTACCAGAAGGGCCACGCGCCGAACGGCCTGACCAAGACCATCACCAGCAAGGACCTCGCCACCGTCAAGGTCGCCATGCCCGCCCTGAAGCCCGGCGAGAACGCCACGATCGGCCACACCTCGTCACCCGAGGGCCGCGCCGACTGGGGCTACGGCTCGCTGGACAACCTGGCCACCGGCCCGCGCACCGAGTACTACGGCGGCGAGGGCGGTGACTGGTCGCGCAGGTTCAACCTGTTCAACGAGAACGGATTCGCCAGCTCCCTCGTCACTCCCCTGCGGCACTACAAGCCGGGCAGGTCCTATGTGGAACAGCTCAACCACGCGGTGTTCGGCCCGGCGTTGCCCGAGACTCGCGACATCCCGCACACGTTCCGCACCGGCGACCTGATGCGCGTCACGGTTCCCCTGTTCGGCGACAACGCGGGCAACGAGGGCTACAGCCCTGTCACCTCCGCGCTCACCACGGTGTACCGCGACAACGTCAAGGCCTGCGAGACGGCGGAGGCGGGCTGGTGCCTGGCCGACGTCCAGCCCGGCGCCGCGAACTACCGCGTCGAGACCACGGCTACCCGTGACACCTCGTTGAGCACCAAGGTGTCCGGCGTCTGGACGTTCCGCAGCGACACAACACCGCGCCAGACCGCCCTGCCGCTGAGCGTCATCCGCTACACCCCGCAACTCGACGACGAAGGCTTCTCCGCGGCCGGCCGCATGATCGCCGTCCCGATCTCGACCCAGTCGCAGACCGGCTCGGTGCGCATCACGTCCGTCGAGGTCTCCTACGACGGCGGCACCACGTGGCGCCACACGCCCATGAGCAGTGGTCGCGTGCTGCTCGCCCACCCGCAGAACGCGAAGTCGGTCTCCTTGCGCGCCAAGGCGTCCGGCTACGGCCAGACCGTGGAGCAGACCATCCTCAACGCCTACCTGCTCCGCTGATGGGCCAGCTACGTTTTCACCCGAACGAGCAGGTTCGTGGACTGAGGCCAAGCTCTAGCTTCGAACGCATGACTTCCATACCCTCCACCGCTTACAGCAGGGACCTGGGCGACGAGCTGCGCCGGTTGCGCGAGACCTGCACCGGGCTGAACGGCAACGCGCTCGCCATCAAGCTCGGCTGGGACCCCAGCAAGGTGTCCACCATAGAGCACGGCAAAGCGCGCGCGAGTGAGATCGCCCTGGTCCAGTACATCTCGATGTGCGGAAAGGACATCGACTTCTACGAAGAGTTCAAGCAGCGCTACCGATACGCGTTCGACGAGTACATCGTCCAGGTGAACGGAAACCTGCGCACCGTCGCGATGGCTGAGTCGACGGCAACGATGATCACGAGTTACTCGCCGCAGTCCGTGCCGGGTTTGGTGCAGACGCCGGAGTACGCCGACGGCATCTACCGGATGACCGGCATGGTCACCGAGGAGCGCATCCCCGACCTCGTCCAGTTCCGGAACGACCGTCAGGCGATCCTGCGGCGGCACAATCGGCCGACTTGCTTGTTCTACGTCCATGAGCATGCGTTGGAGCTGCAGGTCGGCAACAGCCAGATCATGAAGGACCAGTACGCGCGGATGCTGCACAAGACGCACACCATCCGGATCGTGCCCGCGGACGCTCCGCTGGCCGCATCGGGCTGTGTGCTGTGGGAATTCGAGAAGGCGCACCCCGTCGCCTTTAGCGAGACCGATCTGACGCACGTGTTCGTGCAGGATCTGGGCGCCATCGCACGGACCAGGCTCCTCTTCGACCGTCTGGATCAGGTCGCGATGGATGCGGAACAATCGCGGAGCATGCTGACGGAGTACGTCGGCGCACCGCGAGAGGAACCTGATGATGCAGGACCGCACCTGGCGTAAGAGCAGCTACAGCAACGGGACGGAAGAGGGTGAGTGCGTCGAGGTGTCGCTTGGCCTCGACGCACTGGTGAGGGACTCGAAGAACGCGGGCGGCGACGTGCTCGCGTTCTCGACCCCGGCATGGCGTGCGCTGGTCAGCTGGCTACATCCGGTCCAGTAAGCGAGACCGCGCGACTTCCAGGTGAGCGGCCATGGCCGCGCTGGCCGCCACCTCGTCGCGAGCGATCAGCGCGTCCACGATCGCGCGGTGTTCGGTGATGGTCTGCACCCCGAACGGCTGCTGGAAGTTCAGCCGGAACAGGTGCAGGTGGCAGTGCGTCTTGGCGAACGACTGGAGCACGGCCTCGTTTCCGGCGATGCGCAGGATGAGCTCGTGCAGTCGTTGGTCGTGAGCGGTCAGGTTCTTGTAGTCGTCGTAGGCGTTATCGGCAGGAGCAGCCGGGCAGGTCGCCAGCTCCTCCTCGATGAGCCGGATGTTCTCAGGGGTCATACGGCCTGCCGCCAGAGCCGCAGAGGGCGGCTCCAGCAGCAGTCGCAGCGCGTACAGGTCGTCGACCTGCTTGCGGTTCAGCAGGTCCGTCACGCGGTAGCCGCGCAACGGGAGCCTGCTGACCAGCTCTTCTGACTCGAGGCGGGCCAGGGCCTCCCGGACCGGCGTTGGGGACACCTCGAGCTGGCGCGCCAGCTCGTCGATGTTGACTCGGGCGCCCGGTTTCATGCCGTCGCTCATGATCAGCGCGCGGATCTGCTCGTAGACGTCATCCGCGAGCACGCGCCTGGTCGGTATCCGCAACACCACTCCTGGGCTCCTGTTCAGTTCTTGGCCAGTATCTCCTGAGAGACGCGTTCCATCTCGGCGAACACGTCATCCTGCCGCTGTCCGCCGAAGTAGGCCTCCATGAGGGGCTGTTCGGCCGACTGCACCGCGGAGCCGTTGGCGTAGGCGCTGGACGGGTAGAGCACGCCGTCCTTCACGTACTGGTTGTAGACCGAGAGGTCGACGCCCTGCGACTTCATCGAGGTGACGGTGTTGTCCATGGCGGCGGGAATCGACGGGAAGAACGTACCGGTGGCGCCCGCCTTGGTCTGGCACTCCTCGCTGCCCATGTAGCTGACCCACTTCCAGGTCAGGTCCGGGTTCCTGGTGCCCGCCCAGATGTTGTTGCCGTTGGAGTTGGAGAGCACCGAACGCTTGCCGTTCGGGCCCAGAGGCGTCGGCGCGATGCCCACGGGCACGCCGGGGATCTTGCCGAACGACGGCGCGGACCAGGAGCCTCCGATGGTCATCGCGGTCTTGCCGGAGCCGACCAGGTCGATGTCGGAGATGGTCGACTGGTTGCCCGTGGTGAACGTGCCCAGCTTCGGGGAGAAGCCCTTCTCGGTCAGCGCCGTCACCCACTTCATCGTCTTCACGAACCGGGGGTCGGTGTAGTTGAACTTGGTGGGCCACTGGTCCTTGTCGCCCATCTTCCAGCCCAGCGTCGAGACGAGCGGGGCCCACGTGGTCTCGCCGATGAAGCTGCGGCCCGCGATGGCGCCGACGCCGTAGGTGGCGATCGCGTTCTTGTCGAAGCCGGGCTCGTCGCCGCGCTTGCCGTTCTTGTCGACGGTCAGCCGCGCCACGATCTTCTCGAAGGTGCCGCCGTCGTCGGGGTTCCAGGTCATCTTGGCGACGTCGGCCTCGGCGACACCGGCCTTGGTCAGGGCGTCCTTGCTGTAGTAGATGCCGGCGGCGGCCCAGTCGAGCGGCAGGGCGTACTGCTTGCCGTCGGTGAACTTCCAGGTGTCGACGCCGACCGAGTACTTCTTCAGGTCCACCGACGACTTCGCGATGAGGTCGTCCAGGGGCATGAGCTGGTGCTGTCCGGCGTAAGCCTGGAGGAACTGCACGGAGTTCTGGAACGCGTCGGGCGCGGTGCCCGCGACGAAACCGGCGGTGAGCTTGGTGAAGTAGTCGTCGACGTTGTAGCGGGTGATCTTCACGTCGGTGCCGGGGTTGGCGGCCTCGAACGCCTTCTCGCACTCGCCATACGCGACTGCCTGTTTGTCGTCCCAGGTCCACCAGTTCACGGTGTTGCTGCCGGAGCCCGAGTCGGAACTCCCGCAGCCCGCGACCACGAGCGCTGTCACTGCTGCCAAGGCGGCGATTTTCATGGCTTCTCCAGTAGACGGGAACGGAAGGCGTCGAGTGCGATGTCGAGGTCGTCGGAGCCGCCCGCCTCGTGGGCGCTGTGCTCCCAGACCTGGATCTGACGAGGGCCCGCGTAGGCGTGGTAGGCGCCGAACACGGTGGACGGCGGCACGATGTCGTCCATCAGGCCGATCGAGAACCAGGCCGGGGCCACGGCTCGAGCGGCGAACCCCACACCGTCGAAATAGGACAGTGTCGGGAAGATGTCAGAGCGGCGGTTCTCCGCGATGTAGGTCGTGAGCTCGGTGTAGGGCGGCTTGCCGCAGACGTTCAGGGCCCGGCGGAAGTCGCACAGGAACGGTGCCTGCGCGTGCACGGCGGCCAGGTCGGGGACGAGACCCGCGACCGCCAGGGCGATTCCGCCGCCCTGGCTGTTGCCGATCACGGCCACGTCCTTCGAACCCAGCGCTCGTGCGGCGTCGACCGCGCGCACGGCGTCGGTGAACACGCGGCGGTAGAAGTAGGTGTCGCGGTCGGCGATCCCGCGGGTCATGAACCCGGCGCCGCCGCGCTGGTCCCGCACCTCGACCTGCAGGTGCGCGAACCCGGCGCTGGCCCAGGTCAGGTTCTCGACCGCGCTCCCTCGGTTGCTGCCGTAGCCGTGGTACTGCACCACAGCGGGCAGGCCCGAGACACCGCGAGGAGTGCGCAGCCAGGCGCGGATCCGGTCGCCGCCGAAGCCCGAGAACGTCACGTCGTAGACGTCGAGGGTCTGCAACGGCGTGTCGACCGCGATGGCCTCGACCTTGATCGGAAGCGAGCGGGCCTCGGCCAGGGTCGCGTCCCAGAACGAGTCGAAGTCGCCCGGCCGGATGTAGGAACTGCGGTAGTCCCACAGGTCGTCCAGGCCCAGGTCCGTCAGCACGAAATCCTCCCGCGCACGTCCACGACGTCACTCACGACGACCTCGGTGACCTCTCCGCCGATGCTCACCGGCACGACCTCCGAGGCGTCACCGGACAACCGCCGCACCCGCACGAGGACCTCGCCGTCGTCCCAGGTGACGTCGACCGCGAGCCCGCCCCGGCAGCGCAGACCGCGTGCCGAGCCGCGTGACCAGCCCGAAGGCAGCGCGGGCAAGATGTCGATCACGCCCGTGTGGCTCTGCACGACGACTTCCGCGAGTGCCGCGGTGAAGCCGTAGTTGCCGTCGATCTGGAACGGCGGATGCGTGCTGAACAGGTTCGGCAGCAGGCCGCCCCACTCCGAGCCGTCGAACGGCGCGTCGCGGTGCCGGTCGCCGGTGAACGCCTGCGAGGCCTCGGACAGCAGTGACCGCACGGTCTCGCCGTCGCCCAAACGGGCCCGCAGCGCCATCTTCCAGGCCCACGACCAGCCCATCGCGCCGTTGCCGCGCCGGTCCATCGTGGCGATGGCCGCGTCGCCGAGCGGAGTGCCGGCGACGATCTGGCCGAGCGGGTAGACGGACACCATGTGCGACATGTGCCGGTGCGTCGGATCTTGCTCCGGCAGGTCGGAGACCCACTCGCCGATCCGGTCGCCGAACACCGGGACCGGGCGCAGGCGGGGCAGCGCGGCCGTGATCTCCGCGAGCAGCGGATCGACGCGGCCCGAGGCCAGTGCCAGCGCCAGCGTCCGTTCGAACACGGCACGGATCAGCATCACGTCCATGGTCACCGACCACGTCAGCGCCTGAGGCTCGCCGTCGACCAGGAACCAGTTCTCCGGCGAGGTCGACGGACACGTGTCGAGGTAGCCGTCCGGGCCCTCGACCAGCCAGTCGAGGCAGAACTCGGCACAGCCGCGCAGCAACGGCCACGCACGCTCCAAAGTGGACCAGGTGCGGGCGAAGTCGTAGTGGTCCCAGGCGTGCTGGACGAGCCAGGCGCCGCCCATCTGCCAGAGCGCCCAGGACACCGCGCCCTTGCCCATGCCGACCGGCAACGACCAGCCCCACGCGTCGGTGTTGTGGTGGGCCACCCAGCCGCGCGCGCCGTACAGCTCCCGAGCCACCTCGGCGCCCGTCGCGGAGAGCTTCTCCAGCAGTTCCAGCAACGGTTCGTGGCACTCGGCGAGCCCGGTGACCTCGGCCGCCCAGTAGTTCATCTGGGTGTTGATGTTGATCGTGTAGTTGGACGACCAGGCCGGGCGCAGTTCGCCGTTCCAGATGCCCTGCAGGTTCGCGGGCGGCGCACCGGGCCGCGACGACGACACCAGCAGGTAGCGCCCGAACGCGAACAACACCGAGGCGGTCAGCTGTTCGTCCTTACCGGCCAACAACTCCGGCACGTCGACCACGTCCGGCAGATCGCCGAACCGCACGTCACACGCGTCCATCAGCGTCATGTGGTTGCCGCGGCGCTTGCCGGTCCACCGCGACTCGGTCGTGGTGGAACTGGTCAACGTGAGCAGCCAGCGATCACCTTCGTCGATCTTGGCGGTCACCGTTCCGCGCTCGCCGGAGCCGTAGACCGGCGCGTCGACCTGCGGTTCGTGCCTGGGTGCCGAGTCGACCGGGATGTCGATCACGAGGAAGAGCCCGTCCCGCGACACTTCGCGCAACGGTGTCGTCAGTTCGACTTCCAGCGGCACGGCACCGGTGATCTCCACACACAGCGCGGTTTCCGACGCCCAGACCTTCCGGACGACCTCTGCGCCGTCGATGGTCAGCCGCTCGGTGACCACACCCGTGTTCAGGTCCAAGGTGCGGCCATGCGACTCGCCCTCGGGCAGCGTGATCCACAGGTCCACGTACGGCAGGAAGGTCTGGCTGTACGGGCCCTCGAACGACATCAGCAGGTCGGTCGCCCGCTGCAAATCGCCGCCGAAGATCGCCTCACGCACCTCGACGAGTCGCTCAGGACCGGCTCCGGCGGCCAGGACCTCCGCCAGGGCTTTCGAAGGCCCGTCCGCGGTCCCCGACCACACCGTCGCGTCGTTGACCTGCACGCGAGACCGGCCGGCCCCGCCGAACACCATCGCGCCGAGGCGTCCGTTGCCCACGGGCAAGGCCTCGGTCCACTCCGCCGCCTCGGACGGCCACTGCAGTTTCACTTGATCCCCGTGAAGCCGATGGAGTTGACCAGCCGCCGCCCGAAGACCACGAACAGCAGCAGCATCGGCAGCGCCGCGACCAGCGTCGCCGCCATCAGGCCGGCCCAGTCCAGCGACGCCTGCGGTGAGGACTGCTTGAACACCGCGAGCGCGAGGGTGAGCGGGCGGACCGACTCGTCGTTGGTGACGAGCAACGGCCAGAAGTAGTCGTTCCAGGTGGTGATGAACGTCAGCAGCGTCAACGTCGCCATCGGCGCGACGCTCATCGGCAGCACTATTCGGAAGCACACGCGCAACGGCCCGGCGCCGTCGATGATCGCGGCCTCCTCGACCTCGTTGCTGAGCCCGAGCATGAACTGCCGCAGGAAGAAGATGTTGAAGGCGGAGAAGAACGCGCCCGGCAGGATCATGCCGCCGAACGTGTTGAGCAGCCCCAGGTCCTTCATCAGCACGAAGTTCGGCAGCAGCGTGAACACCGACGGCACCATGAGCGCGGTCAGCAGGATGCCGAAGACGACGTCCCGGCCCTTCCACCGCAGCCGGGCGAACGCGTAAGCCGCCAGAGCCGAGAACACGACCGTGCAGAGCGTCAGAAGCCCCGCGTACACAATGGAGTTCCACAAAGCCAGTGCGAGGTCGATCTTGGCACCCGAACCACCCTCGGCAGCGGCTTCGGCGGGCGTCGCTAGACCCAGTGCCCGCTTGAACGGGCCCCACGTGAAGTGCACCGGCAGCAGCGAGGACGGGTCCGTGGACATCGCGAAGTTGTTGGACAGCGCGGTGCGCACGATCCAGTAGAACGGGAAGATCGTTACCAGCAGGACGACGATGATGTGGCCCCAGGCCACGCCTCGGCCGAGTCTCACGGAGAGATTCACCTACAGCTCCTCAGTTCGTGTCCGACTCGCCCGCACGTGCCATCCGCATCTGCGTGAAGGTCACC
Source organism: Lentzea sp. NPDC005914 (assembly GCF_040629405.1). Taxonomy (NCBI): domain Bacteria; kingdom Bacillati; phylum Actinomycetota; class Actinomycetes; order Pseudonocardiales; family Pseudonocardiaceae; genus Lentzea; species Lentzea sp. NPDC005914. The sequence continues at coordinate 150,264 of NZ_JBEXVQ010000001.1, read as the reverse complement.
GTGACGAGCATCAGGAACAGGGCGAGCGACATGGTGGCGGCGTAGCCGAAGTCGAACTGGCCGAAAGCCTTGTCGTAGATGTACATCTGCAGCACGAGCGAGGCGTCCGCCGGGCCGCCCTTGGTGCTGACCTGGACGATGTCGAAGACCTGGGTCGCGCTGATCACGTTGAGGATCACGACCATCACCAGGATCGGCCGCAGCAACGGCAGGGTGAGCGAACGGAACATCTGCCACTCCGACGCGCCGTCGATCCGCCCCGCCTCGTAGATCGACGCGGGGATCGTCTGCAGGCCGGCGAACAGGAGAACCGCGTTGTAGCCCATGGACTTCCACACGTTCAGCGCGGCCAGCGTCGGCACGGCCCAGGCGTCGGAGCCGAAGAACTTGACCGGCTCGCCGGTGACCCACGTGATCAGCTGGTTCACGATGCCCAACTGCGGGTCGAGCATCCACGTCCACACCAGCGCCGTGACGACGCCGGAGATGAGGAACGGCAGGATCATCAGCCCGCGCACGGTCGTGTTGACGCCCAGGCGGTGCAGCACGACTGCGGTGATCAGCGAGACGCCGACACCCAGAACCGTGGACAGCACGACGAAGTACGCCGTGACGCCGAGCGAGTGCCAGAACCTGCCGTCGTTGACGAGCTCCTGGATGTTCTTCAGCCCGGTGAACACCGGCGGGGTGAGGATGTGGAACTCGGTGAAGCTGAGGTAGACGCCGCGCAGCATCGGGTAGGCGAAGAACACGCCGAACCCGAGGAGGGCGGGCGCGACGAGCAGCCACGCGACCCACGTGTCGTTGCGGCGCGAGGCGGGGCCCTTGCGCCGCCGGACTGTGGGTGGAGGCGCCGTGGTGGCAGGTCCACGCACGACATGGGCGCTGGAGTCTTGCATAGTTGCCACCACGACGCCTCCTGTTCTTGGGGGTTAGATGCGGATGCTGTCGATGTCGAACACGGAGTCGTCGGGGTTGCCGAAGCGAATCGTGTTGTTCCCGGCCAGCAGGTAGATCGGGACAGTGACCTTCTGCGGCAGGCTCCAGTTGTCGTCGTTCGCACCGGCGACGGGCAGCTTGAAGCTGGTGCCGTTCACCGTGACGATGCCGGTCCTGCTGGAGCTGGCGTCCACATAGGACAGCTCGACCAGGTAGGTGCCCTCCGTCGGCACGGTCACCGTCGGCATCGTGAGAACGCCACTACCGCCGACGAACCCGACCTTGTTGCCGCCTGAGCACTCGCAGCCGTAGACGGTCGCGCCGCCGCCGGTGCTGCCCTTCTCGGCCTCGTAGGTGACCGAATCCTTCGGCGTGACGTACGAGATCGGCTTCGAGCGGTTCCCGTTCTGCACCACGGTGAACTCGTAGGAGGTCGCCGGGGTGAGGCCGGTGACGGTCGCGTTGGTGTTCGTGGTCGTCGCGACCTTCTTGCTGCCCGCGTAGACGTCGTAGCGGACGCCGGTCTTGCCCTGCCACTTCAGCGAGACGCTGGTCGGCGTGGCGCCGGTGCCCTGCACGACGGCCGGTGAGACGGCGGAGCGCGGGGTGATCTTCAGCAGCTTCGTGCCGTGCACCGGCAGGTCGGCGCTGAACGAGCTCTTGGCCTGGCCGATGTCCTTGCGGTCCCACACGTCGCGGACCTTGGCGGTGCCGTTGATGCCGAGCTGCGCGAAGTCCGCCGTGACGGTGGCGGGCTTGGAGCCGAGGTTGAACAGCGCCACGGTGAAGCTGCCGTCGGCGTTGCGGGCGTACCAGACCTGCTGGTCGGAGAACTGGTCGACCGGTCGGGCGGGCACGCCGGCCTGGTTGATGCCGATGACCTCGTCGTTGGTGAGCAGCCGGTAGCCGTAGTCGTCGATCTTGGTGAGGTCGTCGCCCAGGTACAGCGGGGAGTTCGAGATCGCCCACAGCGTCATGTAGCTCTTGCGCTCGGCCTCGGTGATGCCGTCCATCTCGCCGACGCCGACGTTGAGGCTGTCGAGGTTGTTCCAGCGGCCGGGCCCGGCGTCGTCGATCCACTGCACGACGTCGTTGAACCGCTGTTTCACCGAGTTGTTCCAGGTGACGAGCGTCGGGCAGTAGCACTCGACGTCGGTGTCGACGCGCCAGCCGTTGGTGTTGGCCTTCCACACGTCGGCCTGGCGGTGGCTCAGCGCCCACGAGATCAGGAACTCGATCGGCCGGCCGGTGTTCTTGAGGGCGATGTTCCACGCCTTGACGTCGCTGGTGTTGTCGAACCGCTCGCCGCCCTTGAAGCTGCCGGGGCCGACGCCGTCGAGCTTGAGGAAGTCGACCCCGTAGCCCGCGATGACCTGCGCGATGGAGTCGATGTACTTCTGCGAGCACGGGTTGTCGAAGTTCATCTTGTAGGCCATCTCCCACCCGTTGGTCTTGCGCAGGTCCGGGTAGACGATGTCCTTGGTGGTGCAGCCAGGAGCGTTGTAGATCGGCGTCTTGCCGTCGTTGTAGGCCTTGAGGTCCAGCCCGACCGCGAGGTACGAGCCGTACTTCAGGCCCTTGCCGTGCACGTAGTCGCCGAGCCACTTCATGCCGTGCGGGAACTTCTTGGCGTCCGCGACCGGGCGGCCGTACTCGTCGAACGAACTGAGCCAGCCCGCGTCGACGTTGACGTGGTTGTAGCCGTGGCTCTTGAACCGCGCCGCGAGAACGTCCGTCTGCTGAAGGACGTTCTTCTCGTTGAGGAAGCTCGCGGGACCGTCCGGGTTCACGCCGGGGTAGTTGGTCGCCTGCAGGCTCCAGCTGCTCCAGCCCATGTACGGCTTGTCGGCGATCTTCTGGGCTTGTGCTTCCGGTGCTTGGGCTGACGCAGGGACCGCGATCAGCGACGCGAGCAGGCCGGCAACGACACCTAACGCTCTCAAGACCACTCCTTTGTGATTTCCGGCGGGTATTTCAGGCGACCCTGAGGTCTTCCATCGCATCGCGGTCCCAGTCGATACCGAGACCTGGCGTGTCAGGCGCGAGCGCGTGTCCGTTGTGGACGGTCATCTCGCCCTTGGTGATGGCGCGCAGCTGTGGGATGTGTTCCACGTACTTGCCGTTGGGCAGCGCGGCGGCGAGGCTGACGTGCAGCTCCATCAGGAAGTGCGGGCAGACGTCGGCGTTGAACGCCTCCGCGGTGTGCGCGACCTTGAGAAACGGCGTGATGCCGCCGATCCGCGCCGCGTCGACCTGGATGATCGAGGCGGCACCGCGTTCGAGGTACTCGCGGAACTGGGCCACCGAGTACAGCGACTCCCCCACCGCGATCGGGATCGTGGTCTTCCGGGCGAGCTTCACGTGCCCGCTCACGTCATCGGCGGGCAACGGTTCTTCCAGCCACGTCAGGTTGACGTTCCTGAACGCCTCCGCGCGCCTGATGGCCTCCGCCGCAGTCATGGACTGGTTGGCGTCGACCATGATCGCGAACCGCTCGCCAACGGCTTCCCGCACCGCTTCGAGCCGTTCGACGTCCTCGGTCAGGTCGGGCTTGCCGACCTTCATCTTGATGCCCTGCCAGCCCTGTTGAGCCGTCTCCTTGGCGCCCCTGACGAGCTCCTCGGTCGACAGGTGCAGCCAGCCACCCTCGGTGTCGTAGAGCGGCACCTCCTGCTTGTGGCCGCCTGCCATGCGCCACAACGGTTCCCCGGCCCTGATGCAGCGCAGGTCCCACAACGCGGTGTCCACACCGGCCAGCGCGAGCGAGGTGATGGCGCCGACCGTGGTGCTCCGCGTGCTCGCGAACAGGTCCTGCCAGACCTGCTCGATCCGACGCGTGTCCATGCTGATGAGGCGGGGCAGCAGGTGATCCTTCAGGAGAGCGAGGACCGAGCTGCCGCCCGTGCCGATCGTGTAGGCGTAGCCCAGCCCGGTGGCGCCGTCGTCGGTCGTGATCTCGACGAAAACGGTCTCCTGCTTGACGAACTGCTGGACCGCGTCCGTGCGCAACGTCTCGACGGGGACGTCCACCTGGAACGCCTCGGCACGCTGGACCTTTGCCACGCCAACTCCTCGGATCTCTGATCCTATAGGATATTTGACGGGCATTGAACGCGGCCGTTACGAGGGTGTCAACCGTCGTTCGGGCAGCGTCCCACGCTGGTGAGAGCGTTTACAACGGACTCGGAGGACCGGAACTAGTTCCGGTCCTCCGATGTTTGCAGCTCACGGACGTGGTGGCTGCTGTTCATGCCTGTTGGAGTGCGAGTGAAGACGTGAGCGTTTCTGTCCGGTTGTCAAACAGGACGACAACGGCTCACGCCGACTCGGCGGCCTCTTTGAGTCGCTGCAACGTGGCCTCGATGTTGGCCTGGTTCGTCACGGCGCGGTCCTTCACCCCGGTGGCCAGCACCGTGATCGGCTTGTACCAGGACGGTCGACGGTCCCACGTGGACTCGGTGACCCGGCAGCCCGAGGGCGTCTCCTCGATGTCGTACTGCCAGCGCGACACCGCCATGCCGAGCGACTTCACCTCGAACGCGAACCGCGAGGCCGAGCAGTCGGTGACCGTGGACGTCGTCGGCCACACCCGCCAGCCCCGGCGATTCAGACCGCGGAACCGGGCTCCAATGGCAGGGCCGGCGGCACCCAGCCACCGGCCTCCCGAGTACTCCTCGGCGACTCCGCTCAGCCCGCGCAGATCGCTGACCAGGTCGAACACTCGCTGCGGCGAGGCGGCGACGTCGATGTGCGCGGAGGCGTCAGGGGTCATGCCGCCGAACCTACTACGAGTAGGTTCGGCGATCCAGGGTGCTCCTCTCAGTCCGTGCAGGACACCGGCGAGTCGAAGTGACCCGGTGTCGTGGGATAGGCGGGGCCGACGCCGTGCTGGTTGTTGTCGGACGGGTAGACCAGTGCGAGCTCGCGGAATGCCGAGGTGCCGCTGGTCAGAGCGTCGTTCACGGTCTGGCCCGCACCCGAGCCCCAGGCCAGCTTCTGCAGGAAGGTCTGCATGCCCGGGCTGTGCTGGCGGATGTCGTTGAAGCCGCCGTACGACGCGGGACAGTGCGTGTACAGGTTGTACGCGCCGTTCCAGTCGATCAGGCGGTCACCGGGGTTCGGGCCGTTCTGCGCGCGGTCGGCTTGCAGGACGTCGCGGTCCCAGCCGCCGTAGATCCAGTCGGTGCCGTCGTGGTGCTGGTTGTCCGCGAGCGTCGAAGGCACCGCGGGGTTGTCGTTGGTCTTCTCGGTCATCTCGAACCACAGGCACGGGTCGATCGCGCCACTGCCGAGCGTCTGCGGCCACAGGCCCTGCGCGCAGTTGCCCGGGTAGGAGCCGCGCGGGTTGAAGTCGAGGACGTCGGAGCCGAGGATGCCCTGCTGCGAGGCCGGCGAGGTGCCGCCGACGCCGCCGAAGGTGTGGTCGACGAACCTGTCGTTCGTGCCGCGCGAGGAGGCGTCGAACGTGCCGTTCACCAAACAGTCCGGCGTTGCCGCGTTGACCACCTGGTCGCAGCCCTTGCCGCCCCACAGGACGTCCGCGCCGTCGCCGCCGAACGTCTGGTCGCCGCCGCTGTCGGCGTTGACCAGGTCGTCGCCGAAGCCGGCGTGGATGTTGTCGTTGCCCTGGCCGCCGCGCATGCGGTCGTTGCCACCTTCGGCGATGCCGTTGTGCGGCATCGAAGGCGTGGAAGGCCCGCCGGCGAACTGGTCGCCGTTGACGTCGTGCAGCAGGTCGATCCGGCGGTCGTAAGCACCCGCGCGGAAGCCCGTGTACGACTCCTGCGGCACCGAGCTCAAGCTCGTCGTGAAGCCCTTCGAGGCCACGTCGTTGGCGTTCATGTACTCGTTGACCACGCCACCGCGGTCGCCGAGCATCGCGTCCTCGCCGTCGCCGCCGAACATCACGTCGTCGCCGAGCTCGCCGTACATGTCGTCGTCGCCGTTCTGGCCGTACATGGTGTCGTTGCCGTCCTGACCCCACATACCGTCGTTGCCGTCGTCGCCGTACATCGTGTCGTTGCCGAACGCGCTAAGCACCTCACACGTGGCCTGGGCCGTGGTGCAGAAGCGAGTCGACGGACCGATGTCGGCCACACGCGAGACCGTTGCGTTCGAAGGAACCGCACCGGACTTGTAGCGCTCGGCGTAGACCTGCTCGGTCATCGACCCCGGCTGGCCCTGCAAAGTGCGCTTCAGGGACCCGTTGTCACCGAGCTGGACGTCGTCCTCGCCGTTGCCCTCGAACGCGTCACCACCGTCGCGGAAGCCCTGGATGGTGCTGCCGCCGATCATGTCGTCCTGGCCGTCGGGTGCGTCGCCCACGAGCTCGGCACTCGGCGTTCCAGGCCAGCCGGGATCGGCCAGCGGCACGACGGTGGTCTCGGACGACGGGGAGCCGAGCCCGCGGTCACCACGCAGCACGTCCGCGCCGCCGTTGCCCTCGAGGTAGTCGGCGTTGCCGTCGCCGGCGAGGAAGTCCACGCCGTCCTGGCCCCACAGCACGTCCACGCCGGCGCCACCGGACATCCGGTCGTCGCCGAAGCGGTCGGCCGGGCCGGACTGCAAGTCGTAGCGCTGCACGATCCGTTGTGCAGCAGGGTTTCCACCGGCGGACGACAGCCTGACCGTGGCGCGGGTCGGGGTCTCCCCCGCAGCCGGCCTGAGCACGACGCCGTTGTCACCGATGGCCACGTCGTCGCCACGGCCGCCGAACATCGCGTCGGCCGCGTCGAGCTGTCCGACGGTCGTGTCGCCTGTCCCGGACAACGGGGTGCTGTTGCCACCGACGAGATCGTCGTCGCCGTCGTCGCCCTCGATCCAGTCGACGCCCTGCGAACCTTCGACGTAGTCGTCGGAACCGTTGCCCTTCAAGCGGTCCGGTCCGGCCTGGCCGATGATCACGTCGTTGCCGTCGTCACCGTCGAGCTCGTCCGGGCCGGACGAGCCGGCGTGCGGGGTGAGACCGAGGTCGTAGAGGAAGATCGCGCGCCCGGTCATGCCGCGTTCCAGCGTGATCCGGTTGAGCGTTCCACCGCGCACGAGCCGGCCGTTGTCGCCGAGCACGACGTCCTGCGCTCCGTTGCCGTGGATGACGTCACCGACGTCGGGCTGGCCGACACCCGGTGAGTCCTCGGTCGACGAGCCACCGACCAGGTCGTCCTGGCCGTCGTTGCCGCCGATCTTGTCGCGCGCCGGGCCGCCCTCGGCGTAGTCGTCCGCGCCGTCACCGGTGATGGTGTCCTCGTCCCCCTGACCGTAGATCACGTCCGAGTCGTCGCCACCGCTGATCTTGTCGCCACCTGACGTGCCGGCCTTGGGCGTGTAGCCGAGGTCGAGCAGCTCGACCTTGTGCGCCTTGGCGAAGCCACGTCCGAGCGTGACCGGCGTGGCCTGCACTCCGTCCACAAGGGACAGCACCGCGTTGTCGCCGGCGATCAGGTCGTGACCCGCGTCGCCGAACAGGGTGTCACCGGCGTCCGGGCGTCCGGAACCGGCAGAGATCTCGGAGCTGCCGCCCACGATCCGGTCCTCGTCACCGTCACCGTGCACGAGGTCTGCGGCGTTGTTGCCCTCCAGGTAGTCGTCCTTCGGGCCACCGAACACCTCGTCGTGCGCGAGACCGCCGAACGCCCGGTCGTCGCCGTCGCCACCGAAGACGAAGTCCTCACCACCAGCGGCAGCGTTCGCGCCGTCGAGGTCGAACGGGCCGTCAACGCCGTTGTCGCCGATGACGATGTCGTTGCCCGCGTCGCCGTAGAGGACGTCGCCGACGTCAGGCTCACCGGCCTTGCGCGTGCCACCGATGACCCGGTCGTTGTCCGGGCCGCCGAACGCGTGGTCGACACCGTTGTTGCCCTCGATGATGTCGTCCTGAGAGCCACCGTAGAGAGTGTCGTCGTCGTTGTTGCCGTAGACGTTGTCGACACCGGCGTCACCGTAAGCAACGTCCTTGCCGCCACCGCCGTAGATGGTGTCGTCGTCGTTGCCACCGGCCAGCACGTCGTCACCGAGCTGACCGCACACGCGGTCCTTGCCGGACTTGGCGTCCACGTTGTCCGCGGCACCACCGGCGGCGACGATCTCCACCCCGGTACCACCGGTGATCAGGTCGCGGCCGTCCAGAGCGTCGAGCGGCTCGGCGGGCGGCATCGACGCCGGGTCGTTGCTCGGCGGCGTGCACGGGTTCGCGTTCTTGTCACCGAAGATCTCCGCGCCGCCGTCACCACCGATGACGTGGTCGTTGCCGTAGCCGCCGACCAGCAGCTTCGGTTGCGGGCTCACGCCGGCGGGCAGGACGCGGTGCGCGACGTTGCGGATCGGCCCGAAGACACCGGATCCAACGACGTCACCCACGTCCGACGGTTCCGCGATGACGTAGTCGTCGTCCGGACCGCCGTACACCTTGTCCTTGCCGTAGCCACCGGTCAGCACGTCGTTGGCGCTACCGCCGCGGATGTCGTCGACCTGGCTGAGCAGCGAGTGGCCGGTCACGAAGTCGACGCCCTTGCTGCCGTACACGGTGTCGGTGCCCGTGCCGGTGTCCACGACGTTGACCGCGATCTTGGTCAGGTCGCCGTTGACGCCGTTGTCGTCGGGGCCGTCCTCGTCGACGCCGGTCGCGACCTCGGTGCCGGTGTAGATGGTGTCGTCGCCGGAGCCACCGGAGATCCGGTCGCTGCCACCGCCACCGATGATCACGTTGGCCTGCGCCACGTACTCCGGCTTGCCCGGGTTGCTCGCCGCGAGCGGGCTGTCGGAGCCGATGCCGATGTTGTCGTCACCGTCGCCGCCGTCGATCCGGTTCTTGCCGAGCCCGGCGGCGATGCGGTCCTTGCCGCCGCCACCGGTCACGGTGTCGCCGGCCCCGCCAACGGTGATCGTGTCGTCGTCGTCCCCACCGTTGACCGTGGCGTTGCCCTTGCCACCAAAGGCAGCCGCGAGGTCGCCGGTCGTGATCTGGTCCTTGCCGGGACCGCCGTTCACCACGGACCTGCCGATGCCGGTCTTGATCGAGTCGTCGCCGGAACCACCGGTGACCTCGACCTCCTTGTCGAACGGCTTGGCCTCGGCCTTGGCGTCGTTCTTGGCACCGCTCTTGTCGCCGTCACCCTGGAACACCATGATCCGCTTGCCGGTGTCACCGGTGGCGTTGCCGTACACCTTGGTCAGGTTCGGGTCGCGGAACTCCTCGCGGAAGCCCAGCGCGCTCACGGCGAAGCCGTCGAACCTGCCGCCGTCCTTGACGAGCTGCGTGACCGTCCACTTCTCCTCGTTGCCCTGTCCGGTCCACGCGGAGTGGCCGCGCTTGCCGATGTCGCCGTTGCCCATGTGCAGCACCAGCGTCGAGCCGTCCTTGTGCGCGAGGACGGGTGGCGGCGGCGAGCAGTCGGGTTTCACGGAGAAGTCGAGCAACGTGATGTCGGCCAGCGTGAAGTCGAACGTGACGCTGAAGATCGAGAACCCGAGGGTGATGTACACCTTGAGGAACAGGCTCAGCCGTCCGTCCATGTTGAACAGACACATCGGGTTGTTCAGCGCCACCTTGGAGAACTCGAAGAACCGGAACTTGCCGTCGTTGTTCGGGTCCGCCCAGGTGAGGTTGATCGTCAGGGCGACGCCGCCCTTGATGCCGACCTCGATCAGCACCACGCTCACCGCGGCGCCCGCGGCCAGTTCACCGCGGAACGTCACGACGGGCAGCGGCTTGCCGGACTCGTCCTGGGTCACCAGGTAGATCGAGTCCAGAATGGACGCGGCCTTGCCCGACTCGATCGCCTTGCGGATGCCGAACGTGTCGAAGCCCGCGCGGAACCTGGCCTCCACCGACGCGCTGCCGGAGATCGTCACCAACACCGGCGGCGGCGCGTACACCGGGCCGAACGACTGGCTGTAGGAGAAGCCGAGGCGCAACGGGCCGGAGTCGAACCGGATCAGGTCCACGTCCTGGCCCATGATCAGGCCGAACAGCTGGGCGGGGTCCTTGAGGATCGGGAACGAGAAGCCCGCCTTGTTCCCCTCCTCGCCGTCGGACACGATCTTCCCGCCACCGGCCGAGGCGTCGATCTTCGACGCCAGGTCACCCGGTGCCAGTGTCTTCGTGCCGATCAGCGACGACGCGTTGTCCGGCGAGTTCGTCGTGGTCTTGGCCTTGTCGCCCAGCACCGCGAAGCTGCCGATGTCGATCGCCCCGCCGTTCTGGGTGATCTTGCCGATCAGCTGGATCGCCCGCAGGACCTTGTCCACGAACTCGAGGTCCGGGCCGCCCGCGATGGTCGAGAACTCCTTGGCGATCGTGACCAGGTTGACGTCACCGCCGCCCACTGCCCGCGAAAGATCCGAGAGCACCGGGATCGGCGCGTAGAGCTGGTCGATGATCGGCTGGATCGGCTTGGTGAACAGCGCGATCTTCTCGACGATCGGCTTGAGCACCTCGCCGAGGAACTTGCCCGCGTTGAGCTGGACGTTGTTGAACGCGATCTCCGGCGTCCCGTCACCGGGCTTGCCGCCGAACGCGTTCCACTCCCACTTGAGGTGGAACCAGCCGTTGATGCCCGGAAGCGGGCCGGCGGACACGTCGAAGTCCCAGTCGATGCCGACCTTGGCCTTCAGCGAGACGCTCGTGACCTGGCCGATGTCGGCGAGATCGGCCAGCGTGATCCGGTCGTCGTTGGCCGCGCCGCAGTTCTCGAAGCACGCCGCCTGCCCCTTCTTGTGCAGGTCGACGACGAACGTGCCGGCGAACAGGTCGGTCGCGCCGCCCGCGTGCTGCTTCAGGTCCACGTCGAGGAACGCCAGGCGTGCCTTCATCGCGTCGGGCAGCGTGAAGCTCAGCTTGACCCCGAGCTCGGGGTTCGCGCCGTCGTGGGTGGCGACGTAGAAGCCGCTGCTCTTGTCGACGCCCACCTTGACGTGCAGGTGATAACCCAGTGCTGCCTTCATCTTCGGCGCGCCCTCGGCGGCCTTCAACGAGAGACCCGGGATGCCGATGTCGAGCGGGCTCTCCAGTGCCAGCGTTTCCTTGGTGCAGTCGTCACCGAAGACGTCGCCGTCGCACACGTCGAACGTGAACGTGGCACCGGTGATGTCGACCAGCGACGCCGCCGCCGGGCAGTCCGTCAGCTTCGGGTTCGACGTGGCGGGCACGTAGGCCGCGCCGTTGGGTGTCGCCTTGTCGTCGAACTGCACGTCGTTCGCGGTCAGGTCACCCTTGATCACGACCCAGTTGTTCGCGTTCGGGTCGGTCTTGCGGATGATCTTGTACCCGGTGGCGTACTGCGACTTCGTCCACGTGATGCGGTTGAAGTTGCCGCCGGTCAACGGATCCGCGCCGGTGGTCACCTCGGCGACCGCGGGTGGCGCGTCCTTGTTCTGAGCAGTCGCGACCACGCCGTAGACGTACTTCTTCGTCCCGGCCGTGCCCTGGGTGACGGCTTTGGCGCTGGTCGCGGGCAGAAGCGTTGCGTCACAGGTGAATCCGACCGTGACAGCACTGCCGACCGCGTCCTTGAGGTGGTCGTTGACCCACGTCTGGAGCTCGCCGGTGTTGTTGACCCGGCCGCCGCCCGGCAGGTGGGTCATCGCTTCCTGGATCTTGGCTCGCAGCTGGCCGAACTTGTCGGCTCCCTGCTGGATGTCGTCGCCGACCAGCGGCAGCTTGCCGTCGAACGCGGCTGTTCTCAACGCGCGTTCGATCATCGCGAGGTACTTCTCGATGCCGTCACCGAACTGCGAGAAGTCCAGCAGCGCGTCGAGGATCTTCTGCCCGATGTCCGTGGGCATCTCGAACCGCTTGACGTTGTTCGGCAGGTCGGGGGTGAAAGAGAACGCCTCGTTGAGGTTGCCGACCTGTCGTGGCAGCCGGACGATGAACGAGTCACCGGGGCTGGCCAGCTTGGTCCAGTTCGTGTTGTCGGAGCTGACGAACACGGGCATGACCGCGCACAACGCGAGGTCGGTGCCCTGCGCCGGGTCGCCCTGGCACGTCACGGGCTGGTTGTCGCCGTTGAGAGTCAGCGACACGCCCTTGACGAAGTCGCTCAACGACACCGGGTTCTGCCCGGAATAGCCGAGATGCGCGTTGTAGTGCGCGTTCGCGACGGCCTTCTCCGGCCCCTTGGGATTGCCCAGCGCGATCGACAGCGGCCCGACCGACGACTTCACGACACCGGTGATCCCGCCGTGCGCGGTGATGTCCACAGTGGAGTCGGGCAGGACCTTGAGACCGCCGGCGTCGTTCGGCCCGTCGCCTGCCTCCAGCGGCAGCACGAACCCGATCTTGGTGGACCCGGTCAGCGCGAGGTCGGCGGTGGCCTCACCCTCGGCGCCGACCAGCGAGCGCGCCGTTCCCTTGTCGTCGGTGAACGAGAACCGGACCGGTTGCGAGGTCGCGACCTTCCGCTTCACGTCGATCTTGAGCACGACCGACGGCTTGCTGTCGACGACCTGGTAGCCGAACGAGAGGCCGCTGCCGGTGGGCAGCGCGGCGTTGAGCTGCGTGACCAGGTCCTGCAGGTAGTCCGGTGGCGCGGCGGTCAGCTTGTCGACCGCGTCCTCCAACGGGCTGCGGAACGCGTACGCCGTGCCGTCCGCGGGCACGTTGGCCCACGTCTCGGCCAGCAGCACCCGGTTGTTCGCCGGGTCGGCGGCAGCGACGACCATGACCTGGGTGCCGACCAGCACGGCCCGGCCGCGCAGGTCGGCACCGAACGCCTTGTCGCCGGTCCTGCTGTCGTCACGCAGGAAGCCGACGTTCACGCCGTTGACCGTGGTGTTGCCGTACTTGCCGGTGCCCGCGTCGGCACTGCCGAGCAGGTCGGTCAGCGACTTGCCGACGACCGGCAGCGGCGTGGTCAGCGCGGTCTTCACGGTGCCGTCGCCGTCGACGGTCTGCAGCGAGCTGTTGAGGACCTGCAGCGCCTTGATGATCTGGCCGAACATGGCGCGCGGGTTGTTCGGGTCGAAGTCGAACGCCTTGGCCTTGTCCAGCGCGTCGAGGCCGGTGAACTGGACGCCTCCGGGGTCGGTGATGTCGGGCATGGTGACGCCGACCTGCACCGGACCGCCGAAGAAGTCGGTGATGCCGGGGACGTCGAGCTTCACCGTCGCGGTGGCCTTGGCGCCGACGTCGACGGTGAGCAGGTTCTCCGGTTCCAGAGCGGCGGTGTCCGGGTTGTCGACGACCTTGGCGAAGACCTGCGACAGCGGCAGGTCGCCGTCCGCGTCACCGACCTTCTTCAGGCTGATCGACAGCATGTCCGCCGAGCCGTCCTTTGTGGACATGTGCAGGTCGCCGGACATGTGCACCTTGAGGTAGCCGACGCTGCCGTTCACGTCGACGTTCGTGTCGACAGCGGCGGAAGCCTTGAGCAGCTGGCCGCCGGTGCGCAGCAGGAATCGGTCGGGCGTGCGCGGCAGGCTGGACACCAGCGTCGTGGTGCCGTCGGGGTTCTTGTCCGCGAACGGGCAGCCGGTGGCCGCCGCGTCGGGGTCGAGCGGCTTGCACGCGTCACCCTTGATCGGGTCGCGCAGGTCCAGCACGAGCGTCGCCTTCGCCTCGTACGACGGTTTCACGGAAGCGGTGGCGTTCAAGGCGTTGGCGCCCTTGAGGCCCTTGCTCGAGAAGATGTCGCCAAACGTGACCTGGCCGGTCATCGGGTCCGGCGCGTTGACCTTGTACGGCGAGTGGTCGGCCGGTTTCCCGCCCTGCCAGCCTTCTTCGAGCGTGATCTCGTCAGCGGTGTTGCTCTTCACGACACCCTGCGAGGTGCCCGCGGACACGATGCGCCCCTTGAACCCGTCCACGGTCCACGGCTTGGCCTTGCCGACGTGCTTGAGCGTCGTGTCGGTGTAGGTGACGTTGTCGCCCTGGCCGGACGTCAACTCGGCGACGACATCGAGGGGTTTGCCGTCTTGGGGAGCGTCCTGCTTCATGGTCAGCGTGAACTCGAGCTTCTTGACGTCGTCGCGGTAGTTCACGCCCGTCACGGCGATCGGGCCGGCGTTGAGCTTGGTGAAGAGGTCCTGGATCGAGCTGAACTTCGGCAGCCCGGCCTTGGCCGGATCCTCCTCGGGCTTGAACACGTTGTCGTCGACGAACTTCGCGAGCGCGCTGCCCGCCTTGACCGCGTCGGCGACCGTGCCGCGCATGAACGGCAGGTTCACGTTGCCGACCGGGTCCGCCGTCGAACCCCACTGCGCCCGTTGCACGGCTTCGATCGAGTTGACCAGGTGGCTCAGGCCTTCGAGCAGATCACGGGGACTGAGCGTGGTGAACCGCTGGAGCTGGGCCAGGTCCGGGCCGCTGACGTTGATCGACGGCGCGCCGCTCGCGATGTCCGGCCACTGCACGCCGATCGTGCCGGTGAGTCCGCCGACGTTCGCGCCGGCGAGCTGCTGCGAGGTGAACTTGAGGCCGGCGTCGACCTTGCCGGCCGGGGCGCCGAGCCCGATGTGGAAAAGCCCCGCCGCCGCACCGGGTTCGGACAGCTCGGTGAGCTTGCCGTCGCCGTTGGGGTCGTCGGCGGACGCGGTGATGTTCGCTTCGACGGTGACGTGCGACGCGCCCTTGTCGAGGTCTACGCCGAGAATGCCGAAGCCCGCGGTGGGGGTCGCCGAGGGGTCGAGCTCGCCCTTCGCGCCCACGGTGAACTTCGGCGAGTCGCCGTCCTTCACGACCCAGAACGAGTCGGTGGACTCCTGGTAGGCGAAGTGGAACTGGGCGTCGAACGTGAAATTCACGTCCACGGCACCAGACGTGGTGAAGCTGACCGACGGGTCGGCGACGCTGATCGGCTGCTTGTCCGCGACGGTCGTGACGTGCAGCGTTGCGTCGACGCGCTTGACTCCGTTGGTGTCACTCGTCTGCACGGTCAGGGTGCCAGGTCTGCTGTCGCCGAGCTGGTAGGTGCCCGCGAGGTCGGGGAAGTTCTGCTTGTCCTTCAACGGGTCGTGCACCGTCTTGGCGACCAGATCGCCGAAGCCGAGCGCCGCGCCCGGACTGACGCCGAGGAACGGCAGCGCCTCCCCCAGCTTGCCGACACCGGCGAGCTGTTTCGAGAAGTCACCGAACGCGCTGATCCCCGCGAGGATCTTCTGCACGTCGGGTGCTTGCGCGATCGCCGGTGGACTCACGACCACCAGTCCGAGCAGTGCCAACGCACCGCTGGTGAACGCCGCTACCGCACGCCTGGTCCGCGAATACCGCATGGCCGACCCGCCCTCTTGACGGCGTGGCCCCCGACGCCTCGCTGCCAGGTCAGATGTCCGATATGGAGTGACGCAGGGCACACTTGTGCCGCCACCGAGTAGTCGGCGGTCCAGAAGGAGGCGTTACCCGTGGATCGGCCGGTCGCCGCTATTCACCCGTTCGGTTGACCGGAGGGCTACTGGGAGTGGGTCAGCTCCCGAAGCGGCGTGCCCTGGATGAACGCGTGAATGTCCTCAACGGCCTCTTGAAAGTACGTCCGGTAGTTGGTCTGCGTGACGTAACCGAGGTGCGGGGTCGCCAGGACGTTCGGCAACGCGCGGAGCTCGTCGTTCAGCGGCAGCGGTTCAGTGTCGAACACGTCGAGCCCGGCGCCCGCGATCCTGTTGTCCCGCAACACGTCCAGCAGGGCGTTCCGGTCGACGATCGCCGCACGCGAGGTGTTGACCAGGAACGCGGTGGGCTTCATCGCGCTGAGGGCCTTCGCGTCGACCAGGCCTCGGGTGCGGTCGCCCAGCACGAGGTGGATGGACGCGAAGTCGGACTGTTCGAGCAGGTCGTGCAGGGACGAGGCAATGCGCACGCCCTCGGCGGCGGTGCGGTCCTCGGTCAGGTTCTGGCTCCACGCGACGACGTCCATGCCGAACGCCTTGCCGACGCGGCCGACGGCCTTGCCGAGGTTGCCGAAGCCGACCAGGCCGAGGGTGGCGCCCGCGAGGTCGATGCCGACGGTGCTCTGCCACGGGCCGCCGTCGTGGAAGGCCGCGTTCTCGACCGCGATGTGCCGCGCCAGTCCGAGAATGAGTGCCCAGGTCAGCTCGGTCGGCGGGGTCTTGGCGCTGCCGGTGCCGCAGACCGTGACGCCGTGGTCCTTCGCGGCCTGGAGGTCGATCGAGGCGTTGCGCATGCCGCTGGTGATCAGCAGCCGCAGCTCGGGCAGTTTCCCGAACAGCTCTGCCGTGAACGGGGTGCGCTCGCGCATGATCACCGCGCACTCGGCCTCGGCCAGTGCTTCCGCGGGGTCGTCGAGGTGCTCCCGAAGCACGGTCACGTCGAGACCTGACCAGTCTGCGTTCGAGAGAGCCACACCCTGGTAGTCGTCCAGCACCACGCACTTCATGGCCCGATCATGTCAGAGCACCTCTCACGATGATCTCCACCAGCGGCCGCGGGTCGATCGCCTCGTCGCGGGCGAACTGCTGCAGGAACAGACCCTGCACGCATGCCCCGAGCGTGTCCGAGGCAGCCAGCGGATCGCGCGCGCCGAGAGCGGCGAGAGCCGGCACGAGCATCGACGACATCGTGGCGCGACCACGCAGCAACGCCTGGCGCACCTGGGGATTCGTCGCGGCCTCCACCCACAGCACCATGCGCGCCTTGACCGTGACGGCGTTCGAGCCGGTCATGAACTCGTAGAGCCGGCACATCTGGTCGACCAGGTCTTCCGGTGACTCCGGCTTGAGGGTGGCGTCGACCCGCGGGGTCTCCAGGCGCACCATCCACTCCACGACGCCGTCGAGCAGAGCGGCGCGGCTGCGGAAGTAGTTCGACGTGGAGCCCTTCGGCAGTTCGGCGCGGTCGTCCACCCTCGCGTGGGTGAGCCCCCGCAGGCCTTCGGTGCCCAGCAACTCGACCGCGGCGGCGAGAGCGCGGTCCCGGTTCGACATCACGCGGTCCACTATAAACGTAGTGACAAGGCACTACGATCGTAGTACCGTCGATCCATGACAGCGACAATCGCCCTGGTGGCGTGGGTGGTCAACATCGTGGTCGGACTGGTGCTGCTGGCGCGTGTCCTCCGAGCACGAAGACAGGTGCCACCGCTCGCCTGGTATCACTTCGCGACGGCCGTGATCGGGCTCGGCTTCTGGATCGCCTTCATGGCGGCAGGCTCGGCTCTGCTGGCGTGGACCGGCTTCGCCGTGCTCACGCTGCACAACACCCTCGGCGACACCATGCTGGTGAGGGGCTGGCGCAAGCGCAATCCCGACGCGCGGGGCATCGTCTACTTCCGGGCAGTGATGTCCCTGCTGAAGAGGCCACTGCCACTGGCGCACGCGTGGATCGCGCCAGTGGCCTGGTTCCCGGCTCTCGCCGCCGCGATCATCAGCAGTTAGGACGCGTGGCCTTGCCCGCGAAGCGGTCGCCGAGCCAGTTCAGCGCGTTGCTGCCCCACGCACTGACCGCGCTCACGTGGCCCAGCAACGGAAGCGCCGTCCACTGCACGTCGGCTCCGAGCGAGCACCACTGCGAGCGCAGCTTCTGCCCGACGGCGAACGGAATGAGCTCGTCGATCGTTCCGTGGTAGAGGTACACGGGTGCGGCGGGTTTGACCGAGCCGAGCGTGTTCTCCTTCAACCTGTTCTGCCACAACGGGTTCTGGATGACGTCCGGTTGCGTGGTCAGGGAGTTGAGCCGCGTGAACGGTGCCACCAGGGCGATCTCGGCGACGCACGAGTTGCGGATCTGGTCGATCACCTGCTTGCCGCGGGCGTTGAGCACGTCCGTCAGCGGCAGTTCGGGGTAGGCCGCGGCGTATCCGGCGGCGGCCGCGAACACCAGGCCCGAACCGGCGTTGCCGTCGTTGAACTTCGCGACCGCGTTCAGGTCGGCCGGCACACCACCGGCGGCGACACCGACGACGTTCAGCGAAGGCGCGTAGGACTTCCACTGCTCGGCGGCGGCTGACGCGGCCTGACCACCTTGCGAGTAACCGAAAACGCCCACCGGTGCGTCAGCGGACAGACCGGGGATCTCGCTCGCGGCCCGTGCGACGTCCAGCAGCGCGCGGCCTTCCGACCTCGCCACCGCGTAGGTGTGATCCCCTGGCGTGCCCAGGCCCTCGTAGTCGGTGACGGCGACCGCCCAGCCGTTGAACATGGCCTGCGCCAGGAACGCGATCTCGACCTCGGAGCCGTTCTCCAGCTGCTGCGACGGCGCGCACCGGTCGGCCATGCCCTGCGTGCCCATCGCGTACGCCACGATCGGGCGCGGGCCGTTGGTCCACGGCAGCGGCGAGACCAGGACCATGCCCGACACGACGTTGCCGCCGCCCGTGGCCGACGTCGAGCGGTAGCGGATGTCGTAGGCCTTCACCGGAGCGGGCAGCACCCTCAGCGGCTCCGGGTGCCACGCCACCTCCTGACTGCTGACCAGGTCGCCCGGAGCGGCCGCCGCAGCGGGCGTGACCAGGGCGGATAAGAGCAGAACGGCGGCGAGCACGGTGCGGAGCTGCATCGTTGGACCCCTTTGTGGTAACCGGCGTTACCGCAACGTAGGGCCAAACGTTCTAACGGAGCAATAGCCCGATCGGCTTTATGGATTCACGGCGAGGAACAGGAACGCCGCCAGCAGCACAAGGTGCACGCCGCCCTGAAGCCTCGTCGCACGGCCGGGCACGATCGTTAGCACGCTGACGAGAACCGTCAGCAGCAGCAGGATCATCTGGGTCGCGCCGAGGCCGAGCATCAGCGGGCCGTCCAGCCAGACCGTGGCGAGCGCGATGGTCGGGATCGTCAGGCCGATGCTCGCGATCGCCGAGCCGTAGCCGAGGTTGAGGCTGGTCTGGATGCGGTCGCGCAGCGCCGCCCGTGCGGCGGCGATCGTCTCGGGCAGCAGCACCAGCAGTGCGATCACGACGCCGACGAACGACTGCGGGAACCCCGCCGCCCGCACGCCCGCCTCGATCGCGGGTGACTCGATCTTCGCGAGGCCGACCACCGCGACCAGGGCGACGACCAGGAACCCGAGCGACGCCAGCGCGGCTTTGCCGGACGGCGCCTCGGCGTGCACCTCGGTCTCGATCACGCCCTCCTCGGTGACGGGGAGGAAGAAGTCGCGGTGCCGGACGGTCTGGGTGAACACGAACATCGCGTACAGGGCAAGGGAAGCGAGCGCGGCGAACGTCAGCTGCGGGCCGGAGAACTCGGGGCCGGGCGTGGTCGTGGTGAACGTCGGCAGCACCAGCGTGAGGGCGGCGAGCGTGATCACCGTGGCCAGCGCGCCGCCGCTGCCCTCAGCGTTGAAGAGCGTGGTGCCGCGCTTGAGCGCGCCGAGGAGGAGGGCGACGCCGACCATGCCGTTCGTCGTGATCATGACCGCGGCGAACACGGTGTCGCGAGCCAGAGACGACGCTTCCGGGCCGCCGGACACCATCAGCGTGACGATCAGGGCCACCTCGATGATCGTGACCGCGACCGCGAGGACCAGCGATCCGAACGGCTCCCCCACCCGCAGTGCAACGACCTCGGCGTGGTGCACGGCGGCCAGCACGGTCGCGGCGAGCACGACCGCGACCAGCGCGACGAGCACGGGTGCGAGGTCACGCCCCCAGGCCAGGACGAGCAGCAGCACGCCGAGCACGGGGGTGATGGTCGTCCAGGACAGCAGCGGGAAGCGCGAGGTGGCGGCCATGATCTCACCCTCGCACACCGATCAGGCGAGCCGCCATTCGGCGCAACACCCATTCCGGGTACGAGAAAATGTGCAGCGGAGCGCCCCTGCCGCGCCCCGCTGCACATTATTTTCCGGTGCTAGAAATCAAACAGAGCACCGGTGTGCGCCAGCATGACGCACGAGTTCGGGTAGGTGTGAACCTGGTTCACCGGCTCACCTCGCCAGAAGCCGAACATGCTCACCTCGACCGGCGCGTAGATGAACGTGCAGGCGCGGTCGTCGGACCGCATGGACTGCAGATCGGCACCGGTGGACGCCAGCGTCGCGCAGGCGAGGGCCCTGCGCGGGTGGTGGTCGCCTCGTTCGCAGGTCAGGACGGTCGCCTTGAAGGCGTTGTCCTCGACATCCGAGTACTGCACGGTGAGCACGAGCGCGGTCCCCTGGCGTGCCGGAGCGGCCTGGGCGTTGCCGGCGAAGGCGAAAAGCGACACGAACACTGCAACGAACGCAAGAATGCGGCCGGACATGAAAGCGGTCCTCCTGAGACCTCACAAAAACGGGCCGGTTCTCGGCCGCCGCAGATGTTGCCATCATGTTTCGTCGTCGCGAAAGGGGCCAGCAAACGTTCACCGATCACATTCACAGGCTCCGCCGAAAGCGTGATTGGGCCGAATGGATGTGTCGCTCGCCACGTTCGCCGGGACACAGCCGCCGAGAGACTGTTACGGGTTGCTGACAGACACCGTTGCGCGAGTACGTATTATCGGAATCATGTCCAAGACCTCCAGACGTGTCGTGTTCGGCGCGCTGCTGATCGTCACACTCGTGGTTTCCACCGGCGCGGCGCTGGGTTACCTGGGTAGATTGACGCTCGTGTTCGATCGGCATCCGGGAAAGCCGCTCGCGATCATCGAAGAAGTGCCTGGACCGCTCGACGGACCGAAGTGCGCAATCGACGCCCGCTACCTCGACGAGGCTCCGACCGGTTTGCGCCCCGAGGTGCTGCAGGCCTGGAAGTCTCTTCGCGCCAAGGCCTCTGAGCGGGGCGTTCAGCTCTGCCTGAACGACGGCAAGCGCAGCCGCCAGCAACAGCAGAAGGAGTTCGACGAGGCGGTGCAGAAGTTCGGCACCAAAGAACTCGCGTCGCGCTATGTGCTGAACCCACCCGACCGTTCGATGCACGTCATCGGATTCGCCGTCGACATTCAGCCGATCGAATCGGCGCAATGGGTCGAGAAAAACGGCAGCACCCTCGGCTGGTGCCGCCGTTACGAAAACGAGCAGTGGCATTTCGAGTACAACGCCCGCTACCCCACCGGGGGCTGCCCGCCACTCGAGAAGAGCGCGACCGGCAGCTGAGTGCCCAGGTAAAGGTCTAGACGCCTGGGGTGCGCGCGAGGTTGCGCCGACGTAATCTGACAACCAGAGTTACCAGATTGGAGCCCTTCTCGTGGCCCGTGCCTACGGCGGTGTGTCACCCGAGCAGCGCAGAGCAGAACGCCGCGCTCGGTTGCTGCAGGCCGGTCTGGCGCTCTTCACCAGCACGGGCTTCGCGGCTACCAAGATCACCGAGCTGTGCACCGAGGCCGGCGTCTCCACGCGGAACTTCTACGAGGAGTTCGGTTCCAAGGAGGACCTGCTCCGCGAGCTGCACGACCTGATCAACGCCACGGCGTTCACCGAGGTCCGCACGGCGCTCACCGAACTGGAGACCGCAGACCTCGGCGCGCGCGTCGCGACCCTGCTGGACGTGTTCGTGCGCACCGTGACCGCCGACCCCCGTGCGCCGCGCCTCAACTACGTGGAGGCGGTCGGGGTGAACGCGGAGATCGAGCAGCAGCACGTGCAGTGGGTGAACACGTGGGCGGAGTTCATCGAGTCCGAGGCTTTGCGGGCAGCGGCCGCCGGTGTGGCGCCGCAACGGTCCTACCGGCTCACGGCGATCGCGCTCGTCGGGGCGATCACCGGGCTGCTGCGGGAGTGGCAGGCGCACGAGCCACCGCTCGCGGCGGACGAGATCGCCGCGGAGATCCGCGAACTGATGCTGGCGGCGATCACCCGGCCGTAACGTGGGTGCGTGACGATCCTGCGACGCGCTCTGCCGGACGAGGCGGGCACGCTCACCGAACTCGCATTGGCCGCCAAGGCTTTCTGGGGTTACGACGAGGACTTCATCGAGGCGTGCCGGGACGAGCTGACGTTCCACCCGGAGGACGTCGGCCGGCGGCACATCGTGGTCGCCGAGGTTTCCGGTGCGGTCGCGGGGTTCTACAGCGTCGACGGCACGCCGCCGGTGGGCGAGCTCGGCAACCTGTGGGTCAGGCCGGACACGATCGGCACCGGACTGGGCCGCGTGCTGTGGGAGGACGCGCTGGCCACCGCGCGGGACCTGGGGCACGAGCAGCTCGACATCGACGCCGAACCGTTCGCGGAGGGCTTCTACCTGAAGATGGGGGCCGAACGCGTCGGCGAGATCGCCTCCGGCTCCGTTCCCGGACGGATGCTGCCGCAGCTCAGAGTGAGAGTCCCGGCGTGAGAACGCTGAACCGGATCGTCACGGCGACCGCGTCCGTCGTCACCTACGTGGCGCTGCTGCTGGCCATCACCGCGGGCATAGACCTGAGAGAGCGCAACGCCTACCACGACGCGCCGGCCCAGTACGCCGCCTTCCTCGCCGCCCTCGACAGCCGTTCGCCCGACGACGCCCACGCGGTCGACAGCTGGTTCAGAGCCCACACGCAGGCCAGCAGCAGAGCGGACGCCTCGATCTCCCTCGGTACCGATGCCGTCGACGACGGCGACTACGACCTCGCCCGCCGGTTCACCGACGACGTGGCCGAGAAGATCGCGGAGGACCAGCAGGGGTTCGACAGGAGGTTCGCCGAAGCCTGGGCACGCGCGCTGCCGTGGCTGGTGATCGGCGCGATCCTCACCGCCGCCGCGCTCGCGCTCCGGCACTGGCGCCGCAAGCAGAACGCCGACGTCGTCGAGGTGGTCAACCAGTTCGTGCCGCCGCGACCGTGGTGGCGGCGTCCCGTCTTCCTCGTCGTCAGCGGGATCGGCTACACGTTCCTGGTGTCCGGATTCTTCGCGTTCATCACGGCGACCCGGGCCTACGAACTCCCTTGGGCCGTAAGAGGACTTGTCTTCGTGGGCGGTTTCGTGACGTGGCCCATCGCGTACTTCCTCCTGAAGCACTCGCGTCCCCGGTCCACGCGCAGTGCGGCGCAGGCACTGCGGACCGACTGGCGCAAGCCGGTGCTGTACCTGCGCGGCTTCGGTGACGATCCCGAGGCGGCGGTCGTCGACGAGCAGCCCGCACTGACGTCGAGCGGTCTGCTGAGCATCCATTCGCGAGAGGAACACCTCATCGGCGCGCTCAGGGCGTTCGGTCCCGTCGTCGCGGTCGGCAGGCCCGGTGAACAGCTGCCGCACCTCGGCGCGGCGCGGTTCTACCTGCCGGGCGACGACTGGCAGTCCGGTGTCCTGCGGCTGATGGAGCTGTCACAACTGATCGTGCTGCGGCTCGGTGACGGCGACGGGGTGTGGTGGGAGGTCGACCAGGCGCGCGACACCCAGCCACCGGGCAAGCTCGTCCTGCTGATCCCCGGTGGCAGGCCCGACCTCGCCGAACGGCTGGACGCCCACCTGCCGAAGCCCGCGAAGGTCGCGGCGCACTCTGACAGGTGGACGTCCGATGTCGTCGTGTTCAAGGAGGACTGGACCCCGCACGTACAGCCCGTGGGGCCCTTTCCCGGCGACAAGAAGTCGCCGGCCCCGGCCATGTTCTACGTGGCCCAGGCGATGCAGGCGGCGCTGCGGGAGATCGGCGTGCGGAGGCGCGCAATGGGTCCGCGGACCAACAGCCTCCCCCTCGCGATCATCGGCAAGGTACTGCTGCTGATCCCCGCGTTCGTCCTGGTCGTCTACTTCCTGAGGCTGCTCCTCCTATGGTGAGGTCCACTTCTGGTTGGCGCCGCCGTTGCAGTCCCACAGCACGAGCTGCGTGCCGTTGGTGGAGTTGAAGCCCGGCACGTCGAGGCACCGCCCGGACTGCGGGTTGACCAGCGCTCCCCCGCTCGCCGACCACTTCTGGTGGCCGAGTCCGTTGCACGCGTAGAGCTGCACCACCGCGCCGTTCGCGCTGGATCCGCCGTAGATGTCCAGGCACCTGCCCGAGTTCTGCAACGACCCGTCCGGTGCGGCGGTCCAGTTCTGCGCGGTGGTGCCGTTGCAGTCCCAGATCTGGGCGCGCGAACCGTCTGTGTCGAGACATTTCCCGGCCAGTCCGGACACCACCGGGCCAGAACGCGTTCCGCGGTTGTGCAGGCCGAACGTCGCGATCGCCGGTGCCGCACGGGATCCGGTGATGCGCAGCCGAACCCGGTTCGTGGTCACCGGTGACGCGAGCCTCACGAGCTTCTTGTAGCCGACCGTGGTGTCGGCGGCGATCTGCGTCCACGCACTGCCGGTCCAGCTGTCGACGACGAAGCTCTGTGTGCGCATGCCGACTGCCATGTCCTCCTGGATGTTGACCACGTTGAACGTCCGGTCGCCGCCTAGGTCCAGAACCAGTTCGCCGGTGGTGGACGACAGCTGCCACGACGTGTCCGGATTGCCGTCGACCGCCGCCGGAGCGGAAGTCGTGGCACCACGAGCGAAATCGGTGCCGAACGTCGACGAGATCGTGTTGCCGAACGTGGTCAGCGCGGCGACGGTCGGCCCGTCCAACAGCCCGTGAGCGTCCGGACCGACGTTGAGCAGCAGCTGGCAGTTGCGGCCGACCGACGTGTAGTAGGTGTCTTCGAGCTGCGCAGGCGTCTTGATCGAGGTGTACGGGTAGAACCAGCCGTCCGGGTAGATCGACGTGTCGCACTCGGCGGGCGTCCAGCGCACCACGTCCCACTTGCTGGTGCCATCCGAGTCACGTTGCGCGAGAACGGAGTCGCCGCCGATGTCGGTGGCGCGCTCGTCCTCCGGCTCCAGGAACCGGTCGGCCGCGGTCGATGCGTCGCCGCGCAACGGGATCGGCGACCACTCGCTCTGGCGGCCGACGCCGTCCTCGTTGCCGACCCAGCGGTTGTCGATGTCCTGGAACATCACTGCCTGCGGCTGCAGCGTGCGGACGATCCGGATCCAGTCGGTGTAGTTGTACGGGTTGCTCTTGCCGGTCGGGTTGGCGCCGTCCCACCACACCTCGTCGACCACGCCGTACCGCGTGAGCAACTCGTACAGGTTGTTCATGAAGTAGGTGTTGTAGTCGTCGGCGGTCACCGCGAACGTCCGTCCGCCCACGACGTCCGCCGCGTTCGACGGGATCGTGCGCGCGACGGCCGCGCTCCCGCTGCCGAACCGGCCACCGGGCTGGGCCTCGTGCAGGTCCGACGGCGAGATGTAGACGCCGACCTTCATCCCCTGTGCCCGTACGGCGTCCGAGAACTCCCGCACGACATCGCCCGTGCCGCCACGCCAGGAGCTCGACGCGACACCGAACGACGAGTAGCGCGACGGGAACAGCAGGAACCCGTCGTGGTGCTTCACGGTGAGGATGACGAGCTTGAAACCGGCTGACTTCAACGCCGAGGCCCACTGACCGGGGTTGAGCTGGTCAGGCTGGAAGTCATTCGGGTTCTCGGTGCCGGTGCCGTGCTCACGGCCGGTGTAGGTGTTGATTCCGAAGTGGACGAACGCGGTGAGCTCCAGCCGTTGCCAGGCCAGCTGCCGTGCGGACGGCGTCACGGACGCGGCCTTCTGCCTGATCTGCGCGGGTGTGTCGTTCGGTGAGACCGCGACGGTGGATGAGGCGATCTGGACATCCGCTGCCGCCACACCGCCGAACAACAACATCAGGACAGCGAACAGGGCGATTTTCACCTGAGCTCCCACTGTTGGTTGAGGCCACCGTTGGACGGCCACTGGACGACAGCGGCGTTGTCGGCGGTCGAGGCACCGGAGACGTCGGCGAGCATGCCGCTGTGCCGGTTGGTCAGCGTGCCGCCGGAGATCGTCCACTGCTGGTTGGCGCCCGCGTTCGGCGTCCACTGCACGAGCTGGGTGCCCTGGGTGGTGGAGAATCCGGGCACGTCCAGGGCTTTGCCGCTGCCGACGTTGATCAGCTGCGAACCGACGACCTTCCACCGCTGCAACGACGACCCGGAATCGGTCTGCTGGACGACGAGAGCGCCTTCGCCTGCGGAGGAGGCCGCGAGGAGCTTGCCGCTGTTGCGGTTCACCACCCGATACTCGGAGATCGCGCTGCCGGGCGTGATCGACAGGTTGTCGAACTGCGGTGTGCGCCACCGCGTCGCGATGTTCGTCTCCCCCACCCCGACCGCGATTCCGGCCGGACCGGCGCCGTACGTGCCGTCAGTCGCCGAACCCAGCGTCACCCCGTCGACGATGGCGGTCAACGTCGTGCCGTCCAGCCTGAACGCGACGGTGTGCCAGGTGTTGACGCCCATCGACGCGCGGGTCCCGGAAGCCAGCACGGTCAGCGCACCCGCGGTGTTGCCGCGCAGGATCTGCCACGCTCCGCCCTGGCCGACCCTGAGGTGGTAGGCGTTGATCTGCCCGACCTGCCAGTAGTCCCGCGCTCCGAATCTGCCCAGCAGGGCGACGGAACCGCCGGACTGCTCGAACAGCACGTCGGTCTGCACGGTGTAGTTGATCATCGAGTTGTCGCCGATCAACGCGTACGAGTAGCTCTGGTGCGGATGCCACGGAATGGGCGCGACCGGAGCCATCTGCCGCAGGCACAACCCGCGACCGGCGCAGTCGACCGCCTCGAACGAGCCGTGCTGGTCAGCCAGGAACCGGGCCTCGCGGGAGACGCCGTACGAGTCGAAGCTGTCGTTGTGCGGCAAGGGGAACGGCGTCGCCGCGTTACCGGACGCCGTTCCCCTGCCCTGACCGTTCGTGGTGCTGAACGAGTAGATCCTGCCCGGCTGCAGGGTGACCGACCAGGTCCCGTTCACCGGCGTGACGTCCGGTTGCCGCACGAACCAGTCAGCGGGGTTCTCCGAGCTCAGGTTGCTGGACCAGGCCCGGAGCGCCCCGGTGGGAAGGCCACCCGTCACGGTGGCGGTGAAGGTCTCGGGCGCGGTGGCGCGGGTCGTCTCGATGATCGTCGTGTACTGGCCGTCGCCCTTCAGGGTCACGTAGCTGCCGACGTCGCGGTTGCCGGAGAGATAGCCGCTGGCGGAGTCGATGAACTGCCAGCCCGGTCGCGCGAACTGGTTCCAGTGCGCCTGCACCCACAGCGATTTGCCCTCGCTGTACTGGCCGGACCACGGCTGCGGCGCGACCATCAGGCCGGTCGTCTGGAACGGCAGGCCGGGCGGCAGCGAGGCGATCAGGGGCCAGTTCATGTACGCGGTCATGCGGGCGTCGATGTACCCGCGGTTGAGCTGCCGGGCCATCACCGCGCCGCCGGTGCGGTAGTCCTGCGAACCGTTCTCGCTGGCCCACAACGGTTTGCCGATCGCCTGGGCTTCCGGCGTCGAGTCGCAGTAGTCGCCCGTCGACTCGGACACGCCACGGCACGGGTAGTGCGCGCCGACGACGTCGACCGCGTTGCGGAACGCCGTGTTGGACCGCATGTCGTCGACGACGTCCCAGCCGCCGTCCGCGCCGACGATCTTGACGTTGCCGAACCCGTTGGCGTTCAAGGCGTTGCGCAGATCGACGAACCACTGGACGCTGTAGCCGTTCTCGTTCCACCCGCCCAGGTAGTCGATCGTCAGCCCGTGCACGTCCCGCGCGCCCCGCAGGTAGTTCAGCAGGTAGGTGATCATGTTGGACGTCCACACGTCGGACGTGCCGATCCATCCCGGCGCCGCCCACGCCAGCGCGGCGAGCTTGATCGAGGGGTTGCGGGACTTGGCCTCCTTCATCAGCCACCACTCGTAGCCGCGCTGGTAGTTCTGGTCGGTCGCGGTGTGCATGTGGCTGGGTTCGGCGCCGTCGGTGGAGTTCGCGTCGCCGCCGACCTCGACCTTCAGCAACGACAGCGCGGCGCCGTAGCCGGGCTTGAACAGGTAGTCGAGGATCTGCGAGCGCTGCGGTTCTGCGTAGTCGTGGAGCAGCTTGGTGTTGCCGCCACCGCCGCTCACCGCGCCGACGCCGTCGAACACGCGCCCGGTGCCGTTTCCGTTGATGGTGATGCTGGTCGCCGCGTGGGCCGGGCTCGCGACCAGTAGCGCTCCGAGCAGGATCAGAACGCCGAACGCACGTTTCATACCAGGGCTCCCTTGCGGTCGACAACGTTGTCACGCAGGCAGGGTGGTGCGGTGGAGCCATGTTGGGGGTGGGCCAGAACCCGGTCAACGCATCGCGGCGACCTTGTCCGGTACCGGGCACGCGTGGGAGGACCACGTGCGCCCGGAAGGACCGTGGGATCAGCAGCTCGCGACGGCGGACCACAACCACTAGCACCACACGCGACCGGTCCGGTCCCGTTGTCTTCCCGAGTCAAGTTTTCTTCCGTTGTGTGACAGCGCATCGGAAGATCGCTAGCGTCAGGCCGTCCGCCGCCACGCCCTGCCAGCGAACGGACTTCCCATGCGCAGATTCGTCGCCGCGTTCTCGGCGATCGCCCTGCTCGCACTCCCTTCTCCCGCCCAGGCCTCGCCATCGCCGGGGACACCTCGGCAACAGACCGACGTCATCACGCTGATCACCGGTGACACCGTGTTCGTGCACGGCGCCGACGTCGAGGTGAAAGCCGCCGACGGCCGGGAGAAGGTCGAGTTCGTCCGGCTGACCGAGGACGGTGACGCGTTCGTCTTCCCCGCCGACACCGTTGACGACGTGGCGTCCGGCAGGGTCGACCGGCGGCTGTTCAACGTCACCGAACTGGTCAGGGAGGGGTTCGCGGGCAGGCCGCTACCGTTGATCGTCAGCCACGACGGCCCGCGAATCATGGGCGGCCGTTACCTGAGCAGCATCAACGCCACCGCCGTCACCGCGTCCGAGGCGATCTTCGCGGCGAGCTCGGTGAAGAAGATCTGGCTCGACGCCAACGCCCGGCTCATCGACGACGAGAGCAACGACCAGATCGGCGCGCCGGCCGCGTGGCGGGCGGGCTTCACCGGCAAGGGCGTGACCGTCGCCGACCTCGACTCCGGTTACGACCCGGCGCACCCGGACTTCCAGGGCGTCGTCGTGGGGCACAAGGACTTCCTCACCGACGGCGGCGCGAGCGTCGACCAGCACGGGCACGGCAGCCACACCGCGAGCATCATCGCCGGGTCCGGCGCGGCCAGCGCCGGCAAATACCGCGGCGTCGCGCCGGACGCGAAACTGCTGGTGGGCAAGGTGTGCGACGCGTCGGGCAGCTGCCCGAACTCCGCGATCATCGAGGGCATGGAGTGGGCCGCGAGCAACGGGGCGCGGGTGGTGAACCTCAGCCTCGGCGGCGGCGCGACCGACGGCACGGACCCGATGTCGCAGGCGGTCAACAGTCTGACCGCGCAGACCGGCACGCTGTTCGTGATCGCGGCGGGCAACTCGGGCGCGGCGGGGACGGTCGCGTCACCGGGTGCCGCCGATGCCGCGCTGACCGTCGGCAGTGTCACGAAGGCCGACGCGCTGAGCTCGTTCTCCAGCCGTGGCCCGCGCGTGGGTGACGGTGCGATCAAGCCCGACATCGCGGCGCCCGGCTCGGCGATCGTCGCGGCACGGGCGGCGGGCACGTCGATGGGCACGCCCGTCGACGCCAACTACACCACCGCTTCCGGCACGTCGATGGCCACACCGCACGTGACCGGAGCGGCGGCTGTGCTCGCCCAGCAGCACCCCGAGTGGAAGGCTTCGCAGCTCAAGGCCGCGTTGATGGCCGCGAGCAAGCCGTTGAACCTCTCGGTGTACGCGCAGGGTGCCGGGCGGCTCGACGTGGGCAAGGCGGTCAATGCGACTTTGACGTCATCTCCGGCGAGCCTGTCGTTCGGGCTGATGAAGTGGCCGCACAACGGTCCGATCACCAAGACGCTGACCTACCGCAACGACGGCGAGGCGGCGCTCGAACTGGACGTCACCGTGCCCGCACCGTACACAGTGGACACTACGAAGATCACCGTTCCCGCGCACGGCACCGCGTCGGTCAACGTCACGCTGACGCCCGGCGCCGAGGGCGAGTTCACCGGCCGGGTCGTGGCGTCCGGCGCCGGAGCGTCGCTGAGCACGGCGATCGGCGGCCAGGTGGAGGGCGAGCGGTACAGCCTCAAGATCACCACCGTGGGCCGCGCCGGCAACGTCCCGCAACTCTCGACCGGTGTCCTCGTGAACGCCGCCACCGGGTCCGGTGCCGGGTCGATCTTCGGGTTCAACCAGGGCGAGTTCGCCTACCGGCTGCCGCCCGGCACCTACGACGTCCAGGCCGCGCTCGCCGACCCGTACGCCGGCAACATCTCCGGTGCCAGGTCGATCGTCGCGAAGGTCGGGCTGAAACTCGACAAGGACACCTCGCTCTCCCTGGACGCGCGCACGGCGAGCCCTGTCACCTCCGCGGTGCAGGGTGTGCGGACCACGTCCGAGTCCAACGACTTCGGTGTCAGCGTGGGCAAGTCGGGCATCACCTACGTCGCCGACCCGACCGCACCGCTCTACGCCACGCCGACCGGCAGGATCACCGACCGGGTCTACACGTTCCACCTCTCCCCCGCGCTGGTCGCCGGAGCCGACCTGTGGCGGCCGATCTTCTGGGACGAGCACGGCATTCCGGGCAAGCTCGACTTCGTGGCGGGGCAACGCGAGTTCGCCAAGGTACGTGCCGACTACGCCGCGGACGTGCCGGGCGCGGTGGGTTCACGCGGGGTCTACGGATCCTTCCCCCGCTCCAGCGGAACGATCGTCCCGTTGCGCAGTACGACGTTGCCCTTGCGGCGCAACGAGTACTTCCACGCCTCGAAGGACATCGTCTGGAGCAACACGATGTACCTCATGCAGACCCAGCCGGTCTACCGGTACGAGGTCGAGACGATGCTGCGCCGCACGTTCGACCGCCGCACCTACGACGTGCGCTGGAACCGGGCCCCGGTGAGCCCCGCGACCGGTCCGGTCGGCCTGGGCTGGGGTGCGCAGCGCAAGGCGGGCAAGCTGGACGTCTACATCCCGCTGTTCTCCACGGCGGGCAAGGACACCTACCGGCAGTCGCAGAACGCGATGCTGAAGGCGAGCACGACCTTGTCCAAGGACGGCAAGGTGATCGGCTCGTCGGCCTACCCGGGCTGGGGATCGTTCGCCGCTCCGGACGCCGGTACGTACGAGATCAGGTCCCAGGCCACGCGGGAGCTGCCGTGGACGACGCTCGGCACGTCGGCCGAGGCGGTGTGGACCGTTGCCGACAAGCTGGTCGACGGACCGTTGCCGCTGTTGGTGGTGCGGACCTCTGCTGACCAGGAGGCTCGGGCCGGGCGGGTGCACTGCTTGAAGGTCGAGGTGCAGAAGCCCGCCGGGTCGCGGATCACCAGGCTGGGCGTCGAGGTGTCGTTCGACGACGGCAAGACCTGGCGGCGCGTACCGGTCGTCGCCGGCCACGCGTTGATCCTGCACCCCGCCGCGCCGGGGTTCGTGTCGGTGCGGTCGGAGGCTCGTGACCAGGCAGGCAACTCGGTCAGCCAGACCGTGTTGCGGTCCTACAGCTTCAGGTGAGGCTGGTGGACTTCCAGCCAGGCGGCGAGGTCCAGCACCTGGTCGAGGTGTCCGGCCACGCGTGACCGGTCGACCAGCTCGAACACGGGGTGGTCGCTGGTGAGCTCCTCTGTTCGAGTCCGCAGCGCCGCGAGCGTGCCGTCGGTCCGCACGCTCGTGGCGCTCGGCTGCCGTGCGTTGTAGAGGTACTCGACCAGCCGGTGGTCGGTGAACGGCAGCCGCACCTCCAGTCCGACGGCCATGCTCAGCCGGTCCGCGCGGTCGAGCATCACCTTGATCGTCCGGGTGAGGTGCAGATACGCCGCCTTTCGTTGTTGCCACTCGTCTTCTGTCTCTCCTGGGAGTCTCGCGATCTCGTTGACGGCACTGGCGTACGTGTCCGCCGCGTGGACCTCTAGGTCGAGGGTTTTGACGACATCCTCGCGGAAGAAGGTGCTGGACATCGGGCGATGGCCGCCGAACAGGTGGTCCGCGCCTTCTTCCGGCAGCACGACGGTGAAGTGTTCGCGCGCGGCTCTGAAGAGTTGCAGCAGCGGGAAGTCCATGTCGCCCGCGCTCTGCGGCAGGTCTCTGATCGTGACCAGTTCCCGCCGCAGCACGGTGCTTCGCTCACCGAACGGTGCGGCGAGCCGGCCAATCGGGACGTCCGCGACCAGCTGGCGGGCCACGATGTCCTGCCGGAGCCTGCGGATCTCCTTGGCGGTCTCCTCGGCGTCGTCCAGGTGGGGTGCGGTTTCCAGGCGCCAGTAGAAGTGTTCCCTTGTGCCCGTGCGGTCGGCGGTGAGGATGGTGCCGGGCCGCACCTCGTGCAGTCCCTTGTAGACCGTGTGCCCGGGGGTGTGGGTGAACAGCTCGCGCAGGCCGTCGGCGTCGATCTCCCGGCGGGTCCCGGGATGCGCGAAGACCGCCTTGGGCTCACTGCCGAACAACACGCCGTTGCCGGTCGGGTAGTAGTACAACGGCTTGACGCCGAGCCGGTCGCGCACGAGCACGAGCCGTTGCGCGCGGCCGTCCCACAACGCGAAGGCGAACATGCCGTTGAGCCGTTCCGCGACGCCGAGCCCCCACTCGAGGTAGCCGCGCAGCACGACCTCGGTGTCCGTGCCCGTGGTGAACCGGTGGCCGCGTCCGCGCAGGTCAGCGCGCAACTCCTGGAAGTTGAAGACCTCGCCGTTGTAGGTGATGGTCACGTGCCCTGCCGACATCGGCTGGGTACCGTTCGCGGGGTCGAGCACCGCGAGCCGCCGGTTCCCGAGCGCCGCGTGCTCGGAGGTCCACAGCCCGCCCGCGTCGGGTCCGCGCGGGAGCAGCGTCGCGGTCATGGCCGCGAGAACGTCGTGCCGGATGGTGAGGTCGTGGCCGAAGTCGACCCATCCGGTGATGCCACACATGAAGGAAGTGAAGCGGCTATCGCGCGTGTGAACGCCTAGAGTTCGCCGTCCGTAGTTCCTGACGTGAGCCGATTCGCCGTTTTCGCATTGGTCCTCTTCCTCGGTGCCTGTTCCACCGCCGCGCCCGAGGAGACAGCGACACCGGAGGAGTTGGAGGCGGCGTCCGGTCCCGCCGCCGGCCCGACCCCGGTGCTGCCGGGGGACGTAGCGATGCTGCGTGTCGAAGAGTCGGCCGCGGTCGGCCCCGTCGTCGCCGACCGCGACCACTACACCCTCTACTTCGACGAGAAGGACGGCACGAACCCGCCGTCGTCGGTGTGCGTCGAGGCCGAGTGCACGCTGGTGTGGATTCCGCTGCTGGCCGCGGGTGGCCAGGTCGAGGCGCCTACCGTCGACGCCAAGCTGGTGGGGACGTTCAAGCGGCCGGACGGGCTGGATCAGGTCACGATCGGCGGGCATCCCGTGTACCGGTACGTCGATGATGAGCAGGCTGGGGACGCGGTGGGGCACGGGGTGGACGGGCGGTTCGCCATCGCGCCCAACGGTGCCAAGGCTTCGCGCTGATGCCGGGTCGCCAGCGCGGCCCGTGGGCGGTGGTGGCGTGGGGTGCTGGCGGGTGGCTGTGGTGCGGTGGGGGCGACGGCTGGGTGGTGGCGGGTGGCTGCGGCCTCGTGGGGCGGCGACTGGGCCCTAGCGGGATGCCGTGGTCCCGTTGGGCCGCGGTGACGACCGGACGCTAGCGAGTGGCCGCGGTGCTGCGGAGGGCGACCGGGCGCCAGCGGGAGACCGTGGCGCCGTAGGAGCGGCGACCGGGCGTTGGCGACAGGCCGCGGTGCCGTTTCAGCACGGCCTGGGCGCGACGTCGACCGTGCCGACGCTGTCGATCGTGCTCACCACGCCCCGACGGCACCTGAGCCACCCATTAGCGCCCAGCCGCCACCACGCGACCACCTCCGCCCGCTAACGACCGAGCCCCGCGTCCCGAGCCCGGATGATCGCGGCCGCCCTGTCCGCCACCTGGAGCTTCGCGAAGATGGCGGACACGTTGTTGGCCACCGTCTTCGAGGCCACACCGAGCTTCGCCGCGATGGCACCGTTGGGCAGCCCGGCGGCGAGCAGGTCGAGGATCTGGCGTTCGCGGCCGGTCAGTTCGGGGAACGGAACGTCCGGTGTGGACGATCCGGTCAGGAAGCCGAGCAC
Source organism: Lentzea sp. NPDC005914 (assembly GCF_040629405.1). Classification (NCBI taxonomy): domain Bacteria; kingdom Bacillati; phylum Actinomycetota; class Actinomycetes; order Pseudonocardiales; family Pseudonocardiaceae; genus Lentzea; species Lentzea sp. NPDC005914. The sequence continues at coordinate 116,484 of NZ_JBEXVQ010000001.1, read as the reverse complement.
CCGTTGCGCCACGGCCGGGCCGAAGATCGCCTCGCCGGCCGCCACCGCGCGGATGGCCCTGGCTATCTCGTCCTGCTCGGCGCCCTTGACCAGGTAGCCGCGGGCGCCGGCGCGCATGGCGGCGAAGACCGAGTCGTCGTCGGCGAACATCGTGAGCACCAGGACGGCTACGTCTGGTGCGGCTCGGGCGATCTCCTTGGTGGCGTTGATGCCGTCGAGGTCGGGCATCTGCAGGTCCAGGACGGCTACGTCCGGGCGGGTGGTGACGACTTCGCGCACGGCCTCGCGGCCCGTTTTGGCCACGCCGACCACGTCGAAGCCCGGGAGGGAGGTGAGCAGGGCGCTCATGCCCTCGCGGACGATGGGGTGGTCGTCGGCGATCACGACTCGGATGGCGGTCACGGCACCTCCACCGGCAAGCGTGCCCACACCCGTCCGCCTCCCTCGATCGGGCCGGCCTCCAAGCCGCCACCCAGCTCGGCCGCGCGCTCTCTCATCGCCTGCATTCCGACGCCGGGACTCCACGGGCCGTTCGGTGCGCCGTCGTCGGTGACCTCTACTTCGAGTTCGTCTCCGCAGGTCAGGCGCACAACGACCAGCGACGCTCCGGAGTGGCGGACCACGTTGGTCAGCGCTTCGGTCGCGATGCGGTAGGCGGCGACCTCGACTGCTGCGGAGAGGGCCGGGACGGTGTCGGGGACGTCGAGACGCAGCTGAAGTGGCGTGCGCACCAGGTGTTCGGCGCGTTGTCGCAACGCTCCGAGCAGGCCCAGTTCGTCGAGTGCGGGCGGGCGCAGGTCCTCCACCAGTCGGCGCACGTCGGCGATCGCCGTCCGCACGTCCGCGCTCACGCCTGTGATGAGGCTTCGAGTGCGGTCCGGGTCGGTGGCCAGCAGGTTCGTGGCGGCGTCCGCGCTCAGGGCCACGCCCGTCAGCGTTGGGCCCAGGCCGTCGTGCAGGTCTCGGCGGAGGCGGCGGCGTTCTTCTTCGCGGGCGGTCACTAGACGCTCGCGGGAGGCCTGCAGCTGTGTCGACAGCAACGTCGCGTGCACGGCCACGGCCAGAGGAGCGGCCACGAGGCTCAAGACATTGCGGTCGGCGGCACCGAGCGCGCTCGAGCCAGTGCGCACACCCACGTGCAGAGCGCCCACCACCGCGCCGTTGTACTGCAACGGAACTTCGACGACATGAGAAGGCCGCGTGCCGTCACTCGCCAACGTGACGTCAAAAGCTGTCAGAGCCACGTACGGCACACGCAACGCGACCCGCACCGCCTCCACAACGCCCGCCAGCCCCTCGCCCGCCAGGTGCTCGCTGACCTTCGAGACCACCCGAGCCGGGTCGCCGCGGTCACCGTACAAAGCGCGGTCGACGAGGCGTTGCAGGCGCGGCAACACCGGCGCGACCAGCAACGCGACCACCACCGTGGCGACGACCGGCCGGCCGAGCTGCGCGGAGACGAACCGGTCCAGCACCGCCACCAGCACGCCGTAGACGACCAGCACCACCGCCGACAGCAGCAGCCACGCCAGCACCCGCGACACCACGAGCCGGATGTCCAGCAGCTGGTTGCGCACGATCGCGATGGTCACCGCGATCGGGATCAACGGAATCGCGAGCAGCACGAACACCGGCGTGCCTGCCACGAACGACCACGGCACCACGAACGCCGCCGCCACACTCGCCGCCAGCAGCAGCCACAGCACCGAGTCCTCGCCCCGCCGGTACCGCACCGCCAGCGCCACGACCCCGGCCAGCAACGCCGCCAGCGTCCGCAGCTCCGACACGATCCACAACGGACCGAGCTCCGCGTACCCCGGCAGCTTCAGGTACCCAGGGCCTTCCGGATCCGCCCCCAGCTCCACCACGAACAACGGCGCCGTCACCACGATCGCGACCGCCACCGGCAGCCAGCGCCGGGACGGCAGCCGCCCGTCCGGGAAGAGCACCAGCGCCAGCGGCATGAACAGCCCGATCGACCACGGCCACGCGTACGACGAGATCGTCATGACCAGCGGGTCGTCGCTCGGCGCCCCCAGAGCCGTGATGGCGTGCCCGAGACTGTCGGCGAGGAACAGCCAGCCGATCGGGTTGCGCGGCCGGTGCCAGGCGAGGATCGCCCCGCAGATCGCGAACGCCAGCGCCATCGCGGAGTTCGTGACGACGAACGCGTCGAGCGCCTGCTGCCACGTCCAGCCCAGCCGCCACGCGATCACGGCGGCGGCCCCGATCGCGGCCACCACCAGGGCGCCGAGACCGGACGCGAGCACGCGGCCGATGGTCATGCCGATCAGTGTGGGCCGCGGACGGCCTGATGTCCCGGGATCGCGTTCCCGGCACGCCCGGGAAACCTCCCGCCCGCACCGGATCACGCACTCGTGTCCGAGGAACGCGCCCGGCCCGACAGTTGCTTCCAACCGAACCTGGAGGTGCCCGATGTTCCGCGCCGGACTGCTCGTCCTCGGCCTGCTCTCCGTGGCAGACCTGCTGCTCCCCCTGCTCACCGACGGCGAAGCCCCGCCGATGGCCGTCGCCCTGGTCGCCGCCGCGCTGGGTCTCGCGAGCCTCGTGCTCGTGATCTCGGCCTGGCGAGGCGCCCGAAAAGCGATCGTCCCGCTGGTCGTCCTGCGAGCCCTGTCGGCCGCGGCCGCCGTGCCCGCGTTCTTCGAACCCGGCGGCCCCGCACCGGCGATCGTCGCAGCCGCCGCCACCATCGCGCTGACCGCGGTGGGCGCGGGCCTCGTGCTCAAGGGCCGCACGGCGGTGGCGTCATGAGGTGGCTGCTGCCGATCGGGCCCATCGCGATCGCGATCCTCCGCCTGATCCTCCCCTACGACACGACCGACGACCCGGCCACCGTGCTGCAGAAGGTCGCCGCACACCCGGACGCGCAGAACTGGGTGATCTGGCTCGGTTTCGCCGGCATGCTGACCCTGGCCCCGGCGGTGATCTGGATCGCGCGAACGACCCGCGAGCACGCCCCGAAAACGTCCATCGCGGCCGCCGTCCTGCTGGTCCCCGCTTACCTGTCACTCGGTCTGCTCGTGGCCGAGGACGCCGCCGCGCTCAACGGGTACACCATCAGCCACCCCGCCCTCGACACGGCCACCGGGATCTTCGTTGCGGGACACGTCATCGGCACGGTTCTGCTGGGCGTCGCGATGTGGCGGTCAGGACTTCCCCGATGGGCCGCGGCAGCCACCGCGATCTCCCAGCCGTTGCACTTCGTCGCCGCCATCATCGTCGTCAGTCACGAGCTCGACTTCGCGGCGTGGGGCCTCAACGCGGTGGGCTTCGCGGCGGTCGCCGTTGCCACACGCCGAAATTTCGGCACTGACAAGGCGTCACGCTCGCAGCACACACTGTCCGGAAGGGCAGCCGGTTTGTCGCGTTCGGCCTAGTTGGGCGCCATCTCAACCGATTCGTTTGTACCGGAAATCCTGAAACCGGTTTCGCGTGGAACCGGTTTCAGGTACTAAGTGTGAGAGCGCTCCCACGAACGCTGCCGCCGCACGAGCCCTCTCGGAGACCACATGGATCGCGACGACGTGCCCTACCTCGACGCCACGCTGCCCACCGCGGAGCGGGTGGCCGACCTCCTGGCCCGCATGACGCTGCCGGAGAAGGTCGGGCAGATGATGCAGCTGGACTCGAGGGAGGACCTGGACGACCACGTGCTGAGCAAGCACGTCGGCTCGATCCTGCACACCTCGCCGGAACGGGTGCTGCGCGCGCACGACCTGACCAAGCAGACCCGGCTGGAAGTCCCGCTGCTCATCGCCGAGGACTGCATCCACGGCCACTCGTTCCACGAAGGCGCCACGATCTTCCCGACGCAGCTGGGCATGGCCGCGACGTGGGACCCGGAGCTGGTCGAGCAGGTCGCGCGGGTCACCGCAGTGGAGGCGTCGGCGACCGGCGTGCACTGGACGTTCTCGCCGGTGTTGTGCATCGCGCGCGACCTGCGCTGGGGCCGGGTCGACGAGACGTTCGGCGAGGACCCGGTGCTGATCGGCGAGCTCGCGGCGGCCATGGTGCGCGGCTACCAGGGCGACGGGCTCACCGACGACACCGCCATTCTCGCCACCGCCAAGCACTTCGCCGGCTACTCGGAGACCCAGGGCGGCCGGGACGCGAGCGAGGCCGACCTGTCGCGGCGCAAGCTCAGGAGCTGGTTCCTGCCGCCGTTCGAACGGGTGGCGAAAGCGGGCTGCGCGACGTTCATGCTCGGCTACCAGACGACCGACGGTGTGCCGATCACGGTCAACTCGTGGCTGCTCGACGAGGTCCTGCGCGGCGAGTGGGGCTACCAGGGCACGTTGATCACAGACTGGGACAACGTCGGCCGCATGGTCTGGGAGCAGAAGCTGCAGCCCGACTACGCCCACGCCGCCGCGGCAGCGGTCAGGGCCGGCAACGACATGATCATGACGACCCCGCAGTTCTTCGAGGGCGCACTGCAGGCCGTCGAGGAGGGGTTGCTCGACGAGAAGGACCTCGACCAGGCGGTCACCCGGATCCTGACGCTCAAGTTCGACCTCGGCCTGTTCGAGAACCCGCGCCGGCCCGACACCGCGCGCCAGCGCAGCATGATCAACCACGACGACCACGTGGCGTTGAACCTGCAGGTCGCGCGCCGGTCACTCGTGCTGCTGCGCAACGACGGCGTGCTGCCGCTGGCCCAGGGCAAGATCGCGGTCGTCGGCCCCCTCGCGGACGACCCGCAGACCCAGCTCGGCGACTGGGCGGGCTCGTCCGGCCAGGCCGACTGGCTGCCCGAAGGCCAGCCGCGCGACATGATCACGACGGTCCTGGACGGGCTGCGCGAGCTCTCGCCCGACGTCACGTACGCCCGCGGCGCCGACATCCTGACGCTCGAACCGGACCCCGAGGGTGACACGTTCCCCGACGGCCAGCCGCGTCCGCGCATCGTGCAGCCGTGCAAGCCCGACGCCGAGCTGATCGCCGAGGCCGTGGCGGCCGCGCAGGACGCCGACTACGTGGTGGCCGTCGTCGGTGACCGCATCGAACTGGTCGGCGAGGGCCGCTCCACGGCCACGCTCGACCTGATCGGCGGCCAGATCGCCCTGCTGGACGCGCTCGCCGAGACCGGCAAGCCGATGATCGTCGTGCTGCTCGCGTCCAAGCCGCTGGTGTTGCCGGAGTCCGCCCGCAACGCCGCCGCGCTGGTGTGGGCCGCGAATCCCGGCATGCAGGGCGGCCGCGCGATCGCCGAGCTGGTGCACGGCCTGATCGAGCCCAGCGGACGCCTGCCGATCTCGTTCGCCGCGCACGCCGGCCAGCAGCCGACGTACTACAACCAGATCCGCGGCCAGCACGGCTCGCGCTACGCCGACCTCACCCAGGAGCCGGCGTTCGCGTTCGGCGAGGGCCTGTCGTACACGACCGTCGAGTACGGCGACCTGCACGTGGAGACGGCTGTGCTGCGTCCCGACGAGACCGTGCGGGCGTCGATCACGCTGACCAACACCGGCACCCGGCCCGCCCGCGAGACCGTGCAGGTCTACGTGAGCGACGCCGTCACGTCGGTGAGCTGGGCGGACAAGGAGCTCAAGACGTTCAGGCAGGTCGACCTGGAGCCCGGCGAGACCGCGAAGGTCGCGCTGGAACTGCCCGTGTCCGCCTGCACGATCGTCGACCAGCACGGCTCACGAGTGGTCGAGCCCGGCGAGTTCGTGCTCCTGGTGGGTCCGAGCTCGAAGGATCTTCGCCGGGCCGAGTTCACCGTAAAGCCGCAGTTCTGAAAGGGCCGGGGACGATCGTGAGGTAGCGGGGAGGCACGTCGACCGCCTTCGTGATCGCCTTCTTCACCGCCGGGACGAGGTCCGCGTCGACCAGTGCGACAGCGGGCCTGCCCGGTAGGTCGATCAACATGCTGGCACCCCGTGCCCCGGCGGCCAGCGCGGCGTAGACCACCGCGTTCTGCTCGGGATCCGGGTTCTGGACGTGGTGGTACGCCGTCAACGCCGCGCCGAGGTCGTCGGTGTGCGGGACGTACGGCCGCTCCACCTGCGGTTCCGGTCGGCGAATTCGTGTGTCGACGACGAGCAACCGCTGGCCTGGCAGGTCGAGAGGTTCCACTGGCGGCTCGTCGAGCTGCTCGCCCGCGAGGTCTCGCAACGCCAGCTTCACCGCAGTTTTCAGAGCCTCCGCGGCCGACAGGCCACTGCCCTGCGGCAGGTCGACGCTGCACATCAGCGCGGCGCCACCCGTTGCCTCCAGCCCCGCCGCCCACGCCGGAACGTCGTCGGACGGCAGCAACGCGCGTTCGGTCGGCCGGTTCACCGACACCAGTTCGAGCTTGCCGTCGTCACGCCGATCTCCTGCCACGATGGCGCCCCACTTGGCGTGCACCTTCACCGCGCCGCCCAGGAGATTGAGCACGCCCGGCGCGTACCAGACACCCGACGCGGGCCTGCCGAACGTCTGCCGGAACGCGTGCGGCACCAGCCTGAGCTCCGGCGCGATCTCAGGCCGATCCGCGATGTCCATCATGCTTTCTGCGCCGATTTCTGGGCCAGCAGCCGGTAGGCGTTGCCGTTGCCGGTACGGGCCGCGAGGAACCGGTTCACCGTCTGGTCCAGCGCCATCGCGACGAAGAACGCCGGAATGCCCAGCGACCACACCAGGAAGCTGCGGGTCCGGCGCAACCGCACCCGTTCCGGACGCCACGGTGCGGGCGTGCGGGGTGCGATGTTGCCCAGGAACAGCAACAGCGCCAAAGTGAAGTCGTTGCACAGATGGGCTTTCGCACGTTCGGTGGCCACTGTGGTCAGTCCGCGGTCGGCGAGCGCGTGTTCCAGGTTGCCGATCGGCATCATGTGCTGGTGCTGCGGCTGGAACCACGGCATCCAGTACTGGCCGAAAAGCCTGCCGAGCCGCCATTCCGGGTCCGGCAGCTCGATCAGCAGGTAACCGCCGTCGGGCAGCACGTCCGCGACGATGTCGAGCTCCTCCCACGGATCGCGCACGTGCTCCAGGTAGTGGTGCATGCTGATCACGTCGTAACGGCCCTTGAGCTCGCCCGCGAACTCCTTGAAGCTGCCCCGGTACGCGTTGTCGATCCGGCCGAGCCTGGCCGCGTCCTCGATCGCCGCGCCCTGGTCGAGCCCGTCGAACGACGTCTGCGGCAGAACCTCTTTGGCGGCCAGGCAGAAGTGCGCGTGCCCGGACCCGACGTCCAGCCACCGCTCCGGCTTCGTGAAAGGCTCCACCAACCGCGCCCGGCCGTAGTACGGGTCGTTCTTACCCGAGAACACCGCCTCGGCCGACGTCTCACCAAGTCCGTCGTAGAAGTCGCGGTAGTAGAAACCAAGGCCTTCCTCGGACAGCCGCGGGTTCTGCCAGGCGTGTCCACATCGGACGCAGCGGTCCATCGTGAACTTCCCGGGCTTGCGCTGCACCAGGTCCGTCGCGGTCACCCAGAGGCGCAGATCGGTGCTGCCACAGGCAGGGCAGTTGTCGCGCCGCGCCTCGTGGAAGTTCCTGTCGCGGTTCGCCTCGTACCAGGGCGCGGCCTGCTTGAGGTGCTCGGCCTGGCGCTTGTCGGCCGTGGACTTCTTGCCACCGGACGTCTTCAGCCACAGGTAGGGCGTGCGCAGGAACCGCGGCACCCACAGGTCACGCGGCTTGAGCGGGGTTCCGGCGAACACCAGCAGCGGCTGTGCCCAGTACGCGGCGAGCGCGACGAGTCCCCACTGCCAGTTCACGATCAGCGCCGCGACCACGGCCGCGTAGCCGATGACCGAACCCGCGATCCACAGCGACGGCCGCTTCCCGAACTGCTTGAGCGTCGCCGCCCGGTAGCCGAGGTCGTACGGACCGGCCTTCAGCCCTGGCGCGACCGCGATGTCGACCTGCGCGCGCACGTTGTCCTTCACCCGGCGCACGTACGCGACGAACTCGGTCGGGTCGTCGGGGTTGATCTCCTCGACGAACTGCTCGCGCACCAGGACTGCCTGCGACGCGCTGATTCCGCGCGCCCACTTGTCGTCGCGGTACTTGGCCGGGTCGAACGCCCCGAGCAGGTCCAGCGCCGCAACGGTCGGAAGATCGCGCGGCACCAGGTCGACGAGATCGGCGTCGGTTTCCCACGAGCCCTCGGGATGGACACCGGTGGCGGTGAGAAGCGAGTGCTCACCCGCGCCCGTGGCGAGCACTCGCAGCTTGGATGCGCGGGACCGCAGGCGCAGCACGTCCAAGAGGACGACCAGCACCACCAGCACGCTGAGGATCACCCTGCCACCACCTTTTCCAGTCGGTCGGCTGCGGCTGCCGCGCCGCCTGCCGCCAAGAACGACTCCCGCACCTGCTGCGCGGCGGCCGCGTACTCCGGCTCGTCCAGCACGGATTCCAGTGCACTGCGAATATCTGCGAATCGAGCCCGCGAGTAGGTCAGCCGCACGCCCGCGCCCGCGGCCACGACCTGGGCGGCGACGGTCGGCTGGTCGTCCCGGATCGGTGCCACGACCAGCGGTAACCCGTGCGCCAACGCTTCGCACACCGTGTTGTGGCCGCCGTGCGTGACGACCGCGTCCAGGTGCGGCATCAGCGCGAGCTGTGGCACCGACGGGAGCATCAGGACGTTCGGCGGGGCGGGGCGCGGTTCGGCGACCATGATCACCTGGAGGTCGAGGTCCGCGACCGCGTCCAGTGCCTGGTTGAGGAAACGCTCGCCGGCGGGACCGTTGAGCGTGCCGAGGGAAACGAGGACTTTCCGCTTCTCGGCCATTCGTTCCCACGGGAAGTCCACGCGTTCCACGCGATGAGCTAGCGCGGGCCCCACGAACGCAACGTGCTCGCCGAACTCCCCTGCCACCAAAGCCTTCGAGCTGTAGACCAGCACCAGCCTGTCGGAGAACCTGATGTCGCCGCCCGCGAAGTCGTGCAGCAGGTCCCGCACCCAGGCGTCGACCTTCGGCATCGTCCTCAAAGGATTGACCAGCTCGGCCGACGTGCTGGCCGAGGTCGCCCACGGCAGGTACGCGTGCTGGGCGACCAACGGCCCGGCGAGTGCCTGCTGGTCAGCGATGATCATGTCCGGTTCGAACGCCGAGACCGCGTCATGGACACCGGGAACCATCGAGTGCCCGAGCGGGATCAGGAACTCCTCCCAGAAGAACTTGAGCACCGCCATCCCGCGTAACGCCAGCCAGCGCTCGCGTTTCGCGCGGATGTCGGCTTCCAGCAGGTCGTCGATCGCGGGGAAGACGAGAGCGTTGTCCGGCAACAACGGCGCCAACGTTCCGGGATGCCCGACCCACGCCACGTCGTGCCCGCGCGCCAGCAGCTCGCCGCCCACCGAGGCGGTCGGGTTGACGTGGCCGGTCAGCGGCGGCACCACGAACAGGAACCGGCTCATGACGGCAACCAGTCCATCAGCACGTCGAGCAGCTCAGCCGTGGCCTCCCGCAACACCGTGTGGCCCAGCCCGGACACGATGTGCAGCCGGCACGACGGGATCCGCTCCCGCAGTTCCGCCGCCGCGCCGATCAGCTCGGACTCGGCGCCGAACACGCCGAGCACCGGGCACCGCACCTGCGTCAGGTCGAGCTTCGAACCCGAGCCGAGGTCGTCGATCAGCGTGGTGCCGTTGAGCAACGCGTTGGCGTTCACGGCGAGCCGCGCGATCTTGCGCTGGCCCAGTGCCATCAGCTGGTCCTGCGTGCGGTCGAACTCCAGGCCCAGGGCGGCGACCGTCAGCGTGTTCGTGATGTCCTCGAACCACGCGTCGCCGACCACTCCCCCGCACGCCGACTCAACCAGTACGACGCCGCCGACCCGTTCGGGAGCCTGGACGGCCGCGTGCATCGCGACCACTCCGCCGTAGCTGTTGCCCACCAGGTAAACCGGCTCGGTCACGCCGATCTCGTCCAGCACGGCGACCAGGTCGAGCGCACTTTCCTCCGGCGTGTAACCGGAAGGCGGCCGCTCGGACAGCCCGTGGCCGCGCAGATCGAACAGCACGGTGCCGAACCCGGCCTTGGCCAGCGGCGCGGCGAGCGTGTAGTAGAAGCTGGACAGGTTGTCCATCACCAGGCCGTGCACGAAGACCACGGTCGGCGCATCTGTTGGCCCGAGCCGCTGCACGTGAAATCGCAGCCCTCGGGCTTGAACGTCAGACACGCGCCGTGATGTGGTCGACGAGCCGGCCCACGGACATCGCCATGATCTCGTCGATGTCCATGTCCGCCAGGAAAGCCACCAGGTCGACGCCGTAGTGCGCGTTGAGCTTGTCCGCCAACGCGACGAACTCGATCGACTCGAGTCCCAGGTCGTCGCTGAACGTGGTGTCGCGGGTGATCTCCACGCCCAGCAGGAAGTCAGGCCCGACCACCTCGGCGATCATCTTGGCGACCTGATCCAGCACGTCGTCCATCACTTCTCCGTTCGCACATGGGCGGCGGCGACGCCTTGTTCTGAAACGACTTCGATCTGGGGTACGGCAAAGGCTCCGCGCACCCGCATGCCGGGGTCCACGGTCAGTTCCGCGGGGTAGACCGGCCCGGCTCCGCGGTCCCACAGCCACGCGCGCACGGCGTCCTTCACCGCGATCACGCGCAGCAGCCAGTTGCGCTGGGCCGGTACGTCCAGCCCGCCGTAGTGCAGTCTTTCGGCGGAGTTCAGGTAGCGGCGCATGATCAGGTCACGGGTCGCGCTGTCCGACCAGTTCTCGCTGACCTTCAGCCACTCGTTTTCCTGTGTGGACAGCATCTCGGTGCCGGGTCGCAGTTTGACCTGCCAGATCCGGTCGTCCGTGGTGAACCGGCGGGTGGTCCAGCCGGTGATCCGGCACCACAGCTCACCGTTCACGGTCAGTTCGGCGTCGGCGACCATCTCCTGGGCGGTCACCGAGCGGATCCACGCGGTGCAGTGGACGTCTCCGGTCGGCACCGGGCCGTGGAACGAGACCTGTTCGATCCCGGTCGGCAGCACGGTCTGGTCGACGGTGAGGCTGACCTGCATCCAATGGCCGATCAGCTGCCCGGCGCTGTCCAGCAACGCTCCTGGCGCGGGCAACGGCGTCAGCACACCGGCGATCCCGTTGTCCGCCAGGCAGTCGATCTTCGTGACGCCCGCGAACGCCGGTCCGTGGAACATCCAGTTGTCCCGGTACAGCTCCTCGGCACTGACCGGTGCCTCGCGGACGCCTTCGAGCTCCTTGCCGACCCGCTGAGCCTTGACCGGGGCCATCAGCACGACGCCCTCGGCGTAGTCGCCGACCCTGACCACGACGCGGCCGGGCCCCTCGGCGCGAGCGGTGATCTTCACGGTGGTGGCCGGCAACGCCGTCAGCCAGCGCTTGGCCTTGACCTCGGTGAACCCGTGCACGGTGCCGCCGGTGAGCCGCCGGGCGGCGTCCGCGAACACCTCCAGCAGGCCGGTCGCGGGCACGATCGGGAACCCGTCCGCGAGATCCGGCCAGCCCGGTGCCTGCGGGAACACCGAGTGGTCGACCAGCTCCGGCAGGGTCCTGAGCGAGAACTCGCGGGTGAAACCGGCCTCGTTGGGCCTCAGCGCGCCGACGACCTCGCGCGCCACGGCGTTGGTGTGGGCCAGGAGCCTGTTGACCGCGGCCGACATCGGGCTGTCGTCGGCCACCATCACGGGTTCGGTCCCGATCGCGTCGAGCCTGATCCTGGGGGTGCCGAGCCGCAGCTTGACCTTGTGGGCGGTGCCGCGCTTGAGTCCGAACGCCCACAGCGCTTCCGGGGCGATGTCGGCGTTCACGGCGAGGTGCGGCCGGTCGGACAGCGTGTCCGAGACGAACCCCGGCAGGCTGCCCTGTCCGATTTGGACGAACGCGCGGAATCCTGCTCCGTGCAGGCGTTCCAGCAGCGGCCGGAACTTCACCGGCTCGACCAGGTGACGCAGCACCAGGTCGCGGACCTCGTCGGCGCGCATGGGTTCGAGGGAGTTCGCAGACCAGACCGGGATGTCCGAGGCGCGGACCGGGAGCTGGTCGAGCATCTTCCTGGCACGGCCCAGATACGGGGCCAGGGCCGGAGTGTGGAAGCCGGTGCGGAACGGCATGAGCTGGGTCATGACACCGGCCGCCTTGAGGCCGGCGAGCACCTGTTCGAGGCGGTCGATCGGGCCGCAGATCACCGACTGGTGCGGGCAGTTGTCGTGGCTGACCGTCACGCCGTCGACGAGGTGCTTCTCGGCGGTTGCGGCGTCGCAACCCAGTGCGGCGTAAGCGATGTCGACCACCGCGACCGCGCCGGGACCCAACGCTGAGACGAACTCGTCGATCGTCGGGTAGATGCCGCCGACGACCATCGCGGTCCACTCGCCCATGCTGTGCCCGGCGAGCGCGCCGGGCGTGATGCCGAGCGCCATCAGTTCGCGGGCTTCGCGCCGTCCGTCCTGCAGCAGCCGCACGGCGTGGTCGACGACCTCACCGCTGAACTCCCGCTCGAAGCCCGGGAACAAGAACGCGACCTGATCCGTGCTGGTCAGCAGCGGCTCGTGGGCGAACCAGATGTCGTGCCTGCCCGGCCACGCCTTGCCCTGCGCGACCACGCGTTCGGCCAGCTTCAGCTTGCGGTCGTCCGGGTTGCCGATGGCGAGCCGGAACGCCCGGTCAGCGCTGGAGGTCCGCCGTTCTTTCAGCGCCTTGGCAAGCTCTTCGACCGTGTCGGCGGCGAAGGTCATGACCGGTTTGCGCGGCTTGGCGACCGTGTGGCCGTCGAGCACGGCGTGTGCGTTGATGCCGCCGAACCCGAACGCGTTCACTACCGCGCGGTGCGGCCCGCTCCACTCGCGCGCTTCCTTGACCGGGCTGAAGCGCGTTCCTTCGAGCGCTGAGTGCGGCTGCTCGACGTGGAGCGTGGGCGGCAAGGTGTTGTGGTGCAACGCGAGTGCGGCCTTGATCAGCCCGGCCATTCCGGCGGCCGGCATCGCGTGGCCGATCATCGACTTGACCGTGCCGATGCCGATCTCCTCGCCCTCGACACCGAACGCGTTGATCATCGTGGAGAGTTCCGCGGCATCGCCGGCAGGGGTGGCGGTGCCGTGGGCCTCGATCAGCCCGAGCCCGTCGTGTTTCGGGTCGAGTCCGGCGCTGTCCCAAGCCCGGTGCACCGCGAGGAGCTGGCCCTCGGGGTTGGGCGTCATCATGCTGGTCGCCCGGCCGTCGCTGGCCGTGCCGATGCCTCGGATCACCGCGTAGACGCGCTCGTCGCCGACGTCTTCGAGGCGCTTCAGCACGACCATGCCGACGCCCTCGGACAGCAGTGTGCCGTCCGCGTTGGCGTCGAACGGCCGGATGCGTTCACTCGGACTCAACGCCCTGAGCTGCGTGAACACGCTCCACAACGTCGGGTGGTGGCAGACGTGCACCGCCCCGGCGAGCATGGCGTCCGCGCGGCCCTCCTGAAGCTCGCGGACGGCGTGCTCGACCGCGACCAGCCCGGACGCGCAGGCCGCGTCGACCGTGTACGCAGTGCCCTTGAGGTCGAACCGGTTGGCGATCCTGGACGCCGCGAGGTTCGGCACCAGCCCGATCGACGACTCCGGCTGTTCCGGGCCCAGCCGGTCGCGGATGGCCTGGCGAACCGTGGTGAGCTCGGCTCCGGCCAGGTTCGGGAACAGGTCGCGGACGACGGAGATCACCTCGTCCGCGAGCCGGACCCGCTGGTCGAGCCGCGCGCATCCGGGCGTGAGGTAACCGCCCCGTCCCACGATCACGCCGATGCGGTCACGGGACGGCAGACTTGTTTCGCCACCCGCGTCCGCGATGGCTTCCGCCGCGGTGGCGAGGGCGAGCAGCTGGTCGGGCTCCGCGCCGTCCACTGTGGACGGCATGATGCCGAACCTGGTCGGGTCGAACTCGGCCAGGTCGTCGACGAAACCGCCCTTGCGGCAGTAGAACCTGTCGCCGGTGGTGCTGCCCTGGTCGTAGTAGGTGGCCGGGTCCCAGCGCCCGGACGGGATCTGCCCGATCGCGTCGACACCGCTGACGATGTTGCGCCAGAACGTCGCGGCATCGGGGGCACCGGGGAAGACGGCGCCGATCCCGACGATCGCTATGCCTCCCATCGGTAGACCACCTGCACGTCCTTGCCGCCGGCGATCTCGTTGAGCAGCGCGTCGACACCTTGCCGCGGCTCGATCAGCGGGATGCCGCGGCGCGCGTACTCGTCGGTGAGCCCGACGGCCATGCCCGCACCGGCCCAGGGACCCCAGTCGACGGCGACGACGCGGCGTTGTGTGCCCCAGAACCTGGCCATGCGGTCCAGGGCGTCGTTCGCCGCCGAGTAGTCGGCCTGGCCGCGGTTGCCGAACACGCCGCTGACGCTGCCGAACAAGACCAGGAAACCATCGGTGAACACTTTGGCACCGTTGACCTTCGTCGCCCAGACGCGCTCGAACGACTCCTGGGTCTTGGCCTCGATCAGCTTGTCGTCCAGCACTCCCGCGCCGTGGATGACGCCGTCGATCCGGCCGAACCTCGCCTTGATGTCGTCGATCACCTTGCCGACCGCGTCGGCATCCGTGACGTCGCACTCGTGGTAGCGCACGCTCGACGCCTTGGCACGCAACCGATCCATGGTCTGGCGGACTTCGCGCTCGGCCAGCACCTTGCGGGCCTTGGCCGGGACGTTCTCCTTCTCGCCCAGCTCGAACAGCGCCTTCACCAGCTCGGGCTCGGTCGTGGCACTCGAGAGCCGATGGTCTTCCGGGGCGATCGGGGTGCGGCCGATCAGTTCGATGTGGCAGCCGGTGCGTTCGGCGAGCGCCGTCGCGGCGAGCGCGGTGATGCCTCGCGCGCCACCGGTCAGCAGCACAACGCTGTCGGCGTCCAGGCTCAGGGTTGCTGCTGCAAGATCGGTCGGAACTGCTTCGATGACCTGGCGCTTACCCGCGTGGTAGCCGACGACCGCCGGGCCGGGGCCGATCTCCGCGAGCAACGCCGTGGCGATGTCGCGGTGGCTTTCCTTGGTGTTGACGTCGACCGCGCGCACCACGAGGTCCGGGTACTCGAGCGCGGCCGCGCGGATCAGGCCGTGCAGGCCGATGTCCGCGGGCAGCTCGTCCGGGGTGTGGTCGAAGCCGAAGGTGCCGCCGCCGGTGGTCACCACGACCAGCGCGACACCGTTGGTCACGCAGGATTTGACCTCGCTGAACGCCTCCGGGAGCCGGGCGCCGAGCCGCACGACGACGTCGATGCCACTCAGGTCGTCCGGGAAGACCGGTTCGATGCGCGGGCGAGCGGTGTGGCGTTCGAGGAGGTCCGCGAGCTCCAGGCCGATCCCGTTGTCGTCGATGATCAGCACGGTCTTGCCGGTGAGGTCCGCGGGCTGCGCGGGCTCGCACGGGACGACCTGGGGAACGAGCCGGACGAGCCGCCCAGACCCCGGCGCCGGGGCGAGAGCCGGGGTGGAGACGGGGCTGAGAGCGGCCGGGGTTTCCCCGAACCAGGCCACGATCCCGTCGATGGTCTTCAGCTGCGCCAGCTCGTCCACCGAACCCGCCGCACCCAGTTCCAGGGCGAGCTCGCCCACGATCTCGGTGCGTTTGATCGAGTCGATCGACAGGTCCGCTTCCAGGTCCAGGCCCGGTTGCAGCATCTCCACCGGATAGCCGGTGCGGGCGCTGATCGTCTGCAGGACGACCGCGCGGACGTCCTTCGACGGCGCGCTGACCGGTGCCGCGGCACCGAACCAGCCGACGATGCCCTCGATCGTCTTCAGCTGCGCCAGCTCGTCGATCTCGCCGGACGCGCCCAGTGCGAGGGCGAGCTCGCCGACGATCTCCGTGCGTTTGATCGAGTCGATCGAGAGATCCGCTTCCAGGTCGAGGCCCGGCTGCAGCATCTCGATCGGGTAGCCCGTGCGGTCGCTGATCGTCCGGAGCACCACCGTGGCGACGTCTTCCGACCGCGGTTCCGGTGCCTTCCGCTCGTGTTCGATCACCGGCATCGGCGCCGGAGCAGGGACCGGTGCGGCGGGGGCGTTGCCCAGATAGCTCAGCAGGACGTCGCGCTGGGCGCTGACCGCGTCGCGCATGCCGTCCAGGAACTTCTCGACGATCTCGTCGCGCCCCAGCCCGGAGCCCACCCTGAGAGTCGGCAACTCGGTCGCGGGCCTGAGCCCACCGGGCAGTGCGTCGCCGTTCGCGTCCCGCACGAGACCTCCATCCACGTACCAGCCCGGCCGTGGCGGCACGACCGCGGCGGGTTCGGCCCTGTCCTCGAACAGCGGTGCGGCGTCCACCTCGACGCCGGCGACCGCGAGCTCGGCCAGCGTGTGCAAGAACGTCACGTGGTCGTCGCAGCGCAACGCCTGGTGCGGCCGGTCGCCGAGGGTCTTGCCCACCAGCGACGTCAGCACGCCACCAGGGCCTGCCTCGACGAAGATCCGCGCACCCGCCGCGTACATCGACTCGATCTGGTCCACGAACCGCACCCGGCCCGCGAGCTGCGCGGACAGGCCGTCGCGCACGTCCGCGTGGGGCTGAGCGGTCACGTTCGACCACACCGGGAAAGCAGTCTCACGAATGCAAATGGCCGACAGACTGGCCGCGAAACGGTCACGGGCGCCCGCCATCAGCGGGCTGTGGAACGCGGCCGCGACCGGGATGCTCTTCACGCTCAGCCCGGCGGCGCGAAGCACCTCGACGGCGTTCTCGACGGCCTTGGTGGGACCGGAGATCACGACCTGGTCGGGCGCGTTGTGGTTGGCCACCACCACATCCGGCGGCAGCAACGCCTCCACGGACGCCAGCGGCGCGGACACCGCGGCCATCGTGCCGGGATCCTCGCCGACCGCCTCCAGCATCGCCTCGGCACGCGCGGCGCTCAGGGCGAGCAGGTCGTCGGGCTCGAACACACCCGCGGCGGCGAGGGCAACCAGTTCGCCATAACTGTGGCCACCGGCCAGATCCGGCCGCACCCCGACGGATTCGAGCAGCGCGGTGACCATCAGACCGGCGATGCCCAAGGCCGGCTGGGCCATCCGGGTGTCGGTGATCTCGGCACGCTGCCGGGCGACGTCCTCGGCGGTCAGCGCGACCGGCGGGTACATCACCCGCTCGTACCGGGCGTCCACGAACTCCTGCAGCCGCGGGAAGGCCGTGACCAGGTCGAGCAGCATGCCCGGTCGCTGGCTGCCCTGTCCGGGGTACAGGAATGCGATCTTCGGCCGCTCTCCCCCGCGCAGCTTCACCGAGCCGGCACGCCAGGCTTCGACGTCCGCGAGCGCCTTGCGCAGGCTGTCGTGATCGCTGACCACGAACGCCGCCTGGACCGTCCCGCTCCCGCAGGCCGCGGCCAGTGAACGCAACGGTGTGCGTTCATCGACCAGTGCGCCCAACCGGGCCGCTTCCCGTTGCGCGGCTTCGGGGTTCTCGCCGCGGATCAGGAACAGCTCGGCCGGCCACAGGGTCAGGCCATGCCACGGCTCGTCGGCGCCCGAGTATCCGGCGATGACGGTGTGGAAGTTCGTGCCTCCGAAGCCGAACGCGCTCACGCCGGCGACCCGGTCCTGAGTCGCCCAGGTGCGGTGGCCGAACGCGAACGGGCTGGTCTCCGCGTTCCAGAACGCGTTGGGCTGCTTGACGTGCAACGTGCCGGGCCGCAGTCCGGTGTGCACGGCCAGCGCCGCCTTGATCACGCCCGCGAGCCCTGCCGCGCACTTGGTGTGCCCGATCTGCGACTTCACCGAGCCGATCGTGCAGGTGCCGGGCTCGACGGCGGAGAACATCTCGGTCAGCGACGCCAGTTCGGTGCGGTCGCCCACCACGGTTCCGGTGCCGTGCGCCTCGACCATCCCCACCGAGGTCACCGGCAACCCAGCCGATGCGTAAGCCCGTTGAAGTGCCCTCTGCTGGCCTTCCGGCCGCGGGGCGGTGAGTCCCCTCGACCGGCCGTCGCTGGACGCGCCGATGCCCTTGATCACCGCGTAGACCCGGTCGCCGTCCCGTTCCGCGTCGGACAGGCGTTTCAGCACCAGGCACGCCACGCCCTCGCCGAGCGCGATGCCGTCGGCCGCCGAGTCGAACGTCGCGCACCGTCCCTTGGCGGACAAGGCTTTCACCGAGGCGAACATCTGGTAGTCGTGCGCGCTGTTGTGCAGGTCGACCGCGCCGCACAGGACCATGTCGCTGGTGCCACCGACGAGTTCCTTGCACGCCACGTCGAGCGCGGCGAGGCTGGACGCGCAGGCCGCGTCGACCGTGTAGTTCGCGCCGCCGAGGTCGAGCCGGTTCGCGACGCGACCGGAGATCACGTTGCCGAGCACGCCGGGGAACGAGTCCTCGGTCAGCGCGGGCAGGTGGTCTTCGAGGCCGCGGATTCCCAAGGCGGGCAACGCGGTGCGGACCGTGTAGGCGTTCGCGAGGTCGGCACCGGCCTCGGCGCCGAAGATCACCGACGCGCGCTCGCGATCGAACACCCGCGTCGCGTACCCGGCGTCCTTCAAGGCGCGGGCCGAGACCTCCAGCGCCAGCAGCTGCGCCGGTTCGATCGAGGTCAGCGAGGCGGGCGGGATCCCGTACGCCAGCGGGTCGAACGCCGTGCGCGGGATGAACCCGCCCCACTTGAACGGGCTGTCGTAGCGCTCGGGCGACCAGCGGTCCGGCGGGATCTCGGTGAGGGAGTCGGTGCCCTTGAGGATGTTCGCCCAGAACTCGGCGACGTCCTTCGCGCCCGGCATGATCGCCGCCATGCCGATGATCGCGACGTCCAGGGGCTCGGACTCGACCGGTTCCTCGCTGGTTTCGGGGAGCAGACCGGAGACGATGTCCTCGTGCAGCCGGGCGATCGTGGTGCGCTCGTGCCGCAGCGTGGCGACCTGGCCGATCATGAACATGCCTTCGCGGCGCTGTTCGTCCTCGTCGACCTCGACCAGCCCGTCATCACCGCGGACCAGTCCGCGGCTGGCGAGCCGGAGTCGTCCGAGGTTGAGCTGTTCGAGCTTCTCCCAGCTCTCCTGCTTCGGCAGCCCGGCGAGCTCGGCGCGCGCCTGCTCGAAAGTGTCCACATAGGACGTCTGTGCGCAGCGCACCGCGTGGCCGGGCGAGGTCTCCAGCAGCGCGGTGTCCTCGCACTCCAGCGCGACCTGCTGGAACACGGGCTGGATCGCGCCGTGCGTGACGGCTTCCTCGGTGAACAGGTACGCCGTGCCGACCAGAACGCCGATCGCCGCGCCCCGTGCCGCGAGCGGCGCGGTCATCGCGTCGATCATCGCCGCCGAGCGGGCGTCGTGAATGCCGCCCGCGAACAGCGCGACGATGTCCTTCTCACGGCCGCGCAGAACGTCGATCTGCTGCTGCCACAACGTGAAGCTCGAGCGCGGACCCGTGTGGCCGCCGCACTCCGAGCCCTCGAAGACGAACTTGCGCGCACCCTCGTCGAGGAACCGGCGCAGCAACGCGGGCGACGGCACGTGCAGGAACGCCTCGATCCCGGCGTCCTCCAGCTCGCGTGCCTGGGCGGGCGTGCCCCCGGCGACGATCGCGTACCGCGGCCGGACGGCCAGCACGGCCTCGAGCTGCCTGGCCCGCAGTTCCGGCGGTGCGAAGCCGAGCAGACCGACGCCCCAGGGCTTCTCGCCGAGCTTGCGAGCGGTGGCTTCGAGGAGCTCACGGACCGCCGAACCGTCCATCAACGCGAGCGCGAGGAACGGCAGCGCGCCACCCTCGGCCACCGCCGCGGCGAACGCGGGCTGGTCGCTTACTCGCGTCATCGGTCCTTGCGCGATCGGGTAAACCAGTCCTGGCACGCGATCGCAGAACGGTCCACCGGCCCGGATGGAGCGGAGTTCGCCCGCCCGTGCGAGATTGTCTCGAATGGTCCGCTGAATCGCGCCGACGACGCCTCCGACGGTCCCAAACGAGATACGATTGAATTCGGCGAACGCGCCTTCCTGGCCAATTTCGAGCGTGTTCTGACGAACATGTACACGCAACCCGGCGTTCACGACGGTGTCGGCACCGTCCATCGCACGGACCACGTTCACAATTTCAGCGGAAATATGTTTTCGAGCCTCCGCGACGAGTGTGAGCTGGCCTTCCAGCACCACTCCGCGCGCACCGCCGGCGACCGCCGCTGCCGCCGTGTCGGGGCCGATGGACCCGGCCACCCAGACCGGCAGATCGGTCAGCGCGAGCACCTGCTGGAGCAGCACGAACGCGGGTGTGCCACCCACTCGGCCGCCTGCCTCGGCACCCTTGGCGATCAACCCGGCGGCCCCGAACTCGATCGCCGCAACGGCTTCCGCCACCGAGGTGATCATGGCGAGTACTCGGCGTTCACCCAGTTCAGCCAGGTTCGGAACAGCGTGGCTGAGATCAACCACGACCGTGTCGACAGCGTCCGGCAGCGGGCACGTCAGCGGCCCGTGCAGCCGTACCGCGAAGGCGCGCTCGTGGCGCGCGGTGACACGCCCCAGGTCACGGGCGGCATGCGGCCCAAGATCGAGCACACCGAGTGCGCCCGCTCGTTCGGCCGCGACCACGAGGGCCGGGTTGGGGGTGCTGAACGGACTCAGACACAGCACCCGATCTCGATCCGACAGCATGTTCACTGCGCTCGCTTCCTCACCGTGCAGGGGGTGGGGAGAAAGGAATTCAGTTCGCTACCTACTCACCAGTACGTTGCGGGGTAACCGTACGCACAAACCACTGGTGCCGTCGAGAGGCGTGGTGAAACTTTCTCACATACGTAACCTGACGAATGGCCCCAGATGGCGGGCCGCATTACGCCAGTTCGCGGATGGCGTGGCGTGCTATGGCATCGAAACCGGTGGTTGACGAACCAGCAACCGCCTTCTCCGCGAGCCCGGAGTCGGCGGTTGCTGGTTCCCTGATGGTCAGAACAACCCGTTACCGTGCGGCAACGTTGCCGGGATCGGCGTCAGCACGTCCCAGTGCTCGACGATCTTGCCGTCCTCGACCCGGAACAAGTCCCAGTACGCCACCGGCTCGCCGAACTCCCCCTCCGACTGCAGCAGCACGAGATCGCCCTCGGCCACCACCTGGTGAACGGTCTTGTAAACCAGATTGCGGCCCTGCCCCGCCCACTTCGCGGCGGCGGCCCCGAACCCGGTGAGCCCGTCCGCGGCCTCGGGGTTGTGCTGCAGGTAGGTCTGCGTCGAGATGTAGTCGGTCAGCACCGTGTAGTCGGCGTCCTGCAACACCCGCTGCGCGAACTCGCGGACGAAGGCGCGGGACTGCTCCGTGTCCGCGTCCGAGGGCTGGGCCTGACCGTCCGTCTGGGACCGTCCGCTGGCCGTCTCCCGGACCAGGGGCGTGAGCGCGTCCCAGTGTTCGGCGAGCTTGCCGTCGGCCACGCGGAAGAGGTCGAACGCCACCAGCGGCTCCGGCGCGAAGCCGTGGTAAACGCCGTGCAGCGCAACGAGATCACCGTCGGCGATGACCCGGGCCAGCTCGTAGCGGAAGCCCGCCGGCAGGTTCGCGACCAGCTCCCGCAACGCTTCGGGGCCGTCACCGATGAGTGCGCTGTGCTGGCGGTAGTCCGGCGCGACCCAGCGGTCCACGGCGGACGGATCCTTGTCGCCGAACAGCTCGCCGGCGGCCTTGAGCACGAGTTCCTTGTTGTCCATGGCTCCCAAGATGTCCCGCCGGCGCGCCGAGATCGAGGTAGGATCAGGCCTCACCATGGTCAAAAGTGGACAGGTCGCGCAGTTCGGCTTCACCAACCCCGACCGCGGCAAGCTCGGTCTGGAGGTGGTCGACCTCGCTGTGCTCCGGCGCAGGCTCACCGCCGACACGCTGACGAAGGTGCACCGCACCGACTTCCACCAGCTGTTCCTGGTCACCGGCGGCCACGCCACCACCATGGTCGATTTCGTGGACCATCCGTGCTCGGCCGGCACACTGCTGCACGTCAGCCCCGGCCGCGTGCTCCGCCTGCCCGAGGGCGACGCGGAGGCGTTCATGGTGCTATTCACCCCTGCCTTCCCACCGCCGCTCGACGGCACGCGCCCTCTGCTCAGCCCGTTCGGACCGGTCGAGCGGACCGTCCCGAAGGCCGAGCAGGCGGTCGTCCGTGCCGTGCGGGAGCTCCAGCAGGAGTACCGCCGCAACGTGCTGACGAACGAGCCGGTCGACCTGCTCCGGCAGTTGCTGGGCGCGCTGCTGCTGAGGATCGCCCGCTTGCCGGCGAACGCCGATCCCGCCCAGGGTGACGCCCGGTTCGAACGCTTCCAGCAGGAGCTGGAGCTGTCGTTCGCCGTCACCCGCAACGCCGCCGAGTACGCGGCACGCGTCGGTTATTCGTTGCGCAGCCTCAACAGGATCTGCCTGGCCGCGACGGGCCGGTCGGCGAAGGCCCTGATCGACGCGCGGGTCGTGCTGGAGGCCAAGAGGCTTCTCGTGCACACCGACCTGTCGTCCGCGGCGATCGGGCACCGGCTGGGGTTCAGCGAGGCCACCAACTTCACCAAGTTCTTCGCCCGCGAGACCGGCGTGTCACCCGGCGCGTTCCGCCAGTAGCTGGTCGAGCGTGTGCCGGCAGATGTCCGCGAAGACCGGGTTGGTGTCGCGGTAGTACGGCAGGCCCAGCACCGCGAGATGCAGCGCCCAGCCACGCGCTCGCGCCCACGCGGAGTCGTCGAACTCCCGGAGCTTGCGGCGGAACGTGCGCCTGCCCCGCTCGTCGAAGAACAGCCAGGCGGGCATCAGGTCGCCCGCCGGGTCACCGACACCGGCACAGCCCCAGTCGATCACTCCGGTCAGCTCGCCGTCGGTGAACAGCAGGTTGCCGCCGTGCAGGTCGGCGTGCAGCCAGCGGGCGGGCCGATCCCACTGCGGCGCGTCGAGCGCCTCCTGCCACAGCGCGACGAGCTTTGGGTCGCCACCGAGCTGGGCGATGCACTCGCGAACCCTGTCGTCGCCCTTCTCCATGTTCGAGTTGCCTCGATGCGGAACCCACTGCTCCCCGTTCACCTCGATGCCCTGCAACGCGTGGATCAACGCAGCAAGGCGGATCGGGGTGTCTTCGCGCACCGCGTCCACGGTGGCTGTCTCGCCGGACAGCCAGCGCACGATCGTCCAGCGGTTCGGGAAGCCGGAGCCGGGTTCGCCGAGCCCGACCGGTTCCGGCACCGCGATCGGGAGGTGGCGGGCGACCAGCGGCAACACGGCCGCGTCGCGTTCGGCCTGGTCTGTGGACCAGCCGCGGTGCGGCAACCGGACCGCGAGCTCGTCGCCGAGGCGGTAGATCGCGTGGCTGGTGCCGCCGTGCTCGACGTGGGTGATCGGAAGGCCGTGCCAGCGCGGGAACTGCGTGCGGATCAGTTCGTCCACAAGGGACACATCGGTCGCGAACACCGCGTCCTGCATTCGATCACTCCCCTTGGAGACTCGGAGCCATGCAACACCGAGCCTCCAGGTGGAGCAACCGCTTTTAGCGTCTGGCCTCGATGACGTGGAACGCGCTGGGCGTCTCCCGCGTGCCGACGTACCGCAGACCGGCCCGTTCGAACAACGCGGCGAACTCGTCCTCGTCCCGTTCCTTGCCTCCGACCAGCATGAACATCTGCAGGTCCATCAGCGGTACGAATGCATAGTCGTCCGATCGCAGGGCCTCCACCACGAACACCCGCGCGCCCTCGTTTCCTGCTTCGGCACAACGCGACAGGATCTGCACGCACGTGTCGTCGTCCCAGTTGTGCATGACCATTCGCATCAGGTACGCGTCCGCGGCGGGCACCGACTCCCGCGCGTCGCCCGCGACGATCTCGCACCGCTCCGCCAGCACGCCGGTGCGCAGTTCCGGGTCCGCGTCGGTCAAAGCGACGTCGAGGTCGAAGAGCGTGCCGCGCGCACCGGGGTGGTGTTCCAGCACCGCGCGCAACTGGGCTCCCTGGCCGCCGCCGACGTCCACCAGGTGGTCCCCCGCGCCGAGGTCCAGGGCTTGGGCCACCAACGGGCTGATGGGTGCCATCGACAAGGTCATCGCCCGGTTGAAGTTCTCCGCCACCGCGGGCGCCTCACCGAGAAAGCTGTAGAAGTCCTTGCCGTGCACCGAGGAGAACGGGCTGATGCCGGTGCGCACGGCGTCGGTGAACTTCTCCCACAGCGGCCACATCCACTCCGGCTTCAGGAACCCGCTGACGACCTCCGCGGACGCGTCCCCGGTGTTCGTCCGCAACAGGCGCGAGAGGTCGTTGTGCGCGTAGGTGTCCGGGCCGGTCTGGTGGAAGAAGCCGAGTCCTTGCAGGGCGCGGAACAGCCGGGCGGTGAGGTCCGGGTCGAGGCCGGCCGTGCGCGCGAGCTCCGTGACGTCCGCGGGTTCGTCCCCGATCAGGTCGGGCAGTCCGAGTACCAGAGTGGTGCGCAGCAGGTAGCTGGACAACATGTGCTTGAACAGGGGGTCCATCGTCTCGAAGACGATGGTCTGGTGGTCCGTCATGTCAGCTGCCCGACAACGAGATCGTCAGGTCCCCCATCGGCACCGGGAACTTCCCGACAAGGGTCGCCGTGCCGTTCAACAGGTTCACGGTGTACAGCGACGCGCTGCCGTTCGCCGCGACGAGAGTGGCGAAGCCCGACGCCGAGACCGCCTTGCCCCCGCTCAGGGTGCTGTAGATGTCGAACCCGGCGTCGGCGGCGTCCACGGTGAGCTTGCCGGTGGCGGACAGCAGGCCGTTGTTCGCCGGAGACTGGATCAGCACCTCGTCGGTGCCCGTGCCGATGACGAACAACGTGGTCGCGGTGCTCGAGTCGAGGTCGTTGTTCGTGTACGCGGCCGCCGTCACTCCCCTGGTCGGCCCGAGCGCCGGCGGCGTGGACAGGACGGCGTCCTCGGTCGTGGTGTTGTCCCCGAGGTTGTGCCGCAGGTTCTGGCCGGTGTCGCTGATGATCCGCAGGCGGTCGACCGCCGGGTTGAAGTCGACGCCGAAGCTCGTGCCGTACAAGGGGACGGTGAGCTGCGAGACCTTGGTGATGACCGGGTCGTCGGCGGGCGTCGGCGGCAGCTTGACGGTGTAGACGCCGCCCTTGTTGCCTACCAGGTACATCAGTCCGTCCTGGACCCGGTAGTCCAGGCCGATCGCCGCCGTGTCACCGGAAAAACCCTGGATCGTCCGCACCCAGTCCAGCTGCGTCGGCCGATCGGTCGTGAACGTCGCCATCAACGTCCCGTCGGGCGAGATGCCGAACGCGCGCAGCCCCGCCGGCAGAGCGGCACTGCTCCCACTGCCACTGGCCACGGCGGCCAGCACCGACACCACCACGGCCGCCGCGGCGACACCCCTCTTGGCCCGTGCCTTCATCAGTCCCACTCCCCTGTAGGAAACGTTGTGGCACAAGCTATTGGGCCCGACTGGACGTCGACTGGACGGCCGTGGTGGGAGCGCTTCAGCTCCCGCTCAGCGAGATCGCGAGGTCGGTGATCGGCAGCGGGAACTTGCCGACGCTGCTCGCCGTGCCGCCCAGCAGGTTCACGTTGTAGAGCGACGCGGAGCCGTCCGGTCCGACCAGAGTGGCGAAGCCCGCGACGGAGACCGCCTTGCCACCGCTCAGGGTGCTGAAGATGTCGAACCCGGCGTTGGGGGCGGCGTCCACGGTGAGACTGCCGGTCGGCGCCAGGGTTCCGTTGTTGGCCGGTGACTGGATGAGCACCTGGTCGGTCGTCGTGCCGATGACGAACAACGTGGTCGCCGTGCTCGGGTCGAGGTCGTTGTTGGTGTACGCGGCCGCTGTCACACCCTTGGTCACGCCGGACGTCGGCGGCGTGGACAACGTCGTGTCCGCGACGGTGGTGTGGGTGTTGAGGTCGTGGCGGAGGTTCTGGCCGTTGTCGCTGATCACGCGGAGGCGGTCGGCGGCGGGGTTGAAGTCGACGCCGAAGTTCGTTCCGTACAGCGCGACGGTCAGCTGCGAAACCTTGGTGATGACCGGGTCGTAGGCAGGCGAGGGCGGGAGCTTGACGGTGTAGACGCCGCCCTTGTTGCCCACCAGGTACATCAGTCCGTCCTGGACCCTGAAGTCCACGCCGATCGCGGCCGTGTCACCCGAGAAGCCCTGGATCGTGCGCACCCAGTCCAGTTGCTGCGGCCGATCGGTCGTGAACGTCGCCATCACCGTGCCATCGGCCGAGATCCCGTACGCCCGCAACCCCGCTGCCGAGGCGGAACTGCTCCCGCCCGTGCTGACCACGGCGGCCAGCACCGACACCGCCACGGCCGCCGCGGCGACACCCCTCTTGATCTGCGCCTTCATCGTTCCACTCCCCTGTAGGAAACGTTGTGGCACAAGCTATTGGGCAGGACTGGATGTCGAATGGACGTCGATTGGACTTACTGCGCAAGCATCTTGCGGGCGGCCTCGAACAGGTATCCCATTGGGGCAGAGGAAGTGCGAGGGGGCAACGATGAGGTTCAGCCACAGGACGACGGCGGTCGCGGGATGCGCGGCACTGCTCACGGCCGCGCTCACCACGGGTACAGCAGGCGCCGAGGAGACCAGGTGCTCGACTCCTGAGCTGACATCCACGTCGGTGCAGCTCGGGAATCCCGGCCGGTGGGCCTACACCTACAAGGTCACGTGGTGCGTGGAGAACGGCGAGATCACCGCCATCACGCCGCACGTCACGCACGAGGACGACGGCAGCACGTGCGCCTGGGTGACCAACGCGGAAGAGGCGCAAACGCCCGTGCGCGACGGCAGCGGCGCCTGGAACGCCTACAACATGGCCGAGTTCTCGTGCAAGAACGGCGACGGCACCGACGGGATCGCGAATCCGTGGGCCATCATCACCGTGTGGCCGAGCGGTGCCAGCAGCGTCCTGCGCAAGGGCATCGGTGACGTCATCGTGGAGTAGCGAGGAGGAGCGAGGCCTGTTCCTGCAGCGCGCGGTATCCCGCGCGCTCCGCGAGAGCCAGGGCCTGTCTCGCGAGGCTCTCGTCCGCGGTGGCCGTCGCCAGGCCGATGAGGATGTCGATCTCCGGATACCGGTCACCGGTGCTGCGGACCAGGCCGAGCGCCTGGCGGTAGCGGCGCACCGCCTCCGTCCGGTGCCCGAGCCTGACGTCGACGGCGGCCAGCGCGGCGAGCGCTTCCACCTCCGGGCGGGGATCACCGGTCTCCTGCGCCAGCGAGAGGCCGGTGCGCGCGTGGCCGAGCGCATCCTCGGTGCGGTCGAGGTCGAGCAACGTCGTGGCGAGCCAGCTGTGCGCGAGGGCCTCGCCGCTGAGGTTGCCCACCTCGTGGTGCAGGGAGATCGCACGGGTGAGCAGGTCGACCGCTTCGGTGTGCAGTCCGCGGGCGCGTTGGGTCTGACCGAGGTTGCCGAGGTTGAGCGCCTCGCCGTAGTGCGACCCGATCTCCCGATATCGGTGCAGCGCCAGGGTGTAGTGCTCGGCGGCCTCCGCCAGACGGCCCATCTCCCAGTGCACGAGACCGAGGTTGGCGAGCGCGACGGCCTCCCCCGCGGGCTGGCCGACACCACGGCTCAACGCCAGGCAGCGACGGAACCGGACCGCGGCGGCGACAAGACGGCCGGACTGCCAGTAGACGCAGCCGAGGTTGCCGAGCACGGCGGCCTGCGCCTCGACCCACCCTGCCTGGCGCGCAAGCAGTTGTGCGTGCGCGTAGTGGTGGACGGCCTCCCTGTACCTGCTCTGGCGGAAGTACAGGTCGGCGAGGCTCAGCCTGGCGGCGGCCCGCTCACGAGGCCCGCCCTCCTGCTCGGCCGTGGACAGCGCGGCTTCCGCGACGGCCAGCCACTCCACCTGACGCGTGGACATCCAGAAGTAGCCGCGCAGACTGTCGGCGAGCAGCCACGTCGCGGGCCGCGGGCCGCTCCTGACCGCCGCGACCAGGCCGGCGAGCTCGGCGTCCAGCCAGTTCGACGCCTCCGTGACACCGGGAGACGTCCGGGACACGCCGGCCGGAACGGGCAGGCGCAGCATGTGCGGGTAGAGCACGCGCGCGGCACCGTCCACACCGCCCAGGTACCAGTCGTACAACCGGCGCAGGGCGGAGTCCAGGTCTCGTTCCTCGATCTCCGCTCGCTCCGCGGCATAACGGCGCAGCAGGTCGTGAAAGCCGTGCCGGCCGGGCGCGAGCGGTTCGACGAGGTGCGCGGCGGCGAGCCGGTCCAGCAGTCGCGCGGCCTGCTCGCGGTCCGTGCCGGCGAGCGCGGCGGCGGCCTCGGTACCGACGTCGGCGCCCGGCACGAGGCTCAGCAGCCGGAACAGCCGGCGGGCCGCGGCCGGAAGTGCGGCGTACGAGAGGTCGAACGCCGTCCTCACCGCGGTCTGCTCGTCGCCCTGCACCGCGAGTGCCGTCAACAGGTTGCTGTCCCTCAGGTCCGCGACGTGGTCCTCGATCCCGCGGACCGGGTGGTCGGCGAGGTTGGCGGCCGCGATCCGCAACGCGAGCGGCAGGTGCGCGCACAGCTTCGCGAGCTCGGCGGCGGCCACAGGTTCGGCGCGGACCCGTTCCGGCCCCAGCACGTGCGCCAGCAGGTCCAGGGAGTCCTCGGGGCTGAGCACGTCGAGCGTGACCTGACGGGCGCCGTGCAGGGCGACCAGCCCGGTCATCCGGTCGCGGCCGGTCACGACGACGCAGGCAGGACCCGCGGGCAGCAGCGGCCGCACCTGGTCCGGGCCGGCGGCGTTGTCCAGCAGCACCAGCATTCTGCGGTCCGTCGTCATGGTGCGGAACATCGCCGCCGCCGTCTCCAGGTCGACGGGAACGCGCTCGGCGGGCACCTCCAGTGCTGTCAGGAACTGGGCCAGCACCTCGATCGGCGGCGTGGCCCCGCCCTTCGAATGCCCGCGCAGGTTCGCGTAGAGCTGTCCGTCGGGGAACCTGTCCCGGACGCGGTGCGCCCAGTGCACGGCCAGTGCGGTCTTGCCCACACCCGCGGTGCCCGAGATGGCGGTGATCGTCACCGCGCCGTCCGCGCTCGACGGCACGAGGCGGTCCAATGTGGACACCGCAGAGACACGGCCGGTGAACCCGGGAGGCTGCGCCGGAAGCTGCCTGGGCACGCGCGGGGCGGCCCGGGATCGGACCGTCGTGCCTGCTTCGTCGTCGTGGAGCAACGCCGCATGAGCCGTCCGGAGCTCGGGACCGGGGTCGATGCCGAGCTCCTCCACGAGCCGATCGCGCGCCTCGTGGTAGGT
The DNA here is from genome assembly GCF_040629405.1 of Lentzea sp. NPDC005914. Lineage (NCBI taxonomy): Bacteria > Bacillati > Actinomycetota > Actinomycetes > Pseudonocardiales > Pseudonocardiaceae > Lentzea > Lentzea sp. NPDC005914. The sequence goes on along the minus strand of NZ_JBEXVQ010000001.1, from coordinate 87,358 downwards.
CTGGAAGGCCATCGCCCGGCGCCCGACGGCGTGGTAGGCGCGGATGAGCCTCGCCTGGGAGGCCTCGTCGAGCGGCTGGTCCGCGGCGGCCTCCGCGATCGCGGGAAGCACGTCCGCCGCGGCGCCGATCTCGATCATCGCGTCGCCATACCGGGCGAGCACCTCCCGGTGTTTCGCCACCAGCGACACGGCTTTCGGGTGCGTGGCGAGTCCCGGCAGGTCGGCGAGCGGCCGTCCGTGCCACAACCGCAGCGCCTCACCGAGCCTCGCCGCGACACCGTCCAGGCCCTCGTCGTGGTCGTTCGCCTCGGCGACGAGACGGTGAAACGCCATCAGGTCGATGTCGACGGCGTCCGGGTTCACCGCGTAGCCGCCGTTGGCGTAAGGCAGGACGTCGCTGCTGGACCGCGAGGTCCTGCCGGGCTCCAGCAGGCGGCGCAGGTGCTTCACGTGGGTCTGCAGCACGTTCGCCGCACTGCGCGGTGGCCTGTCGCCCCACAGCGCGTCCATCAGGTCGGCGGCGGCCACCGACTCCCCTTCGGCGAGCACCAGCAACCCCAGCACGGCCCGCCGGCCGGGTGGGCCGAGCTCCAGCTCCGCCCGGTCGTGCCATGCCCGCGTCGAACCCAGCACCTGGATCCGCACGGACATCGTTGACACTGGTTGAAATCTAATCAACCGGCAAAGGCCTCACAAGGACTGTTCCGCCGAATCACCCTCGGTGATCATCCGGCCCGCCGGTCGGCCAGCTGCACTACGTTCGGCGAACGTTCGACCCGCACCCGGCCGCTCGACGCGACCAGGTAACCGACTCCGCGCACCGTCTGGATCACGTCCGCCGCGTCACCGAGCTTCTGCCGCACCCGCCGCACGTGCACGTCGACGGTGCGGGCGCCACCGTAGTTGTCGTTGACGCCCCACACCGCGGCCAGCAGCTCACGGCGGCGGTGCACGCGGTCGGGGTGCCCGCAGAGGTGGTGCAGCAGCTCGAACTCGAGCCTGGTGAGCTCGACGGGCTCGTCGCGCAGCAGGACCTGACGGGTGTCCGGCAGGATCCTGACCTCGGCGTCCTCGACCACGGCCGCCGTCTGCACCAAGCCCGCGTCCTTCAACGCGCCGAGCAGCCTGACGGCGACTTCCTCGTCGTCGGTGTCGATGGTGATGCTGAATCGCATGACGGTTTTCCCTCAGGACTTCGGCAGGCCGACGGGGTTGAGTTCCGAGGTCGGCACGGCCTCGTCGGACAGACCCCAGCGCTTGAGCACCTCGGCGTACTTGCCGTTGGCGATCAGCTGGTTCAGCGCCTCCTGGACCGGTGCGATGAGACCGTTGTCCTTCTTGGTGGTCACCGCGATCTTGCCCTGGACGGACGCGCCACCGGAGAAGTTCCCGATCACCTCGGTCTGGCCGGAGGTCGCCGCGTGGTAGGCGGAGGTGGGGTTCGGACCGAGGTAGGCGTCGATGCGGCCGGACTGCAGGGCGAGGTAGTAGTCCGAGGAGTTCTGGAAGTACTTGATGTCCGTGGCCTTCAGGCCGGCGGCGACGTTCTGGGTGCTCCAGTCGACGAGGATCTTCTCCTGGTTGGTGCCGGACGTGACGGCGATGACCTTGCCCGCGACGTCCTTGGGCTCCTTCACCTTCCAGGTGCCGCCCTTCTTCGCCTCGAACGCCAGCGTGTCCAGCCGGTAGGTCGCGAAGTCGTACTTCTCCTTGCGCGCCTCGGTCACCGTGATGTTCGACAGTCCGACGTCGAAGCTGCCGCTGTCCAGGCCGACGAACAGGTTCTCCCAGGACGCCACCTCCAGGCGCGGCTTGAGCCCGAGCACGCCGGCCACCAGGACGGCTACGTCGGTCTCGACGCCGATCACGGTCTTGTCGTCGGTCGCGTAGAAGCGCAGAGGTGGTGCTGTGCCCGCGGATCCGCCGATGACCAGCTCGCCCTTCGCCCGGAACTTCTCCGGCACCTTCGCGGCGATCTTGTCGTCCTTGGCGGCAGTGACGCGGTTCTGGTCCGGGCCGAGATTGACGTTGAGACCAGCGGGCTCGCTCTCGGCCGTTCCGCAGGCGGCCAGGACGAGGGCCAGAGCGGCGAGAAGTGGTTTGCGCACAACGAACTCCTTCTAGAGAACCTTGGAGAGGAACGCGCGGGTGCGTTCGTGGGCCGGGTTGTCGAGCACCTCGGCGGGCGTTCCCCGCTCGACGATCACGCCCTGGTCGATGAACACGATCCGGTCGGCCACCTCGCGGGCGAAGCCGATCTCGTGCGTGACCACGATCATCGTGGTGCCGGAGCGGGCGAGGTCGCGGAGCACGTCCAGCACCTCGCCGACGAGCTCCGGGTCGAGCGCGGAGGTCGGCTCGTCGAACAGCACGACTTTCGGTTGGGTGGCAAGGGCTCGCGCGATCGCGACGCGTTGCTGCTGGCCGCCGGACAGCTGGCGCGGGTAGGCGTCTTCCCTGTCCGCCAGGCCGACGCGGGCGAGGAACCGCCGCGCGTCCTGGATCGGTGCGACCTCGGCGATGTTCTCCAGCGCGGTGAGGTGCGGGAACAGGTTGAAGTTCTGGAACACGAACCCGATGTGCCTGCGCTGCTTGAGGATCTCGCGTTCCTTGAGCTCGTGCAACTTGCCCTTGTGATGCCGGTAGCCGACCAGGTCGCCGTCGATGCTGATGAACCCGCGGTCGACCTTCTCCAGGTGGTTGATGGTGCGCAGCAACGTCGACTTGCCCGAGCCGGACGGCCCGAGCACCACCACGACCTCGCCGGCCGCGACGTCGAGCGACACCCCGCGCAGCACCTCGTTCTCACCGAAGCTCTTGTGCACGCCCAGAATCTCGATCACCGGCGGTCTCCCCGGGCGAAGTAGCGCTCGACGTAGTGCTGGCCGATCGAGAGCAGCGTGGTCAGGATGATGTACCAGACGGTGGCGACCATCAGCAGCGCGACGACCCGCGCGTTGCGGCCGTAGATCACCTGGACCTGGTAGAACAGCTCGCCGATCGCCATCACCGACACCACCGACGTGCCCTTGAAGAGGCTGATCACCTCGTTCGCGGCGTTGGGCAGAATGGCGCGCATCGCCTGGGGCAGCACGATTCTGCGGAACTGCCTTACGCGCGGAATGCCCAGCGCGGCGGCGGCTTCCAGCTGGCCGCGGTCGACCGAGATCACGCCGGAACGAACGATCTCCGCGGCGTAGGCGGCCTGGTGCAGCGCGAGTCCCAGCACGGCGGCGCCCATCGGGCTGATCAGCTCGACGGTCTCGAAGCTGACGAACTCCGGCCCGAACGGGATGCCGAGGCTGAGCCGTTGGTAGAGATAGGAGATGTTGAACCAGAACAGCAGCTGCACGATCAACGGGATCGACCGGAACGCCCAGATGTAGGTCCAGCCGACAGCCTGCAGGAACCGGCTCTTCGAGAGCCTGAGGACCGCGACCACGATGCCCAGCGCGAACCCCAGCACCGTGCCGAGCACGGTCAGCACGATCGTGGTGCCGACCGCGGTGATGATCGACCGGGCGGTGAAGTAGCGGGCGAACGTCGGCCAGTCCCAGGCGGGATTGGTGACCAGGCCGTGGACGAACTGCGCCACGAGCACCAGCACGGCGACGACGCCGACCCACCGCCACGGGTGGCGCGCGGCGACCACCGGTAACGAGGCGAGCTGCGTGTCCTTTGTGGACGGTTGAGCGAGGGTGCCAGAAGACATGGCGGGTCCTTGTCGGGGCAGGCGGGAGAGGGTGGAGGATCAACCGGTACAGGCGGTGCTCGACACGCGCCCGTGGTCGATGTGCCTGCGGGAGGACAGGAACGAGGCGAAGCAGGCCATTCCTGTCCTCCCTTCCCTGCGCTCGGCTGAGAGCACTTGCGGAACGCGGCTCACGTTAAGGACCGCACGATTGCCCGAGCAAGGACGTCCACGTGGTGAACAACTATCGGAGACCGAGATGATCCCGCAGCGTAAGACCGCTGTAGTCCTCCCGGAACACGCCGCGCTCCTGCAGCAGCGGCACCACGGTGTCGGCGAACTCGTCCAGGCCGCCGGGCGTCACGTGCGGCACGAGGATGAACCCGTCCGCCGCGTCCTGCTGCACCAGGTCGTTGATCTGCATGGCGACGGTGTCCGCCGAGCCGATGAACGACTGCCGCGCGCTCACGTCGATCACCAGGTCGCGGATCGAGAGGTTCTTGGCCGCGGCCCTCTCCCGCCACTCCTTGACCGTCGCCGCCGGGTCCTTGAACATCCGCACGCTCGCGCGGCCCTTCGCGATGGTGTTCTCGCCGGTCAGCGGCTCTTCCTCGGGCAGAGGGCCGTCCGGGTCGTAGCCGCTGAGGTCGCGGTTCCACACCTGTTCCAGGAACCGGATGGCGGTCGCGCCGCTCACCTGCTGCCTCCTGACGACCGCCGCTTTCTCCTGGGCGTCCGCGTCGGTGTCGCCGAGGATGAAGGTGGCGGCGGGCAGGATCACGAGCTGGTCCGGGGTCCGCCCGTACTTCCCCAGGCGTCCCTTGACGTCCTGGTAGAACTGCCGGCCCGCGTCGAGCGTGCTGTAGCGGGAGAAGATCGCGTCGGCGGTGGCGGCGGCGAACTCCCTGCCCTCGGGGGAATCGCCCGCCTGCAGTATCACCGGACGGCCCTGCGGTGAATGCGGGACTCCGAAGGTGCCGCTGATGTCGAAGTGCTCGTCCTGGTGCTCGAACCGGCCCACGCCGGTGTCGAAGAGCTTCCACGCGGTGCGCAGGAACGACTCCGCGCGGGAGTACCGGTCCTCCTGCTTGAGAAACCCGCCCCTGCGGAAGTTCTCGCCGGTGAAGGCGTCCCACGAGGTGACGACGTTCCACGCGGCGCGGCCCTCGGACAGGTGGTCGAGCGAGGCGAACTGCCTGGCCACCTCGTAGGGTTCGTTGAACGTCGAGTTGATCGTGCCCGCGAGCCCCAGGCGTTCGGTCACGGCGGCCAGCGCGGCGAGCACGGTGAACGTGTCCGGCCGGCCGACGACGTCGAGGTCGTAGATCTGGCCGCCCTGTTCGCGCAGCCTGAGTCCCTCGGCGAGGAAGAAGAAGTCGAACTTGGCGCGTTCCGCCGTCTGTGCCAAGTGGACGAACGACTCGAACTCGATGTGGCTGCCTGCCTGGGGATCGCTCCAGACCGTGGTGTTGTTCACGCCGGGGAAGTGCGCGGCGAGGTGGATCTGCTTGGTCATCGCACTCCTAGGCGTACTGGTTGGCGGGCTTCGCGAGGCCGAGGTGGCCACGCAGGGTTCGGTGCTCGTAAGCGGCGCGGAACAGGCCGCGCTCGCGCAGCTCCGGGACGAGGCCGCGGGTGATCTCGTGCAGGTCGGCGTGGATGCGGAACCCGGCGAAGCCCTGCTCCTGCCACTCGCGCAACTGATCGATCTCGGGTACGCCGGTGACGTCGCGGAACACGAGCTTGTCCGACACCTTCGGATCCTGGGCGAACACGATGTCCGCGAACCCGGCCTGGGTGGCGGCGATCGGCGGGTGTCCCTGCGGCGGGCGAGGCGTGATCGAGGGCCCGCGCACGCTGAACCAGCGGCCTTCGAAGTCGATGTAGTGCAGTTTCTCCCGGTCGACGAACCGGCCGGTGGCGACGTCGCGGATCTCGGCGTCGTCCTCCCAGCTGTCCCACAGCCGCCGCAGCACCTCGGCGTAGTCCTTCGCCTCCTCCCAGAGGTCGTCCAGGACCTCGCGACGCCCGAAGTGCCTGGCGTGCAACGGATACGGCGCCGTGTCGAGCTGCACGCCCGCACGTCCCCGGCTCACGTGGTCGAGCGTCGCGATCGCCTTGGACAGGTGGAACGGCTCGGTGTGCGTGACGACCGCTGTCGGGACGAGGCCGATGTTCGTGGTGAGCGGCGCGACGCGGGCGGCCGTCAGCACCGCGTCGAGGCCGGGTTCGCCGCCCAGCGAGTCGTCGAACGTGACGAAGTCGAGCGTCGCCTCCTCGGCCTCGCGCACTCGGTCGACCCAGTGCTTCGCGGTGAACGCCTCGTCTCCGGTCGCTTGGAGTGCGACTGCCAGGTGCAGTGGTGACCCCACCGGTCCCCCTCTCCTCGGGTCTTCGCATTCTGTGCGGGCTTCGAGGGCGCCCGCTGGCGCGGCCACAGGGTGGGAAAGGTCGCCGGGACGGGAATATTCGGCGGTGTTGCCTTGACGTGAGCGTCAAGGTTTAGCGTTTCGGTCATGAGGATCGGCGAACTGGCCAAGCGAGCCGGCACCACCACGCGTGCGCTGCGCTTCTACGAGTCCCAGGGGCTCCTGGAGGCGCAACGCACGTCGAACGGCTACCGCGAGTACTCCGAGCACGACCTGCGACTGGTTCGCGAGATCCAGTCGCTGCAGGCGGTCGGGCTCTCGCTGGAGGACGCGCGACCGTTCGTGGCGTGCCTGCGCGCGGGTCACGAGTCCGGCGACTCGTGCCCTGACTCGCGGGCGGTCTACCGGCGCAAGCTCGCCGAGGTGGACGCGTGCCTGGAGCGGCTCCAGGGCGTCCGGGAGTTCCTGCTGGCCAGACTCGCCTTCCAAGATCCGTGCCTCGTGCCCGAACCCAAGGAGTTCCTGTGCAGCTGACCGACGCCACGTTCGCGGACCAGACGCGGACCGGCACCGTGCTCGTCGAGTTCTGGGCGCAGTGGTGCGGGCCGTGCCACATGCTCTCGCCCATCCTCGACCAGATCGACAGCGAGCGCGACGACCTGACCGTTCTGAAGATCAACGCGGACGAGAACACCGCCACCGCACGCGACTACCAGGTGATGTCGTTGCCGACGATGTTGCTGTTCCGCGACGGCGTGCCGATCCGGCAGATCGTGGGAGCGCGTCCTAAGTCGCGCCTGCTTGCCGAATTGGATGACGCGCTCAGCGCGTGAGCCGCCTAAATTGAGGCCATGCTCGGTCTCGAACTCGTAGTGGTGCTGGGTGTGTGCATCCTGGCGAGCAGCGTCGCGTCAGGACGGTTGCGCCTCGCCGCCCCGGTGTTGCTGGTCTTCTGCGGTGCCTTGCTCGGCTTCGTGCCGGCCCTGGAGTCGGTCAGCCTCCCGCCGGAGGCGATGCTGCTGATCTTCCTGCCGGCGCTGCTGTACTGGGAGAGCCTCAACACCTCGCTGCGCGAGATTCGCAGCAACCTCCGCCCGATCGTGCTGCTCAGCACGCTGCTGGTGCTGGCCACGGCAGCGGCGGTGGCGGCCGTCGCCCACGCGCTGGGCCTCGAATGGGGCCCGGCGTGGGTGCTCGGCGCGGCCCTGGCGCCCACCGACGCGACCGCTGTCTCGGCCATCGCCCGCGGCATGCCGCGCCGCACGACGACGATCCTGCGCGCGGAGTCGCTGATCAACGACGGCACGGCGCTCGTGATCTACGCGATCGCCGTCGCCATCACGACCGGCGAACAGCATTTCAGCACCGGCATGGTCGGGCTGCAATTGCTGCTGTCGTACGCGGGCGGCGCGGCGGCGGGTCTCGCGATCGCGTGGCTCGCGGTGCAGGTGCGCAAGCGGCTCGACAACCCGATCCACGAGACCGTCGTCAGCATCCTCACGCCGTTCGCCGCGTTCCTGCTGGCCGAACTCGTGCACGGGTCCGGCGTGATCGCCGTGGTCACCTGTGGGTTGACTTTGGCTCGGGTCGGGCCTCGGATCGTGCCCGCCGACACCCGGCAGGTCAGCTACGCGTTCTGGGGCATCGCGACGTTCGTCCTCAACGGCGCCCTGTTCGTCCTGATCGGACTCCAGGCGCACAGCGCGATCCGGTCGCTAGACGGTTCCCAGATCTGGAAGTCGTTCGGGGCGATCGGGCTGGTGGCGCTGACCGTGGCCGGGACCAGGTTGTTGTGGGGCTACACAACGCCTTACATCATTCGAGCGATCGACCGCCGTCCCCAGCAACGACTCAGGCGCGTGGGTGCGCGGCAACGGCTCGTGTCGTCCGCGGCCGGGTTCCGCGGCGCCGTGTCGCTGGCGGCAGCTTTGGCGGTACCGACAACGGTGGTCGGTGGCGCGCCTTTCCCGTTCCGCGAGGAGATCATCCTGATCACGACCGGCGTGGTCGTGCTGACGCTGGTCGTGCAGTCGCTGATGCTGCCGTCGATCATCCGGTTCTCGCGGCTGCCCGAGGACACGGCGCTGGACGAGGAACTGCGCCTGGCCTCGGCGACGGCGTCCGAGGAGGCCTACGAAGCACTCCCCTCGCTCGCCGACAAGGTGGGCGTCTCGGACGTCGTCTACAAGCGGGTGCTCGCCGAGTACGAACACCACCTCGAGGTCAGGCGCGCCAAGGAGGCCGGTGACGAGGAGGTGGCGCAGTCCGAACTCGAGTACACGGCCCTGCGACTGGAGCTGATCGCGCACAAGCGGGCGACGGTGGTGCGGCTGCGCGACGAGGCGGCCATCGACGACATCGTGCTGCGGACCGTGCAGCGGCGGCTCGACATCGAGGAAGTCCGGCTGGCGCGGCGGGAGATCGAGGAGGACTGACCCAGGCGTCAAGACACGGTTGGGAGACCGGGCAGGCTGGCCGGCCGGGACGGGCACGTCAGGGTTGGAGTGGCGGGCGACGGTCGCGCACCGGGCTGACCGACTCGAGTCGTTCGGCCAGTGCGAGGAGGTCGTTGTCGGCCCACCAGGTGCCCACGAGCTGGACACCGATGGGCAGGCCGCCCGCGGTCGTCCCGAACGGCAGCGAGACGGCGGGCAGGCCGGTGAGGTTGAACGGCACTGTCGCCCGCATGACGTTGCGGGCCGGCACTTTCTCCCCGCCGACGACGTAACTCGATTGCGCGTGCGGCGGCGCCGGGATCGTCACCACCGGGCAGACGAGCACGTCGTAGGCCTGGAACCAGTGCGTGAACACCGACCTCAGTTGTTCCGCCTCGCTTTCGGCAGCGACGTAGTCGGCGATCGTGACGTCGGGTGCCTGGAGCGTCCGCGCGATCACCGGGTGCAGCTCCGCCTCCCGCCCGGCCGTGATGCCGCGCAGGTACGGCAGCATCTCAGCGGTGTACAGCGTCGCCGAGATCCGCGTGCAGTCGTGCTCGGCGAGCCACGGGACGCCGACCTGCTCGACCTGGAGACCGAGGTCGGACAGAGCCACGGCCGCCGACGCCACCGCATCGGCCACTTCCGGGTCGATCGGGCCGAACGCGTCGGTGGTCCAGCCGATCCGGGCGGGCCCACCGGGCCGGGCGGCGGACAGGGCGGCCGCGTAGGGGTCCCGCCCGTCGGGGCCTTCCACCAGCGACAGCGCCAGCCGCAGATCGCGCACGCTGCGCGCCATCGGGCCGACATGCCACCAACGCCGCAGCGCGTGCGGGAAATGACCGGTGCACGGCACCCGCCCGTGGGTGGGTTTGATCGAGGCGATGCCGGTGTAGTGAGCCGGTCCGCGCACGGAGATCGCGACATCACTGCCCAGGCCGAGCGGCGACAGACCCGCCGCGATGGCCGCGGACTCGCCTCCACTGGAGCCGCCGGGGGTGCGCTCGGGGTCGTAGGGGTTGAGCGACCGGCCGGCGACCAGGTTGTCGGTCTCGGTCCAGTACGACATCTCCGGCAGGTTGGTCTTCGCCAACGGGATTGCGCCCGCGGCCCGCAGCCGCGCCACGGCGGTGGCGTCGGCGTCCGGGACGTGATCGGCGAACAACGACGATCCCCGCGTGGTCCGCACACCTTCGGTGTCGAACGAGTCCTTGATCGTGAACGGCACGCCACCCAGCGGCCCGGAGCGCGGGCGAGCGGCAGCGGCGAGGGCCTGCTCGCCCAGCACGGTGACGAACGCGTTGACCCGCTCGCCCAGCGCCTCGATGCGATCCAGATGCGCCTGCACGACCTCGACCGCGGTGACCTCGCCGACGGCTATGAGACGCGCCAGTTCGGTCGCGTCGAGCCAGACCAAATCCGCAGTGTCCATCGTCGACGATCGTAATGATGGGAGCCAGCACCCATCGCGGGCGGCGCCCCGAGCCGCGCACCGCGGCGGCGAGACCGTGACCGCTGCACGCACCCCAGGTGGCGCACGACCAACACACTCATCTGCCGGCGCATGTCATCACGTCAGCCGCTGAAGCGCTCATGCCGATGTGCGAGTAACGGCTGAAGCTTCCGCTACGGCCGCCCCGCCTCCCTCCGGACTTGCGTTAGTCCACGGCGACGCCCGGTGGGATCAAGCCGAAGATGGTCGCGGTCGAGCCAGCGCCCTTGCGGTTGATCGGGCCGCCGGCGAGGACCCACGCACCAGTGGTCGGCAGCTTGCGCAAGTTCGCCAGGATCTCCAGGCTGATCCGGCGGCGCTGGTACACCAGCTTGGACACGGTGTACGTCTCCTCGGTGCCGACGTCCGGGCTGAACGTGTCGGTGCCGGTGCCACCGCGGCGTCCGAGCCGCCCGGTGTCGATCAGCCACTTCACCGCCGGGATCGAGAATCCGGGCTGGTGCAGCACGCCATCGGCGTCGAGGTTCGGGTACGCCGGCGTGCCCCACTTCGCGTCCCAGCCGGTCCAGAGCACGACCATCGAGCCGTTGGGGATGCGGCCGTGTTTGCGCTCCCACGCCTTGATGTCGTCGATCGTGACGGCGTAATCGGCGTTCGCGGCCGCCTTGTCACGGATGTCGATCTTCACCGCGGGCAGGAACAGATCCGCCGGGTCCATGTCGTCGGCGAGCGCCTCACCGGTGTTGAAGTGTCCCGGCGCGCCCCAGTGCGTGCCGGTGTGCTCGCCCTCGCGGACGAACTGGAGGTAGTAGCCGTCGTCGGGGATCGTCGCGATGGTCTCCAGGGTGAACGCGGGATCGCCGGGGAACACGTTGGTCGTCGCCGGGTCGTTGACGTGCGACAGGTTGACCAGGTTCAGCTGATCCAGCCGGACGGGCGGGGTCGCGGCCTGTACGGACCGGGCGGGCAACGACAGCGCGCCGAACAGCCCCGCCACCCCGGCGGCGAGCACCCTTCGTCTCTGTGGCATGCGATCACCTTCCGTAGAAGCCGCGCCGTCGTGCGGCGGCATCCACGGTGATATCACTCGGAAGGGCGGCGGCGTAAGGACTCGTGAGCGTTCTGGGCGGTGCAACGCTCACGAGATGGAGGGATTTGGAAGTCCCTCCACGCCAGCACAGATCCTCGACCACCTGCGCAAGGGTCTTGTGGGCTGATTGTCCGGCGCGCTGGCCGGGGGCGGCGTCGAGGTGCCGGAGAAGTTCAACACCCGGAAGCGACCAGCAAGGCAGAAAGGAACGAGTGGCAGTGATCGCGCGCACCACGACCCCAACCCTGCTCGCGGTGCGCGCCATCCCGACGACGAGTCGACGTCCACCGGCGGCATCCTCGCCCAGTACGCCTCGCTCGGCACCCACGACACGAAGAGCAGAAGGCCCCGGATCGCTCATTGCACGGTCCCCGTAGATGCCCTCTCATGCCGCTGACAGTCCTCGGTCCGCTACGCTGTCGATCTCGTGAACTGGTTGGCCGCGTTGCTCACCTTGGCCGGAACTGTGGTCGGCGCCTCGATCACGTTGACTGCCGAGCGGATGCGGTGGCGGCGCGACCAACGCGAGCGCCACCTCGAAGCCCGCCGCGACTCTTACGCCGGATACCTGGCCGCGCTCCACACCACCAGCGAAAGCATCCGCGCAGTATCTCTCGACGAGCACGACGCCGATGTCAGAAGATCATCTGCCGCTCGCGCGGCATTCAGCACTGCCAACCTCAACGCGGCCCGCGAGCAGATTGTCCTGCTGGCTCCAGCGAGTGTCGTGAGAGCCGCTGACAAGACCTTCACGACGTTGCGCTCGCTACACGACATTGTCGCGCAAGGCGGCGACCTGGATTCACCGAACTACCGAGAAACCCTTTCTGTGTACCAACATGCTCTCAAGGACCTTCGCAAAGTCATGCGGGAGGACCTCGGAACCCCATCACTCGTGGACGACGTCACCTTCTGATCGTCCGCACATGCCGCTGATCACGTTGCTCGAGCTCGCTCATACCGATGAACACGGTGACCAGCAGGAGGAAACACCTCGACGGTCAGGGCGGCCTGCGGATGGCGTCCGGCATGGCAGGCCACCGTCGGCGAGCACGGGATCAGTCGGCCGCGGTCAGGGTTCGAAGCTGAGCGAACGACTGGTCGATGGCCTCGCGCAGCTCCAGGTCGCCGGCGGCGTCGACCCATCGCCGGAAGGCGACCCGGTACACCGCGGAGCCGATTTCGGCGGCCAGGTCGGCCTCGGCGTCGCCGATACCCCGCCGTCGAAGTCCGTCGGCGAGTGCGGCCGTCATCTGGGCGAGCTTGATCAGTTCGCGTTCCCGGAGATCGGCGTTGGCCATGATCACCGTGTGTCGCATCAGGGCGAGTTCGCGGTCGTGTCCGATGGTGTCGGCCACCGCGTCGAGCGCGGCCGCGACGAGCTCCAGCGCTGACGCCGTGGCGGGCGCTTCCTCCAGCGCGGCCAGCGACTTCTCCTCCAGTTCGGCCGCGGCGTCGAAGAGGACCTCGCGTTTGTCGGCGAAGTGGCGGAAGAAGGTGCGGGCGGTCACGCCGGCCCGTTCGGCGATGTCGTTCACCATGGTCTGGTCGAAGCCGCGTTCGAGGTACAGGTTCAGTGCCGCCTCGCGCAGCCGGCTCCCGGCTCCCGGCTCCCATCGTCCCATCCTGCGAGTTTAGTGCGATCGTCCGCGAACTCGCACAGTGATGTCAGCTGATGACATCAGTCGTGGTACGGTGATGTCATCAACTGACATCACTGCGGAGGGGTGCTCACCATGACGACGGCGAAGCGCATCCAGTACCACCGGTACGGCGGTCCCGAGGTGCTGCGACTGGAGGACTTCCGGCCGGCGCGACCCGGTCCCGGCGAGGTGCTGATCCGCGTGAAGGCAGCGGCCGCGAACCCGATGGACCGGAAGATCCGCAACGGCGAGATGAAGATGCTGACCGGCTGGAAGTTCCCACGCGGCCTGGGACACGACTTCGCGGGCGTCGTGGTGGCAGTCGGCGACGGCGTCACTCGGCTCGGCGTCGGCGACGAAGTGCTCGGCGGGACCGGCTTGAAGGCGGCGGGAGCGTTCGCCGAAATGGTTGTCGCCGAAGAAAAAGCAGTCGTGACGAAGCCTCCGAACCTCTCCTGGGAGGAGGCCGCCGCGATTCCCGTGGTCGGGCTCACCGCGTTCCAGGCCTTGGTCAACACCGGCGAACTGCAGGCCGGGCAAGCGGTGTTCATCCACGGCTGCCTCGGCGGAGTCGGCCGCTCCGCCGCACAGATCGCCTTGGCACGCGGCGCTTCCGTGGGAGGCAGCTGCCGCGACACCGCCGCGCACGATGCACGCGGCCTCGGAATAAATCCGATCGTCGACTTCGACTTCGACGCGACGAAGCTCGCGAAGCGGTTCGACATCGTGCTCGACACCGCCGGCACGCTGCCGATCGGCGCGGCACAGGCGTTGCTCAAGCCGGGTGGCCGCATCATCGACATCAACCCCACGCCGGCGAAGTTCGCGAGAAGCGCCCTGCCGGGACCGTATCGGGTGCTGGTCGGAAAGCCGCCGTGGCAGACCTCGATGCGGTCGCGCAGGCTGCCGCGCAGGGGGTGTTGCGGTTGCCGGTTGCGCGCAGCGTGCCGCTCGGCGAGGCGATCGCGGCGCTCACGGAGCTTGAACGCACACCCAAGGGCGGAAAGCTCGTCATCACGACCGAGTGACCATCACCCGAGTCCCATGAGGACGTCCCGCGCCGACCCGGCCGGAAAGTGACGACACCACCGATCACCCCGAAGGGACCGACCATGTCACCAACCACCGCCTCGACGCCCACGTTCATGGTGTTCGCGACCCTCCGCGACGACACCGACTTCACGGAGTTCGCCGCGCTGCGAGAGGACGAGCACAAGCAACTGGAGGTGCTGCGCCGAGAGGGGCGGATCGGCGCCCACTACGTTTCCACCGCCCGGCGGGCGACGTTCATCGAGGTCGTCGCCGCCGATGAGGCACAGGTCGCGGAGACGCTGGCGACCCTGCCGTTCGCCCGATTCTTCGATGCCGAGGTCTACCCGACCACTCCCCCGGATCCCGCGGAGGTCGCCCATCGCGCGCGATCGTGAGCCGGGAATCCGCCGCTTTCACTGATGGGAGAACGACATGGCAACGCTCAACCGCAGGAAATTCCCGCTCGGCAAGGTGCTCATCTCGTTGTCCGCGGCGGGAACCCTGGTCGGCTCGTACGTCGCCGACTGGAACGAGACGCACATCCACAATCCGACGTGGCCACCCCACGCCAAGTTCCACAACGCCCAGACCATGAGCATGGGCGCCGCGTTGTCCCTGACGGCCCTGTACCAGTTGTGGAAACCGGGCCGGTCGCGTGAGTCGCTGAACAGCGCGGCGGTCATCGCCAGCCTGTACGGGCTCACCCAGCTCACCGCCGTGTTCTATCCGGGTACCGCCAGCGTCGACCCGCCCCGCGAAGACAACTGGCCGCAACTCAAGTACACGCTGCCCAGCCTCGGGCTGATCCTGCTCGGCTACTGGACCGAACGCCACCGAATCACCCGAGAACGACGGCGCGGCGCCAACTGAGACGGTCTCCTGAGACAGCCCATACCCTTGGAGGGTGTCGACACAGGACAGCCATGTTCGCCTTTTCGCAGGCATTGCCCCTTCTGGCGAACCGGTCTACGAGGTAGTCCCGGCCGTGCGAACCTCCCAGACCGAGTACGAGATCCTCGGCAGTCCAGGCCTCGCAACCGGTTGTGCCGCAGGTGATCGCGTCCGCGTCCTCGACGACGGGACGTTCGAGATCGTGACAAGAGGCGGCAACGTGTGCGTCGTGATCTATCCCCGCACGCCGCCGGACGACAGCGCGGTCACGTCGCTGCGGGACGCCTTCGAGAAGCTCTCAGGGCAGGTCGAGGCACCGCAGGACAAGCGGTTCATCGTGGTGACAGTGCCTGTCGGCGCTGGGTTCCCGGTGATCGAGTCCGTTGTCGTCGAATGGACGTCCAGCAACAACGCGGAGTGGTACTACGGCAACGTCTACGACGAGGACGACCGTCCACTCGGCTGGTGGGAGACCGGGGGACGAATTCGCTAGAACGTCCCCCGATCTCTCCCACGACTACCGGTACCAGGCGCGAACGCCCATGCGTCCCGTGCTGCCAAGATCGATGTGGATGCTCCGCTGCGGCAACACGGCGATCAACGGTTGCTGAACGGCACCCGGAGCGGTCGCCAGTTCGACGTGCTTGGCGACCTGCGGCGGCTCCAGCGACGTGTTCGTGTTGCGCCACACGAACGCGCTGGCGGCAGTCTCCCCCGGCTGCACGGTGATCGGCTGCGGCGGGTCGTTGAAACCGGGGAGGATCGTGATGCCGCCGGTCCCTTCGAGGATCGCGACGTCCAGCGGCTGCTGCTCCCCGTCGAACAGGCTCACCTGCGGATACCCGTTGAGCTGCAACGCTTCCGCACCGCAGTTGGCGACCTCGACGGACATCACGCGCAACCCCGACGCCGCCTCGGTGTAGTTCGAGGTGAACCGCACTCCCGCAGCGCAGCCGGGATCCTCCGACGCTTGCACGGCCGGGCCGCTCGCGACCAGGCCGGCCAGAACGGCTGTTGTGGCAAGAACTTTGCCCCCATGTCTCATGCACCCGAGGATGCCACCGGCAGGGGTCGTTGGGGCGAAACCTTCACAAGACCTCCACGAGAATGATCGAGTCCGTTGTGGAGTGATCCATCAGGTCAGTCGGTGTCGGTGCTGGGTCGGGACGCGCAACTGGTCACCGATGTGGCGCGGGTCCTGGGTGGGCCCGATCTGCGCATACGACAGACTGGCCACCATGAACCAGACCGCCCGGGAGTTCGTGCGGTTGCGAGCCATCATCGAGCGGCGGTTGCCCGAGACCGCGCCTTTCCGGCCCGGCGCGACCGAGCACGATCTCGAACGGCTCGCCGCCGCGACCGGGCTTGTTCTACCGTCCGAGCTGTGTGCACTGCTGCGCACGTCGGCCGGCCAGGACGACCCCGACCAGCTCTACGGTCCGCTCAACTTCCACCACTTCCTGACCATCGACGAAATCATCGAGATGCACCACATGCTGACCGACGCGGTCGGCGACATGGCCGAGCCCGTCGAGCAACCCGCCCACTACAGGTGGACCGTGTGGTCGCGGTCCTGGCCACCGTTCCTCGCGTTCCAGGGCGACTGCTACCTCCTGGACCTGGATCCCGGCGATCGGGGCACCGCCGGACAAGTCGTGTTCCGTCCCAACGTGCCCGACCTGGACGCCCCGAAAGCGCCGTCGCTCGCCGCGTTCCTCGCTCGTGCCGCCGACCTCATCGAAACCGGCCAGGCCTACGCAGAAGGCCTACGCAGAAGAGAGCACGCTCGTTCTCCTCGACCTGAGCTGAACCGACCCGTGTCAGAAGCCGGGGAACACGCGACGCAGGTCGTCGAGCGTGACGCTGCCCTCGACGGTGACGCCGTTGTCGTGCGGTGCCTTGAGGCGGCCGCTGACCAGGCGGATGAACGCTTCCTGCGGTCCGTTGAACGTCGCGGAAGGTGACTCGAGGTGATCCACCACGGTGACCGCGTCGTCGATCACCAGGCCCGCGCCGGGGATCGCGACGGACACCGGGGCCGCGAGTTCGGCCGGCTTCGCGAGGAAGCCCAGCAGGAAGCCCATGGGCCCTGTCAGGAGGTCGACGAGCACCGCGGCCGAGTCGGCGTTCACTGCGGCGTTCGGGTCGAAGGCGGCGCGCACGTCCCACGTGTGGTTGGCCACCTCGTTGAGCCGCATGCCCAGGGCGGTCAGCAGCGGGACCGGCTCCGGCAGGAAGCCTAGGTCGACAGTTAGCGACGAGCGCTGCTCGGGCGTGAGCGCCTCGACCATGTCGAGCCAGCGGCCGTTGTGCTCAAGGAAACCCTCGGCCTGAGCCTGCGGCGCGGACCCGTCCCAGCGCGCCCAGATCGTCTGGTTGTCCTCGGCCTCCACGGTTTCTCCGGCGGCTCGGGCGATCGGCGCGCGGCCGATCTCCGCGCCGCTGCCGAGGTGGGACAGGACCTGGGCGACGGTCCACTCCGCCGCGCCGCTGGTGGAGGCCAGCTGTTGGTCGGTGAAGGTGCGGACTAGACCGGCGAGCATGTCGTGCTCGGCGCGCAGGGCGGTGATCGTGCGGTCCACGAGTTGGGTCATGCCATCCCCAACTCCCGAACCCGCGCATGTGTTCCGCTGATCAACGCCAAGTTGGCTCGGCGTCGCGAAAGCTGGGCCCTGGTGGGAGAAGTGGGAAGTTCGCTGTTCACATTCATCGGGTATGCACCCAAGTCTGTGCGTCAACCGACCCGCCTGTCCGCTCAGCCGGTGAATTCGTTGACGCCGAGCGCGAAGTCCCAGTGGCCGACGCCGTTGCCGGCGAGGCCCATCGTGACCAGGCCCATTCCTTCCAGCCAGTGCGCCATTTTCAGGCCGCCGACGTCCAGCGGGCGCAGCCCGAGGCTCTCGATGAACGCCGCCACGCCTGCCTTGGCCTGCGCGCTGTCGCCGGCGATGAAGACGTTGGGCCGGCCCTTCTCCAGGACGTTGCGGAAGATGGTGTTGAACGCCTTCACGACGCTGGCGCCGGCCGGGGCCACCTTGGCGGCTTCCTGGGCGATCGAGGTCTCCTCGCGGTGAGCCAGTCCGTCGAACGTGGCGTTGAAGGGGTTGCTGATGTCGACGATGACCTTGCCCGCGAGGGCGTCCCCGTACTCGGCGACGACCGGGACGACCCCGTCGGACAACAAGGCCGTGATGACGATGTCCCCGGCCGGGACGGCGCCCCACTTGCCCGGCGTCGCGCCGCCGCCCAGAGTCTTGGCCAGGTCGTCGGCCTTGGACTGATCGCGTCCCATGACCTCGACGGTGTTGCCGCCCGTCACCGCGAGCGTGCCGATGGCACGGGCCATGTTCCCCGTACCGATGAGGGTGATGCTGCTCATGAGAGTGCTCTCTTCCTGTTGTCAGGGTTCGTGGATGCTTGAACCTGCCGCCATCCCCGAAAATGGGGGCGTGGTTCAGATGGCGGTGGTGCCGCCGTCGGCGACCAGTTCCAGGCCGTTGACGTAGCTGGAGTCGTCTGAGGCGAGGAACAGTGCGATGGTGGCGATTTCTTCTGGGCGGCCCATCATTCCGCGGGGAATGAGAGATTCGAATGCGGTCTTGGTCGCCTCGTCGAACAATTCTTCCTGTTTGGCGGTGGCGACCTGGCCGGGGGTCAGGACGTTGACCCGGATCTTGCGGTCGCGCAGTTCGTTGAGCCAGACGCGGGCCCAGGCCTGCTGGACAGCTTTGCTTCCCGCGTAGAGGCTCCAGCCGGGAAAGGCACCCAGGGAGGCGTTGGATCCGGTCATGAAGATCGAGCCGTTGTCGTTGATCAGCGGCAATGCCTTCTGCACGGTGAACAGGGTGCCGCGCGCGTTGAGCGAGAAGGCGCGGTCGAACTGTTCCTCGGTGATCTCGCCGAGGACGGCGGGTTCGCCCATCCCGGCGCTGGCCCACAGCACGTCGATCGAGCCCTTTTCCCGCTTGACGGTGTCGTACAAGCGGTCCAGGTCGTCCAGTTCGGCCGCGTCACCCTGGACGGCGGTGACGTTGCGGCCGATCAGCTTGACGGCGTCGTCCAGCGCTTCCTGCCGCCGGGCCTGGATGAAGACGTGCGCTCCTTCCTCGACGAACAGCTTGGCGCCGGCCAGTGCCATGCCGGCGGATCCGCCGGTGATCACCGCTACCTTGCCATCGAGCTTTCCCACGATCACTCCGTTGAATTGATGGAGATCCGAACAGGGCGATTGAATGCCGAACACACCGAATTCCTGTGTCGAATTCGCTCGGTCTCCATTAACGGTGCCATTGGTCTGAGCAGGTGTCCAAGACTTCTTTTAGCCGTGGTGATACCTTGGAGGCATCACCAGGCGGGAGGCGCCATGGATCTGGACCTGCGCAAACTGCGCTACTTCGTCGCCGTGGCCGACCGGTTGCACTTCGGCCGCGCCGCCGACGAGCTGCACATCGCGCAGCCGGCGCTCAGTCGGCAGATCCGCGCGCTGGAGCAGGATCTCGGCGCCCTGCTGTTCACCAGAGATCGCCACAGCGTGGCGCTGACCGACGCGGGCCGGCAACTGCTGGCCGACGCCGGCCCGCTGCTCGCGTCCGCGCACGCCGTCCGCCGCAGGGTGACCGTAGCCGCCCGCGGCAGCCGTCGGCTGGCGGTCGGCTTCCGGACCGGCATCCCGGTCATCCCGGCGACGCGGGCGTTCGAGGCCCGGCATCCTGACGTGGTCGTGGACGTGCTGCGGATGGAATGGGACGACCAGGCCCCGATGCTGCTCGACGGCCGCGTCGACGTCGGCTACGTGCGGCTGCCCATCGACGAAACCGGCCTGCGCCTCACTCCGCTGTACACCGAGCCGCTCGTGGTCGTGCTGCCCGCCGGTCACCGGCTGGCCGGCAAGGAGGAGGTCACCGAAGCCGACCTGGCCGGCGAGCCGCTGGTCTGGCATGCCGGCCCGAGCACGCAACCCACCCGGCGTCCGCATCCCGACTCCGGGCTCCGGGTGCGCGGGGTGGAGGAGACGCTCGAGCACGTCGCGGCGGGCCGGGGCATCTCGTTCGTGGGGCGTTCAGCGACCGTGTTCCACTCGCGGCCGGACATCAGCTATGTGTCCATTCCGGACCTTGCGCCCGACCAGGTGTGCCTCGCGGTGGCGGCATCGCGCACCTCGCCACTGGTCGACGACTTCGTCGCCGCGGCTCAGGCGACGGCCGAGATCACGGCAGAATGCGGGACCCTCGACTCGGCTTGAGCCTCGGCCCCGTCATCCGCGTTGTCGGCGGGCACGCGAGGCAGCCCAATCGCGCAGGCGTTCGGCGATCTCGATCTCGTGGCCGTTGTGGGTGGGCTGGTAGTACGTCTCGCGGTCCATGCCGGCCGGGAAGTAGTCGGCGCCGGAGAAGCCGTCGGTGGTGTCGGGGTCGTACTGGTAGTCCTTGCCGTAGCCGAGGTCCTTCATCAGCCGGGTCGGGGCGTTGAGGATGTGGGCGGGCGGCATGAGCGAGCCGGTGCGCCGGGCGGCCTGATGTGCCGCGTCGAAGCCGCGGTAGACGGCGATGGACTTCGGGGCGGTGGCGAGGTAGACGACTGCCTGGGCGATCGCCAACTCGCCCTCAGGCGAGCCGAGGCGTTCGTAGACGTCCCAGGCGGCGAGGGTCTGCCCAACCGCGTGCGGGTCGGCCATGCCGATGTCCTCGCTGGCGAAGCGGACCAGTCGGCGGGCCACGTACAGCGGGTCCTCGCCGCCGTCGAGCATGCGGGCGAGCCAGTACAGGGCCGCGTCCGGGTCGGAGCCGCGCATCGACTTGTGCAGCGCGGAGATCAGGTTGTAGTGGCTGTCCTGTGCCTTGTCGTAGAGCGGGGCGCGCTGCTGGATGTGGTGGGCGAGCGCGGTGGTGTCCAGGGGTGTCGCGACGTCGGTGAGGGCTTGGAGCTGTTCGGCCATGTTGAGGAGGTAGCGGCCGTCGCCGTCGGCCATGGCGATCAGGGCGCGGCGGGCGTCGTGGTCCAGGGGCAGCCGGTGGCGGGTGAGCTGCTCGGCGCGGTTGAGCAGTGTGGACAGCGCGGCTTCGTCGAGGCGGGTGAGCACGAGGACCTGGGTGCGGGACAGGAGGGCGCCGTTGAGTTCGAAGCTCGGGTTCTCCGTGGTGGCGCCGATCAGGACGATCGTGCCGTCCTCGACGTAGGGAAGGAAGCTGTCCTGCTGGGCGCGGTTGAAGCGGTGGATCTCGTCGACGAACAGCAGGGTGCCCTGGCCGACGTGGCGGCGGTTTCGTGCGGCGGTGAAGACCTTCCGCAGATCGGCCACGCCGGAGAAGGTGGCCGAGACCGATTCGAAGGTCAGGTTGCTGCCCTCCGCGAGGAGCCGGGCGATGGTCGTCTTCCCGACGCCGGGCGGCCCCCACAGGATGACGGAGCCGAGGTGCTGCTGGGTGACCATGCGGCCCAGCGGGGCGTCTGGGGCCAGCAGGTGGTCCTGCCCGACGACGTCTTCGAGCCGGGTGGGGCGCAGGCGGTCGGCGAGTGGCCGGGCGGGCTCCTCGTCGAAGAGCGGCAGGGTCGGTTCGGTCGGTTTCATCGGACTCTCGGGTGGGAGGCGGGACGTGTGCGGGCATGGCGAGCGTTGCACGCGACACCGACAATCGCGGGCTCAGCCAATCGGGGGAAGCTCGCGTCACTCAACGAGACGGGTGACCTCCTGGCCAGGTGACGTCAACTCTTGCGGCGGCGAGGCGCTGCCGAACGCGGCGGCGCTGATCGCATGTGGTCGCGCACCGGCGCCAGCAGTTCTGCGAGGGCGTGAACATCATCGCGCGACAGCGGTTCGAAGAGCAGCCCGCTGACGACCTCGACGTGCCCGGGCAACACCGCCGCGAGCAACGTGCGTCCGGCATCGGTGATGGTGACCGTGACGCTCCGCTCGTCGTCAGCGGACGGTGAGCGTTCGACCAGACCCGCCTTCTCCAGCAGTCCCACTTGATAGGTCAGACCGCTGCGGCTGTAAACGACGCCGTCGGCCAGGTCGGTCATGCGGTGGCTGCCCGTCGGCGAGTCCCCGAGTCGCGCCAGCAGTTGGAACTGCACGTAGCTCAGGTCACCAGCTTCCTTCAGCTGCTGCTCGACCGCGTGGCGCAGCAGGCTGGTCACCTCGACGAGGGCGAAGTAGGCGCCGAGCTGGACGGGGTCGAGCGACGGCGGTGAGTCGGGCATGGCCGCAGCCTACTGCTTCGAATTCGAAGGAGCGCTCGGGGAACGCTCCGCCAAGGAGTGCACGAGTCGAGAAGCGCTGGAGACAGGTGAGCACTGCAGGACATGGCGGCCTGACAGCGGCGCACACCAGGGTTCGACATCCCGCTGTCGTTGCTCGCGGAAGCCGCCGAGATCTCCGGCAACGTCCTGCTCGGCCCTCCCCGCTGATCCCAGGCCATGACGTGCCGCACGTCACTTTGCTTCGAATTCGAAGCAGGTCTACTCTCAGGTCCAGGTGCTTCGAGTTCGAAGCAAACAACGAGGGAGAGTTGCCATGAAGGCAGTGCGTTTCCACGAGTTCGGCGGCCCCGAGGTCCTGCGGTACGAGGACGTGGAGCAGCCCGTCGCCGGAGCCGGTGAGGTCCTGATCCGCGTCACGGCCACGACGTTCAACCCCGTCGAGGGCAACATCCGCCTGGGCGTCATGCAGGGCCCGATCCCTGTCGAACTGCCGCACACCCCCGGCCTCGACGTCGCCGGCACGGTCGACGCACTGGGCGAGGGCGTCGAAGGCTTCGCGGTCGGCGACGAGGTCGTGGGTTTCCTGCCGATGACCAAGCCCGGCGCGGCGGCCGAGTACGTCATCGCACCGGCCGTCGCCCTGGCCCTGGCTCCCAAGAGCATCCCGCTGGCCGACGCCGCCGCGTTGCCACTGGTAGGCCTCACCGCCTACCAGGCGCTCTTCGACCACGGTCAGCTCAAGGCCGGGCAGCGCGTGCTGGTCAACGGCGCGGGCGGACCGGTCGGTGGCTACGCCGTCCAGCTGGCCAAGGAGGCCGGTGCCCACGTGATCGCCACGGCGAGCCCGCGCAGCGCCGAGGCCGTGCGGACCGCCGGTGCCGACGAGGTCGTCGACCACACCACCACCAGCGTGCTCTCGGCGCTGACCGAGGAGGTTGACCTCGTGCTCAACCTCGCGCCGGTCGACCCGGCGGTCCTGGCCGAGCTGGTCACTGTGGTCCGTCCTGGCGGAGTCGTCGTCAACACGACGATCTGGATGCCCGCGCCGACCGACGAAGACCGCGACGTGCGCGGCATCAACCTCTACGTCCGCAGCGACGCCGAGCAGCTGGCGAAGCTCGTAGCGCTGGTCGACTCCGGCGACCTGCGGGTCGACGTCGCCCAGCGCGTGCCGCTGACCGAACTGCCTGGGATCCACGCCCGGGCCGCGACGGGCTCGGTCCGCGGCAAGGTCGTCTTCCTCGTCTCCGGCGTCTGACAACCCACAACAGAGAGAAGCAGACCATGTCACTCGTGCTGGATCCCGAGATCGCCATCGCACTTGCTCCGATGGCCGGAGCGATGGCGGACGCCACTCCTCCGGCCGTGGGCGACGTCGAGGCGCGCAGGGCCATGTGGGAGCCGATCATCGCCGCCGCCGGAACGGCCCAGCCGATCCCGGCCGACGTGACCACCACCGACCACCACGCCACCGCGGACGACGGTGCACGGATCACGATGCGTTGGTACACCAAGGAAGGCGCGACGCCAGGCCCGGCCGTGCTGTTCTTCCACGGCGGCGGGTACATCTTCGGCCACATCGACCTGTTCGACGGGCCGGTCTCCCGGTACGTGTCCGCGAGCGGCGTGCCGATGCTGTCCGTCGAGTACCGCCGGGCGCCCGAACACCCGTTCCCCACCTCGCTCGAAGACGCTTACACGGCGCTGCGCTGGCTGCACGACAACGCCGCCGAACTGGGCGTCGACCCCGCCCGAATCGGCGTGATGGGCGACAGTGCCGGAGGCGGGATGGCGGCGGCACTGTCGATCCTCGCCCGTGACCGCGGCGGCCCGGCCATCGCCCGTCAGATTCTGATCATGCCGATGCTCGACGACCGCACCACCGAGGTCGACCCGCACATCGCGCCCTACGCGTTGTGGTCTTACGACGACAGCCTCACCGCGTGGCCCGCGCTGCTCGGCGACGCCGCCGGCGGACCCGACGTCCCGGCTACCGCGGCACCCGCCCGGCTCGAGGACGCGTCCGGCCTGCCACCGGCCTACGTCGAGGTCGGCCAGCTCGACGTCTTCCGCGACGAGGACCTGGCTTACGCGACGAAGCTCAGCCGCGCCGGCGTACCGGTCGAGTTCCACCTGCACCCTGGCGCGCCGCACGAGTTCGACTCGATCGCCTTCGACTCGGACGTGGCACGGCGCGCCGTCGCCGACCGCGTCCGAGTCCTCAGGTCGATCTAGTAGTGCTCTGTCAGGTGTTGCTGACCTGGGGTCTTGCTGTGGGCGCTGGGGTCTGGACGGGTTGTCGGCAGGTGTGGCGGATGCCGGTCCAGACCGCGAGAAAGGCCTGGAGTTCGCGCAGGACCGCGTAGGGGCTCAGGCCTGCGCAGGGGCTTTGGGGTGTGGCGGAGCTGGATGCAGATGGCCTGGGCTGCGGCAGCGAGGGTGACGTGGCGGTGCCAGCCCAGCCAGGAGCGGCTTTCGAAGTGGTCCAGGCCGAGGCCGTCTTCGAGTTCGCGGTAGTGCTACGTGAGCTCCAGCAGCCCCCGGCGCACCGCCTCGGAAACGGCCGCCGCCCGGTTGTCGACACCCAGTTTCCGGTAGACGCGCACCAGGTGCGTCTTGACCGTGGCCTCGCTGAGGAACAGCGACTGCGCGATCGAACGGTTGCTGTGACCGTCCGCCATCAACCGGATGACTTCCTTCTCGCGCTCGCTCAACTCCAGCGGAGGGGTGACCACTCGGCCGACCAGGTGCCCGACGACCTCGGACGCGAGGCCGATGCCCCCGGTGGCGGCCTCGCGCACGGCGCGGAAGAGCTCTTCTGGCAGTCCTGCCTTGAGCACGTAGCCGCGCGCACCGGCCTGCAACGCGCGGACGACGTCGGCGTGTCCGGAGTAGCTGGTCAGCATCACGACCGCCGTGCCGGGCAGCTCGGCGGTCAGCATGCGGACTGCCTCGACCCCGTCGATGCCGTGTTCCGCGTTTCCGAACCGCAGATCCATCAGCACGACGTCGGGCCTCAGGCCGACAGCAATCCGCACGGCCTCGTCGCCGCTGCCCACCTCTGCGACCACGGTGAAGTCGGGTTCACCTTCGAGCAATGCCCGCAGCCCGGCCCGCACGACCGTGTGGTCGTCGGCGATCAGCAGGCGCAACGGGGTGACGGTCATGAGACCGCTGCCGTCAGGCGAGGAACGGCGGCCACGACCCGGGTGCCCCGACCAGGTGCGCTGTCGACGTCGAGGTGTCCCCCGCACTCGAGCAGCCGAGCCTGAGCCGAGTGCAGGCCGAAGCCTCGGCCCGTTCCGGATACCTCACCGGTGAGCTCGAAGCCGGCGCCGTCGTCGCGCACCTCCAGCTCGACGCGCTCTTGCTGCTGGCGAAGGATCACCGTCACGGTGGTGGCGTGTGCGTGTTCGCGCACGTTGGCCAGCGCGCTCTGCGCCACGCGGAACAACGTGGTGGCGACCTGTTCGTCCAGGCCGGGGCGGTGCGGCCCAACGGCGCGAAACTCCACGCGCTCGGCGGTCTCGTTCTGCCGCGCACGGTCGCACAGCAGGCGCAGTGCGCCCGCGAGTCCGGCGTCAGCGATCTCGGGCGGCGTGAGGTCGGTGATGATGCGCCGGGTCTCGGCGAGACCCGCGCTCAGACCGTCGGCGACCATGCGGACCTGGGTGCGCGCGACATCCGGTTGCCCCTCCCAGTTCCGTTCGGCCGCCTGCAGCAGCATCACGCCGCCGGACAGTTCCTGGGCGAGTGTGTCGTGCAGATCCCGGGCGATGCGGGTGCGTTCCTCCAGCACACCGGCCCGGTGCTGTTCCCGCACCAGCACGTCGCGCGTGCCGCGCAACTCCTCCACGAGGCGCTGCCGCTCCTCGGCGTCCCGTTGCTGGGCCCAGTACAGGGCCACGGTGCCCCAGACCGCCACCACGGGGATCAGCACGACCTCGAGGTCGAACCCGCCGGTGGCCCAGACCAGCCGGGCGACCAGCACGGTGGTGATCGCTCCCACCGCGACCAACGCCCCGCGGCGGCCGAGCACGCGCAGGACCGCACACGCCAGCGGCACGGCGCACCAGACGTACGCAACGGTCAGGAACGGCGGGGTGAGCGCGAGAAGGGCTGCCCAGAGCAGGATCAGCGCCACCACCCAGCCGTGCCTCGCGAGCGGGCTCAGCGTGGAGCGCAGTGTCATACCTGCCGCGTACACGGCGGCGAGCGCCGAGCTGATGGTCACGATCTGCCAGCACAGTGCGACGTTCAGGTCCACGAGCCGGACCGTCGCGGCGCACACGATGATGAAGAACACGAGGTGCGGAAGCAGTTCGAGAACTGTCCGGCTTCGATGTGCCGACAGCGGCGGCCGGGCGGACCCGCGGTCGGACAAAGCAACCCCCGGGGATTGTTGCTCCACTTAGGACCAGCGAAGCCCCAGTGTATCCACCCGTGGTGTGACCGAGGTGAAGAGCGAGGGCCACCGTCAGCGGCCCTCGCCCTTCACCATCAGGCGCCGGGACGCAGTCCGGGCCATCCGGGCGTGGGGTCGCCCTTGACCTCACCGAAGTACAGCGCGAAGGTCTGCTTCCAACGCTCCACCTCGGCGCGGTCGGCCATGAATCGCGGGAAGCCGTCGACGTGCGCGTTCGGGTACTTCCAGATGGGCTTCAGGCCGGCCGGCGGGGTGACGTCCGTCCGCACCGACCAGCCGTTGAACGACGCCTGTTGCTGGGTGAGGGACAACTGCCAGTTCAGGTACAGCTTGGCGGCGGTGGGGTTCTTGGCCTGCTTCAGAATCGCGGCCCGCTGACCCCAGGCCATGAACGGATGCCCGTCCGCGGCCACGAACCTCAGCGGCGACGACGGCGGCGCCACCAGTGAGCCGGCACCGCCGATGCCGATGGCCTTCTGCCCGGCCGCGACCGCCTCGCCCGGCGAGTTGCTGCCGCGGCCGAACCGCACGTCCTGAGCCGCCAGCTTGGCCACCCAGTCCCAGCCGTAGGTCTGGGCGTAGAGCGAATAGAGGTAGAGCACGGCGTCGTCGTCGTGCGGGTACGACGAGGCGATCTTGCCCTTCCACTTCGGGTCGACGAGGTCGAGGGGCGTGCGCGGCGCGTCCGAACCGACGGCCGCGGGCCCGTACATGAAGCTGAAGGCGATCGCCCCGACGGCGACCCAGGCGCCCTCACGATCCTTGAAACCGTCGTGCACCTTCGAGAACCCGGCGGGCTTGTAGTGCAGCAGGCGCCCCAGTGCCTTCCACCGCACGAAGTCCTGCAAGGTCTGCAGCTGCACGACGTCCGGCACGACGGTGCCGGTGGCGAACTGGTTGTCGAGGCGGACGTCGTGGTACTTGCTGTAGTCCACGATCAGCGTCAGGTCGATGCCCGGGAAACGGGCCTTGAACGCCGCCTTCGTGCCGTCCTGCTGGGTCGGGGTGTCGCCACCGGCGTAGATGGCGAGCTTGCCGCCTTCCCCGAGTGCGGCCTGGTAGAGCTCGTCGAGCGTCCTGTTCTCCTCGGGCCCGGCGGTCTGCGGTGTCCCGGCGGTTTCCGCTGACCCCGCGGCACGCCCGAGAGCACCGAGGCCGAGCGCTGCGCCGGCACCTGCGGCGAGGACACGTCGTCTGCTGAGCGAGCTCGACACGGTGAAACCCTTCTGTCCCAAAGTCAGCCTGTTCGACGATGCCCATCATGTTGCGGTCGGAAGATCTCCGCGTCATCCGTGCGGAGCGTCATCGCAAGCGGAGGATCGAATCCGGGTTCAACCGAACGATTGAACGCGGCACGCCCAGGTCGGCTGGAGTGCTCATGCGGCCTGGAGGGCGGGGCCGAGGAGGAGTCCGCCGTCGATCACGTACTCCGAACCCGTGATGAACGACGCGTCCGATGACGTGAGGAACAGGAGAAGACGGCTGACTTCGGTCGGCTCCCCGAGCCGGGGGATGGCGAACGGCTCGGGTGAGTAGAAGTCGGCGATCGCCGTGGTGGCGCCGGCTGCTGGTTCGTGGATGAAGGGGGTCGCGATCACGCCGGGGTGGATGGTGTTCACGCGGATGTGGTCGCGGCCGAGCTCGAGCGCCGCGGTTCGGGTGAGGCCTCGCAGGGCCCACTTGCTGGCGACGTACGGCGCGTAGTGAGCCGTGCCGCCCAGGGCCATGGTCGAGGCGATGTTGACGATGGCTCCCCCTCCTGCGCGGCGCAGAGCGGGGGCCGCGACCTTGATGCCGAGGAAGGTCCCTGTGAGGTTGATGTCGAGGATGCGCGACCACGTGGCCTGGTCCGTGTTTTCGATCGTTGCGGGAGGGTTCTGCACGCCCGCGTTGTTGACGAGCACGTTCAGGGCGCCGAAAGCGCTCTCGGCGGCCAGTACAGCGGCAGACCACGAGCCCTCGTCGGTGACGTCAAGGTGCACGAAGCGTGCGCGGGTCCCGAGCTCGTCGGCTAGAGCGGCGCCGCGTTCTGCGTCGATGGCGCCGATCACCACGTTCGCTCCCTCCGCGTGGAAGGCGCGCACGTGGCTCGAGCCCTGGCCGCCGGTCCCACCGGTCACGAGCACGGTCTGGTTGTCGAAGCGGGGCATCAGATTCCTTAGACGGCCAGTGGTGAGTCGGGCGACTCACCATCCGGCTCGACACTAGGTCGGTGGCAATGGCGAGTCAAGCCACTCACCTCGTATGCTCGGGCCATGAGCAAGGTCGTGATGACGTATCACCAGCGCGTCGCCCAGGAGAAGCGCGCGCTGATCGTGAAGGCCGCGACCGCGCTGTTTCTCGAGCTGGGCTACGACCGGACGTCGCTGGCGCGGATCGCGGAGAGCTCGGGCGTTTCGCGGGCCACCTTGTTCAAGCAGTTTCCGACCAAAGCCGCCCTGTTCGACGCCATCGTGACCGAGTCCTGGTCGACCGCCGACGAGGAAGATCCTCCGCCGGCGGGCAACATCGTCGACGGACTCGGCATCATCGGTCGCCGTTACGCCGCGCTGCTGGGCCGTGCCCAGATGACCGACCTGTTCAGGATCGTCATCGCCGAGCTGCCGCGGTTCCCCGAGCTGGCCCATGCGCAGTTCTCGCAAGGGAAGATGCCCTACTTCGAGTCCGTGCGCAGCTACCTCGTGGCTGAACGCGAGGCGGGAACGGTGCGGGTCGAGGACGTGGACCTCGCAGCCACCCAGTTCCTCGGCATGATCTCCAACTACGTCTTCTGGCCGACACTTCTGGTGCCGGGCTGGGAGGTGAGCGCCGAACGCGTCGCTCAGGTGGTCGACGAGGCCGTCCGCACCACCGCCGCCCGGTACGCCGTGACTGGACCGGGGGCGTCCACCGACGACTGAGTCCGCCATCGCGAAGCGGACGAAGCGAGTTCGCCTCGTCCGCTCTGACGCACAGCCCGTCAGGGGCAGATTCGCGGTTTCAGTCCGATCGTGATGCTGACCGTGGAACCGACGTTCACGATGGTGCCCGCTCGCGGGTTCTCGCGCATGACCTGGTTGATGAAGTTGCACGTGGGGTCGACAGCCGACCCCACGACGGCCGACAGCCCCGCGGCCTGCAGGGTGGCCCGAGCGTCGCTCGCCGAGAAGCCGATCACGTCAGGCACCGCCACCTGGGTGGCGAGGGTGAACGGGGTGGTCAGCTGCCGGGAGTCCTGGTCGAGCGACTTGTTGTTGACCTGCATGACGAACGACGTGCCGTCCGAGAAGAACAGGGTCAGCCCGTAGTTGAAGTGCCAGGTGTCGTTCCCGTTGGGATCTATCGAGATCCGCACGGTGCCGGAGCTCAGCATGGCGGCGGTGACACCGGTGTCGGTCCGCATCATGAACGGCCCGTGGACGCTGTTGTCCTTGTACTCGGTGCCGAAGTCGCTGAAGTCGCTGGCGACCCGGCCGGACGGCGTCTCCACCTGTGCCCGCACGAGCGTGTCGAAGTCCTTGTTGTCGTTGCCGGTCGTGAAGGTGACGGCAGCAGCCGAGAGATGCGCGTCCGGCGCGGTCCCGTTGGCCACAGCTGGTGCGGCCCAACCGATCTGGCTCCCAATGCCGAGCAGCATCGGCAGGGCCATGCCGATCACCGCCAGCCCGCGTAACGTCGATTTCATCGCGAAAGTCCTTTCGTCGAGTACGTCGCAAGGCGACGCTAGGACCGAGCGATTGCAATCCATCGACAATCCGTCGACAGCGCGGAGGTCCTGCTGCCTCGCGACCGCAGGACCTCCGCCCGTTCAGCACCGTCTTCTCATTGACCTGGCTGAAGAGTGGCGACCGGGCAGGTCGGCGCGACGTTCCAGCGGTTGCCGGTCGACACGATCGACGGCGGGAAGCCGCCCGGTGCCCGTTGTGAGCACTGCAGCGAGCGGATGGCGCCGCGCGAGGAGTTGAGCGCGACCGTGACACCGCGGAACGGTTCGGGGCGCGAGTCGAGCCGGACCGCCGCGAAGTAGGGACTCGCGCCGGTCACCGTGTTGCCCGTGATCATCGCGTCCTCGATCGGACCGTTGATGCCCTGCAACGTGATTCCGGAGCCGTCGGGGGCGGCTTCGGTGAACGTGATGTCGTTGTCGCGAATGCCGATCTCGTGCACCGACTCGCCGTAGATCGCGTCCGCGTTGCCGTCCAGGACGATCGTGTTGCCGCTCACCGTCACCTGGGCCGGGATCCCGCCGCTGTGCGGGGTGATCCGGATGCCGGGACCGGACACGCCGTGGCGCCGGATGATGTTGCCGGTGATCTTGTCGCGGGTGGCGACGTTCTGCGAGTCGACGACGCCGGCCCCGGTCGACGCCGTCACGTCGAACGTGTTGCCTGTGACGACGACGTCCTCGGTCCGGTAGAGGGCTAGTCCCTTGCCACTGAACGTGTTCCCGGTGACCGTGACGTGCCGGTAGCTCGACACCGCGGCACTGGACGTCACCTTCGAGTCGGCGAAGGAGTTGCCCTCCAGCCGCAGGCCGTCGTCCCACTCGCCGCCGGTGGCCTCCGCGTCGAAGGCGGTGTCGCCGATCTGCTCGCCGAAGTGGTTTCCCAGTACCGCCAGGGAGAACACGTTGCGCTGCACGCCGATCCCGGAGCGAGCGCAGTTGACGAACGACCCGCCTGTGATCGTCACGCGCCTGACCGCCGTGGCCGGGGTGTTGCCGAGCAACCGGATGCAGTCGCCCTTGCGCGCACCTGGTGTCGACGGGTGCGCGAAGACGACGTCCCGCACCGTGACGTCCGTTACCGGCATCGAGCAGGTTCCGTTCGCCGTCGTGCACACGCCGGAACCGATCGCGATCGCGTGGGTCTGCTCGTCGGTGTTGGTCGTCGCCGAGGTGTCGATCCTGAGCCGCTCCACGGTGATGTCGCTCGCCCCGGGGTCGATCGAGATCACCGCGACCGCACCTGCCTGCTGGTCTCCCGCCAGTTCGAGCACCGTGCCCGGCCCGGTGCCGCTGAACGTCACGTGCGCTGCGTGCGTGGACAGCGCCGCGGCCCGGTTGTAGGACCCCGCGGGCGCGCGGGTCACCCGCCAGCGCCCGCTGCCCAGGCACACCGTGCCGCCACCCGCGGTGCTGGCAGCGTCGATGGCGGTCTGGATGGGCACCCGGTCGTCCGCGCCGTCGTCCGGCACGGCTCCGAAGGCCACGGGGTCGAAACACCCGCCGGCCCCCGAGCCGGCCTTGGACCCGGCCGCCTGCACGGCGACCGCCGTCCCGATCGACAGCGCGGCGATCGCCGCGGTCACCAGCAACACCCGTCGTTTGTCCATGCGGCCACCGTTGCAGGGCCCGTCGACAGTTCGTCGACAGTGAACGCGTGACTCAAGCCGGGGTGAGGGGAATGTGCACGCGTACGTCGTCGAGTCCGGCGAGAGGCCAGGCCACGATCAGGTCGAGCAGGTCGCCGTGCGGGCGGTTCAGCGTGAACTCCTGGAGGCTCGAGAAGGTCTGGTCTCCTCCGGAGAAGGAGCCGTCACCCGGCGGAATCCAGATCGCCTCGTGCCCTTGGACGACTGCCACGGACGGACCGCGGTGCGCTCGGATCTGCGCCGGGTCGTCCATCTCGGCTGACGTCCTCCGCCGGCCGTGGAACGCGTGGGGGTTGATCGCGTCCGCGGAATCGTGCTTGGCGAATCCGCGCAGTTCCATGGACAGCATCGAGTTCGCCTCGATCAGTCGAGTGAGCACGACGGCGGCGCGGTGATCGTGGCGGAGCAGTACCCGGGGTGGCGCGACGTTCGTGCCCGCTTCGAGGGCCGGTGAGGCGTGGTGGTCGCCGGCACGGTGGGTGAGCCCATCAGGCACGGGACGAACGTCCAGTGGTGCCTGCCAGATCGAGGTCGTGGCTCGCTCGACGGTGGTCCGGTCGGGCAGCGGCAGGGGGATGACGGTTTCCGGGAAGCCGATCTCCGGCCAGGCGAGCACGAGCGACATCTGGTCGAACGACGGCGGAAACCGGAACACAGAGCGGTAGGTGGGACCGGACGTGCCGAGGTAGTAATCGCCACTGCTCGACATGGAGGACGTGGCGAACTCCCAGCGCACGCGGCCGGCGGGATCGAGCAGGCCGACGCGCAGGTCGATGCCCTCGTCGTACTCCGGCAGCAATCGGCGCGGGGCGACCGCCGGTCGGCTCGGAAGCTGGCGGATGTCCTGCTGCCTTTCGGTGGCACTACGACGATCCAGCGGATGGCGGGCCAGTAGTTCGATCTCCAGAGCCGAGAGCCGGGACACCGCGCGCACGACACCCACGGTCAGTTCCGGTCGACGCACCAGCATGCCGCCCGGATGTGCCACGGCGCCCAAGGTCTCAGTCGTGTCCACCGCTTCACCATCCCACGCACGCCGTGCCCGCGGTCGGGCTTTGCGCTCAGGAGGCAGGCTGGTCGTCGTGCCCGGTTCGGGTGGCCAGGACGGTCTCGCCGTTGTCGGCGACCCAGCGCATGAGTTGGCGCAGTGGCTTGGCGAGGCTGTGGCCCGTGTCCGTGAGCGCGTAGCTGACCCGTGGCGGGATCGCCGGCTCGACCGTGCGGTCGACCAGTCCGTCGCGGGTGAGCAGGCGCAGCTTCTCCGACAGCACCTTCTCGCTGATGCCGCCGATGTGGTCACGCAGCTCGTAGAACCGCAACGGGCTCTCGGCCAGCTTGACCAGGATCAGCGGCGCCCAGCGGCTGGTGATGTCGTCGAAGATGACCCGGCCAGGGCAGTCGCTGTGGAACAGATCACTGTGCCGATCAGGCGCACGCCGCTTGGCCTCAACATTTTCCCGCACGTCAGGAGCTTACAAGAAAGTAAGTCCTTACTTTGTGTAAGCCCGGGTCCTAGCGTCGGCTCTCGTTGGCACACAAGGAGGACTGATGAGCACAGTGGCACTGGTCAGCGGAGCGAGCCGCGGTATCGGCGCGGCGATCGCGCGCAGCCTGGCACGCGGCGGACACCACGTGATCGTGAACTACCACCGCAACGCCGACGCGGCCAAGCAGGTGGTCGCCGACATCGAGGCGGCCGGTGGCACCGCCCAGGCCGAGCAGGCCGACGTGTGCGACGACGCGCAGGTGACGGCGCTGGTCGACCGGGTCCGCGCCGAGCACGGGCGCGTGGACGTGCTGGTCTGCAACGCGAACACGGTCCAGCCGCCGTTCGAACCGCTCGCGTCGCTGCCGTGGGACGCCTTCGTGGGCAAGGTGGCCGGTGAGCTGGCGGGTTCCTACCACCTGACGCAGCGAGTTCTGCCGATCATGCGCGAGCAGCGCGCCGGCCGGATCATCTACATCTCCAGCACGCTCGCCGACGAGGTCGGCATGCTCGCCGCGCACTCCACCGCGAAGGCGGCGCTGAACACCTTCAGCCGCCATGTCGCCGCGACCGCCGGACAGCACGGCGTCACCGTGAACACCCTCGCGCTGGGCCCGGTGAACACCGACGCCACAGCCAATTTCTTCGACGACGACCGCCGCGCGTTCTTCGCACAGCGGTCGGTCCACGGCCGGATCCTCGAGCCCGAGGACATCGGCGCCGCGGTCGCGCTGCTCGCCGCGGACGGCTTCGGCTCGGCGACCGGCCAGGTGATCCGGCTCGACGGCGGCTTCGACGTGCTCGACCAGCAGCTGAAGGCGTCCTGACCTCAGGAGACCAGCGAGAGGCTGCGGCGGGCCGGTTCGGCGACGGGAGTGGGCTCGGCGGAGGGGACGACGACCTCCTCGCCGCCGATCTCGCGGGTGATCCAGGCGCCCGACTCCACCATGACCTTCAGGGTGCGGGTGTCCATGGCGTTGATGCGGCCGTAGTACCACTCGTCGGTGGCCAGCGAACCCATGCGACCGGTGAGGCGCTTCTTGATCTCGATCACGCGCTCGAACAACGTCTGGACCAGCTGAGCGCGGTCGAACGGGCCCTGCAGGCCCTCGCGGATGCGGTCCTCGATGCCGCGCGGGATGCCTTCGGAGTCGGGCATGAGCATGGTGGTCCAGGCGCGCGACTTCTCGCGGTACTGGAGCTGCTGCATGATGCCCTCGTGCGCAGCGAAGTCTGCGGCGCGGAAAGCCGAGCCGCGCCAACGCTTCTGCAGGTTCACGGCCAACGACAGAGCTGACTTCAGGCCCGTGTTCAGGCCGCGACCGGGCCAGAAGTGCAGAGAGTTCGCGGCGTCGCCCAAGAGGAACCCGAAGGTCGAGGGCGCGAGCTGAGCCGTGAACTTCGACATCTGCTGCATGCCCAGGGTGAACGAGTTGATGCCGACGACGTCCGCCGCGCCCACGCCGAAGAAGCGCAGGCCGTCGAGGATCCGGGGCCACAGGTAGGAAAGCTTGTCGACGGACGGCTTGAAGACGGCCCGGTGGCGGTCGCACACAAAGCGGCCGTTGTGAGGACGCATCGCGCAGCCGAACTTGCCGATGCACGCGACCGGGCCGTTTTCGCCCAGGGCAACGATTTCGGAGGCTTCCTCGGCGGTCAGGCGCATGTTGATGAAGCCGCCGCCGAGCGAGTTGAAGAGGAACCTGTTCTGACCCACGGTCAACGGGACGGTGTGCTCGTCCGGGACCTTGGCGTTCACGCGGATGCCCAGCACGCGCTCGTCCAGCGGAGAACCGTCCACTGAGAACAGTTCGCGGCTCGGCGTGCCGAAGAAGGAGGACAAGGACTCACGGGTCGCGGAACGGGCGCCGTCCGCGATGGCGAGCACGTGCAGCCCGTCGAAGCGGTCGGGCTTCTCGTAAGCCTGCGGGAGGAGCTCGATGCCGTAGGTGTCCTGGGCCATGGCGAGCAGCGCGTCCTCGATCCAGCGGATCTTGATGTTGCGCGGGCGGCCCTTGGACTCCGGGGAGTCCGGCCCGAAAGGCCACATCTCGGAGAACTTGCCCGGCGCGAACAGGCGCTGCTGGACAGCGGTCGGGAGGGCTGACCAGACGTTGCTCTGCAGGGTCACGACCTGCTCTCGGCGGTTGTTGCCCTCCTCGGCGCCTCGCCACACCACGCGGTCGCCGCGGCGCATCCAGCGCCGGTCGTACACGCGGATCGAGACCTGGTCGCCCAGCAACGACTTCAGCGTGCAGGCGAAGGCGAGACCGACCGGGCCGCCGCCCGCCACGTCCACGCGCAACGGCTTCGTGCGGCGCAGCTGCGTGATCGACGCACCCTGCTTCGGCAGCAGCACCGTCGGGCCGATCCGGCCGATCAACACCGTCTTCTCGTCAGCCATGGCCCCGTCCCCCTGATGATCCCGTTCGACTGCGGGAACACGTGGTGAGACGGTCAACGGTTCAACGAAGTTCCAGGAAGTTTCTCCAAGCGGCGGAAGAGAAGGTCAGGACGCCTCCGGACGGGTTCTTCGAGTCGCGGACGAGTGCGTCGTGGGCCAGTGACACCTCGACGCAGTCCCCGTCCTCGGCGCCACCGCTGTAGCTGCTCTTACGCCATGTGCGTTCCTGCGTCATCGAGTTCCTCTCGCGGTTGGCCGGCGTACTCCGCCAGCACCCGCCGCGATTGTTCCGCATCCAAGGCGACCTGGGCCAGGCGGTCGAACAGCAGCCGAGTCCTCACGATGGCACCTGGATCTTGGATGAACACGTTCGCCAGATCGGTCTCGACGAACGCCACCGACAACGCCTTGTCGAACTCCCACAGCGTGCAACTCGACGCGATCACGGCGGTGTCAGCGGGGATGATTCGGACCATCCACGCACTGCGCAGCAGCCGGGTGTACTGCTCATCCATGACCCGGTCGTCGCCAACCCGCGTCCGCAATGCGTGCTCATGGATGTAGAACAAGCAAGTCGGCCGATTGTGTCGCCGCAGGACCGCCTGACGATCGGTCCGGCACTGCACCAGTGCTGGGATTCGTTCCTCGGTCACCAAGCCGGCGATTCGGTAGACACCTTCGGCGTACTCCGGTGTCTGCAACAGGCCCGGCACCGCCTGCGCGTCGTATCGGGTGACCGTCTTCGCGGTGGACTCGGCCATCACGAGCGTGCGCAGGTTGTCGGGCACCTGCACGATGTACTCCTCGAACGCGTTGCGGTAGCGCCGCTTGAAGTCCTCGAAGAAGTCGATGTCCTTGCCGCACATGGACAGGTACTGAACGAGGTCGATCTCGCTCGGGCGGAACTTGCCGCGCTCGACGGTCGAGACCTTGCTGGGGTCCCAGCCGAGTTTGAGGGCGAGCGCGTTGCCGTTCAGCCCGGTGCAGGTCTCACGCAAACGGCGGAGTTCGTCGCCCAGGTCCCTGCTGTAGGCAGTGGATGGAGTAGTCGTGGCCATGCCGTCGACGCTAGAACTTGCTCTTCGAGCAACCCAGATGCTCATTCGGGTGAAAACAAGGTTCCCGATCATCAGGAAACTGCCAGGAATCTCGCAGCCCGTCTACAGCTTGGCAGACGACGATCCGTGCCCATGACTCGACGTCGCAGATCCTTGTTGATCAACGGACTGCTGGTGGTGGTGCTCCTCGGTGCCGGCGTGGCCGGCTACCTGGTGTTCTTCGGTTCCTCCGGCAACGCTCAGCCCGCCGCCGCGCGCACCGCCGCAGCCGCGAACCGCGACGTCAGCGAGGTGGTCACGGCGTCGGGGACGGTGCAGAGCTCCTTCAGCGCCGCCGCGTCGTTCGGGGCGTCCGGCACGGTCACCGAGATCGACGTGAAGGTCGGCGACGCGGTCACCAAGGGCCAGACGCTCGCCAAGCTCGACTCGACGCAGGCTCAGCTGCAGGTCGACATCGCGCAGGGCAACCTCGACGCGGCCTACGCGAAGGGCACCGGCACCACGGCGCTGCTCACGGCGTACCGGCAGGCCGAGCTCGCGCTCAAGCAGGCGCAGGACACGCTCGCCTCGACCACGCTGACCGCGCCCGGCGACGGCACGATCACGTCGATCACCGGCTCGGTCGGTCAGAAGGTCGGCAGCAGCAACGCGTCAAGCAGCAGCAGCACCGGATCCACGACCAGTAGCACCACCACGACGCAGTCCGGGTTCGTCGTCGTGACGGATCTGAAGAACCTCGTTCTGCACGCGAACGTCTCGGAGTCCGACGTCAGCAAGCTCAAGGGCGACCAGGCCGCGACCGTCACGGTCAACGCGATGCAGGCGCAGCCGATCCAGGCCAAGGTCGCGCAGGTCGACCTCACCCCCACCACGTCGAACAACGTCGTCCAGTACGGCGTGACGCTCGCGCTGACCTCACCGCCGGACGGGCTGCGGCCGGGTCAGTCGGCAAGTGTCGAGATCACCGTCGCCGGGGCGACCAACGTCCTCGCGGTGCCGGCAGCGGCCGTGCAGACGGTCAACGGTGCCAGCTCGGTCCAGGTGATGGAGAACGGCGCGGAGACCCGCAAGACCGTCGAGATCGGCGTGCGCGGCGACCAGTACGTGGAGATCAAGACCGGTCTGACCGCGGGCGAGGAAGTCGTGCTGCCGCCGGTGACCACCTCGACCAACCAGAACCGCACCGGCCAGCAGCAGGGCGGCCAGTTCCCCGGTACCGGCGGCGGCAACCGCAACGGCGGCGGCTTCACCGGGACCGGTCGATGAGCCCGGTCATCGAGGTCGGAGACCTCCGCAAGACGTACGGCTCGGGTGACACGGCCGTGCACGCCTTGAGAGGCCTCGATCTCACGGTCGAGAAGGGCGAGTACATCGCGATCATGGGCGCGTCCGGGTCGGGCAAGTCGACGCTGCTCAACATCCTCGGGTGTCTCGACGTGCCGACGTCCGGCAAGTACCTGCTCGACGGCATCGACACCGGCGACTTCGACGAGGAGCAGCTGTCGTTGCTGCGCAACCGGAAGATCGGGTTCGTCTTCCAGTCCTTCAACTTGGTGCCGCGCACCACGGCACTCGCCAACGTCGAACTCCCGCTGGTGTACGCGGGAGTTCGGCGTGCCCAACGTCGGGAGAGGGCGCTGGCGGCGCTCGATCTCGTTGGTCTGAAAGACCGCACGCACCACCGTCCCAACGAACTGTCCGGAGGTCAGCAGCAGCGCGTCGCCATCGCGCGTGCGTTGGTCACGTCGCCCGCGATCGTGCTCGCCGACGAGCCGACCGGAAACCTCGACACCGACTCCAGCCGCGAGGTCCTGGGCATCCTGGACCGGCTCAGCGCCAGCGGCCGCACGGTCGTGTTGATCACGCACGAGGACGAGGTCGCGGCCCACGCCATGCGCACGGTTCGCGTGGTGGACGGCAAAGTCGCGGGGGTGCTGGTGTGAGACTCTTCGAAATCGCCGCCTTCGCCGTGCGCGGCCTGACCGCGAACAAGATGCGGTCGGGGCTCACGACATTGGGCATCCTGATCGGTGTCGCGTCGGTGATCCTGCTGATCGCGGTCGGCAACGGCGCGTCGAGTGCGGTGCAGCAGAGCATCGCCGGGCTCGGCACGAACATCCTGACGATCAGCCCGCAGCGCGCCCAGCCCGGCAGCACCGTCAAGCCGCTGACCACGGCGGACGCCGCCGCGCTGGTCGGCTCCGACTCCCCCGACGTCAAGTACGCGTCGCCGGTCGTCTCGGCCCAGGCGACCGCAGGCTACGGAACGACCAGTTACGCGATCAGCCAGTTCATCGGCTCCGACCCGCGCTACTTCGAGACCACGAACAGTGCTGTCGCGCAGGGGAACCTGTTCTCCGACAACGACGTCCAGCAGGCCCGCAAGGTCGTGGTGATCGGTGCCACGGTCGCCACGCAGCTCTTCCCCGGGATTGATCCGATCGGGAAGTCCATGCTGGTCAACAACATCCCGTTCACCGTCGTAGGAGTGCTGGCGGCCAAGGGTTCCAGCGGGTTGCAGGACGCCGACGACATGGCCGTCGCGCCGCTGACGACCACGCAGAACGCGTTGACCGGCTACGGCAGCCTCACCCAGATCGTGGTGCAGGCTCGAAGCGCCGACGCGTTGCCGAACGCCCAGGCTCAGGTGACGACGATCCTCAACGGCCGGCACAAGGTCACCCAGACCGCCGACTACCGGATCCTCAGCCAGGACCAGCTGCTGACCGCGCGCACCGCGACGACCGAGACGTTCACCGTGCTGCTCGCGTCGGTGGCCGCGATCTCGTTGCTGGTGGGCGGAATCGGCATCACGAACATCATGCTGGTCACCGTCACCGAGCGGATCCGCGAGATCGGCATCCGCAAGGCCGTCGGCGCGCCGCGGTCGTCGATCCTCGGCCAGTTCCTGATCGAGGCGACGCTGCTGAGCCTGTTCGGTGGGGCGCTGGGCGTGGCCGCGGGGCTCATCGGCAGCCAGTTCACCATCGCGGGCATCAAACCCGTGCTCGTGCCGTCGTCGGTGCTGCTCGCGTTCGCGGTGTCGGCGTTGATCGGCCTGTTCTTCGGCAGCTACCCCGCCTCGCGCGCGGCGAAGCTCCGTCCCATCGAAGCTCTCAGGCACGAATAGGAGTTCTTGTGACCAACCCACTCGACCAGCCGTTGGAGAACGACATCTCGACGGAGCTGGAGGAGCGCAAGTCCGGTGTCGGCAAGACCACGATGATCCTCGGTGTCGCGGTGCTCGCCATCATCGCGTTCGTCGGCGGGGTGTTCGTGCAGAAGTCCTTCGGCTCCACGCAGACCCCGGCCCGCCAGAACGCGGCCGGCCGCCAGTTCCCCGGACGCGGTGACGGCAGCACTCCCCCGTCGGGCCAGAACCGGCCCAACGGCGGCAACTTCGGGCGCGGCACCATCGGCACGATCGACCACGTCGACGGCACCACGGTGTACGTGAAGACCCAGAACGGCCAGATCGTCAAGGTGTCCACTTCGGACTCCACGAAGGTGCAGATCACCTCCGACGGCAAGCTGACTGATTTGAAGGCCGGTCAGCAGGTCGTGGTGCAGGGCCAGGCGGGTTCGGACGGCACAGTGACCGGGCAGACCATCACGCAGCGGCCCGCCACCGGGTGATGCAGGATCTACGCGTGGAACGTGGCCGGTTGCTCGTCGTCGAGGACGAACCCAGCATCCGCGAACTGCTGTGCGCAAGCCTGCGGTTCGCGGGGTTCACCGTGTCCAGCGCGGCGACCGGCGGCGAAGCTCTGACGGCTGCTCGCTCGGAGGCACCGGACCTGGTGCTGCTCGACGTGATGCTGCCCGACCGCGACGGGTTCGAGGTGGTGCGGCGGCTGCGTGCCGGCGGCGCGCAGGTGCCGGTGATCTACCTGACCGCGCGCGACGGCTCGGACGATCGGATCACCGGGCTGACGGTCGGAGGCGACGGGTACATCACCAAGCCGTTCAGCCTGGAGGAGGTCATCGCGCGGGTGACGGCGGTGCTGCGCCGCACCCGGCCCGGGCACGAGAGCGAGCAGCTGACCTGCGGTGATCTGTCGCTGGACGTGGAGAGCCACATCGTGCGGCGCGGGTCGCGGGTCGTCGAGCTGTCGCCGACGG
This sequence comes from Lentzea sp. NPDC005914, assembly GCF_040629405.1. Classification (NCBI taxonomy): domain Bacteria; kingdom Bacillati; phylum Actinomycetota; class Actinomycetes; order Pseudonocardiales; family Pseudonocardiaceae; genus Lentzea; species Lentzea sp. NPDC005914. The sequence goes on along the minus strand of NZ_JBEXVQ010000001.1, from coordinate 46,706 downwards.
AGTTCCGGTTGCTGCACTACCTGATGCGGAACTCCGGGCGGGTGTTGTCGAAGGCGCAGATCCTGGACCAGGTGTGGTCGAGCGACTTCGACGGGGATGTCGGGGTGGTCGAGTCGTACATCTCGTACCTGCGGCGGAAGGTTGATTTGGACGAGCCGCGGCTGATTCACACCGTCCGCGGACTCGGATACATGATCCGCCCTTGACCTTTCCTCATGAGGAGGTACTACGGCTCGCGCCGTCGAACTTTCTGCTTCATCACCGACTGCCCGCCCGGAGTGCTCCGTTGAGGTCTTACACCGGCTCCACAGACTGCCACCGCCAGCCCGGCGGCCAGGATGTTGCGTGCCGCGTTGACGTCCCGGTCGTGGGTCGCTCCGCAGCAGCTACAGGTCCAAGTACGTACTTGCAGAGGCATCTCTGCCGTGAGTTCGCAGCAGGTCGAGCACAGCTTGGAGGACGGAAACCAGCGATCGACCACGATCACCTCTCGCCCGTACCAAGCCGCTTTGTACTCCAGCATCTCTCGGAACTGTCGCCAGCCAGCGTCGCTGATGGCGCGGGCGAGGCGGCGATTGCCGACCATGTTGGACACCACGAGGTCCTCGATCACGAGCGTTTGGTTCTCACGCACGAGCCGAGTAGTGATCTTGTGCAGATGATCGTTGCGGCGGCCAGCGATCCGAGCATGGATGCGCGCGACCTTGATGCGGGCCTTTGCCCGGTTACTGCTCCCCTTCTGTTTCCGGTACAACGACCGTTGGGCTCTTGCCAGGGCGAGGCGATCGCGGCGTTCATACCGCGGATTGGCCACCTTCTCCCCCGTGGAGAAGGTGAACAAGTGATCGAGTCCCAGATCGATTCCCACAGCGGAGTCTGCGATCGGAAGCGGAACGATGTCGGCGTCCTCGCACAACAGAGACACGAACCAGCGTCCTGCTGCATCCTGCGACACCGTTACGGTGGACGGCACAATCCCTTCCGGCAACGGTCGGGACCAACGGATGCACAACGGCTCGGACATCTTCGCCAGCTTCAGTTCGCCAACGCGCCAGCGGAAGGCCGACCGGGTGTATTCGGCCGAAGCTCTCGATCTCTTCCTCGATTTGAAGCGTGGGAACCGGGCTCGTTTCGCCCAGAAGTTCGAGAATGCCGACTGGAGGTGCCGCAGAGTCTGCTGCAACGGCACCGCCGACACCTGGTTCAGATACGCGAGTTCGTCGGTCTGCTTCCGTGCAGTCAACAGCGCGGACGTGGCGTCATAACCAACACTCTCCCCACGCTGCGTCCACGCCTCGGAGCGAGCTTGCAACGCGAGGTTGTAGACCTTGCGGACACACCCGAACGTGCGCGACAGGTCCTCTGCCTGCGCCTTTGTCGGATAGAAGCGGTACTTGAACGCACGCTTCACCTGTGTGCCCACCATTCGGAATTTAGCGCATTGATCTGGAGCCAAACGTCGATGGGGCCCCGATTTAGCTTCGGGCGAAATACCACTCACAGCGCTGAGGACCGCCCATGACGTTGCGCGTGCGGCTGGTGGTCGTGCTCGTCGCCCTGGTCGCCGCGGGCCTGTTCGGCACGTGGCTCGTGGGTTCGAAGGTGATGGAGAACTACCTGCTGCACCAGCTCGACTCACGCCTGGACCGTGCTGCGGCGGTCGCCCGGCCGTTTCCCGGGCGGGAGAACATGATCCTGCGCTCTCCCGACGAGGTGTTGTCCGGGACGCCGTTCGAGGGGCTGCCGGCGTATGGGGAACTGACGGCCGGAGAGCACGTCACGGTGGGCACGCATCGGCTCGTGATGCGCCAGCTCGACGGCGCGGAGCTGGTCGTGGCGACGGACCAGACCGAGGTCGACAAGGCGGTCGACGACCTGCGGGTGGCGTTCCTGCTGATCAGCCTCGGGGCGTTGATCCTGGTCGGGATGGCCGGGTATGTGCTGGTCAGGTCGTCGACACGGGCGTTGGAGGAGGTCGAGCAGGTCGCCGGGGAGATCGCGGCCGGTGATCTTTCGCGACGGGTGCCGGTGCGGCGGCCTGGCAGCGAGGTCGGGCGGCTGGCTTCGGCGTTGAACACGATGCTCGGGCAGATCGAGCAGGCGTTCGCGGTGCGGGTCTCGTCGGAGAACCGGATGCGGCAGTTCGTCGCGGACGCGTCGCACGAGCTGCGGACGCCGTTGACGTCGATTCGGGGGTATGCCGAGCTTTACCGGCAGGGTGCGGCCACGGATGCCGCCGAGGTGTTGCGGCGCATCGAGGACCAGGCTCAGCGGATGGGCGTGCTGGTCGAGGATCTGCTGCAGCTGGCGCGGCTGGACTCCGCGCAGCCGCTGGTGTTGTCCGATGTGGACCTGGTGGTGCTGGTGACCGACGCGGTGCACGAGGCACGGGTGCGGGATCCGGAACGGACCGTGTCGCTGACGCTGACCGGTCCGGTGGTGGTGAAGGGCGATGAGGCTCGGATCCGCCAGGTGCTGACGAACCTGCTCGACAACGCTTTGACGCACACGCCGGCGGGGTCGCCGATCGAGGTGCGGCTGACTGATACCGCGATCGAAGTGGCTGATCACGGGCCGGGGATGCCTGCTGATCAGGCGTCGCGGGTGTTCGAACGGTTCTACCGCGCGGATTCCGCTCGTGGGCCTGGCGGAACGGGGTTGGGGCTCGCGATCGTGGCCGCTTTGGTGGCCGTACACGGCTGGCGGATCGAACTGGACACCGCGCCGGGTGAGGGCGCGGTGTTCCGGGTGCTGCTAGGGGCGTGACCAGTCGCGTTCGTAGTGCTCCGCGGGGAAGTCGCTCGGGCTGGAGCCGGTCGCGCGGGCGTGCTCGATCTCGGCGGCGTAGCGCTCGTTGCGGGCACACCAGGGCGCGGCCGGGATGTACATGACGTTGCCCCAGCCCTTCTGGTTGGTCACCGGAGCGACGCTGTGGATCATGTCGCAGTGCCACCAGACCGAGTCGCCGGCCTTGACGTCCGGGATGCCGCTCAGGGCTTCGACCAGGAGCGAGTGGTACTTGGGGTTGACCGGGAAGACCTGGTTCACGGTCACACCGCACATGTCGTCGTCCGGGACGTCGTCGAGCAGCGGGCGCAGCATCAGGTAGGCCATGGCGCCGGGGATCGGGGCGGTGTGCAGGACGCCCTGGTCGTGGTCCATGTCGGACAGCGCGGTCCAGCCCTGGAACGTGCGGAACACCGAGCACATCGTGGTGCCGGGGTACTGCGGGCCGGTGGTGCGGTGGGCGGCGTCCCACGGGTCGTACTGCTCGACCGTGCCGTTGAAGAGGTGCCGGAACGCCTGCTGGTACTCGGCCGTCATCCAGAGGTCGAGCGTGCCGGGGTCGAGGTGCGTGCCGAGGCCGCTGGAGTTCGCGCCGGGTGGGCGGCGGCGGATGCGGTCGGGGTACTGGACGTCGCGGTCCGGGTCGAACCAGCCGTCGCTGTGCCACAGGCTGTTGAGGAAGCGTTGCACCGTGGCCATGCGTTCGTGGCCGCGTGCCTCGGTTTGTGCCGCTGACCAGTAGATCGGGTAGATCTCGGGCTTCGAGCCGACGCTGCCGAAGAAGTCGTCGCCGGGGCCGCGGTACTTCTCGAAGAAGTTGTTGCTCTCGACGTAGTCCACAATGGACTTGTCCCAGGTGAGCGCCTGGTCGCGGTCGAAGTGGTTGCGGACGACGAGGCAGCCGCGGCGTTTCAGGAGGTCCGTCGGCGCGGTTCCGGCCTCGATGTCGGCGTAGTCGATCACCGGCCAGGCCTGGCCCGCCTTGACGTCGTCGACCTCCTGGCGGATCTGCTTCTCGACGACCGCGAACACCTCCTCGACGGTCCGGCCGGACGCTTCGATGTTCGCGCGGATCGCTTTCTTCACCTCGCGGATGGCTTTCGGCAGGTCAGACGGGGTTGTCTCCCACTGCGGCAGCACGGCAGCTCCTTCCAGTAAGACGTCCTTACTTGGAACCATAGGCGTGTCGCAGGCTTGTAGGCAAGGCCTCTAACTAGAATGCGCGCCGTGACCAAACCGTCCCAGGAGCTGCTGCGCTCGATCTCCGACGAGCACGTGCTGCGTGCGTTGATGACCTCGCGCAGGCTGACGCGGGCCGAGTTGGCGGTGGTCACGGGCCTGTCGAAGCCGACCGTGGGCGAGAGCGTCAAGCGCCTCGAAGAGCTCGGGCTGGTCGCCGACACGGGCGAGCGGACTCCGGGTGGACGTGGGCGCGGACGGGTCGGCTCGTTCTACAGCCTCGCGGACGTGGGCGTCGCTCTCGTCGTCACGATCGCGCACGACGGTGTGACGGCGTCGTGCGTTGACGCCTATGGGGACACGGTTTCGCGCATCCACTCCCCCATCGACTCACCCGACGAGGTGGCAGGCGCGTTGCCCGTCGCGGCCGTGGAAGCCGTTGCGGGACAACACGTGCGGCTTGCCGTGGTGAGTGCGGCCGATCCGGTCGACCGGCACACCGGGCGGCTCGTGCAGTTGCCGGACTCGCCGTTTCTCGTGGGGGCGCTGGATCCCGTCGAGGTCCTGCGGCCGTTCCTGAGCGGTCCGGTGATCGTGGACAACGACGTGAACTGGGCGGCGCAGGCCGAGCACGCGGCGTCCGGGGTGCCGGACTTCGCCTACCTGTACCTGGGCGAGGGCCTGGGTTGTGCGCTCGTCAGTGACGGCGAGGTGCGGCGCGGGCATTCCGGGCTGGCCGGCGAGATCTCGCACCTGATCACGATCGGGCCCACCGGTGCGGCCGTCCCGTTCATCGAGGTGTTCGGCGAGCTGGGGTTGCGACAGGCCGGGTCGACGGCGATCGACGTGCAGCGGTTGCTGGAGAGTCCCGATCTGGACATCGTGGCGCGGGCGATCGGCGGTGTCGTCACGGCACTGGTGACGCTGGCGGACCCGGAAGTCGTTGTGGTGGGCGGACCTTGGGGGCCGTTGGTGCTCGGCGCGATCGCCACGGCCTGCGACCGACTGCCGCGCCACGTCGCTGTGGCCGCGGCGTCGGTCGCGTCGCCGTCGTCGGTCGGGGCCGGGGCCCACGCCCTGGAGCAGCTGAGGAACGCGCTGGTCGAGGCTTCTAGACCACGGTGAAGCAGGGCAGGCCGTAGCTGCCACCGCTCTTGAAGCCCTCGACGCAGATGCGCGTCTGGCTCGGGAAGTGCCGCTGCGGGTAGACCCAGCCGCGGTAGGTGGTGAACGGGCCGACGTCCTCGGTGTGCGTCCACTGACTCCAGCCGGTGCTGCTCCAGACTCTGGCGTTCACCCGGCCGGCCTGGTTCTGCGTCCAGATCGACACCTCCAGCCTGCCGATGTAGGTGCCGTTGTCGTAGGACTGGATGCAGGTCTGGTTGTTGCACCACTTGCCCTCGGCGAGCGCGGGAGTGGTGGCGGCCGTCGTGGCGGCAGCGACGAGGAGGGCTACGCCCAGCATTCGTTTGATCACGCACGGTACGTTAACCCAGATGGAGCAGCAGCACTAAGCGAGCATGTCGAGCAGCCTTTGCGTGCCTTCGTCGCCGAACATGATCTCCAGAAGGTCCTCGGCGTCGGCGTTGGTCTGCACGGCGCGCTCGAACATCGCCTGCTCGTACTCGTTCAACGCGGCTTCGACGTCGGAGTGCGTGGCGAGGGCCTTGGCCAGTTCGGCGCCGTCCAGCATCGCGAGGTTGGCGCCTTCGCCGTTGGCCACCGTGAGGTGGGCCGCGTCGCCGATCAGCGTCACGCCCGGCACGCGGTCCCAGCGAAGCCCGGCCGGCAGCGAGTAGTGCGGGCGCAGCAGCGGCACGGTGTCGGACTCGGTGATCAGCGCGGTCAGTTCCGGCGCCCAGCCCTCGAACTGCGCGGCGACCTGGGAGGGGTCCGTGACGTCGATCGTGGAGAACCACTCCAGCGGCCGGTTGAACTCCACGTAGGCGTGCAGGGTGTCGCCGGTCTCGCGGTGCGCGAGGATGCCCTTGTCCTTGGTGGGCGCGAACATCGAGCCGCCACCGACGGCTTTCGCCGCCGCGGGGTGCTCGGTGTCGGCGTTGAACAGGTAGGTCTCGACGAACGACATGCCCGAATACGCAGGCGTGGCGTCGGTGAGCATCGGCCGGACGCGCGACCACGCACCGTCCGCGCCCACGAGCACGTCCGCACGCACAGTGCTGCCGTCGGCGAACGTCACCACGCGGTCCTCGACGCCGATCACCTTGTGGCCCCAGCGGACGGTGCCTTCCGGCAGCGAGTCGAGCAGCATCTGCCGCAGGTCACCGCGCTGCATCTCGGGCCGCGCGCCGGTGCCGTCGTCGGCCTTGTCGAGCAGGACCGTTCCGTTGATGTCGAGCACTCGGAGTGCCTGGCGGCCTTCCAGCACCAGCGCGCGGAACTCGTCGATCAGACCCGCGGCCTCCAGCGCGAGCATGCCGTTGTAGTCGTGGATGTCGAGCAGCCCGCCCTGCGTGCGCGCCTTCGGCGACTCCTCCGCCTCGTAGACGGTGGACGCGATGCCGTGGACGTGCAGGACGCGGGCGAGGGTGAGACCGCCGAGACCGGCGCCGATGATCGTGACTGAGTTGTGCATGGGGCAAGACTGAGGTGATCGGCTGTCAGGGACCGCACAGGCCGCTGGCACGGCCTGTCAGTCACCACTCAGCGAAGCCGCCGTCGTCGTGCCGCCAGATCGGTGACCGCCACGCGTGCCCGATCTCCGCGGCCCTGCGCACCGCCGCCTCGTCGATCTCCACACCGAGGCCTGGTCCGATGGGCCGGGCGATCCAGCCGTCCACCACGCGCACCGGTGCCATGTCCACCAGGTACGTGGGGTCCGTGCCGTGGTAGTGCATGCCCACGCTCTGTTCCTGGATCAGGAAGTTCGGTGTCGTGAACGCGACCTGCAGCGACGCCGCCAGCGAGATCGGCCCGAGTGGACAGTGCGGTGCAATGGACGCGCCGTAGATCTCGGCCAGCGAACCGATTCGGCGCAGTTCGGAGATACCACCGGCGTGGGACGGGTCGGGCTGCACGACCGCTACGCCCGCGTCGAGCACCGGCTTGAACTCCCAGCGCGAGAAGAGCCGCTCCCCCGTCGCGATCGGCACGGTCGACGCCTGCACGACGGACGCCAGCACCTCGGGCGGTAGTTCGGGCAGCACCGGTTCCTCGACAAACATCGGCTGCACCTCTTCGAGCATGCGCACCAGACGTCGTGCCATCGCGGGAGAAACGCGGCCGTGGAAGTCGATCGCCAGCTCGCCGGTGGGTCCGAGCGCTTCCCTGGCCTGCCGCGCACGGTCCAGCACGGCGTTCGCTTCCGCGGGCGAGGCGATCGGCCGCATCTCGGCCGTGGCGTTCATCTTCACCGCGGAGAAGCCCTCCGAGACCTGCTGGGACACCGCCTCGAAGACGCCGTCCGGCCGGTCGCCGCCCACCCACGAGTAGGCGCGGACGCGGTCGCGCACCGGGCCGCCGAGCAGCTCGTGGACCGGGAGACCGCGTGCTTTGCCGGCGATGTCCCACAACGCGTGGTCGTAGCCGGACAGCGCCGACGACAGCACCGGGCCGCCGCGGTAGAAACCGCCGCGCCGCAGGACCTGCCAGAGGTCCTCGACCCTCAGCGGGTCCTGGCCGATCACCAGCTCGGACAGCTCGTGCACGGCCGCGCGGACCGTCTCCGCCCTGCCCTCGACCACGGGCTCACCCCACCCGCTCACCCCCTCGTCCGTGCTCACCTTCAGGAACAACCAGCGGGGCTCGACCAGGAACGTCTCGACCGCTGTCACCTTCATCTGGAGTCCTTTGCCGCGGACCAGCCGCCGTCGACCAGAATCTCCGCGCCCGTCACGAACGACGCCCCCGGAGACAACAGAAATCCGATCACCGAGGCCACCTCGGCCGGGTCGCCGAGGCGTCCTGCCGGGGTGGCTCGGGCACTGCGTTCCCGATCCTCTTCGGACACCCGGTCCCAGGCCGCGGTCAGCACGGGACCGGGCAGCACCGCGTTGACCCGGACGTCCGGCGCGTACTCGACGGCGAGCTGACGGGTGAGTGCCACCAGCCCGCCCTTCGTGGCCGCGTACGCGCCGTGTCCGGGGATGCCGAAGTGCGCGTGCACCGACGACACCAGCACGACCGAGCCGCGTCGTTCCCGCAACGACGGCAGGCAGGCCTGCAGGCCGTGGAAGGCGCCGCCGAGGTTGACCGCGAGCTGACGTTCCCACTCGGCGGGCGTGGTCAGGTCGAGCGGCTTGACGGTCGCGGTGTAGGCGTTGCTCACCAACGCGTCCACGCCGTCGGTCAGCTCCACTGCCCTGCGCCACGTCTCCGGGTCGCTGACGTCGCCTTTCACCGCCACGTCACCGGCGATGTCGATGCCGATCACCCGGTAGCCGTTCCCGGTCAGGTGCTGTGCCGTGGCGGCACCGATTCCCGCTGCCGCACCCGACACCACCGCGCACTTCATGCAGGTTCTCCTAGAGCTTCTGCCGGTAGACCTTGTTGTCCGGTCCGCGCACCACTGTCCACGCGGAGCCGTCGGGTCCAGCAGTAGCACCGACGGCGCCGACGAGCGAGTTGCTCGGGAACTCGCCGCGCTTGAACCAGCCGCCCCACGCGCCGTCCGTGCGGTTGACCTGCCAGAGCGTGTAGTCACTTGCGCGCGCGAACAGGTAGATCCGGTCCTGGTACTCGACCATGGTCGGGCTGCCCGAGATCACGCCACCGAGTGACGTCCATTCGCCACCGTTGACAGGCCGCGCCCACACGCTGTCGTCCGCGGTGCGCACGGCGACGTAACCACCTGCCACGCTCGGGCGGCCGTAGATCGGGGCGTCACCGGGGGCGCCGAGCGAGGTCCACGTGCCGTTGTACTGCCAGACCTTGCCATCCGCACCGCGAGCGACGATCGTGCCGTCTGCGCTGACGGTCGGTGCGTCGGTGAGCTTGCCGCCCAGCGACTTCCAGTCGTTCCACCGTCCGTTGTGGAGCGTGCGCTGCCAGGCGCGGTTGTCGTTGCCGCGAACCGTGACCTCGACGTCGCTGCCGACCGTGCGGACGGCGGGCTGGCCCTGGATCGACTTGCCCAGGCTGGACCACCTGCCGCCGCGCAGCATCTTCAGCTCGCCGCCGGTGCTGCGTTCGAACACGAGCGCCTCGTCGCCGATGCGCGCGATCGCGGGTGACGCGGTGGCGTTGTCGCCGACAGCCTCACCGGGCACGAGGTCCGTGCCACGCAGCTTGACCATCGCTGTGCCGTGCGGAGGAACCGTGACCGTGTACTTGTCGGTGGTGGTGCCGCGGTCAGCACGTGCGCGCAGATCGCGGACGCTGACGTTGCCCTTCAGGCCGGCGTCGGCGAAGTTCACCGTCATCTCGGCGGGGACGTCCCGGCGGTTGAGCAGCACGACCGAGCGCTCGCCCTTGCGGGACAACACCTTGCTGTAGACGTCGGTGTCACCGGTCGACGCGACGCGCACGCCCTGGATGGCCAGGGGGTCCTGGTCGACCGCGAGGATCTCGGGGTTCTTGAGCGTACTGATCATCGACGGCGGCAGCGTGCGCGGGTCCGAGCCGATGATCAACGGTGAGGACATCTGGGCCCACATCACGAACTGCGAGGTGGACTCCTCCTCGTTGAGCTCGTAGGTGCCCTGCTGCGTCTTGCGCATCGGGATCAGGTAGTCGGGGTCGTTGTAGTGGCCCGGTCCCTGCGCCTCGGGGTGATAGGCGTTGCGGTCCATGTTGCGCAGCACGTCACGCCAGATGCCCTCGTACGGAGTGCCGAACGCGACGTCCGTGCTGGTGCGCCACGAGTCGGCGTAGAGCGGCCCGAACGTGTAGGAGATGCCCGCGACCTGGTCCGGCGTGTGCGGGACGCCCCACTCGTCGGTGACCGGGTTGCACAGGTTGAGGACCATCGGCCGACCGGCCTTCTGCACGGCCTTGCTGAAGTCCGCGAACGCCTGCGCGGGCTTGAGGTTCGCGAAGATCCCGCACAGGAAGTCGATCTTGATCGCGTCGAACTTCCAGTCGGCGAACCGTTTCGCGTCCTTCTCGTAGTAGCCGCCGCCACTGCCGGCGGCGCAGTGCTCGCCGTCGGACGGCCCGGCGTCGGTGTAGATGCCGGCCTTCAGGCCCTGGGCGTGCAGGTCCCTGACCAGCTTCGGGAAGCCGCCGGGGAACTTCGCGGGGTCCTCGACGAGGTTTCCCTCCGCGTTCCTCGGGGTGGGGGCGTTCCAGCCCCCGTCGATCCACACGATGTCGTAGCCCGCGTCGCGCAGACCACTGCTCACGAGATGGTCCGCGACACCGCGGATGTCCTTCTCGTTCGGCGCACCGAGGCCGAAGTACGTGTTCCACCCCATGTACGGGGTCTTGGCTGCACCACTGTCGTAGTAAGTGGGCGCTCCCTGGTCGTCACCTGCGTACGCGGGTGTAGCCACCAGGGACAGCAAAGCGATGGCCAGCGCGACTCTGCGAACGGACATGCCGGGGAGCCTACAATAATTCCTAATTTATGTGTAGTAGTCTGACGGCGTGAGCTACCGCTACGAAATCACCCGGGCAGTCGTGCGGCAGGGCATCATCGCGATCGTCCGCACGCAGGACGCCGACTCCGCTGTTCACGCCGCGATTCCGTTGCTGGACGCGGGACTGACGTCGCTGGAGCTCCCGTTGACGAACCCGCAGGCGCCCCAGGCGATCCAGCACCTGCGAGAGACCTATCCGGACGCGACCATCGGCGCGGGTTCCGTGCTGGACGAGGCGTCCGCGGTGGCCGCGATCCGTGCGGGAGCGCAGTTCCTGGTCGCGCCCAACCTCGAGCTGTCGGTGATCCGGGCCGGACATCGTTACGGGGCAGCGGTGTTGCCGGGCGCGGGGACGGTGTCGGAGATCGTGCAGGCGCTCGAGATGGGTGCGGACGCGGTGAAGGTGTTCCCCGCGCCGACGCCTCAGTGGGTCAAGGACGTGCTCGCCGTGCTGCCGTACGCGCCGCTGGTGCCGACGGGTGGGGTGGCACCGGCGGACGTGCCGAACTGGCTTGCCGCAGGGGCGGTGGCGTGTGGTGTGGGTTCGGCTCTCGCGCGCACGCCGATCGACGAGATCAAGGCTCTCATCAGGCCCTGAGTGGTGCCGCCTCGCTCAGCAGGGCCGCAGAACCACAACTTCCGCGTCGTTGTCGACCGACCAGTTCAGCGGCAGCCCCACATGGCTCAAGTGCACGGCCGAGTAAACCTCCCCGTCTTCATCCACATAGGACTGCGCGGCCAGCCCCTTCAGCTTCACCCGTGACGAGTGGCCAGGAACCATCGGGACGCCGGTCAGCGCGCCGGTGTTCCAGGCCAGCACGACCACGCGATCAGTGCCGGAGTACTGGATCGCGTCGTTCAGCAGGTGCACTTCGCCGCCGTGCACGATGTCGCGGATGTTCTTGTACCACTTGATGAGCACGGCAGCCTCTTCACGTTCCTCACGGGTCCAGTGGCGGAGGTCGGCGCCGATGCCCAGCACGCCCGCCATCGCCAGCACGAAGCGGAACTTCAGCGAGCGCGGACGGGCGTCGAACATGCCGGGCGCATCGGTCACCCACGACGACATCAGGTGCGGGGCGTGCATGTGCAGGAAGCCGTGCTGGATCTTCAGGCGGTCCAGCGGGGCCGTGTTGTCGCTGGGCCACACCACGTCCACCCGGCCCGTGGTGGCGAGATCGGTTCGGCCACCGCCGCCCGCACAGCCTTCGACGAGCACGTGCGGGTGTGTCTCCCGCACATGGTCGAGCACGCGCCAGTAGTTGCGGACGTGGGCGTGGTCCAGCTCGCCGGAACGTTCGGTGGCCGGGCGGTTCATGTCCCACTTGAGGTAGCTGATCCGGTAGTCGGTCAGCAGGCGGTCCAGAGTGGACACCACGAACTCGTAGACGTCGGGCAGGCCAAGGTTGAGCAGCATCTGGTTGCGGATCAACGTGGGCTCGCGGCCCTCGATGCGGTAGACCCAGTCCGGATGCTCGGCGTAGAGCTGCGACTTCGGGCTCACGCACTCCGGTTCGACCCACAGGCCGAACTCCAGGCCCATCCCCCGCACGTCCTCGACGAACGCGCCGAAGTCCGGCGACTCCGGGTACCAGTCGCCCAGGCCGCCGGTGTCGTCGTGGCGGCCGGTGAACCAGCCGTCGTCGACCACGAACAGCTCGACGCCGATCTCGGCGGCGACAGCGGACAGCTCACGTTGACGCGGCAGGTCGACGTCGAAACCCGTCGCCTCCCACGAGTTGTAGAGGACCGGCTTGCGCGCGGGCCTGGACCGCAGCCGGTCGTAGGCGTGCCAGACGCGGGCCAGACCGTCGGCGGAGTATGCCAGCGCCACCTCGGGTGTTGAGAAGGTCTCCCCCGGCTCGACCACGACCGGGCCGAGCATTCCGGCACGCAGACGCGTGAGCCCGGAAGGCTCGACCTCGGCCGTGATCTCCCAGGACCCGGACCACGCCAGCGACACGCCCCACGTGTCGTCCACGGACAACCAGGGCGCGTAATTGTGCCCGGGAACGCCGTAGGAGCTGCCGATTCGGAACCCGCCCGCGGGCAGATCCACGTGGTCCAGCTGGAACTCGCGAGCCCACTCACCGTGCAGAAAGGACAGTCGCGGGCTGCTGGTCGGCAGGCACACGCCCGCCGAGCCGATCCGGTCGAGACGCAGAGGCTCGTCCGAGGTGTTGGTGAGCTCGACCCATCGCGACAGCACGTCGACCGAGGTCTCCGGCCGATAGCAGAGCACGGCACGAAGGGCCGCCTGGGCGTCCACGAACGCGAGCCGCAGCACGCCATCGGTCTCGGTCGCGCCGTCGAACGTGAACCACGAGTCGCCCGGAATCTCCAGGTCGGCGCCGGTGAACGGACGCTGCCCGCGCGGCACGTACTCGACCGGTGCCGCGTCGGCCTCGGTGATGAAGTGGATCTCGCCGAGGTTCTTCAGCGGCGACGGCCCGCACTCGACTCCGTGCGGGCCCCACGCCACCAGTTCGGCCCAGCGACCGCCGGGTTCGACGGCCACCGTGTACGAGGTGGTCGCCATCGTCAGCGTCCAGGTCATTTGACGGCTCCCACCGCGAGTCCGGAGATGAAGTGCCGCTGGAACCGCAGGAACACCGCCACGGTGGGGACCGCCGCGATCACCGAGCCCGCCGCGATGACGTTCCAGTTCGAGACGTACTGGCCCTGCAACGCCAGCAGCGCGGGCGTCACCGGCATGACGGACGACGACCGCAGCACGGTGATCGCCCACAGCAGGTCGTTGAAGATCCAGGTGAACGCGAGTGCGGCGAGGGCGGCGAGAGCGGGCCTGGTCATCGGCAGCACGATCCGCCAGAAGATCTGCACCGGGCCAGCACCGTCGATGGTCGCCGCCTCCTGCACCTCGTTCGGCATGGCGCGCATGAAACCCTGCAGCACGAACGTGTAGAAGCCGAGACCGAACCCGACCTGCACCACGATCAACGCGAACAGCGTGTCGTAGATGCCGAGCAGCTCGGCCAGCTTCGACACCGGCACCAGCAGTATCTGCGGGGGCAGGAGGTTGCCCGCGAGCATCAGCAGGATGATCGTCCGACGGCCCGGGATCTCGAAGCGGCTCAACGCATACGCCGCCGCCGAGCTCAACGCCAGCGACAGGAACACCGTCGGAACCGTCACGAGCACGCTGTTCCACATGGCGCCCGCGCCGCCGTTGGTCCACGCGTCGGCGAACCCGGCGAGGGTGAACGACTGCGGGAACGAGGCGAGGCCATGAGCTGCGATGTCGTCGAAACTGCGGACCGCGGTGACCAGCACGGCCAAGATCGGCAGCAGCCACAGCACGGAGATCGTGCCAGCCACGGCGTGGAAGACGCGGCCAGAAGTGCGACTAGCCATCTCAGTTCTCCCGGAACGCGCGGACGAGGTAGGTCACGATCACGCCGAACGCCAGCGCGAAGATCACCACGGCCAGTGCGGAGGCGTAGCCGAGCTTCAAGGACTGGAACGCGGTCGAGTACATGTACGTGCTGAGCAGCTCGGACGAGTGGTAGGGCCCGCCGCGCGTCATCGACCACACCACGTCGAACGACCGCAGCGAGTCGATCACGATCACCGACAGCACGACCGAGTTGACCGACCGCAGCTGCGGCCAGGTGACGTGGACGAACTTCTGCCACGCCGTCGCACCGTCCAAAGTGGCCGCTTCGTACAGCCCGGGGTCGATGCCCTTGAGCCCGGCCAGGTACAGCACCATCACGTACCCGACCTGCCGCCACAGCGCCGGGACCAGCACCGCGTAGAGCGCCGTGTCCGGGTCCGCGAGCGGCGAGCTGTCGAAGAGACCGCCCGGCTGGTACAGCACCTGCCAGATCAACGACGTGGCGACCAGCGAGAACACCACCGGCACGAACAACGCGGCCCGGTAGACGCCGACGCCACGGCGTTCCTTCTGCAGCAACACCGCGAGCCCGAGACCGCCGACCGCCGACAGCCCGCCGAACAGCACCAGCCAGATCGCGGTGTTGGTGACGGCCGTGTGGAAGACCGGGTCGTCGATCATGCGGGAGAAGTTGCCCAGGCCGACGAACCGGGGCGCGGACACGCCGTCCCAGTTCGTCAGCGCGAGCCAGAAACCCTGCAGTGCGGGCCAGAAGACCCAGAACCCCTCCACCAGCAACGGCACGAGGACGAACAGGAGCAGGATCGGAGGGACCCTGGTGAGGCTTCTGGGCATGATCAGGCCGACCACACCTGCTCGGCGGCCTTCTGCCAGGTCGCGAGGATCGAGTCCAACTGGTCGGGCTGCTGGAGGAACTTGACCAGCGCGGCGTCGGCGGTGGGCTGCAACGCGTCGCTGGAGTCGCGGTTGAAGAACTGGGTGATCTCCGCGGCCTCCTTCAGGTGCGCGCGGCCCTTCTGAACCAGCGGTGTGCCGGAGTCCTTGGCGTTCGGGTGCGTCGGCAGGATCGTGCCCGAGGAGTTCTTGACGTAGACCTCCTGGCCCCCCACGGACGCCGCGTAGGTCAGGAACTCCTTGAGCTCCTTGACGTGCGGCGACTTCGAGCTCGCGAAGAAGCCGTCGGTCGGACCCTCCTCGGCGAGCGGCACCTTCGGGTCGATGATCGGGAACCGGAAGAAGTCGATGTCGTCGATCGCGTCCTTCGGTGCGGCGTCGGCGAAGAACGCGCCCGTGAGGAACATGGCGGTGCGGCCCTGCAGCATCGCGGTCGTGGCCTCCTGGAAGCCGATCGCGGTGCCGTTCGGGTCGGTGTAGGGCAGCACTTCACGCCACGGCGTGAAGATCGCCTTGACCTTCGGGTCGTCGAACCGCTGCTTGCCGGCGAGCAGCTCGCGGTGGAACGGCGCGCCGTTGATCCGGATGTTGAAGTAGTCGAACCAGGCCGACGCGGTCCACGGCGAGTCGGAGCCCGCGCCCATGCCGAGCGGGATCACGCCCTTGGTCTGCAGGACCTTGCACAGTTCGACGAACTCGGGCCAGGTCTTCGGCGGGGTGACGCCCCACTTCTGGAAGTTCGACTTGCGGTAGAAGAAGCTCCACCAGTAGTACGTCGTCGGCACGAACACCTTGCCGCTCAACGTCTTGAAAGCCTGCGGGTAGTCGCCCATGGTCTGCCAGACGTCGCTGACGTCGAGCAGCAGCCCCTTGTTCTCGTAGCCCTTGAGCAGTGAGCCGGGGTACCAGGTGAAGAGGTCGGGCGGGTTGGCCGAGGTGAGGTAGCTCGGCAGCTGGGTGCGGAAGGTCTCGGACGCCACGGTGTTGACCGAGGCCTGCGAACCTTTCCTGTCGTTGAACGCCTTCACCAGTGCGTCGATCGCCGCTTTCGCCGCGGGCGCCGAGAGGTTCGACTGGATCGTGGCCGTGCCCGCGGCCTGGGTGACCGGGCCGGAAGACGCTGAGGTCGCGCAGGATGCCGTGCCGCTGACCAGCAGCCCAGCGCCCGCGGCAGCGGTGACGCGGAGGAAGTGACGCCTGTCCATGGCGGACAGAGTGCGCTGCGACGGTCCCCCAGTCAAGAATAATTCATAATTTATGATGTGCCGTATGATCTGACCCCATGAGCGAGAAGCGGCTACGAGGCGTGCACGGCCAGACCGTCGAGGCGCTGGCGGGCCGGATCCTCGCCGGTGAGATCGGCGAGGGCGACACCCTCGACCTCCCGGCGTTGCGCGAAGAGCTCGACGTGTCGCTGACGGCACTGCGCGAGGCCCTGAAGGTGTTGTCCGCCAAGGGAATGATCGACGCCCGGCAGAAGCGCGGGACGTTCGTGCAGCCGCGCTCGTCGTGGAACCTGCTCGACACCGACGTGATGCGCTGGCAGACCGAGGCCGGTGCCGACCACGGCCTGTTCGACGAGCTGACCGAGATGCGGGTGATCGTCGAGCCCGCCGCCGCCCGCCTCGCCGCCGAACGTGCCTCCGACGCCGACATCGAGGCTCTCGGCCAGGCCGTGGACCGGATGGCCTCGGCGCGCGACCTGGCCGCGACCGTCCGGGCGGACCTCGACTTCCACAGGTTGCTGATGACGGCGACGCACAACGTGTTCCTGACGCAAGTCGAGCGGATCATCGCGATCGGACTGGCGGAGCGGGACAAGCTCGTGCACGGCAGCGTGGAGGACGACCCGGTGCCGTCGCACCGCGCGGTGCTGGACGCCATCGCCGCTCGCGATCCCGAGGCGGCGTACGAGGCCATGCGCGCACTGGTCGACAAGTCAGGCGCCGACCTCGACCGGCTGCGGTGAACACTTCAGGCTGAATTCATCAACGCTTGATCGATACGACACCCTTCCCCGGTTGTGAAGAATTCTCACGTCCTTCACCATCGGGCCTCATGCGCCTGATCACGCTCGTCGCCGCCGCCGTGCTCGCGATCCCGGCCGCACCCGCGGTCGCGGCCCCGGCCGCTCCGCGGATCGCCACCTACAACGTCTTCATGCTGTCCCGGAACCTCTACCCGAACTGGGGTCAGCTCACGCGGGCCGACCTGATCGACAGCACGGGCGTGCTGAACGGTCAGGACGTGGTGGTGCTCGAGGAGGCGTTCGACAACGCCGCCTCGGACCGGTTGCTGGCGAACCTCCGCGACACCTACCCGCACCAGACGCCGGTGCTGGGCCGCAGCCGGTCCGGGTGGGACGTGACCTCCGGTTCCTACAGCGACTCGACGCCGGAGGACGGCGGGGTCGCGGTGCTGAGCCGCTGGCCGATCACCACCCGAATCCAGCACGTTTACCACGACGCGTGCGGCGCGGACTGGTTCTCCAACAAGGGGTTCGCGTACGTGCGGATCGAGGCGCCGACCGGGCCGATCCACGTGATCGGCACCCACATGCAGGCGCAGGACTCGGCCTGCACGAGCGCGCCGGCGGGGTATCGGGCGTCGCAGCACGCCGAGATCAGGTCGTTCCTCGCGTCGCGTGCCATCCCCGCGTCCGAGCCGGTGTACGTGGCCGGCGACATGAACGTCGTCAAGGCGACGGACGAGTTCCCGCGGATGGTCGCCGATCTCGGGGCCTCGACGCCCGAGGTGGCCGGGCCGCTCTCGTGGGACTGCGCGGACAACAGCGTCTGCCGTGAGCAGTACGGGCCCGAGTACGCCTCAGAGCACCTGGACTACGTGCTGACGGTGCAGGGACCGGTGCTGCGCAACGAGACCCGGCGGGTGAAGAGTCCTGAGTGGTCGGTCAGCTCGTGGGGCCGCAAGCTCACCTTCAACGATCTGTCCGACCACTACCCGGTGTTCGCCAGCTGAGTGCGCTCACCAGCCGCTTCGCCTGCACGACAGTCTTGCTGGAACCCTTGCGGGCGGCGACCTCGGCGAGTCCGTCGACGTCGCCGCCCGGCTTGAGCCGTTGGGCCACTTCCACCGCCAGCTCGATCACGTCCGCCACGCGGTTGTGCGTCCACAGCATCGGCAACGCGGTGACCAGCGCGTCCCAGATCTGGTGGGCGGCACCGGACCGGGCCGTGTCGCGCAGGCCCGGCACGATCCGGTTCAACGCGACGTCGCCGCGGGAGAGCAGCTGTCCGACGAGGTCGCCCAGCGTCCTGCCGTCCAGCTGGTCGCGGGCCGCGAGCGTGAGCAGCGCGTCGACCGCGTAGGCGCGGTTGACGGTCAGTTCGGCTGCCAGACCGTAAGCCAGGGCGAGGTGCAGAGCCGGTCCCGTCCGGCCGTCTGCTTCCGCGAGCATCGGCAGCAACGGGCCGTCGCCGCCCTTCGACGCCGTCCGATAGCGCAGGTGCGGGATGAGGTGGGCGGCGACGATCTCCCGTTCGGCCGGCAGCACGGACGGCCACCACTCCAGCATCGGGCCCCAGTCGTCGTAGGCGCGCAGGGTCTGTTCCGGCGCCTCCAGCCCGGGTTTGACGGTCGCGTACAGGCCGGTGTCGGTGATGTTCGAGTATCCGGCGTAGGTGTAGGTGCGTTCCTCGATCGCGGTCTCGGGGTCGGTCCGGCTCGTGATCCACTCCTGCAGCAGCCGTCCCGGGTTGCCGTGCAGTGACGCGAACATCTCGGGGTCGACGTCGTGCGACAACCGGTGGAAGGCCTGTTTGAGGTCGCGCGGCCACGGTTCCCAGCCCTCCGCCTCGGCCTTGGCGAGCCGGTCGTGCAGCGTGGCGGGGTCGAGCAGGCCGGACAGCTCGGTCGGGGTGCAGACCAGGGCCGGTCGCGGCGACTTCACCAGGCCCTGAGCGATCTCGTGCAGCCGCAGGGCGAGCTGCTCGCCCACCGAACCGGTTCTGGCGCGCCGGAGCTGGTTGAGCCACCTCGTGTCGGGAGCGAACGGGCCGGTCTCCCCCGGTGGCACCGAAGCGGTCGCGATGATCGCCGTGAACTCCGTGCTGGGGTTGCGCTGGGCCTGGTCGGGGTAGAAGTCGTAGGCGCGGCGGTCCTGGATCCACGGCGCTTTGGCGTAGATCGGCCGGAACGCCGTGGCGATCGCTTCCCTGTCCTGCCAGGCGAACCGGACGATCGCCTCGACGATCCGTTCGGCGGTGACGGCCGGAGTGTGCCCGGCGTTGCGGCTGACCAGCGCCATCACCTCGCGGGTCAGCTCGTCGACCGTGGCGAACGGCTCGGGGAACGGCCTCGGCGCGAACTCCGCGAGCACCACGGTTTGTTCGGCGACGGCCTCGACGCCGAACTGAGCCGCGAGGTCGGCCGGCAGGTGCTCGGCGCGTGCCCGCAGTTCGGTCTTGTCGCTGACGTTCCCGAGGTGCTTGGCGATGAGTTTGACCGCCTGGCCGCGCAGGTCGTCGGATTCGTGCGCGAACAGTTCCGCGACGGTCAGCACCACCTCGTCCGGGTTCGTCCTGGCGTGCTTGGCGAGCCACGTGAGCTGGGCGCGGATCAGCTTCTTCTCGGTGCGGCCGAACACTCGGCTGCTCGCGTCGCACAGCAGGCCGAAGTCGAGCCTTCCCGCCTCGTCCAGACGTTTCAGCTGGGTCTGGGCGAGCGTGGCGACGGTCGAGCGCGAGTCCGGCAGCATCGCGAGGTAGTCCCGCGCGTGCTCCGCCGTTTCGTCCAGCGTGACCTGCAGTTCCTCGTGCAGCGCGAGGAAACCCTCCATCTCCTTGGCACCGCCGCCCTGCTGGAGCCGGGCGAGACAGCCGTCGAGAAGAACGGTCCTGTCCGCCCTCTCCCGCAGGAACGCCCGCCACTGCCGCACGTTCGCGAAGATCACGCCGGAGCCGGCGACCTCGAGCAGGCGCGGGATCAGCACGTCGAAGCCCGGCCGCCACCGCACGTGGCCGCCGAAGTCCATGAAGTGCAGCAGGAAGCCGTCGGTGTCGGGCGGGTTCTCGCCGCAGAACTCGAGGACGACCCGCAGCAGGTCTCGCCGGGTCATGTCGCGCGGCAGCTTGGCGGCGAGCCTGGACACCAGGTCCTTCGCGAACTCCCGGTGCCGCAGCACGTCGAGCAGCACGGTGATCGCGTCTTCCCGGCTGGACCAGGTCTGGTAGCGCACCAGCCACGGCGCCAGCGTGGAGGCGTTCGGCAGCAACCCGGCGCCCGCGATCGCGAACGTCTCGTGGTGAGTCCACCTCCCGTCGCCCGCCCGGTGCTTCTTCTCGTACGCCACGAGATCCTTCGCGAGCTCCTTGCGCTGCTCGGGCTCGATGCTCTTCAGCACCTCCCCGAGCGCGAGCGCCTGCTCCGACTCGATCAGCGCCCGAATCCGGTCGAACGTCACGCCTTCCCCCTGACCATGTCCGCCGCCAGCACGTGCTTGCACTTGCCGCGCCCGCCCCGGTACTCGGCCCACCACTGGCAGGTGCAGGCGTCGCCGTCGACCCTGTGGTCGCCGACGAGCGCGGTGCCGCCGTCCCAGCTCACGGCGTTCTGCTCGACGAGCGCCTTCGCGTTGCGCAGCCTGGGGTTCATCGCCTGCACGTCCGTGCCCTCGTAGGGCAGCTCGCGGTGGAAGTACGCGGCCTCGGCCAGGTCGTAGCCCACGCGTCCGGCCGTGCCGAGCTGTGCCAGCGCGTCCCTGACCCTGCTCGGGGTGAGCCCGGACCGGTCCGCGAGGTCCGCGATGTCCACTCGTGGCTCGAAGTCCAGCAGTGCGCCGACGAGTTCGGCGTCGATGTCCGCGTCGCCCGCAGCGAGGCCGTCGAGGACCGCGCCCTCGCCGGACAGTCCGCGGTTGACCTCGGGCGACAGGACGAGCGTGAGCCGTTGCGCGCCCAGATCCACTTCCCAGCCGCTCGCGACGGGCTGGTTCGCGGCGGGTGGGCCGTACAGGCGGACCGCCTTGGCGAAGCGCAGCAACGGGATCAGGGTCTCGAGACGGTTCGGGCCTGCCAGGCACACAGCGTTGGCCGACGCCGTTCCGCTGAGCCTCAACGACTTCCCCGACGGCACCGCCCACACCGCCGCGCGGCCCTTGGGCAACGTCTTGAGGAAGCGCTGGGCGTCCGCGGGCGACAGCTCGGCCTTCAGGTCGAAGCGCGAGGTCAGCACCTGGGTCTCCGCGAAACCCCGCAGCCAGCGGGGCGGCAGCGGCACCTTCTTCTCGACGACCGCGCCGTCGAGCGTGCCGACCTCGACCTGGTCGGGTCCGACGGTCAGGTGCAGCGGGTCGCCGGGCGTGACGCGGGCGAGGGCGCGCCGCAGCGGCTCGTTGACGTCGACGTTGGTGGTACCGCGGTCGTGCACCTCGCCGTCGAGCGCCTGCGACAGCACGTCGAGCCGCGCGTAGACACCGCAGCAGCCGGAGAACGACTCGAACCGCAGCCGGTCGCCGTTGCACGTGACGACCGGGTCGCGCAGCCGTTCGCTGGTGGGCTGGAAGTAGCGGGTGCCCGCGACCTTCGCGATGGCCAGCAACGCCGTGGCGGACTGCTGCGAGTCGCCCAGGAAGCCGGTGAAGAAGCGCGGGTTCGGAACCCGGCCGCCCGATGTCTGCAGGCCCAGGGCACGACGCGGCTCGTCCAGCCGGGAGTCGGCGACGTAGGCGTACGAGTGCATCGCGCCACTCTAGGGAACACACGTTCGACATGGGAGGGAATCAATCAACCCGGCTCGTCGTGCTGGTACGGCATCGGTGCCAGCCACCCGTCACGCCACTGATCGCACAGCGCTCCTGTCACCACCCGTTCCTCTGCCAGGTCTGCGGGAAGAGTGAAGTGCAGAGCCTTGAGCAAGTCGAACCGGCGCAGGTCGAATGCGACATGCATGCACGCACTCCGACAACGCCAAAGCGGCCTGCACAGCACCCCAGTTCGGATGTCCGGGAGACAGCGTCGACAGCGCTCCGTTCAACGCGTCTTCGGCATCGGCCAGCACGGACAGGTCACCGGTCTGCTCGAACAGGCTCGAGAGCGCGTCACCGAGATTCATCGGCGCCGCTGTGCTGCCATCAGCTCGACGCAGCAGGCTGACCGTCTCAGCGAGCAAGGCGCGATCACCGGTCCGCCGATGCTGACAGACCAACGCTCCCGCGAGGTTGTTCAAGCGCACCGGCAGCTTCAGATCTTCAGCCGACGAGACCAATACGGCTTCCCTGCAAACCGTGACCGCCTCTTCGAGGCTGGCTACGTCCCAGTCCACTTCGTACCTGGCCCTCAGCGCATTGCCGAGGTGGTTCAGATAACCAGCTCGCGCGGGATCATCCGGCGAAACCGACCTGACCGAGAAACGCAGCAATGCGATGGCTTCGTCGAGCGGATCAAGATCGTCGGCACCGTTCGTGCTGCGACTGGAGCGTGATGGCCAGTCCGTCCGCGTAGCTCGGGTCGTCCTCACCTGCCACGGTCCGTGCGCGGCGAGCCAGCTCGACAGCCTCAGTCAGGTCGTCGACGCCACCTTCGGCTTTGTATCTCATGGGCAGCAGGTTGCTCAGATTCCCCCATCGCCAAGGCGCTACCGGCACCACCGATCGGTAGAGCGAGCGTTCTGCGGAACAAGTTCTCGGCAGCAGTGGTGTCAGACATGTCAGTGGAGTTGTCCATCAGTTCCACCGCACGGTCATGGCACCGGAAGTATTCCGCGACGATCGGATCGTCCTCCGTCGGCAGGCTGCGGCCCGACCAGCGACCCGTTTCCAGGATCAGGTCGATGAGCGTCGACAGAACGCCCGGCCGTCTCTCGTCGCGGTCGTCGAGTTCGTCAACCGCGTCTCTGAGCAGACGAATTGCCGCGTCGAGCTTCTCGAGATCACGAACAGCCTTGGCTTGTTCGTACAAAGTGGACGCTTCGTGGATCACCACGCGCAAACGCGCCGTGCGTCTCCTCGACGTGTCGTCCTGTGAAAGCCGTAGTAGCGGCCACGTCGTCGGGCACGTATTCCGGGGAGAACTCCGCCACCGCCTCGAACAGCTGCACTGCCAGCCGCAAATCCGCGGCGTCGTCCCCTTCCAGCAGCACCTGATACCGGAACCAGTGGTAGAGCGCGAGCACCACGCCGACGTCCGGTTCGATCACCTCGGCGTTGGCAACTCCCGCGGGTCGCATAGCGCCCGCCCGCAACGCGTCCGCCTCGTCGACGGCGGCCGGCTCCAGAACTGCGGCCAAGTCGCCCGACGCACAACGACTAACACGCTCGGCGAGCGATTCGACCAGTTCATCCTTGTAGAAAGCCACTTCGGCTCCTCTACCGCAACCCACCGGCGGTCGATTCTTGTCTGGAGCCTCGCGCCAAGACAGAGCCGGAAGTCCTGCACGCACACCATTCAGCGCTCCGAGGCTCGCCATCAGCAACTCCGTACATTCGAATGGAGTAATGTCGCGGGCTCCGGATAACGCCCGCCGACTGCCGGCGATACACAGTCACGTCGCACAGGTGAGGCAACCATGATCGACAGAAAAATGAGCGAGCTGGAGAACGCCTTGGTCAGCAAGGCGATGCGCGGTGACAAACTGATCTGTCCACGGATGAGTCCTGATTCACTGAGACGGACTACCAGCCACGCCCACGTGATTCACGCCGATCTGATACTGGATCTCCTGCTCGGCAGGCTCGGGCACCACTTGCATCCCCGTGGCATTGGAATACGTTATGCGCACATCGTCAGCGACGCTCCGATCGACATGCGATCAATGACGTTCCCGGTCGGCATCCATCTGAAGTACTGCGTGTTCGACAGCCCTGTCATCGCTCATGACGTCGAGGTTCCGTGGCTGTGCTTCGACGACTGCGAGATGCCCTACTTCCATGCGGACCGGATCCGAGTGGAAGGATCCTTGTTCTTGCGCGGCCTTCGGACCACCGGGGCGCACAGGTTCGGCTCGGTGCGGCTGCTCGGCGCCAAGATCAACGGGAACCTCGAAGCAGACGGCACAACTCTGCACAACACCGCAGGAGCAGCGATCCACGCCGAGGGAATCCACATAGGACGATCACTGTTCTTCCGAAACAGCGATGCCGTGGTCAACTGCGACACCGGCGCAGTGCAGCTGGTCAACGCTACGATCGGCGGCGATGTCCGGTGCGACAACACCCATATCCGCAACAACGGAGGCCCGGTCCTGAACGCCGAGACGGCCCACGTGAGCGGCTCTGTGTTGCTCTGCCGAAACTTCGTGGCAGAAGGAAGCTCGAGCAAGATAGCCACGATCAACCTCGTTGCGGCGAACATCCAGTCGCGACTGGACTTCGGCTCCGGCCACAAACTCGTCGGACTTTCCCATCACGCACCTTCGCCAGAAGATCCAGGCAAACCAGCGAAGGTTCTCAACAGCGGCCAGGGACTTGCGATTGACCTCCGATGCGCCTCAGCAACGCGTCTCTGCCTACCGCCGGATGCGATCTGCGACGGCAGAGCAAAGAATTGCGATGACGGAAGGCGGTTTCAGCTCGCCGGCCTCCGCTACTCCACGTTGTCCTCCGAGTGTTCGGCCTACGAACCTTGGCTGCACTTGCTGGACCAGCACACGCACCTGTACGAGGCGGAGCCATATCATCAACTCGCCACAGTGATGCAGGCGGCCGGACACGAGCGAGACGCACGGCGGGTTCTCATCAGACAGCAGGCCAGGCGTTATCAGGCGTACAAACCCAAGTGGTGGCCTGCACGCGCTTGGCACTGGGTCAAACATGTGGTCATCGGGTACGGCTACAAACCGTGGGGCGCCCTGATCGGACTCGGACTCGTGTTCGTGCTCGCGTTGGCGTTGAGCTGGTTCAGCCATCGGCATAGCCTCATCGAACACTTCCCGCTGAGCACCCCTTACTTGTTCCAGCCCTGCTCCGGCGGAGAAGCGATGAAGCTCGCCGCGGACCTCTCGATACCTTTGATCAACACAGGTGGTCGGCTGCGCTGCGATTTCAAGGCGGACACATCTCACTGGTGGTATCTCGCCGGCCTCGGCCTGCAAATCTTCGGCTGGGCTTTCACCACGCTCTTCGTCGCCGGGTTCTCAGGAGTCGTGCGCAAGGTCCAAAAACCCTGACCCCGAACTACACATAGCGGCGCAACAGGTCCTCCTCGGTCTCGCGGCGCGCGATCGGCCGTGCCACGCCGTCCTTGACCGCCACGACGGGTGGCCGGCAGACCTGGTTGTAGTTCGAGGCCAGCGCGTGGTGGTACGCGCCCGTCGCCGGTACCGCGAGCACGTCGCCCGCGTGGACGTCGGCCGGTAGTGGCACGTTCTCGGCCAGCACGTCGCCGGCCTCGCAGTGCCGTCCCACGACGGTCACCGGCCGCAGCTCGCCGCCACGGCCGACCAGCCGGACCGCGTACTTGGCGCCGTACAAGGCAGGACGGGGGTTGTCGCTCATCCCACCGTCGACAGCCACGAAGGTGCGGTTCACGCCGTGCTTCACCGCGCAGACCCGGTACAACGTCACCCCCGCGTTGGCGACGATCGACCGGCCCGGCTCGATCAGCAGCTTCGGCACGGGCACGCGGTGCAGCGCGCATTCGTAGTTGAGGGTGGCGCGAACTCGGTGCGCGAAGCCGAAAAGATCGAACTCCCGCTCCCCCGGCAGGTACGGGGCGCAGAAGCCGCCGCCCAGATCGAGCTGGCCGACGCGGACACCGCAGGAGGCGATCAGGCCGACCATGCGCCGCACGGTTTCCTCGTAGGACACGACGTGCCGGACCTGCGAGCCGATGTGGCAGTGCAGGCCGACGAGCTTCAGCGAGGGCTGCTCGACGACCCGCAGAATCGCCTCGAGAGCGGCGCCGGAAGCCAGGGAGAAGCCGAACCTCTGGTCCTCGACGCCGGTCGCGATGGCGGCGTGCGTGCAGGCGTCCACGCCGGGCGTCACGCGGATCATGACCTCCTGACCGTGCCGCGCGAGGGCGCCGAGCTGGGCGATCTCGTCGAACGAGTCGACGACGATCCGCGAGACCCCGTACGCCAGCGCGGCCTTGAGGTCCTCGCCGGTCTTCACGTTGCCGTGCAGGAGGATTCGCGACGCCGGGAAGCCCGCGGCTCGGGCGAGGGCGAGCTCGCCGGCCGAGGACACGTCCAGGGAGAGGCCGAGCGAGGCCATCCACCGGTAGATCTCGGGGCAGGGCAACGACTTGCCCGCGAACACCACCTCGGCTTCCGGCAGCGCGGAGACGAAAGCCCTGGCGCGGGAGCGGACCGTAGCCTCGTCGAGCACGTGGCACGGCGTGCCGAACTGGGCGGCGAGGCGCGTCACCGGGACTCCACCGATCACCAGGTCCGCGCCGGAGGAGCGGGTTCCGTCCGGCCACAGACCCTCTTCCAGCACCGGCTCGGTGGCACATCCGATGCTGGGCAACAACTCCGCGAGCGTCATGGACCCAGTGCACGCCCGGCGGCACCGCATTCCCAGGCCTCGGACGGAACCCTGACACCGGCGAGCCCCGCTTTGACGGAATCCTGACGAGCGCGGTGGCCCAGTTCACAGCTCCAGCCGGTAGCCCATTCCCGGTTCGGTGATCAGGTGACGGGGGTGGGCCGGGTCGGCTTCCAGCTTGCGACGCAGCTGGGCGAAGTAGACGCGCAGGTACTGGGACTCGTTGACGTGCATGGGACCCCACACCTCCTGCAGCAGCTGCTTCTGCGAGACGAGACGCCCGGGATTGCGGGCCAGGATCTCCACCAGACCCCACTCGGTCGGCGTCAGGTGGACTTCGCGGCCGTCTCGCCGCACCTTCTTCACCGCCAAGTCGACGACGAACGACGACGTTTCGACGACCGGGTCTCCCCCATCTCGTGCCAGCCCGCGCCGCACGGCTGCCCGCAGGCGTGCGAGCAGCTCGTCCATGCCGAACGGCTTGGTCACGTAGTCGTCGGCGCCCGCGTCCAGAGCCTCCACCTTGGCCGCCGAGTCGGTGCGGGCGGACAGGACGATGATCGGGATCGTCGACCAGCCGCGCAGGCCCGCGATCACGTCCACGCCGTCGATGTCCGGCAGGCCGAGGTCGAGCACCACGACGTCCGGCTTGCCTTCCACCGCGACACCGAGGGCGGATTTGCCGTCGTAGGCCGTCATCACGTCGTAGCCCCGCGCGCTGAGGTTGATCCTCAACGCACGGACGATCTGCGGTTCGTCATCGACCACCAGCACTGAGGTCATGGTTTCTCCACGTAGGCGGGCAACGAGATCGCCGCCGGTAGTGAAGTGACGGTGAGCCCGCCGCCGGGGGTGGCGTCGCGCTCGCCGAGGCGGTGGAAGGGGGCGAACACCTTGCCGCCCGCCTGCTTCTGCGGGCCGGTGCCGTGGTGGACGACCCGCGGCTCGACGACCGAACCGTGCCGGCTCGCGCGGATCGCCACCGGCGACGGGTGGCCGTGCCGCAGGGCGTCGTGCACCACGTTCGCGATCACACGTCCCAGCGGCCCCAGATCCACGAGCACGGAAGGTCCTCGCCTCCGGGCCGCACCACCTTGCGCGGCTCCACGTCGAGGTCCTCGAGGAGCTGAGCCGTCTTGTCCCGGCCTTGGGTCTGGACGAGCCACGACCACCTCGGTGCCGTGCTTCCGGCGCCGGTGGGCCTCGCCGAGCACAGCGAAGGTCCTGCCGACGCCGGGAGCGGCGCCGAGGTAGATCCTCAGCTCACCCCGGCGACCGTCAACCGGCGGCGTCGATGGCACGGTTCAACGCCGTCACGTTGACGGTGGTGGTGAAGGTGCCGTGAGTGCTGGCGGCGACCAACTCCCGCACCTTGTCCACCGGCAGCCCGGACGCGCGCGCCACGCGGGGCACCTGCAGCGCCGCGTACTCCGGGCTGATGTCGGGGTCGAGGCCGGACGCCGATGCCGTGACGGCGTCCTGCGGCACCTGGTCCCCGGCAACGCCTTCGCGCTGGGCGATCTGGGCACGGCGCTCGGCGACGATCCTGGTGTAGTCCTCGTTCAGCTCGCCCTTGTTCGACCCACCGGACGCGGGCAGTGTCGCGGCGGACGGGCGCGGCACGAAGTACTTGTCGCCTTCCCGTGTCACCGCGACGAGTGTGGTGTCGGTGGCCTCGGCGTTGGCGTGCAGGCCGGGGATTCGGGACACGCCCCACACCGCGGCCGGGTAGGCCACTCCGAGGATCACGGTCAGCGCCAGCAGGATGCGAAGTCCTGCCCACGACTGCTTCAGGAAGTTGTCCATTGGTTCAGCCGATCCCGGGGACGAGTCGTACGAGCAGGTCGATCAGCCAGATCCCGGCGAACGGCGTCACGATGCCGCCGAGGCCGTAGATCAGCAGGTTGCGCCGCAGCAACGCCGACGCGCTGGACGGCCGGTAGCGCACACCCTTGAGCGCCAGCGGGATCAGCGCCACGATCACCAGCGCGTTGAAGATCACCGCCGACAGGATCGCGGACTGCGGCGTGGCCAGGTGCATGACGTTGAGCTTGTCCAGCGCCGGGTAGATCGCGGCGAACATCGCCGGCAGGATCGCGAAGTACTTCGCCAGGTCGTTCGCCACGGAGAACGTCGTCAGCGCACCACGGGTGATCAGCAGCTGCTTGCCGATCTCCACGATCTCGATGAGCTTGGTCGGGTCCGAGTCGAGGTCGACCATGTTGCCGGCCTCCTTCGCGGCCGACGTGCCGGTGTTCATCGCGACGCCGACATCGGCCTGTGCCAGAGCGGGCGCGTCGTTCGTGCCGTCACCGGTCATCGCGACCAGCCGGCCGCCCTCCTGCTCCTTGCGGATCAGGGCCATCTTGTCCTCGGGCTTGGCCTCCGCGAGGAAGTCGTCCACGCCCGCCTCGGCCGCGATCGCCTTGGCCGTCAACGGGTTGTCGCCGGTGACCATGACCGTGCGGATGCCCATCGCGCGCAGCTCGGCGAAGCGTTCCCTCATGCCGGGCTTCACGACGTCGCTCAGCCGGATGATGCCGAGGACCTTGCCGTTCTCCGCCACGACGAGCGGGGTACCGCCCTGCGCGCTGATCTCGTCGACGATCTCGCGCGCCGTGTCCGTCAGCTCGAACGCGGACGCCGCGCCCTTGCGGATGACCCGGTCGTCGAGGTCGATGCCGGACATCCTGGTCTGCGCGGTGAACGGCACGAACTCGCCGGTCTTCTCGTGCGCGCTCGCGGGTTCTCCGCCCGCGAGCTCCAGGACGCTGCGGCCTTCCGGCGTCTCGTCGGCGAGGCTCGCGAGTCGTGCGGCCGCGACCAACTGCGCTTCGGAGGTCGAGCCGACCGCGATGAACTCGGTCGCGCGGCGGTTGCCCCAGGTGATGGTGCCGGTCTTGTCCAGCAACAGCGTGTCGATGTCACCGGCG
This sequence comes from Lentzea sp. NPDC005914, assembly GCF_040629405.1. NCBI lineage: Bacteria > Bacillati > Actinomycetota > Actinomycetes > Pseudonocardiales > Pseudonocardiaceae > Lentzea > Lentzea sp. NPDC005914. Next base: position 17,552 of record NZ_JBEXVQ010000001.1, on the reverse strand, counting down.
GCCTCGACGGCCTTGCCGGAGGTGGCGAGCACGTTGCGCTGCACCAGCCGGTCCATGCCCGCGATGCCGATGGCGCTCAGCAACGCGCCGATCGTGGTGGGGATCAGGCAGACCAGCAGCGCGGTCAGCACGATCACCGGTTGCTCGCCGCCGGAGTAGATCGCGAACGGCTGCAGCGCCACGACCGCGAGCAGGAAGATGATCGTCAGGGTGGACAGCAGGATCGTCAGCGCGATCTCGTTCGGCGTCTTCTGCCGTTCCGCGCCCTCGACCAACGCGATCATGCGGTCCACAAAGGACTCGCCTGGCCTGGTCGTGATCCTGACCACGATCCGGTCGGACAGCACCGTCGTGCCGCCCGTGACGGCACACCGGTCGCCGCCGGACTCCCGGATGACGGGCGCGGACTCGCCGGTGATCGCCGACTCGTCGACGGTCGCGATGCCGTCGACGACGTCGCCGTCGCCGGGGATCACCTCGCCTGCCTCGACGACCACCAGGTCGCCGATCTTCAGCTCGGTGCCCGCGACGACGTCCCCGTTGACGAGCCTGGCGACGGCGTCCTTCTTGGTCCTGCGCAACGAGTCCGCCTGCGCCTTGCCGCGTCCTTCCGCGACGGCCTCGGCGAGGTTCGCGAACAGCACGGTGAACCACAGCCACACCGCCACCGCGATGGTGAACACGCTCGGGTCGCCCACCGCGAACACAGTGACCAGCACCGAACCCACCCACACGACGAACATGACGGGGCTGCGCAACTGGTGGCGCGGATGCAGTTTCCGCAAGGCCTCCGGGACGGCCGAGGCGATACCGGGCTTGGCGTGCGTCACTGCAGTGCCTCCGCGATGGGACCGAGGGCGAGAGCGGGAACGAAGGTCAGCGCGGCGACCAGGACGATCGAGCCGGTGAGCAGGGTCGCGAACAGCGGTCCCGTGGTGGGCAGCGTGCCCGCCGTGACCGGCACCTTCTTCTGTGCCGCAAGGGATCCGGCCAGCGCCAGCACCGCGACGATCGGGATGAACCGGCCGAACAGCATGCACAGGCCGAGCGACGCCTGGAACCAGTCGCTCGTCACCGTGATGCCGGCGAACGCGCTGCCGTTGTTGTTCGAAGCCGACGCGTAGGCGTAAAGGATCTCCGACAGGCCGTGCGCGCCGGGGTTGTTGAGTACTCCTTGCGTGCTCGGCAGAACCGCCGCGATTCCGGCGCCGATCAGCAGCACCGTCGGCATCGCGAGGATCGACACCGCGGCGGCCGTGACCTCCTTGCGCCCCAGCTTCTTGCCCAGGTACTCCGGTGTGCGGCCGACCATCAGACCGGCCAGGAACATCGCGATGATCGCCATCACCAGGATGCTGTAGATGCCCGTGCCGACACCGCCCGGCGTCATCTCGCCGAACAGGATGTTCAGCAACGTGCCGCCGCCTCCGAGCCCGGTGTAGCTGTCGTGCAACGAGTTGACCGCGCCGGTCGACGTGCCGGTGGTGGCGTCGGCGAAGATCGCGCTGCCGGGGACGCCGAACCGGAGTTCCTTGCCCTCCAACGGCCTGAGCCCGCTCGCCTCCGCGCCCCAGATCACCGCGAGCATGGCGGTCCAGATGACACCCATGACGCTGAGCAGCACGTACCCCTGTTTGTTCTGACCGACGAGGCGGCCGAACGTGCGGGTGAGCGCGACCGGGATCACGAGAATCAGGAAGATCTCGAAGAGGTTGGTCCACTCACTGGGGTTCTCTAACGGGTGCGCCGAGTTCGCGTTGAGGACGCCGCCGCCGTTCGTGCCGAGCTCCTTGATGGCCTCCTGGCTGGCGACAGGCGCGTTCGCGATCGCCTGGCCGTCAACGTCCACACCGGACTTGAGGCTCATCGTGACGCCAAGCGCGATGAGGACCAGTGCTGCCACGAACGCAATCGGCAGCAGGATCCGGAGGGTGCCGCGGGTGAGGTCGACCCACAAGTTGCCGAGCCGGTCGGTCCGATGCCGGACGAACCCGCGGATCAGGGCCACCGCGACCGCGAGACCGACGGCCGCCGACACGAAGTTCTGCACGGTCAGGCCGATCATCTGCACCGTGTGGCCCATGACGGCTTCCGGCACGTACGACTGCCAGTTCGTGTTGGTCACGAAGCTGATCGCCGTGTTGAACGCCATGCCCGGCGGGACGTTGCCGCGGCCGAAGTCGAACGGTAAGAGGGCTTGCGCGCGTTGGAGGACGTACAGGAACACGATGCTGACGAACGAGAAGCCCAGCACGCCATACGCGTAGGTGCTCCACTTCTGCTCAGCGTCCGGGTCGATCCGCGCGAACCGGTACACGGCCAGTTCGGCTTTCGTGTGGCTCTTGTTCTCGAACACGCGGGCCATGTGGTCGCCGAGGGGCCGGTGCACGACCGCCAGGGCCGCGACGAGGATGCCGGCCTGCAGCAGGCCGGCCACGAGAGGTGACATCAGAACTTCTCCGGCCTGATGAGTGCGATGAACAGGTAGACGATCAAGGCGAGCCCGATCACGCCCGCGATGGCGTTCGCGACGAGACCCGTGCCGCTCACAACTTCTCCAGTCCACGCACCGTCAGGCCCAGCACGACGAAACTCCCGATCAGCAGCAACGCGTAGGCCAGGTCGGCCATGACGCCGCTCCCTTCAACGACAGGTTTTCTTGATGACGCCCGGCAGCGTGCAACACGAAATGCCTGATCAGGCGGTGCCTGACAGCGTCCTTACGGCGTTGGGGCCGGCCCTTACGCGTTCTTGACGCCTGGGAGACCTGGGTCTCATCCGGATGGGGCCTGTCGCGTGACCTTCCGTGAGATCGTCGGTTGCGTGACGCGAGCTGGGGTGCTTTCCGCGGTCGCCGACGTGCTGCCTGCTTCAGGCCTGGTCGGGGTGGACGGAGTCGACGGTGCGGGCAAGACGACGTTCTGCGACGAGCTGGCGTCGGTGCTTCGCGCGCGAGGCCGTGACGTCGTGAGGGCGTCCGTGGACGACTTCCACCACCCGCGACGGATCCGCTGGCAACGCGGCCGGACCTCGCCAGAGGGCTTCTTCCTGGACAGCTTCGACCACGAGCGGTTCGTGGAGTACCTGCTCAGGCCGTTCGCCGCTGGGAAGCCGTTTCGGCGCGCGAGCCACGACCTGGCCTCCGACGAGTACGTGTCCCCGCCCGCCGAGGTGGCGCCGCCGTCCGCGATCCTGCTCGTGGACGGGATCTTCCTGCACCGCGACGAGCTCGTGGACCACTGGGACTTCTCGGTGTTCCTCGCGGTCGAGTTCGCGGTGTCGGTGGCGCGCATGGCTGTTCGCGACGGCAGTCCGTCCGATCCGGATGATCCGCGCAACCGCCGTTATGTCGAGGGGCAGAAGCTCTACCTCGCCCAGTGCACGCCGGCGGACCGGGCCAGCCTCGTGGTCGGCTGGTAGATCGACCCCCAAATCGTTACCCGGAGTGATAACGCCTGGTCGCCTCGATACGACTTAGCAGCCACAGCGTCCGAACGGCGTAACGAGGAGACCGCTATGGCGACCACGTTCTGGGCTTGGCTCGTATCCGCACTCGTCATCGTCCTGCTCGCGGTGGTGATCCCCGGCAGGCTTGGCGCGCAGAGCGTGCTGCGGGACGCGCGTGGCCGGTACAGCCTCTCGCGGCTTCAAGTGATGTTGTGGACGGTGGTGCTGCTGTCGCTGATCAGCGGCATGGCGTTCGGGCGGTTCGCGGCCGGGCAGGTCGACGTGGCCGGGTTCCAGATCCCGAGCCAGGTGCTGTGGTTGCTCGGCATCTCGGTCGGGTCCGGGGTCGTGGCGGCGGCGGTCAAGGTCGTGAAGAGCACGAACCATCCGGAGTCGGTGGCGGCCTACCCCATGGGCCAGGAACGCGGGCGGTTGTGGGAGATGCTGACGGCCGAGGAGGGCGCGTCGGCGGGCAAGTCCATCGACCTCGCGAAGTTCCAGAACTTCGTCATCACGGTCATGCTGGTGCTGCTCTACATCGCGCAGGCGGTCTCGGCGCTCAAGGCCGTGGACAACCCCGCGGGCATCGCCGGGCTACCCGCGTTCTCCGACGCCTTCCTGGTGCTGCTCGGGGTGAGCCACGCCGGGTATCTGCTGGGCAAGATGCCGTCGCCGGTCGGCATTCCGGAGGGCGGGACCATGGCGGAGCGGCTCGCTTCCGCCGCATCGGAGGCGGAAGTGTCGAAGACCGTCCCCGAGGTGCGCACCGCGTGATATCTACTCGCCCGTGATCGAGCGAGTGCGCCGCGAAGAGACGTGGCACCGGGAAGCAGTGGACGTCTACCCGGATCCGTACAAGATCGTGCGGATCCAGTTCCCGGTCGTCGAGGAACTGCGGGACACGCCGCGGGAGACGTGGCCGCAGCGCAACGCCTTGCCGACGGCGCTGGGGTTCCTGGCCGAGACGTTCAAGGACGCCGGCTGGCACGACCTGGCCGTGCGCGTGCTCCAGGAGATCCTGGAGATCGTCCGGGCCGACCACGACCGGGTGAGCGTGCGGCGGGCGTTGACCGACCTGCACGAGAACCTCGTCAAGCTGGAGCGGTACGAGGAGGCGTTGCCGGTCGCCGAGGAGGAACTCGCGCTCGCTCTCGAACTGGCGAGGCCCGGCAGCTACGACCTGGAGATCGCCAACAGGACCTGGTCCTCGATGATCAGCCTGCTGGGCAAGCTGGGCAGGCACTCCGACGCCGCCCGCGCAGCCAGCGAGGCGGTCGAGTACGCGCGCGGGCAGAAGAAGGTCAAGGACGGCCCGCCAGAAGGCTATCCCCTGGCCCACGCGCTGTTCCAGTACGCGCGCCGGCTGAAGGAGATCGGCGAGTACGAGCAGGCGATCGACGCGGCCGCCGAGGCCGCGGCGTTCTGGCAGCGGCGGAACACGCTCGCCACCGCCTACGGGGTGCTCGACGAGCTCAGCCTCATGCAGCAGCGCATCGGGCGGATCGAGGACGCCCGCGCGTCCCACGCCGCGGCGGTGGCGGACTTCCGCAGGCAGGCGAAGTCAGGTGACTGGACGGTCCTCAGCAACCTCGCCGGCGCGTTGAACAACCACAGCAACCGGCTGCACAACCTCGGGTTCGACGAGGAGGCCGTGCCGGTGGCCCAGGAGTCGGTCGACCGCTACCGCTCCCTGATCGCGGCGACCGAACGGGAGGACACCGCCAAGAAGGTGGAGCTCCGGCTCACCACCGCGCTCTGCAGCCTCTCCAGCCGCCTGCACGACGTCGGACGGCTTGACGAATGTTTCGCCGTCAGCGACGAGGCCATCGCGCTCGCCACCAAGCACGACGACCACGAGCAGCTCGCACTGGCGTGGACCAACCGGGCCAGCGCTCTGATCTCGCACCGCGCCTACGCCGAGGCAGCCGAGGCGGCGGCGAAGGGGTTGGAGCTGTACGTCGACGCCGAGGACAAAGCGATGGCGCGCAACACCTTTGCGCTGGCGTCTGCCCACTTGGGACAGTTCGACGTGGCATTGGAGGCGTCACTGCGGTCGGTCGCCGAGTATCGCGAGTGGTACGCCGGCGACCCGTACGAGTACACCTACCTGCTGGCCGACGCGCTCACCGACCACGCGTTGATCCGCGTGCTGCGGGCCGAACGCGCTGAGGCCGAGGCCGCGATCGCCGAATCCCTTCTCCTGAAGGAGGAACTCGTCGCTCGCAACCCCGGCCGTTACCAGCGGGAGCTGGACCGCGCTCGAAGAGTCGCGGCTCAGATGTAGATCACTTGCCGCTGCGGTACGCCGTCCAGGCACTCTGCATGCGAGTGTTCTGGCCAGGCGTGAACTGGTTGTAACAAGAGTCGAAAGAGTAGTCCATATAATTGTGAATCGGATCGACACCCGAGGCCGTGCACGAGTCGCGGCCGGTCGGGCAGCCTGAGCTCGCGCTCTTCTGCGCCGGGGTGTCCGCGACCTGGTCGCCCGTCGTGGAGCAACCGCCCTGGAAGGTGTGCCAGAGGCCCATCCAGTGGCCGGTCTCGTGCGTGACGGTCTTGCCCAAGTTGTAGTTCGGCGTCGCACCACCAGGAACGCTGGCGTAGTTGAAGACCACGCCGTCCATCTTCGGGTCGCTCGAGTAGTCGCTCGGGAACGTCGCGAAGCCCAGGTAGCTGGTGTTGGTGGACCACAGGTTGAGCGTGCTCGCCCCGCCGACACGGGTCGAGGTCTTCATCTCACGCTCGATCGCCGCGTCGTCCACATTGGCGAACCACGCGTTGTTCTCGTGGCGCAAGGTCGACTGCAGCATGAACTTGAACCCGGTCTTCGCCGCCTGGCTCGACTCCGAGCCGGCGAAGCCCTTGTTGAGAGCCGTGATCTGCTGGGTGATCGTGGCGTCGGTCAGGTTGCCCACACCACCATCGCCGGTGACGACGTGGAACACCACGTTGATCGTGCCGCCCGCCGCCAGCGCGGACAGGTCGGTGCGCTTGTTCGCCTGCTCCTTGACCTTCTGGAGCAGGTCGGCGTTGACCTGAGCGACCTTGGCGTCGGAGACCTCGTTGCGCTCCCGGCCGTGGCTGCCGGGCAGCGCACGAGCCGCGGCGTGCTCGTCCACACACGACGTCGAACCGGCGACGGCCGTGGCGGGCGAACCGCCGAGCAGGGTGATCGCGCCCGCCGCGAGCATTCCGGCCGCGAGGGCCGACTGGGCGCGCTTTCTCGTTTGGAACATTCAGCTTTCCTCCATGCAGGGTGGAGGAATAGTGACTCACGGACGGTCCTTTGTGGATCTTGACGTATTCACAGAATTCGATGTTGTTCGACAGGCAGACCGGTCCACCAGCGGTTGAAACGGCGGTAGACCTGCGGTTCCCGGTCGCCGAGGAACTTGTGCAGCGCCTTGGCTTCCTCCGCGAGGTCCGCCCATTGGTCCTCACTCAGGGCGTGGAAGGCGGACGCCTCGATGCCGCCGTTCTCGTTGGGGCGCCAGACTCCTGCCACATGACCGTCAACGAGAAGTGTCGGCAATGTGTCGCCGTTGTTGCGGATCACGAGCTTGCGGTACTCGTGCGGGATGATCCGGCTGCGGTCCGCGTAGGCGAGCAACGTGCTGTCCCACATGGCCATCAGCCGTGGTGGCGCCGGGGTGTCTTCATCCGGGATTGTCCGATTTGGAACGTCGTAGTAGTCGCCGTCGCGGACCAGGTCCAGCAGTTCCAGCGCTTGCCGGATCGAGGTGCGCGGCAGCATCGTGAACTGGTTCATGTCCGGAATGGTCGCGGGCCCGAAGCCGGTGAGGTAGCGGCGCAGCATCTCGGCGAGCGCGGCCATCCGTTCGCGCGGCTCGATCGCGACCGTCTGGAAGGACAGCTTCGGTCCGTACGACCACGGGCCCCCGGTCGGCATCCGCACGAGCGGCGCGTAGGACGCCAGCGCCCACCAGATTCCCGGCTCACCCACGTCGCCGACGTGCGAGTGCAGCAGAGCCTCCAGCTCCGGCTTGGTCCTCGGTTCGGCCGCGAACTCCAGCATGTGCCGCAGCACCTCGTCGGCGCGCTCGATCGTGAGGCCCATCGCCTTGAACCGCTTGTCGTGCAGCCGGGACGCCCTCAACGCGGGCAGCATCGCGTGGTGGAAGACCTCGTGGTCGCGGACCGTCACGGCGTGCAGCGTGATCCGCATGAGCGTGGCCTTGCGGATCACGCCGCTCGCGAACGCCTCGTCCAGGTCCGCCGGGTCGAAGCCGCTCATCCGGTTCCACAGCGCGATGTAGGGCGAGCAGGGCTCCTGCGCCTGGATCGCGACGACCTTGTCCACCGCCGTCAGCAGGTCCACCGGTTCGCGCTCGAGCAGCATCTGCCGTTCGAGCGTGGCGCGGTTCAGCTGGCGTGCGGTGTAGGTCATGCGGAGATCCTGGCTCACCTCAGCTTCGACGGCCACCAGATTCGCCCGCCGATGTCCACCGACAGCGCCGGCACGAGCAACGACCGCACCAGCAACGTGTCCAGCAGGACTCCGAACGCGACGATGAACGCGATCTGCGTGAGGAACAGGATCGGCAGCACGGCGAGCGCGGCGAACGTCGCGGCCAGCACCACACCGGCCGACGTGATCACGCCGCCGGTCAGGCTGAGGCCGCGCAACGTGCCCTCGACCGTGCCGAGTCTGCGGGTCTCCTCGCGGACACGGGTCATCAGGAAGATGTTGTAGTCGATGCCCAGTGCCACCAGGAACACGAACCCGAACAGCGGCACCACCGGGTCCGCGCCGGGGAAGTCGAAGACGTGGTTGAACACCAGCGCCGACACACCCATCGTCGCCGCGAACGACAGCACGACGGTCGCGATCAGCAGGACCGGTGCGAGCAACGACCTGAGCAGCAGCGCCAGCACCAGGAAGATCACCACCAGCACGATCGGGATGATCAGCAGCCGGTCGTGCTCGGACGTCTTCCTCGTGTCCAGCAACGTGGCCGTCTGACCGCCGACCTTCGCGTCGTCGATGCCGTGCACCGCCGCACGAATGCGCTCGACCGTCGCCACGGCAGCGTCCGAGTCCGGGGCGTCTTTGAGCGTGGCCTCGATGCGCACCAGGCCTTCCGCCGTGCCGCTCGGCCGGACGTCCGCGACGCCGTCCACTTTGGACTTCTGCAGCAGTTCGGCGGTCCTGGTCTCGGCGGCGACGATGACCGTCGGTGAGCCGGTGCCGCCGGGGAAGTGCCTCGACAGCACCTCCTGTCCCGCAACGGACTCGACCTCGGTGAGGAACACGTCGGACTGCGAGGTGCCGGACGCCTTGAGCTGTGGCAGGAACGCGGCACCGGCGAGCAGCACGAGCGCCGTGACGATCCAGATCGCGCGCGGCTTGCGACGCACTGTGTCCGCCACCCGTCCCCACAGCCCGCTCGTCTCCGGGTGCGGCGAGCCGAACTTCGGCGCGAACGGCCAGAACGCGGCCCGACCGGTCAGCGCCAGCGCCGCGGGCAGGAACGTCATCGTGGTGAGCAGCGCGGCGCCGATGCCGATGGCCGCAACGGGTCCGAGGCCCTTGTTCGAGTCGAGGTCGCTGAACAGCAGGCACAGCACGCCGAGGATCACCGTGCCGGCCGACGCCGCGATGGGCTCGACCGTGCCGCGCCAGGCCGTGCGGATGGAGGCGTACTTGTCCTGCGTGTCTCTCAGTTCTTCACGGAACCTCGCCACCAGCAGCAACGCGTAGTCGGTCGCCGCGCCGAACACGAGGATCGAGAGAATGCCCTGGCTTTGGCCGTTGAGCGCGAGGATGTCGTTCTTGGCCAACAGGTACACGACGAAGCTGGCCAGGCCGAGCGCGAACACCGCTGACACGAGCACGACCACGGGCAGCAGCGGACTCCGGTAGACGACCAGCAGGATCAACGCGACCACCGCGCCCGCGACGACCAGCAGCAACCCGTCGATGCCGCCGAACGCCTCGACGAGGTCGGCGACCTGCGCGGCCGGACCGGTCACGAGCACCGTCAAGCCTGGTGGCGCACCACGCGTGCCGTCGCGCAGCTGCAGGACCGAGTCGCGGACCTCCTTGGCCGGGTCGAGCAGCACGACGATCTGGGCGGCCTCGTTGTCGTTCGGCGCAGGGATGACCGGTGATGCCTGGAAGCCCTTGCCGCGGTTCGCGAGGTACGTCCTGTCCTGCTCGGTCAGCCCGCCCTTGCGTTCGACCAGGACGATCGCCGGGATCGCGTTGCTGCGCTGGAACTTCTTCTGCAGCTCGGCGACCTGCGTGGACTCGGCGGAGTTCGGCAGGAACGCGCTGCTGTCGTTCTCCGAGACCTCCGACAGCTTGCCCGCGTACGGACCCGTGAACCCGCCCAGGGCGAGCCAGACGACGAGCAGCACCCCGGCCAGGACTCGCATCATCAATCCTTCGATCGTCGAATCATTCGATGGCCGAACTGTAAGCTGGCGTCGTGAGCGATGCAAGTGACTACGAACTGAGCATGCTGGTGCGGGCGCTGGTGATGGAGTCGAACCGATTCCTGGACATCTTCAGCGCGTCCCACTCGTTGCACCCGACCGACATGACAGCGCTGAACCTGATCATGACGGCCCGCTTCCCCATGACACCGGGCGCGCTGGCCAAGGCCCTGAACATGAGCGCGTCGGCGACCACTTCGGTGCTGGACCGGCTCGAGCGCGCCGGTCACGTCGTGCGCGACCGCAGCCCGGAGGACCGCCGCCGCGTCGAGCTTCGCGTGCTCTCCGCGGCGACGGCCGTGGCCTCGGCGTTCTTCCAGCCGCTGGCCGTCGAGTTCTCCTCGGCGTGGTCGTCGCTCAGTGCCGCGGACCGCGAGGTGGTGGCGCGGTTCCTCGCGGCGACGACCTCGGCGACCACGCGGGTGCTCGACGCGGTTTCAGATCCGGCGTCCGCACACGAGGAGTAGGAGCTCCTGGGCCGGTCTGCGGACGGGCTCGCCCTCGCCGAACGTCCAGTCCAGGTCGGTGGCTTCGAGGCGCTTGTTCGCGAGGTCGGCGCCGAAGTACTTGACGCTGCGCTGGGTCATGCCGTCGAGGACCAGCCGCAGTCTGTCGTGCGGCACGGTGCGGTCGAGTCCGAGCGCGACGGTGATGTCGAGGCCGTGGATGACGTCGTGCGAGAGGGCTCCGGTCGGGCCGCCGCCGGGCGGGGTCCAGGGGTGGTCGGCGTTGGCCTTCAGCACGCTGACCAGCTCGTTCGTGGACAGTGCCGCGGCGTCTTTCCTGGCCATCCGGTCGGCGGCGTGGTTGAACCGGCCCGCGGACTTGGCGATCTCCTTGAGCACGCGTGCCGGTGAGCTGTGGAACGGGAGCGTCGTGTGGGCGATGACCTCCTTGACGCGCCAGCCTTCGCACAGGCTCGGTGCGTCCCACTGCTCTGCGGTGAGGGTGGCGAGGAGTTCTGCCTGGTCACGGCGTTCGGCCGCGATCGCGGCCCTGATGTCTGCGGTCATGGTTGTTCCTACGAGCCGGCCGACGGAAACTCATCGGTCCGCGTAGGGTCCATTTCTGTGATCGAGACGCTGGAGCCGTTCCGGATCGAGCTGACCGGCTACTGCTACCGCGTGCTCGGCTCCGGTTTCGAGGCCGAGGACGCCGTGCAGGAGACGCTCGTGCGTGCGTGGAAGGCTTACGACAGTTACGACTCGTCGCGCGGTTCGCTGCGCACCTGGCTGTACCGGATCGCCACGAACATCTGCATCGACATGCAGCGGTCGGCTCAGCGGCGTGCTTTGGCCGTCGACCTGGGCCCTTCCGGTGGGGAGATCGGTGCTCCGCTGCACGAGCGGGTGTTCGTGCAACCTGTGCCGGATGCTCTGGTGCTGCCCGAGGACCAGGCGATTCGCAAGGAGACCGTGCGGCTGGCGTTCGTAGCTGCTCTGCAGCACCTGCCTCCTCGTCAGCGCGTGGTGCTGATCCTGCGGGATGTGCTGGCGTGGCAGGCTTCCGAGGTCGCTTCGTTGTTGTCGATCACGGTGGCTTCGGCGAACAGCGCGTTGCAGCGGGCTCGGTCCACGTTGCAGGCCGTTGATCCCGGGGAGCCGCTGAACCCGGCCGATCCCGTGCAGAAGGCGCTGCTCAGCCGGTACTGCGAGGCGTTCGAGCGTCACGACGTGCGGACGCTGGTGGCGTTGCTGCACGAGGACGCCACGTTGTCGATGCCGCCGTTCAGCTGGTGGTTGCGCGGGCGCGGGCCGATCTCCCTGGCGTGGAACGACCCGAAGGCGGCGTGCAAGGGTGCCTGGCTGGAGCCGGTCCAGGCCAACGGGTCGCCCGCCTACTGGCAGATGCGGCCCGGGATGGGCCGGCCGTTCGGGCTGGTGTTCATCGACGTCCGGGACGGGCTGGTCACCGGGACGACGACCTTCCTGAACGTTCCCGAACTGCTGCCGCTCTTCGCTTAGGCTGGTGCCGTGATCCGGATCGTGTCGTCGGACGAGGTGCCGTGGGAGGACGTCGAAGCGATCTTCGACGGGTCCGAGCCGAGCAAGTGCCACTGCCAGCGCTACAAGGTGAAGGGCTGGATCTGGCGCGACTCGACGCTGGACGAACGGGTCGCCGCGCACGCCTCGCAGTCCGCTAGGGGCAGCGGGCTGGTGGCCTATGTGGACGATCAGCCCGCCGGGTGGGTGGCGGTCGAGCCGCGGTGTGACTACGCGAAGCTGCTCGGCATGCCCATTCCGTGGAAGGGCCGTGACGAGGACAAGGACGACGACGGCGTGTGGGCCGTGACGTGTTTCGTGGTGCGCAAGGGGTTCCGGCGGCAGGGGCTCACCTATGAACTGGCGGCGGCGACGGTCTCGCATGCTCGGGAGAACGGTGCTCGGGCGGTCGAGGCGTATCCGATGATCGCGGCGCCAGGCCAGAACGTCACCTGGGGCGAGATGCACGTCGGCGCGCGGCAGGTGTTCGAGGATGCCGGGTTCGTGCAGGTCACGCACCCGACCAAACGACGATTCGTGATGCGGGTGGACTTCTGATGGACTTCTCCTTCTTTGAAGAGATCGTCATCCCGACCTCGCGGGGCGCCGTTCCGGCGCTGGTCGCGGGTGAGGGGCCGATCGTCGTGTGCTGGCACGGCTTTCCGGACCACCCGGCGTCGTTCTCGCCGCTCGCCTCACGGCTCGTGGCGGCGGGCCGGAGGGTGGTGGCGCCGTTTCTGCGCGGACATCACCCGTCGACGTTCGACTCGCTGCCGTTCAGTGACGGGCTGACATTGGCGGCCGATGCGGCTGCTCTGAATTCGGCGCTGTCTCCTGAACCGCTGGACGTGATCGGCCACGACATCGGTGCTGGAGTGGCCGGGCGGCTCGCGGCGGTGTGGCCGGAGCGGGTGCGCCGGGTGATCACGATGTCCGTGCCGCCGCCTTCTGCGTTGCGGACGATCTTCGACGATCCCGCGCAGCAGAAACGGTTCTTCTACCTGTTCATGTTCCAGGTGCCGGGTGTCGCGGAGAGTCTGCTGAACGACACGCTGATCGAGTACCTGTGGCGCACCTGGTCGCCCGGTCTCGAGGTGCCGTCCTATGTGCGCGCGATGTACGCGGATCCTTCTTTGCGGGCCAACGCTTTGAAGCTGTACCGGGCGAATTTCGACCGTTCGTTGCACGACCCCGAACTGGCCTCGCTGGCCCAGGTCGCCCAACAGCCCGCTTCCGTTCCGCTGCTGGTGCTCGCGGGCTCGGAGGACGGCTGCATCACGCCATCGAACTACGACGACGTCGCCACGAGTCTCGCCCCTGGTTCGCGGGTCGAGATCGTGGCGGACGCCGGCCACTTCCTGCAGCTAGACCGCCCCGACGAGGTCGCGGCGCTCGCGCTTGACTGGCTGAGCTGACTTGCGGATGCGGCCCCACGGCTTGAACACCGACAGGATGTAGGCGAACAGCAGCAACGTCGGCGCGACGACAACCGGCGGCATGAGCCCGGCCGGAACCGCTGCGGTCGGGTCGCCCGCCAGCATCAGCGCGCCGACGCGTGCCGCCTCGGCCACGCTCGGCCGCAGGGCGAACGCGATGAGCAGCGACATGCCGACGTTCACGACCAGCTTGACGGCCACCCACCAGTAGCGGACGAGCCCGTACTTGCTGCCGAGGCCCAGGACCACGCCCGAGATCATGCAGACGACACTGGCCCCGAACATCGGCCAGATCGCGAAGAGGTCGATCGCCCGGATGGCGACGCCGGCGACGTTCACGTCCTCTGTGGACCGTGCGACGACCACGCAGATCCCGAGGGCGAGGTCGATGCCGAGCCACGCCGCCGCCGACAGGACGTGCACGAGCAGCACGGCCTTGCGGGCGCGGCCGCTGAGCTTGCGGGTGGTAGTCATCGCGGTGGGCTCCTTCTCTCGTGGTGTCGCTTCTTACCTTCGCGGGCACGAGGGGGCGCTTCATCCGCTCACGCTCTGATCTCGCGTACGTCAGATTGCGTACGCGGCTGGGGTGGGGTGCGTTGGACAGCACGGCTTCGCCGACCCGACGCGGTGGGTGAGCTGGCACATCTGCGCGGCGACCTGGGAAATTCGGGTCAGCCGCCCGGCGTGACGATTCCCTGTTCGTAGGCGAACACCACCGCGTGCGTGCGGTCGCGCAGCCCGAGTTTGGCGAGGACGCGCGACACGTGTGTCTTCACCGTCGTCTCCCCCAGGAACAACGAGGCCGCGATCTCCGCGTTCGAGGCGCCCTTGGCCAGCTCCACCAGCACCTCGAACTCGCGGTCGGTCAGCGACGGCGGCCGGGTTCGTTCCTGCTTCGCCGAGCTGAACCGCGCGATCACCCGCCGGGTCACCTCGGGCGACAGCAGTGCGTCGCCTCTGGCCACCACCCGCACGGACTCGACCAGGTCTTCCGGCGAGGCGTTCTTCAGCAGGAAGCCGCTCGCGCCCGCCTGCAGTGCCTCGAACAGGTAGTCCTCGCGGTCGAACGTCGTGAGGATGACCACCTGAGTGCCGTCACCTGCGGAAAGGATCTGCCGGGTGGCTTCGAGGCCGTCCATGCGCGGCATCTGGACGTCCATCAGCACGACGTCTGGCCGCAACGACGACACCAGCTCTACCGCCTGAAGGCCGTCGCCCGCCTCGCCGACCACCTCGATGCCCGGCTCGGTGCCGAGGATGACGCGGAAACCGGCGCGGACCAGGTCCTGGTCGTCGGCCAGCACGACTCGCAGGCTCACGCTGGTTCCTCCGAAGCCGAAGCCGTGGGCAGGGATGCGCGCACCAGATAGCCCGCTTCACGCCGTGGGCCTGCCTCCAGCGAACCGCCGTGCACCGCCAGACGTTCGCGCATCCCGACGAGACCGAAACCCACGCCCGTCGGAGCGGATCGGCCTCGGCCGTCGTCGGCGATCTCCAGTTCCAGAGCGCTGTCCAGGAACCGCATCCGGACGTCGACGTGGTGTGCGGAGGCGTGCTTCACGACGTTCGTCAAAGCCTCCTGCACCACGCGGTACGCAGACAGCGCGATGGCCGACGACACCTCTCGCGGCGAGCCGTAGACGCCGTGCGAGACCTCGATGCCGGCGGCGCGGGCGCTGTCGAACAGTTCCGGCAGGTCGTCCAAACCAGGTGCGGCGCGGAGATCCTGCTCGCCGTCGGCCCGCAGCACGCCGAGCAGGCCGCGCAACTCGCTGATCGCGGTCCGGGCCGTCTGCTCCACGGTCTGCAGCGCGTCGAGGGCCATCGCGGGGTCGGAGTTCAGGACGCGGCGCGCGGCACCGGCCTGGATGCCCATCACCGACACGTGGTGCGCCACGACGTCGTGCAGGTCGCGCGCGATCCGCATGCGTTCAGCCGCAATGGCTCCGCGCGTGTTCTGCTCCTGCGAGCGGCGCAGCTCCTCGGCCTGGAACTCCAGCTGCGCCTGGCGCCGGGCGGCCGTCCACGCCATCTCGCCCACCACGTAGGCGAAGACGAAGAAGAAGACGTTGAACTCCAGTCCATAGAGGACGTTGGCGAGCATCGGGTCCAGCGGTCCCGCGGCGTTCTTGAACGGCACCGCCGGGCCGATCAGGGCCCGCAGGAGGCTGAAGCCCAGCCACAGGAACATCGCGACGATCACGCCGATGCGCGACCAGCGCGCCACCACGCGGTTCTGCTCCCACGCGCCGACGGTGAAGATCGCGAGGAAGAGGATGGCGGACGGCACGAGGTTGTCGCCGACCTGCCGCCACTGCGCGGCGATGAACAACACCGACACCACGAGCATGACCGCCAGTGGGTAGCGCCTACGTAGCAGGAGCGGCAACGCCAGGACGAGCACCCACGCGAGCTGTTCGCGCAGGTCGGGAGCCCGGCCGAAGGCGAAGGCGCCCATGCTGTTGACCAGCACGGTGGTCTCGACCGCGCAGAGCAGCACGATCACGGTGATGGCGATGTCGCGCCGCCGTTGGGCGTGCGTCGGGCCGGGCCGGCGCCATTCGTTCCAGTCGGGCTCTTCCACCCGATCACGGTACCCGGCGCCAATTTCCATCGGGTGCCGAAGCTATTCACCCCCAGGGGTGTTTCGGGCCACAAAGTTGGACTGTTCGGGACCTGTTACTCAATACTGCGCGCTACCCACGAGTAACACACCCCTGCGACAAGGCTTGGAATGTCAATTCGTCAACTATTCTTGCCCGTCACCCTGCTACTCGGCGCGCTCACCGCGTGCGGGTCCGATGACCAGTTGCCAAACGCTGTTCGCACTGGTCCGGGCGTCTCTGCTGAATCGATCTCGCTCGGCGTGTTGACAGACATGACCGGCCCGTTCAAAGGGTCGTCGGTTTTCCGGATTCGCGGCTATGAACTCTATCTGGATGCTGTCAACAAACACGGCGGCGTGTGCGGGCGACGCATCGACCTGAAACAGAAGGACCACGCCTACGACGTGCAGAAAGCGCTCGACGGATATTTCGAGCTCGAGCCCAAGGTGCTGGGTTTCATCGACGTCGCGGGCCAGCCGATGACCGCCGCGATCGAGCCCGACCTCATGCAGACGCGGGCGCTGACCGTCCCCGGTTCGTGGGCGGCCTCCCTGCTCGGCAACCCGCACATGATGATCGTCGGCACCACCTACGACCTCGACATCATCAACGGCCTCGACTACTACAAGCGCAAGGGCGCACTCGCGGCCGGCGACACCATCGGCCACGTGCATCTGCGCGGCAGCTTCGGCGACAACGCCCTGGAGGGCAGCCGGTTCGCCGCGGAGAACTGGGACATGAAGGTCTCCGAACAGGCCGTCACCGAGACCACGGCGAACCTGGCCGAGCAGATCATCGCGCTGAAGGCGGCCGGCGCGAAGGTCCTCGTGCTGTCGCTGACCCCGCCGCAGACGGCGGCCGCGGTCGGCATCGCCGCGCAGCTCGGGTGGAACGTGCCCGTGCTGTCCAGCGCCGTCAGCTACGACCCGGCGATCATGGAGTCACCGGTCGCACCTGTGTTCGCCAAGCAAGTCCTGCTCACCTCGCCCGTCGCCCCGTGGGGCGCCGACGTCGAGGGCGTCCGCGAGCTGCGCGACAGCTACCACCAGCGTTTCCCCGGCGAGGAAGGCACCCTGAACACCGTGCACGGCTACACCGTCGCGATGGCCTACGTCGCCGTGCTGGAGAAGGCCTGCGCCAAGAAGGACCTCACGCGCGACGGGGTGCTGCGCGCGTTCCACGACACCAACAGCATCCCGGCCAGGGGGCTCACGGGCGAGCTGCGGTTCTCGCTGGTGGGACGGCCGTCCGCGACCCAGTCGTACATGTCGCGGCCGGACTCCAAGGTGCCCGGCACGCTGAAGGTGGAGGAGAACCTCTTCGAGTCGGAACTGGTGAAGCTCAAGGGAACGCGCGCCCGATGATCTAGTGGCGTGGCCCAGAACGTTGCCAGGCGAATTCGCGGTCAGACGGGTGCATCGTGGTGCCGCCCCCGCATCCTCATACTGGACGTATGGGGGTGCGGGGGCGGTGCCGCGAGGCGCCCTGCTGAGCGTGAATTACCCGGCCCACGTTCTGGGTCACGCCACTAGTGGTCACGCCCGTTAGTTCGTCGGGGGTTGCAGCCACGCGGTGTAGTCGTTGAGGTAGAGCCCGCAGGCGCAGTCGAGTGCTTCCTGCGG